>JBJBCN010000003.1:0-975744 GCA_047285805.1 Synechococcus sp. | reverse complement strand
ACTCTCTCCATTGACCTCTCCTCTCTCACCGATCAAGACGGCATACCTTCCTCCGGAAGGCATGCACCCTCGATTCAGTGGTTACGCAATAACTCACCCATTAACGGCGCTAACTCCAACTCATACTCTCTCTCGCAAAATGATATCGATTCCACAATCTCTGTAGATATTTCATATGTAGATCTGCAGGGCACAAGCGAACTCATCAGCCTCTACAGCACAAACAAAGTTCTGAGTAAGACGGTTGACATAAATGAAGGCGTTGCTCTAACCATATCGGGAGATGATAGATTTTTAATCAACGGCTCAATAGAGCTTAGGCAGGGAGAGCAATTCATTTCACCACTTCAGTCGCTAGCTGCAGGATGGAAGGCTACTACAGCGATAAAGAGCACATATGAAGGCCAATTCTTAGTTGCTTGGCGGAACAATTCGGAAGAAAACCTGGTTTACAGATTTAATCAAGAAGGAGAGCAAATGTGGTCCAGCCTACTACTAAGCGATCAGAAGATTGAGGACTACGAAGGGTACTTCAGACGCGATTTAAACAGAAATGGAGCCATAGCCGATAATCTAGAAATCATTGAAAATATGGGTGGAACAGCTTTACTCAAAGGATCAAATGACTTCTACATTGACACGCCCGAAATACGGCTAAGCAATATCTCCGAATCAAGTCTCAGATTATACCAGCCCTTTGGGGTTGAAGTTTCTGCTGAGGGCGATTATTACGATGTTCTCTTTGGCAATCCCGAAAGAGAGCAGATCGCGATCTTAACAGTAGATGCATCAGGTAAAGCGATATCCTCAACCGGTTTTTTGAATGCTCAAGAAGTCGAAAGGAAAGAGCAGTTCTTTAAGCAGGACATAAATCGAGATGGAAAGATCGTAATAAGTCACAGCGGAAGTGACGCTAGCGAATCCTTTTCTGGCACTAGATGGGACGACGTTTTCGCCGCTTCAGGTGGAAGTGATGATTACGTCAACACGGAAGGCTATGACACCATTAACTATCAAGGATTTGAACAGGCCATTACTCTTTTGAAAGACTGGAAAGTTGTTAAGAATGGCGGACATAGAGATTACTTTATAGGCGGCATAGAATCGATCAATGGAAATGATTCATTCGACAACACAATTGACTTTAGTGACAGCACGGACAGTACAATTGTGTACGATGACAAGCAGGGAAAGCTATCGATACTTAATTTAGTAGAAGGTTCTAGTAACTCCATATCTATTCTTGGATTTAATACAGTCTATGGCTCACGTGGCGGGGACATAATCACATCAAATGGAGACTTGAAAATCAATACAGGTGCGGGAAATGACTTGGTTAAGGCAGCTGATGGAGACAAGATAGACGCGGGCGATGGCGATGACACCCTTGTTCTCGCAGGTTCATTGGCGGACTACACCTTTGAAGCTAATAACGTAATCCTCAATAACTCAACTGAGAGGACGATAAACGCTGTTGGATTTGAGAAGGTAATATTTACAGACGGCAACATAGCCATGCCTTGGCCAGAAAATATCTTCAAGGATGAGGCTGGCAATACACATAGTGACGCTCTTGCACTAGACATACAGGGTTCCGAAGTTACAGAGCATCTTGGTCCGCTTGATACAATTGATTTTTTCGAGATACAAGTAGATACCTTTGGAGATCTTCTGGTTAGGCTTGGAGACTACAGCTCAGCCCTTAAGGTAACTATTTTCGATGCAAATAAAGAAGAAATCAGTAGCCTAACTTTTGAAGAGGAGAGTTTAGGTAGAGATACGAGGCTAGGGGCTCTAAATGAAGGCAACTACTTTATTTCTATTGAGCTGATTGACAAGAACGTCAGCACATCATACAAGCTAGCTTTAAGCATTGAGGAAACATCTGATGCTGTGCCGGATAATGGGTCAACAACAAATACTATTGAAGTGGAGACAGAGCTAAGAGGAACACTGGATCATCTGGGAGATCATGATTGGTACAAGGTTGCATTCAATGGAGATCAGACATATCGGATAAGTCTAAGTGGGATTACACTAGAAGATCCATATTTACGCCTAAGAAGCGGCGAGGGAGAACTTATTGCATATAACGACGACATTCAACTCGGAGTCATTCGCGACAGCCTCCTTTACTACACCTCTAATATTACAGGCGAGTATTTTATTGACATTGGTTCTTTTGACGACTTATACACAGGCGAATACAGGCTTTTGATAGACACAATTGATGACGATGTCACTAATTTTACTGAAGGCGCAATAGACATCACTGATAGGGGTAATACTGAAGGGAAGATAAACTGGAATGGTGACCGCGACATATTTAAGCTTTCAGTCTCTAAAGGGAAATCATATGAGATTAAGCTAAATGGAATAAGCCTGGAAGATCCACATCTTTATTTGGTTGATAAGGATGGAGAAGTACTCACGAGCAACGATGATGAGTTGTTCGGCGCAACCAAAGACTCTAGGCTAGTAGTGGAAGCTGAGTCAGACAAAGTAGTTTATTTTGCCGCGAGTTCACATGAAGATGCGTTTGAAGGAGACTACAGTATTGCTTACTCTATTCTAGAAAACGATGTTAGCGCCTCCAAAGCAACAGATCAATATCTGGAAGATGGAGACAGAAATGTTAGCTCGCTTTCATTCGTAAGCGACAAGGACTGGTTTAAACTCAGACTAGAAGAGGGGAATAGCTACGAATTCTGGATGAATGGGTTATCCCTTGAGGATCCTTATATGTACTTATACGATGAAAGCGGGGCCTGGCTTGCAAGTAACGATGACATTGTACTTGGAAGAGAACGAAATTCCAAGCTTATCTATCGTGCTTTGTATTCAGGCGACTACTATCTAGAAGCAAATAGTTGGGAAAACCGTTTTATTGGAGATTATGAAATAGGCTACACTTCAGTAATTGACGACAGTGGTCAAACACCTGGATCCGCACGGAATCTAGATGTTGGTGAGAGCGTCAATGGTGATCTTGAATCCATTGGAGACTCAGATTGGTTTAAAGTTGAACTTCACGATGATCATACATATGAGTTCATGAGTAATGGCATTACTTGTGAAGACACATACTTGTATCTACGCGCAGAAGATGGTCGGTTACTGTGGCAAAATGATGATATTTTACTTGGTCAGATACGCGACTCGCAATTCTCATATACAGCAGAATACTCAGGCAACTATTACGTAGAAGTTAGAAGTTGGGATAATCGATATGAGGGTACGTACAGCTTGGCCTTGAAAGAAGTTTTTTCGTCGTCTGATGAAGATTCGAATCCATTAGATACTCGCAACGAAGCATCATTTTCTATTATTGAAAACTATTCACCAGAAGATGGGTACGGTACGGTTAATGCTGAGTATGCTTCAGAGCTTTTAACTGGATTATCTCTTGATTCAAGGCCAAACCTAGGTGGTAATCATTGGAATCTTGATCTCTTAAACACTACAAGTGTCTGGGCTGGATCGCAGAATTTGAGAGGCAGCACTGGAGAAGATATTGTTGTTGCGGTTATTGACACCGGTGTTGATCTAGACCATCCGGAATTCTCAGGGCGACTGGTTCAAGGTTTTGATTTTGTAGATATGGATGACAATCCTGATGATTTAAATGGACATGGAACTCACGTTGCAGGATTAGTTGCTGGTGCTGATGACGGTCAAGGTGTTTGGGGAGTAGCACCATCTTCACTCATCATGCCAATACGGGTTCTTAATGAAAATGGAGCTGGTAAAAACACAGATATTGCATTGGGTATACGTTGGGCGACAGATCATGGAGCTGATGTGATTAATCTATCACTAGCCGGGGGAGGCTCTACTGAAATATTTAATGCAGTGAAGTATGCACATGAACAAAACGTTGTGATTGTTATGGGCTCTGGAAATAATGGTTTTGATTCACCTTTAAAGCCAGCAGCTTATGCGAGTAATTACGGAATTGCTGTCGGAGCTATTGATCGAAACGAAGAGTTTGCCAGCTGGTCTAATAAGGCAGGTGAAACAACCATCAATTATGTAACTGCTCCAGGCGTACAAATTTATTCTTCTTACAAGGACAACAGCTATGAAACCTGGAGCGGTACTTCAATGGCAACTCCACACGTCG
This sequence comes from Synechococcus sp., assembly GCA_047285805.1. Taxonomy (GTDB): domain Bacteria; phylum Cyanobacteriota; class Cyanobacteriia; order PCC-6307; family Cyanobiaceae; genus Vulcanococcus. The sequence continues at coordinate 971,621 of JBJBCN010000003.1, read as the reverse complement.
CAGGGCTTGCGGCACTCTTGCTCGGTCTTGATTCGAGCTTGACAAATGAGCGCATTGAAGACGTTATTACTTCTACTAGTTCGAATAGAATCAGTATTGATTCAATCACAGGAATGCCCATTACTTAGGGGTTGCAATAGGCTTTAGCAGAAGCAAGAAAGGCGCAAAGTTAAAACGCTTTAGGATATATTCTCGAGATGAGACTCTCAAAAAACTAAAAATATAATCTAGCTATATTTATGCAAACAGAGCCTGGTGTGTCGCAGAACCTTTACTGGTCATCAAATGTCAATATGTTTTCCAGCAAGATGCATTTCACCTAGTAGCTGAACTCAGAACCGATGGAGCGGCTGACGTCAAGCGAGAAGCTCCAAAAGCCATGGGTCCGAGGAGTTTATTGACAACAATATACTCCTATCAAACGCAGACGATGTTGCCTATGCTTGTCAACCCAGAAATCTCCATGCAGGAAATTATTCTTTCTGGCGATTCGCCTTGTAGAGCGAGGTCGACCAGTATTTAATCGTGTTAGTCAGCTGAGATCATGCGTCCGGCACAGCCTGATAAGCCTGATAACTTGCGGCATTTGTGAATGAACAGAGTTTAGACTATAATCGAACTTCCAAGCATGAGACATCCATCGCCTGACGTGATCTCCTTAATACGCGTGGTGAAATGAAGATAAGTTATTGGCTAATGAAGAGCGAGCCAGATGTCTACGGCATCCAGCATCTCCAACAGGAGGGGACAACGCTCTGGGACGGCATTCGCAACTACCAAGCGCGCAATTTTATGCGCTCGATGTCAATCGGTGATCAGGCATTTTTTTACCACTCCAATGCCAAGCCACCAGGCATTGTCGGGATGATGGAGGTGATCGAAACAAGAATCACAGATCCTTCTCAATTCGATTCAGAGAGCAAGTACTTCGATCCCAAGTCCAAACCGGAAGTACCTCGCTGGGACTGCGTTCGGCTCAAGTACGTCGGCACGTTTGGTTCCCTTTTGAGCTTAGATGCCCTGCGGCAAAACTTCAGCGTTGAAGAATTGCCTGTGATCCGGCAAGGCAATCGCCTCTCGATTCTGCCGATCCCCGAGGCCAGCGCGGAGCGACTCTTGGCTCTCCTCGGTCCCCTTTGAAGCAACGCCAAATCCAACCGGGGCGAGCCCTGCTCGACAGCCTCAGCCAGCTGAGGGCTCACCCGTGGGTTGTTCTGGGATTTACGGCCAGCATGCTTGGCCTGCACCTGCTCGGCTGGACCGTGTTTGGTCTTGGGGATGGCCTCACCAACGCCGTCCTCGGGGTGTTGCTGTACATGGTCGGGGTCATCCTCTATGCCATCAGCCTGATCTGGCTGATCGATGGCCTGACCCGGGCTGGGCTGGACCTGAGCCGCGGGCGTGTCCCCCAGGCGCGCTCCCTCTATCGCTGGCACGGAGCTTGCAGCTGGCACCTCACCCGAGGAGTCCTGCGCCTCACCGCAGCCCTCAGCCTGATCGTGCTGATCAGCTTTTTGAGTTGGTCCTTTCTGCTGCTGGTGGCACAGCCCCTGGCCCCCTTGCCTCTCGTGCTGGGTGTGGTCGTCGGAGGGGCGCTGGCCTTCAGTCAGCTCTTCAACGCCTGCTTGGTTGTTGCTGAAGGGATGGGGGCCACCAAAGCCTTTCGCGTCGGCTTCTTGCTGCTCGAGCACCAGGGACCTGGATTGATCGCCCTGGCGGGGGTGCTGCTCGCCATCACTGTGCAGCCCTTCGCCTTGGGCCTGTTGAGCGAACTGCTCTGGGATGGCTCAGGTCTGCCGATCACTTGTGTGGTGGTGGTGCCCTCCCTCTGCCTGATGGCAACGACCGTGACCAACAGCTACGTCCAGTGGCGCCGAATCAGGCGAGGGGCTCGCTGAAGCGCGATTGCTGCGGGAAGAGGTTGGCGAGATAGCAACGGGTGATCTCGCGGGTCTGCACCCCGTTCTGCACGAGAAAGCCCGCCAGAGCGGCCTGGAAGAGGCGGTACTGGTCCCAGTTGGGGTGGGCCTCGATAAAGCCCTGCATGGACTGAAGTAGGGGCTCGGGAACCTCAGCGGACATGCTCACCGTGCCAGTTGCTTCCATGCCGTTCCTGCGATCAATGGGACTAGTTCCCCACAACACGGGGGAACGGTCAACAGCACCCTAACGGGGGCATTCCCAGGCGTTCTCAGGCCTAGATCCCAGCCGCCAGATGGGGTTCTGCCCCATTCATGGGCACCAGGGGGGCGCCGCTGCGGGGGGCTTCAGGGCTTGTCAACAGGCCTTGCCGATTCCACTCCCGTTCTCCCCAGACCACCGCGGTCACTGCCCGTTCTCGGGCTTGGGCTGTGGAAAAACCGTGCAAAACCCTGGGGAAGACGCGCACTGCCCTGGGAGAAAAACGCTGATCAGCAGTCCTGATCAGAGCGATGATCTCATCAGCAATCTCACCCCAAAGACCATGGCCATCGCCCTGTTTGGAACCGGTCTCCTGGGGGGAGCAATCGCCAGTCGACTGCTGGAGGGAGGGCAGGACCTCTGGGTCTGGAACCGCACCAGTGAGCGCTGCCAGTCCTTGATTCAGGCCGGGGCCCGCACCGCCCCCACGGCCCAGGAGGTGGCCGGGCAGGCGGACTGGTTGATCACCGTGCTCAGCAATGGGTCCAGCACCGAGGAGCTCCTGCTGGGGGAGCTTGATCAGCAGCTCGCCGGGCGCGGCGTCATTCAGATCGCCACGATCGCTCCCAAGCAAAGCCAGACCCTGGCCGCCGCCGTCGCGGAACGTGGCGGGCGCTACCTCGAAGCCCCTGTCCTGGGCAGCAAACCGGAAGCACTCGTCGGTCGGCTCCAGCTCATGGCAGGAGGAGCGCCGGATGTCTTTGCCGCGGCCGCACCAATCCTCGAGCAGCTCAGCGAAGCCCCGCGGCACCTCGGGCCGGTCGGCAGCGCCATGGCCTGCAAGCTTGCCCTCAACCAACTGATCGCCAGCCTCACCCACGCCTTCAGCCTCTCGCTGCATTTGGTGCAGCGCAGCGGCGTGGACGTCGAGAGCTTCATGAAGATCCTGCGGGGCAGCGCGCTCTACGCCCCGACCTTCGACAAGAAATTAGAGCGGGAGCTTCAGGGGGACTACGGCAACCCGAATTTCCCCACGGCCCACCTGCGCAAGGACCTCACGCTCTTCCTCGAGGCCTCCCAAGCCGCGGGACTCAATGGCGAAGGACTGGAGGGGCTACTGCAATTGCTGCAACGCTCCAGCGAAGCCGGACTGGATGGGCTCGATTACTGCGCTCTGCATGCCCTCACGGCTGGCCATGGAGCTGGGAGAGCGCCGCACTGAAACAGGCGGCGGCCTCACGGGTCCACCTGCCCTCAATCGCCCGCTGGCCAGGCTCAGGGGTGAGCATCACCCGCAGGGTCCAGCTCTGGCGATCGCCATCCAGACAGATCCACCAGCCCCCTCGCTCGAGCTCCAGTTCGATCGCTTCTTCAGCCATCAACTGCTCGTTCAGCTGACGGTGTTGATCGATCAAATCACGGAGGCCGTCGCGCAGGGCCGAGGCTTCGGCCTCACTGAGCTCAGCGGCCCAACCGTCACCGCCAATCAACACCGAAAAAGGGTGACGGCCGGCATCCCAAGCCAACCGCCACCCTTCTCCTTCAAGCTGAATCACGCTCACCCACCAACCAAGACGGGCACGGATCTAAGAGCTCAGCCAGGCAGCAGATCAGGCTGATCCTGCTCGTCGCTCAGTTCGATGATTGCGCGTTGCACGGGCTTGACCATCGAGTCTTCCAGCAGACCGTCGAAATCATCGAAACGGCGCTGCTTAGCGCGGAAAGCGATGCGAACGGTTGTCAGATAGCGGTTGCTGGATTGCCGAACGAGATTCTCAGCACGCTGAGCGAGCTCTTTGGGGCTGACGTTGACGCCGAGATACATGCACTATTCGCCGATCGACTCATCGTAGGTCAGCAGACTGCTGGGCAAGGGAACGGTGACCGGGAAGACCATCGGTTGCTCACCAGCGACCACCAGACGAATCTCCCGGGCCAACTGCAACGCCTCCAGCGGGGGCCGCAGCAAATCGATCACGCCACAGACCATGGCCCGGTGGGCCAAATCCCTGCATTCGATCCGAAGGGAGCCCCAGCCCCGGGACAGGCGAGCCGCCAGCAACGGATCGAGGCGACGCGCCTGCTCAGGGTCTTCCCGATAGAACGACCAAAGGGCAACAGCAACCCGCTCCATGACCCAAGACAAGTCCCGCTTGTATCACCATGAAGCCTGGTTTTGCGTCACCCTCTTAGACGGCAGTTTCCCTTCAGCTTTGGCCAATGGCCGGAACCCTTGCCATTGACCTCGGCAGCACCACCACGGTGGTGGCCTATCAAGGCGCCAACGACCCCGACGCCCAGCTGCTACCCCTGCCGCCTTTCAGCAGCGCCGATCCGGTGGCCATCCCAAGCCTGATCTGGCTGGCGGACCGGGACATCAATCAACCCCTCATCGGTCGCCAGGTTGTCGAAGGGGGCCTGCTGGAGCGCGAAGGGCCCCAACTGCAGCGAGATTTCAAACGACTCATAGCCCAACCCAGCCGCGAGAGCAGCGACAGCTGGTTGACCCCGGAGCAATGTGGACGCCTTTTGCTCGAGCAGATCTGGTCACACCTACCGGCGAGCATCAGCCCGGATCGGCTGGTGCTGACCGCCCCCATCGATGGCTACCGGGGCTATCGCCAATGGCTCCTGGACGCCGTCGAAGCGATGGATGTCCCCGATGTGGCCTTGGTGGATGAACCCACCGCGGCCGCGATCGGCGCGGGCCTCCCCCCAGGAAGCCGCGTCCTGGTCGTCGATGTCGGCGGTGGAACCACGGACCTTTCACTGGTGGCCCTTCCCGGCGGGGAAGGGCGCGCCGCCCCCATCGCCCAACTGCTGCGCTTTGGCGGCCGCAACCTGAGCGGCAACCAACAAACACTTCGCACCGCCGAGGTGCTGGGCAAAGCCGGATTAGCGCTCGGGGGCCGCGATCTCGACCGCTGGATCGCCGCACTCCTCTGCCCCGATCTTCCCCATCCTCCGCGGGGACTCCTGCAGGTCTGCGAACGACTCAAATGCGAGCTCAGCGCCCAGGAGGAAGCCCTAGCCATTTGGACCCCCGCGGGAACGTCCAACGCAATCCCCCTTCGCCTGCAGCGATCGGGCTTCGAGCAACTGCTGATGGAGCAGGGGCTGCTGAGCCTGTTGGATGAACTGCTGGAAACCGTCCTGGCCGGAGCCCGGGCCGCGGGCGTTCAAAGCGAGGACATCGACGCGATCCTGCCCGTGGGGGGAAGCGCCCAAATCCCTTTGATTCGCGGCTGGCTTCAGCAACGCCTCCCGGGCACACCCCTGAGGGACAGCCGTCCCGTGGAAGCCGTCGCCCTGGGGGCTTTGAGCCTCACCCCCGGCGTCCGAATCAAGGACGTCCTCGGCCAGGGGGTCTCCCTGCGTTGTTGGGATCAGCGCAGCGCTGAACATCGCTGGCATCCGCTCTTCATGGCCGGGCAGAGCTGGCCGATCGAGCAACCACTTGTGATTCGCCTCTCCTGCAGCCAGAGCGATCAACAGGCCCTGGAGTTGGTGCTCGGGGAACCCCAGGCGGAAGAGCGCAGCGAAGTGGTCTTCGTGGATGGCCTTCCCATCCTGCGCCGTCAACGGGCAGGAGAGGCCCGGGTCCAGGCCTGGCCGCAGGCTCCCATCCAGATTCCCCTGCTCCCCTCCGGCAACCCCGGGGAGGACCGAATCGAGCTGCGCTTTTGGATTAATGAGGCCGCTCACCTAAAGGTCGAGACCTTGGATCTGCAGACCCAAACGCGCCAGGGCGCCATCGATCTGGGCGCTGTTCGCTAGGCCGGCTCAAGCGCTGCCCCTGGCCGCGTGATCGCCGGAGGGCGGCTGCATAGAACAGAAGTGGATTCCAGACCCGCCACTTGGCCATCCGCCGACACCGGCTTCCACGTTTTTGGCTGGTGCTCACCTTGGGGTTGGTGGCATCGGGAGTCGGCGCGGCCTATTGGTGGGAAAAACAACTTCCTGCTCGACTCGAGCAGGCCTCTAAAGCCGGGCGATTGGATGACTGTCTGCTCTACGGCGAGCAGCTCTCGGCCCTGCGCTGGCTGGGGGGCCAAGCGCCTCTGGAGCTCAGCCATTGCCGGAGGCTGAAAGCCGATCAGCTCTGGCAGGACAGCCAACCGGCCGAGGCTCTGCAACTCCAGCGCCTGCTGGTCAACTCCGGCAGCAGCACCCCGGAGGACCAGCAGCGCCTACTGGCCTGGCAACAGCAACTGGAAAACGAAGTCCTCAACCTCTACCGCCGGGGTCAACTGGAGCAGGCCATCGCGGTTCTCAAGAACCTCAATGCCGACAAAAACCCCCAGGGCACTGCGCTAGGTAATCAACTCCGCGAAGACTGGAGCCGCAACCGTTTCCAAAAGGAGCGGGCCGCCCGGCTGATCCGCCAGAAGCGTTGGTGGGAAGCTCTCGATGCCCTCAATCGGATCGAACATCCCTGGTGGAGAACGCGCACCGAGGGGCTGCGCAAGCAGGTGGAAGCCGGCATCGAAGGCCTCCGCCAACGGGACCATGGCGAGCACGATTCCCACGGCGGCCAGGGCTCCAATGTCCCCGAAGCTCAGCTCAACCGCCTAGTGAGCCAGAAGCTCGAGCAAGGACTCGATGACTGGCAAGCCTTCAGCCAGGCCTGCGCAGAGCTCGGGGGACAGGTCATTGAAGACGGTCCCGAGACGGCCTGCAGACGTTGATCACGCGTGACAGGATGGGCGACGCGTCAAAGGCCCTCTTCATGCAGGCAGGAGATCAAGTCACGGTCAGCCAGAGCGTTGTGGTGTTCCACCACCCACAACATCGCGGCCAAGCCTTTGATCTCAAGGGCCAGCAGGGCGAAGTCTTCCAGGTTCTGAACGACTACAAGGGGCGCACCATCAGCCCGACGATGCCTGTAATCGTGGCCTTCGGGAAATTCCGGGCCCACTTCCGCGCGGACGAACTCGAAGAGTTGGCCTGAGGGTCAGCCTTCGACCTCGCCTTTTAAAAGGAAGACCCCTTCCTCCCCATCAATGCCCTTGAGACAGAGGGCGATCAGCTCCTGCCGGTTCGTCGGAACCACCCGTCCGCAGAAGTCTGGTTGAATCGGCAGCTCCCGGTGACCGCGGTCCACCATCGCGAGCAGCGAGACGCGGCGAGGACGGCCCCAGGCCTGCAGGGCCTCAAGTGCAGCCCGCACAGTGCGGCCGGTGAAGATCACGTCATCCACCAGCACCACCTCCTTGCCATCGAGGCTGGAGGGCATTGAGGTCGGCGTCACCAGACGCGTGCCGACCCGATCGAGGTCATCCCGATGGAAGGTGGGATCGACGCTGCCGCAGTCCACGGGATGGCCCGAGAGCTGCTCGAGCAACTGGGCCAGGACCTCCGCCAAGGCCACCCCCCGAGTCGGAATGCCCAGGAGGACCAGATCGCGGCTGTCATCCACGCTCTCCAACACCTGGGAAGCCAGACGGTTCAGGGTTCTTGCCAGCTCAACCGCGGACAGAATTTCAACGCGATCGACGGCCATGGGTCTGAGCGGAGGGCGCGATGGTAGAGGGAATCGCCGGTGTAGCCAAAAGCTGACGCAACCATGCTGGGGACTGGCTTAGGACAAGGCAAGAGGTAGGTTGGGCCTATCTGGTCGTGCAGGGAAAGGCGGGGTTTTATCGGGTGACAGTCGTACCGTCCACCGAATCGGGCTCGCACAACGCGGCGGCATCAACCGCCGCTCCTTCAGATCCTTCCCAGAAGGGTGCTGTCGCACCGGTTGTGCTCTGCATCTTGGACGGTTGGGGCTACCGGCACGACGACGTTCATAACGCCATCCGGGCTGCCCAAACCCCGGTGATGGATGCCCTCTGGCATGCCTATCCCCACACCCTGATCGAGGCCAGCGGCGCTGATGTCGGGCTGCCCGACGATCAAATGGGCAACTCCGAAGTCGGTCATCTGACCATTGGTGCCGGTCGGATCATCCGCCAAGAACTCGTCCGCATCAGCCAGGCCGTGCGCGACGGGAGCATCGCGGAGAACGGTGAACTCAACGCTCTGGCTGAGCAGCTTCAGAGCAGCGGCAAAACCCTCCACTTGATCGGACTCTGCTCGGATGGCGGGGTACACAGCCACATCGACCACCTGGGCGGCCTCCTGCATTGGGCCAAAGCTCGCGGACTCAAGGATGTCTGCATTCACGCCATCACCGATGGCCGTGACACGCCTCCCCAGAGCGCCGAGCCGTTTCTGACCAAGATCGAATCCCAAATCGAAGCTGCTGGCATTGGCCGGATCAGCACCCTCTGCGGGCGCTATTGGGCGATGGACCGCGATAGCCGTTGGGAGCGCACCGCGAAGGCCTACAGGCTGCTGACTGAAGACGGTGCGATCACTGGGCGATCCCCACAGGAGGTACTGCGAGCCTCCTATGGCGAAGAGATCTACGACGAATTCCTAGAACCCACCCGCCTGGCTCCGGGGGCCATCCAATCTGGCGATGGCCTGGTGGTGTTCAACTTCCGCCCGGACCGGGTGCGCCAGCTGGTGAAGTCCCTGGTGTTAGAGAACTGTGACGGCTTCGAGCGGAGCTTCATTCCTGATCTGAACGTGGTCACCTTCACCCAGTACGAGGCCGGGCTCCCGGTCAGCGTGGCCTTCCCACCCGAATCTCTCGACGGCTTGCTGGGTCAGGTGGTCTCAGAGGCCGGCCTGCGTCAATTCCGCACCGCTGAAACCGAGAAATACCCCCACGTCACCTATTTTATGAACGGGGGCATCGAGCAGCCCTATCCCGGTGAAGACCGGCACCTCGTGCCCTCGCCTCGGGTTGCCACCTACGACCAGGCACCAGCGATGTCGGCCGAGCAGCTCACCGATAACTGCATCTCCGCCATCAACAAGGGCATCTATTCCCTGGTGGTGATCAATTTCGCTAACCCCGACATGGTCGGCCACACAGGAGCCATGGAGGCCACCGTGGAAGCCATCGGTGCTGTCGACCAGAGCGTCGGCCGACTGCTTGAGGCGACGAACCGCATGGGCGGCACCTTGATCGTGACTGCCGACCACGGCAACGCCGAGCTGATGGAAGGCCCCGACGGCCTGCCTTGGACCGCCCACACCACCAACCCGGTGCCGCTGATCCTGGTGGAAGGAGAGAAGCGCAAGATCCCTGGCCACGGCACCGCGGTGGAACTGCGCAGTGGTGGCGGTCTGGCCGATGTCGCGCCGACCCTTCTGGAGATCTTGGGCCTGGATCAGCCGAGCCGGATGAGTGGCACCTCCCTCATCCATCCCCTGGGCAGCCCATCTCAGCCCAGTCGCATTCCCCAGACCCTGGGCGTCTAGATCACTGCCTAGGCTGCACCGATGATTCAAAGCGTCCTAACCTGGATCTGGCTCGGCAGTGGTGCACTGCTGGTCATCACCGTGCTCCTACACAGCCCAAAGGGCGATGGCATGGGCGGCTTGGCCTCCAGTGGCAGCTCAATGTTCAGCAGCGCCCGCAGCGCTGAGGCGACCCTGAATCGCATTACCTGGACCTTGCTGGCCATCTTCCTGGGACTGGCCACAGCCCTCAGCGCTGGCTGGTTCAAGGGCCTCTAAATGAGACGTCGAGGACTGCTCGCTTCACTGGCTCTGCTGGTGGGAGGCAAATCAGCGGAGGCGGCCGCCAAGGCCGGCGATCCCTATTGGCAACTTAGTGATGCTCAGTGGAAGCAACGGCTTCCCCCCGCCGCCTATCAAGTGCTGCGGCAAGAGGGTACTGAACGCCCCTTCTCAAGCCCACTGAACAACGAGAAGCGCTCTGGGTTCTATCACTGCGCCGGCTGCGACCTGCCTCTGTTCAGCTCCAAGGCCAAATACGACAGCGGCACCGGTTGGCCCAGCTTCTGGGACCCCCTGGCCAATGCCATTGGCACCAGCGTCGACTTCAAGCTGATCGTGCCCCGCACGGAATACCACTGCCAGCGCTGCGGCGGTCACCAGGGCCACGTTTTCAACGACGGCCCTAGGCCCACCGGCAAGCGCTACTGCAATAACGGCGTGGCACTGACGTTCAAGCCCAACGCCTAAAGCCAGACAGCCAAAAGCCCGGGATGCACTCCACCCGGGCTTGCTTATGGGGGCGGTGCTCAGAACAGCTGCGGAGAACCCGCTCGGCGTAGGCCCATTCGCCATGTTTGGCGACATCCACACCGAGGTTCTCGGGTTGTACGGATTCACCAAGGGCATCAAGAGATCTTTCGTGAGCGCATCGACGATCTGCTGAAACTTCGTGCACACGACCACCGCGATGGCCAAGTTCAGGGCATTGCCCTTCCGAAAGAACAACTCAGTGAACTACCGAAACCAGCAACGAAAAGCTGGCACGAAGGAGAAGGAAATCAGCCTTTGATTCGAACAGGGGATACAGAAAGCCCCTAACCGTTCACCCCATAGAACCAGGTTCTTGCAGACCAGAGCGCAGAAAGGCAACGCTCTTTTGAACGCGCTCGATCTCATAGTCGGTTTTCACCTTCTGCTTCTCAAGGACCTCCACACGCTTCAAGAGATCTTCCAGGAGTTTGTTCTGGAGTGACTCCACCTGGACGAGCCGCTTCTTCTTATCTGGATCCGCCGACCCAGCAGAGGCCGCTCCATCCAGCACAGCCCCTCCGGTTTCCAGGTACAACTCAGCCAGGCGCTCGAGCACCTTCGTGTACTGCTTTCCCTGACGCCGGCAGAGAGCCCTAAAGCGATCCAAAACTTCAGGCCTGAAGTTCGCAGCGAAGGCACCAGGGCGCGGCACAGCCAAGATTCGTATAGAAAGAACAATACCCCTCCCTTCCTGGATTCGCTTCCCCTTTCAGCCGCGGGGCATTTCACGCCGCCATCACCCAAGCAGGAAACAGCCCTGTTGCATAGATCCGCATTGCAGCACCTAGGCAAAAGGGTTGGGTTGCCTCAGATCAGCACCGATCGACAGGCACAAAAAATGGGGCACGGATGCGCCCCAAATGCATTGCAAAAAAGGAGAGTCGTCTGGGAAAAGGTCAGCCTCTCACCTGCTGACTTCAGTAGTCGAAGTCGCCGCCGCCCATGCCGCCGCCGGCAGGAGCTGCTTCCTTCTTCTCGGGCATGTCAGCCACGATGCACTCGGTGGTAAGAACCATGCCGGCGATGGAAGCCGCATTCTGGAGACCTGAGCGGGTCACCTTGGCGGGATCAACGATGCCGGCAGCCAGCATGTCGACGTATTCGCCGGTGGCGGCGTTGTAGCCCTCGGCGAAGGGCTTGTTCTTGACGTGCTCGGCCACGACGGAGCCGTTCACACCAGCGTTCTCAGCGATGCGCTTGAGGGGTGCGGTCAGGGCGGAAGCCACGATGGTGGCGCCGATCAGCTCTTCGCCGGACAGGTTGGCCTTGGCCCAGTCCTCGAGGGAGGGAGCCAGGTGGGCCAGGGTGGTGCCACCGCCAGGAACGATGCCCTCTTCAACGGCCGCCTTGGTGGCGTTGATAGCGTCTTCGAGTCGCAGCTTCTTGTCCTTCATTTCGGTCTCGGTGGCGGCACCCACCTTGACCACGGCAACACCTCCGCTCAGCTTGGCCAGACGCTCCTGCAGCTTTTCCTTGTCGTAGGTGGAGTCGGTTTCGTCCATCTGCTTGCGAATCTGCTCGCAGCGGGCCTTCACTGCCACATCGTTGCCTTCGGCCACGATGGTGGTGGTGTCCTTGTTGATGGTGATGCGGCGGGCGGTGCCCAGCATCTCCAACTTGGTGTTCTCCAGCTTGAGGCCGGCGTCCTCGGTGATCAGCTGACCGTTGGTCAGGACGGCAATGTCCTCGAGCATGGCCTTACGGCGATCGCCGAAGCCAGGGGCCTTCACAGCAGCCACGTTCAGGACGCCACGCAGACGGTTCACCACGAGGGTGGCCAGGGCTTCCTTCTCGATGTCCTCAGCGATGATCAGCAGAGGCTTACCGGTGCGGGCGATCTGCTCGAGCACGGGCACAAGGTCCTGGACCAGACCGATCTTCTTGTCGGTCAGCAGGATGTAGGGCTCCTCCAGAACCGCTTCCATCCGCTCGGTGTCGGTGGCGAAGTAAGGGGAGATGTAGCCCTTGTCGAAGCGCATGCCCTCGGTGACCTCCAGTTCGGTGGTCATCGACTTGCCTTCCTCGAGGGAGATGACACCCTCTTTGCCGACCTTGTCCATGGCGTCGGCAATCATGCGGCCGACTTCCTCGTCGTTACCAGCAGAGATGGTGCCGACTTGGGCGATCGCGTTGGAGTCGCTGATGGGCTTGGCGTTCTCCTTGATCTTGTCGACCAAGAATTCAGCAGCCTTGTCGATGCCCTTCTTGAGGGTGATGGCGTTTGCACCAGCAGCGACGTTGCGCATACCGGACTTGACCATGGCGTGGGCCAGGACGGTCGCCGTGGTGGTGCCGTCACCGGCGGCATCGTTGGTCTTCGAGGCGGCCTGACGGATCAGCGCAACACCAGTGTTCTCGATGTGATCCTCGAGCTCGATCTCCTTGGCGATGGTGACGCCGTCATTGATGATCTGAGGAGCCCCGAACTTCTTCTCGAGGACGACGTTGCGGCCCTTGGGGCCGAGGGTCACTGCAACGGACTCGGCAAGGATGTCGATGCCTTTTTCAAGAGCGCGGCGAGCCTGCTCGTTGTAAATGATGCGCTTAGCCATGGGAGGCGGTTCTCGCGAAAAGTGGGGTTAGTGAAAAACGGGTCGGACTCAGCTGACGACAGCCAGAATGTCCTTCTCAGACAGGAGGACGTACTCGTCGCTGCCGAGCTTGATGTCGGTGCCGGCGTACTTGCTGTAGAGGACCTTGTCGCCAACGCTCACTTCAGGAGCCTGACGGGAACCGTCTTCGTTGCGCTTGCCTGGGCCCACCTGCACGACTTCACCCACCTGGGGCTTTTCTTTTGCGGAGTCAGGAAGAAGGATGCCGCCGGCGGTCTTCTCTTCGGACTCAGAGACCTTGATGAAGATGCGATCGCCCAGGGGCTTGACGGTGGAAACGCTGAGAGAAACAGCAGCCATGGATGGAATTCGGATTGGTTGGCGAAACCATTGGCATGGCGCCAGAGACGCTGCCAGGGTCGCGGCGTAATCACGCCTGGGAACGCGAGTTAGCACTCGCATCCCCTAACTGCCAAGTTATGGGCGCGCTTCCCTCGTTCACAACCACCTCGCGGGGCGGTTGACCGAACAGGGCCGGGGAGGGGTGACGGGACGACGGGTCGCGGTGGTATGTTTGCGCCGCTTCAAGTGGGATTGGTCCCACTGCGCGCCCTGCTACTTCTCCTTTAAATGGCTGCTGCTACTGCCACCGGCACTAAAGGCCTCGTCCGGCAGGTCATCGGACCGGTGATCGACGTCGAATTTCCGGCCGGCAAGCTGCCAAAGATTTTCAATGCTCTCCGCATCGAGGGCAAAAACCCCGCCGGTCAAGACGTTGCTCTGACTGCTGAGGTTCAACAGCTGCTGGGTGACCACCGCGTGCGCGCTGTTGCCATGAGCGGCACCGACGGCCTGGTCCGCGGCATGGAAGCCCTGGATACCGGCGCCCCCATCTCCGTGCCCGTGGGTGAAGCCACCCTCGGCCGCATCTTCAACGTGCTCGGCGAGCCCGTCGACGAGCAGGGTCCGGTGAAGACCAAGACCACCGCTCCCATCCACCGCGAAGCTCCCAAGCTGACCGACCTCGAGACCAAGCCCAAGGTTTTCGAAACCGGCATCAAGGTGATCGACTTGCTGGCTCCTTACCGCCAGGGCGGCAAGATCGGCCTCTTCGGTGGCGCCGGTGTGGGCAAGACCGTGTTGATCCAGGAGCTGATCAACAACATCGCTAAGGAGCACGGCGGTGTGTCCGTGTTCGGTGGAGTGGGCGAGCGCACCCGCGAGGGCAACGACCTCTACGAGGAATTCAAGGAGTCTGGCGTGATCAACGCCGACGACCTCTCTAAGTCGAAGGTGGCCCTCTGCTACGGCCAAATGAACGAGCCCCCCGGCGCCCGCATGCGCGTAGGGCTCTCGGCTCTGACCATGGCTGAGCACTTCCGCGACGCGAACAAGCAGGACGTGCTGCTGTTCGTCGACAACATCTTCCGTTTCGTGCAGGCCGGTTCCGAGGTGTCCGCCCTGCTCGGCCGCATGCCTTCCGCTGTGGGCTACCAGCCCACCCTGGGCACTGACGTGGGTGGCCTGCAGGAGCGCATCACCTCAACCCTTGAGGGTTCGATCACCTCTATTCAGGCTGTGTATGTGCCTGCGGACGACCTCACCGACCCCGCACCTGCCACCACCTTTGCTCACCTGGACGCCACCACCGTTCTGAACCGCGGCCTAGCTTCCAAGGGCATTTACCCCGCTGTGGATCCCCTGGACTCCACCAGCACCATGCTTCAGCCCTCCGTCGTGGGTGACGAGCACTACCGCACCGCCCGCGCCGTGCAGTCCACCCTGCAGCGCTACAAGGAGCTCCAGGACATCATCGCGATTCTGGGTCTGGACGAACTGTCCGAGGAAGACCGTCGCACCGTCGACCGCGCCCGCAAGATCGAGAAGTTCCTCTCCCAGCCCTTCTTCGTGGCTGAGATCTTCACCGGCATGCCCGGTAAGTACGTGAAGCTCGAGGACACCATCAAGGGCTTTAATATGGTCCTGGCCGGTGAACTGGATCACCTCCCCGAAGCTGCCTTCTATCTGGTGGGCAACATCGATGAAGTGAAGGCAAAGGCCGCCAAGATCCAAGCTGACGCCAAAGGTTGATCCGGAGCGTTAGCTGATGTCTCTTACCCTCCGAGTTCTAGCCCCAGACCAGAGCGTCTTCGACGGCCCCGCCGACGAAGTCATTCTTCCTTCCACCACGGGCCAACTGGGTATCCTTCCCGGTCACGTCTCCCTGCTCACCGCCCTCGACTACGGGGTGCTGCGGGTTCGCGAGAACAACGACTGGAAAGCCATTGCCCTCCAGGGTGGTTTTGCTGAGATCGAAGCGGATGAAGTCACCGTCCTGGTGAACACCGCTGAACTCGGCAGCTCCATCAATGCTGATGAAGCAAGCAAAGAACTGGAAGCAGCCACCGCGGCCGCTAACCAGTTCGAAGGTCAAGGCGCCAGCACCGACAAGTTGAAGGCCCAACAGGCCCTCTCACGCGCCCGCGCCCGGGTGCAGGCCGCAGCCCTCAACAATTGAGCCCAGGCTCGATTGATCGCTTCAGCGCTCCTGCGGGGGCGCTTTTTTATGCTCAGCCCACAAGTTCCAAGCCATAGGCCTCGGCACAACTCTCGGTTTGACCCAGGGGGGCTCTGATGCCCCCCTGGGTCAAACCGACCAAATCGATGTGGATTGAGAAGCTGTGGCTGTTGCTCTGCCTTGGGGGCCCTTTGTTGCTGCCCTTCCCCTGATCTTCTAGCCCCGGAACTCGGCGCCCTGGCCCACCGCAACAGCATCCGCAAAGCACTCGAAGCCCAAGCCCGATGAACACCCACTTGCCGTCGAGGGACAGATATAGGCCGTGCGCTGCGGAACTGAGCATCTCTACCCGGGGGACTGATGGAGATCACCCTGCAGGGGGGCGTCACCTTCGTCTATCTCGATAGCACTGCCCAGGCCTGATCACCGCCAGCAGCTTTGGTCAGTTGGTGAGCCAGCGCCGCTTAGCAAGCACAAAAAAACCCCCGCTCTGCGGGGGCTGGAGTAAGGAGGTAGCCGCGAATCAGGCGGTACCGCAGAAGGTGACATCGGGGAACTTGAGCTTGGCCTCTTCCAGGCTCTTACCCTTGCCTTCCTCTTGCCAGTAGTTGATAACCTCGGTGGCCTTGTTGAGGACTTCAACGCGCTCGTTATCGGTGATCCAGCTCTTGCCTTCCAGCTCGGTCTTGAGGGTTTCCCAGGCGTCCTCACGGGGCCAGAAGAAGTAGGAGGTCAGGGGGCTGGGGCCGCCACCGACGATCTGATCCACAGCCAGGGCCACGTTGTCAGGCAGCCAGAGGATCTTCAACAGGAAGCGGCCCTCATCGGCCTTGGGGGTACGGCCGGAGGGAACGCCGTTCTCGTCGATGGTGGCTGTTGCCAGGGCAGCGCTGGCACCACTCAGCACCGGACGAGCCTCAGTGGTCTCCGTCGCGGGAGCTTCTGTCGCGGGAGCTTCTGTCGAGGCAGTCGTAGCAGCAGTCGCCGCGGCGCTTTCAGCGCTCTCGGTGCTCATGGTATCCGCGCTCAAGGCTTAATGACAAACAACTAATCTACCAGCCGCTGTTCTCCAGTCCCCTGAGCCCGCGCGCTGTTCTCCTGTTCGATATCGATGGCGTGATCCGCGATGTGGGGGGCAGTTACCGCAAAGCGATCGTGGAGACAGTGCATCACTACAGCGGCCAGCGCCCCAGCCCCGAGAGCATTGATGCCCTGAAGGCCGAGGGCTGCTGGAACAATGACTGGGTGGCCTCCCTGGAGTTGCTGCGCCGGCAGGGTCAGCAGGACCTCCCGGCCTTTGAGGCGCTGGTGGAGGTTTTCAACGGCTTTTATTTCGGTGGGGATCCAGAGGGTGATCCCGCGGACTGGAGCGGCTTCATCCGCAATGAACCCCTGCTGGTGGACGCGGCCTTGTTTGCCGCGCTCTCGGCGGCCAATGTGGTTTGGGGCTTTGTCAGCGGCGCTGAACGGCCATCGGCACGGTTCGTGCTCCACACCCGCCTGGGGCTTGAAAGGCCGCCCCTGATTGCCATGGGGGATGCCCCCGACAAACCCGATCCCAGCGGATTCCTGCAACTCGCCAGTGCCCTGGCTCCCCCGTCGGTGCCTGTGGCCTATCTCGGTGACACCGTGGCCGATGTCACCACCGTGGTGCAGGCGCGCCAAGCTAAACCGGATCAGCGCTTCATCAGCCTGGCGGTGGCTCCGCCACACCTTCACAGCAGCCCCAGGCTCGCGGCCTATGAGGACCAGTTGCGCGAAGCCGGGGCGGACGCGGTCATTCCCGGCACCAAAGCGGTGTTGGCGGCTTTGGAGCAGGCGATCGCCTAGCGCTCCAGCGCCGCTGGAGCCTTGAGGGCGGCCGCCGTTAGGTTCTCGTGGCCGTGCTCGGTTACGGCGACATCATCTTCAATCCGGATGCCGATGCCCTTCCAGCGCTCTTCGATCTCCGGCTGGCCTTCGGGGACCGGCAGCCGGTCGCTGACATATAGACCCGGCTCAACGGTCAGGACCATCCCGGGCTCGAGGCCCACATGGTGTTCACCCAGGCGATAGGCGCCGACGTCATGGACATCGAGGCCCAGCCAATGGCCGGTGCGATGCATGTAGAGATGGCGGTAGGCCCCCTGCTCGATGATCCCGTCCACCTCACCGCGGAGCAGGCCCAGGTCCACCAAACCCTCCACGAGCACCCGAACGGCTGTGTCGTGGACCGCTTCAGCAGTCTGCCCCGGAGCCACGACGGCCACGGCGGACTCTTGGGCGGCCAACACAAGCTCGTAGAGGGCACGCTGCTCAGGGCTGAAGCGACCGTTGACCGGGAAGGTACGGGTGATGTCTCCGTTGTAGTAGTCGTTCAGGGAGCAACCGGCGTCGATCAAGAGCAGGTCACCGTCGTTGAGCACTGCGTTGTTCGTCGTGTAGTGCAGAACGCAGGCGTTGTCCCCGCTGGCGACGATCGAGCCATAAGCCGGACCTCGTGCCCCCTGCTCAAGAAAGTGCTGCTCGATCACCCCTTGCACCTGGCGCTCATTCAGCCCCGGGCGAGCCACCTGACGGGCCAGTTCATGGGCCTCGGCGGAAATGCGCGCCGCTTCGCGCATGCGCATGATCTCCTCAGGGCTCTTGCGTAGCCGCAGTGCATGCAGCAGCGGGCAGGGCGCCACCAGGCCCAGGGCCGCCGCACCGCTGCGGGGCGCGCGATCGAGCTGGCCGGCCCAGGACTGCAACACGTGTGGTTCGACCTGGGGGTGCTTGCCCACCCGGAAGGCAATGCCCTCGGCACCGCGCAAGTAGTCCGCGAGCCTTTCGGCCAGCTCCTCCCGGGGGTGGGCCAGGTCAGCGCCAAAGCGCTCCACGGCACCTTCACAGCCCCAGCGGAATCCCATCCAGACCTCGGCGCTGGGTTCCTTGGGCTGGACAAACAGAACAAATCGCTCCCCCTCGAGCCGGTGGGGCAGAAACAGGGCGACGGCGTCGGGCTCATCGAAGCCCGTCAGATACCAGAAGTCACTGTTCTGGCGAAACGGCCACTCGCAGTCGGCATGGTGGGTCACCAGCGGAGCGGCGGGAATCACCGCGGCGGCACCACCGAGGGCCTCAAAGAAGCGAGCACGGCGCTGGGCAAAAACGTCCGGGGCGAGCGACATGGAAGCGAGCGGTGCTGAGCGCGACGATGGCACAACCGCTTCAATGCATGGCGTACAGGCCCGTGACCTTGCCTCAACCCTCCACCGCTGAACGCTGCGCGCTTCTGCTCTCGCAGTGGAGGGGAGACCTGCGACTGAGCGACCGGGAGCGTTCGCTGCTCGAGCCGGAACTGCGGACCCTGGATCAACAGTTGTTGGCCCTTAAAGAGCGCCGGCTGCGGGTGGCGGTCTTTGGCCGGGTGGGCGTGGGCAAGTCCAGCCTGCTCAACGCCCTGCTGGAGAAGCCGGTCTTCGCCACGGATGTGGCCCACGGCTGCACCCGCCGCCAGCAGCGCGAAGCCTGGGGGGTGCAGGTGCCAGAGCTCAGTCAGATCGAGTTGGTGGACACCCCAGGCATTGATGAGATCGCCGCCCGGGCCCGGCATCGCCTGGCGGCTCGGGTCGCTCTTGGGGCGGACCTGGTCCTGCTCGTACTCGACAGCGACTTAAGCACCCCGGAAGCCGAGGCGATCGAGCAGCTGCTCAGCGCCGGCAAACCGGTGCTGCTGGTGCTGAATCGCATCGACAACTGGCCGAGCGGTGAGCGGGCGGCCCTGATCAAGAGCATCCGCTCCCGCTTGCCCCTCCAGGCACAGCATATTGAGATCCTGCCGGTGGCCGCCGCCCCGCGGAGGGCGGTCCTGCTGGAGGGGGGCCGGGTGCGCAGCGAACCGCAACCGGCCCGCATCGACCCCTTGCGCACGGCCCTATTGGAGCTGCTCCAGGACCAGGGCTCGCTGCTGCTGGGCCTCAACGGGCTCAGGGCCGCCGATCGCTTCAGCCAAAGCCTGCACGCCTGGCGCCTGAAGCGCGGCAAGGCCGCCGCCCAGGGACTTATCGGTCGCTATGCGGCGATGAAAGCCACGGGAGTGGCGGCTAACCCGCTGCTGCTGCTGGATCTCGCCGGCGGCTTTGCGATCGACACCGCGCTAGTGCTGCAGCTCTGCAAGCTCTACGACCTGGAGATGAGCAGCAGCGGGGCCCGGGCCCTGTTGACGCGGCTCTCCGCCCAGAACGCCCTGCTGGGGGGGACGCAATTGGGCATCCAACTGCTGCTTGGGGGACTACGGCAGGTGCTACTCCTGGCGGCCCCCCTCAGTGGTGGGCTAAGCCTGGCCCCTGCCGCGCCGGTGGCCATGGCCCAAGCCGCCCTTGCCGTCTATAGCACCCGTCGCACAGGACGTTTGGCGGCGGCGGAGCTGTTGCGCAGCTCTCAACGGGGCCGCTTTCGGCCCGCGTCCCTGCTGCGGCGCTTAGCGGGCCAGGAACCGCAGGTGCGCGACTGGCTGCAGCAGTGGCAGCGCATGGGTGGGGGCGCGATCCCGTCCGGCAACCTGCTGCCGTGAGCGGAGGCGAGCTAGCCCTGTTCGGCACTAGTGCCGACCCGCCGACAGAAGGGCATCGGGCGCTGCTGCTTGGCCTCGCCCAGCGCTACGGCCACGTGTTGGCTTGGGCCAGCGACAACCCCTTCAAACAGCACGAGGCTCCCTTGCCGCTGCGTGCCCAGTTGCTGGGCACGCTGATCGACAGCCTGGGCAGCCCCCAGATCGAACTCGCCCAGGACCTCAGCAGTCCCAAAGCGATTGAAACCCTCGATCGCGCTGCCAAGCGCTGGCCCGATGGGGAGCTCGTGTTCGTCGTCGGTGGCGATCTAGCCGGACAAATCCCCAGCTGGTTTCAGGCCCAAGCACTACTGCAACGCTGCCGCTTGACGGTGGTGCCGCGCCAGGGGCACCCCATCGCGGATGGCGCGCTCAAGCGGCTCCGGGAGCTGGGAGCCGCGGTTGAACTGCTGGAGCTGCCTGTCCCAGCCACGGCCAGCTCCGCAATTCGCGGCGGAGAGGACAGCCGGTCTATTCCCAAGGTGCTCTGGCCGGAACTGCTCAAGCACAATCTCTATGGTCTCACCGCAAAGATCGCTCCCTAATGCTCATCGCCCTGGCCCAGATCAATCCCTTGGTGGGGGACCTGAGAGGCAATGGCGTCCAACTGCTGGCGGCCTGCCGCCGCGCAGCAGCAGACGGAGCCCATCTGGTGGTCGCGCCGGAACTGGCGCTCTGGGGCTATCCCCCGCGGGACCTGCTGCTGCGGCCGTCCCTGCGGCAACGGCAGGACGACGTGCTGCATGCGCTCGCCCGCGATCTCCCGGCTGAGCAGGCACTGCTGCTGGGGGTCAGCGAAACGGTTCGCGATGGCCAGCAACCGGATCTGTTCAACAGCGTGGCCCTGGTGGAAAAGGGCAGCTGGTGGATCGTGGCGCGCAAACGCCTGCTTCCCAGCTACGACGTCTTCGATGAACGGCGCTACTTCCGCCCGGCCGAAGAGCCCTGCCTGCTGGAGCTCGAGCGGAACGGCCGCAGCTGGCGCCTGGGCCTGACGATTTGCGAGGACCTCTGGGTCGAGGAGCAACTGCACAGCCAACGGCTGCTCGGTGGAGATCCCGTCGGGGACTTGGCGGCCATGGCCCCAGACCTGCTGATCAATCTCTCGGCCTCCCCCTTCGGCCAGGGCAAACCGCAACTACGGCGGGAGCTCGCGAAGAGTGCGGCCCAGCGTTTGAGCGCTCCGGTGATCTACGTCAACCAGGTGGGAGGCAATGACGAGCTGATCTTCGATGGCGGAAGCTTCGTCAGCACCGCTAACGGAGCCGTGGGTGCGCAGCTGGCCTTCGGCGCAGCGGATCTGGCCTGCTGGCAACCCGGCGCGACCGCCGATGCGGCCGCCATCCCCTCTGATGAGGAACTGCTTCTGCGGGCCCTGGTGCTGGGGGTGCGTGATTACGCGCGCAAGTGCGGCTTCGGCAAAGCGCTACTGGGCCTTAGCGGCGGCATCGATTCCGCCCTGGTGTCGGTGCTTGCGGCGGCGGCTCTCGGCGCCGAGCAGGTGCAAGCGCTGCTGATGCCCTCCCCCTGGAATTCCGAGGGGTCGATCAACGACTCCCTGGACCTCGCCAAACGGCTGGGCATCCACACCCAAACCGTGCCAATCGAGGGCTTGATGGGGGGGTTTGATACCGCCTTGAGCGCTCCCTTGGGGGGAACGCCGGCGGGCGTGACGGCGGAAAACCTGCAATCCCGCATCCGCGGCACGTTGCTGATGGCGGTGGCCAACCAACAGGGGCAACTGCTGCTGACCACGGGCAACAAGAGCGAACTAGCCGTGGGCTACTGCACCCTCTATGGCGACATGAATGGGGGGCTCGCAGTGATCGGCGACCTCTACAAATCCACCGTGTTTCATCTCTGCGACTGGATCGACTCGGAGGCCGCACAAGCGGTGCGCCAGGAGCTGGGACTACCGGCAAAAGGAGAATTGATCGGAGCGGCGATTCGCGCAAAAACCCCCAGCGCTGAGTTGCGCCCCGATCAAAAGGACAGCGATTCTCTACCGGATTACGCCGTTCTCGATCCACTGCTCAAGGTCCTACTCGAAGAGCACAAAAGCCCCGAAGAGTTGAGCCAACAGGGCACGGATCCTGCTCTCGCCGAGCGGGTGATGGGTCTGCTGCGTCGAGCCGAGTTCAAGCGGCGCCAGGCGCCGCCGGTGCTCAAGCTCAGCCCGCGGGCCTTCGGGAGCGGTTGGCGGATGCCCATCGCGGCGGCCGGCCAGTAGCCAGAGGCGACGACCACCGCCATGGTGGAGGAGATCGAAGGTCTGCCATGGCCGGCTCCATCGCACCGATATCCAGCATCGGGGTGCCACGGGAAGTCAAACCCGATGAGCAGCGGGTAGCCCTGACGCCAGACGCCGTGCGCGAGCTGGTGAGCCATGGCCTCTCGGTTCGGGTGGAGCAGAACGCCGGAGCAGGCGCCGGTATCGAGGACGCGGCCTACCTGGCCGCCGGGGCCGAACTGGTCAGCCGCGAGGAGGCCTGGGGTGCCCACCTCGTGGTCAAGGTCAAGGAGCCCCAGGTGGAGGAATTCCCCTTCCTCCGAGCCGATCAGGTGCTCTTCACCTACCTGCACCTCGCCGCCTACCCCGCTGTCGGCCAAGCCCTGATCGAGGCCGGCACCACCGCCATTGCATACGAGACGGTCCAGCTCTCCGACGGCAGCCTGCCCCTGCTGGCGCCGATGAGCGAGATCGCCGGCCGGCTCGCAGCCCAGGTGGGAGCGCACCTGCTGGAGAAACCGCACGGCGGGCGCGGCGTACTCATGGGCGGCTGCACCGGCGTTCGCCCCGCCCGGGTGGTGGTCCTGGGGGCCGGCAGCGTCGGCTGGAATGCAGCCAGGGTCTCCGCAGCGATGGACGCAGAAGTTCTGCTCCTAGATCTCTCCCCCGAGCGGCTACGGCAATTGGAGCCAGCGCGACAGGGGCGAATGGTGAGTCTGGTCAGCAGCGTCGGCCGCCTGGAGCGGCTGATTCCCAGCGCCGACCTCGTTATCGGCGCGGTGCTGCGTCCAGGTGATCGAGCCCCCACCCTGGTGAGCGAGGACCTCGTCAAACAGATGCAGCCCGGTTCCGTGATCGTCGATGTCGCCATCGACCAGGGGGGCTGCATCGCCACCAGCCGGGAGACGACCCACACCGATCCGGTGATGACGATCCACGGCGTGCAGCACTACGCCGTTGGCAACATGCCTGGCGCCGTGCCTTACACCTCCACCGAAGCCCTGGTCAGTGTCACCCTGCCCTACATCCTGGCGATCGCCGGACGGGGGCTGATCGAAGCAGTCACCGACCGGCCCGAACTGGTCTCCGGCCTGAACACCGTCGGTGGCTCCGTCTGCCATCCCGGCGTCGCCAAAGCCCTGGGAGTGGGCAACCGTCACCCGATGGCCTGCTTGAACTAGCCCTAAGCCGCCAGATAGAGCCAACGACCGCCTGCCACCTCACCCTCGCGGCCAAAACGGGAGCACTCCCTCAGGACGTGCATCTGGCCGGCTTGGCGGTAGTGGGCCTCAAAGGTCACCATGCCGCTCAGGTCGGCCGGCCCCCCAGCCTCAGTGGCGCTGATCCGCAGCCGAGTCCAGCGGACGCCGCGGTTGCTCACCTTCAGGGCTTGGCGACGCTCGGCCATGGGTTCTGAGGAGGGGTGGGTCTCGATCAAGTAGTCGATCAGG
Source organism: Synechococcus sp. (assembly GCA_047285805.1). Taxonomy (GTDB): domain Bacteria; phylum Cyanobacteriota; class Cyanobacteriia; order PCC-6307; family Cyanobiaceae; genus Vulcanococcus. The sequence goes on along the minus strand of JBJBCN010000003.1, from coordinate 948,070 downwards.
TTCCGGCTGAAGGCGCTGTAGCGCGAACGCATCAACTGCTCAGCGGTCTCAGGACGTGCTGTACCCAGGTGGAATGGCTTACAACAGTTGGCGTAACGCTCCCCCCCGCAGGGACAGGGCTGAGCGGACGTGCCAAAGCCAGCCATCAGCCGAGCCGCCCCAAGGGACGCTGCAGGGAATCAGGGTTCATCCCCTCCCGCAGGGCCAGCAGCAAACCCGCCGCTTCGCTGTAGCTGGACGCCGGGAGCACCTCGATCCCCAAGGCCTCGGCCGTGACCGAAAGGACGCAAGGGTTCTCAACGGCAATCACCGGAACACCGCGCTCCGCGCAGGCCAACACCGCCGCACCCCCCAGGGCACCGGCCGGGGCCACCACGGCACCAATTTGATCGGGGAGAATCGATCCCGCGGGGGCCCCGGCCGCGGGCCAGAGCGCCGGAGCCCGGCTCAAGCCCACGAGGACACAGGGCAGAAAGGTGTAGCCGAGCTCTTCTCCAGCCGCCCGAGGGTCCAACTGGGGGTCAATCTCCAGGGGGCTCAGGGCTGGGGCATGGGCGCAGGGCAGGTTCAGTTGCCGGCTGAGCCAGTGGCTGATCACGGCCTCCGCGCCAGCCAAGGCATCGACGCCGCCCCCTTGGCGGTAGGCCGTCAGGGCCTCGCTATCGGGGTCATCGGGGAAGCGTGCAACGACGGCGATGGCCGTGGCACCGGCGTCCCGCAGGCGCTCCCCAGCCGCGAGCAAGACATCAGGGCGCTCAAGTTGTCCCCAGCTCGCGCCACTCTCCCCTTGGCTGAGACTCACGCCGATTGGGGCGGCTGTGGTCTCAACGGGTCCAAGCGTTAAGCCAAGGCTGGCCCGACATCCGTCGGCGACCTGCAGGTGGCGGAGGCACAAGTCCTCCTGGAGGCCGGCATCGAGCAGCAGACCAATGCGCTGGGATCGCACCGGTTCGAGAGCCAGCTCTCCAGCCGCAAAACGATCGAGGCTCGATCCCTCGACGTAGTGAATGCGCGGGTCACTCCAATAGAGCGAGGCCCCATTCATCACATTGGGGTGGGTGATCAGACAGCCACTTGCGGCCGCCAACAGTCGAGCCGCGGGTACCGCATCACCTGCGTAGCCGCCCACCTCACAGCCGATGCCCGTGGGCACCACCATCAAGGTGGGCAGGGGCTCCCCAGGACGGGTCATACGAGCAGGGCGGGCTGGTGAACCATCGCTTCGAGGGTCAGCTGGCGCCGGCCATCGGGCCGGCAGGCCGCCTCGGTAATCGCCCACCGGAGGGGCATGCCATGGGTCCGCAACGCAGCCTCGATCTGGGGCAGGAGCGGACCGGGTTCACAGACGAGCGTGAGCGCCAGGGAGCGAAAACCAGAGAGCCCCGGGCTCACTTTTGGTACTGACCGAACTGGGCTTCGTAGAGGGCGTCCTCCTGGCCGGCGACCACCTTGAGGTCGCTGCGGGGGAAGGCCACACAGAGCAGCGCAAAGCCCTTCTCCTGGAGTTCTGCCTTGACTCCCATGGCGTCGGGCTGATGCACGGAACCCTCTTTAACGACGGCCGCGCAAGTCGTGCAGACACCGGAGCAGCAAGAGCTGGGGACGGGAATGCCGGCGGCTTCAGCAGCAGCGAGAACAGTCTGGTCGGCGGCGCAGCTGAAGCTGTGGCTAGCGCCGTTGAGTTCACAGACAACGGTGTAGGTCTCGCCCATGGATGAAGCTGCTCAGTCCAGAAGATCCCTATTCTCCAGGATCACGGCCCACCGAGAGGGCTCCACTGCTGGGGGTGGGGGGCCAAATATTCCGGGGGCACCCCGCCGGGGGGGGCGCTGAGGGCCAAATCAAAAGCCAAGGAGACCCGAAGGTCATTGTCATCCTCATTGGCCGTCACGGCGTGGTCGGTGGCTGCCGGGAAAAGGACCAGCAGTCCAGTCCGGGGGGCCAGATCGAAATGGGGAGCATTCCAGCTGATCGCACCGTCGAGGGGCCCGCCATGGCCCACGGCCAGACCCGGCACCAATTCATTGCTTTGGCGGGCGGGGTAAAGCCGTAGGCAACCACTTCGGCCTGAGCCATCCCCGTTGAGATAGACGATGGCGCTCAGGTGTGCGTTGGGATGGTGGTGCCGCCCGACCACCTGCCCAGGTTCACTGACGACAGGCCAGGCCCGCTGGATGTGAAGGGCGACTTGATCGCACCGAAAACCGAGCTGCGCGAGGTACTCCCACGCGTGCCGGCGCACCAGCTCACTGATGGCTGCAAAAGCAGGGAGCTCGTGCACCTGCCAGATGCCGTTGATGTCACCGGTCCAGGCACTGAGCGGATTGGGGTTACCGCTCTCCTCCCCGCGCATGGCCAAGACGTCCTGGAGCAGCAGGACGGAATCCATGGGATCCAAGGGCAGCTGCGCCGTGGCCAGAGCCAACGGGAACAGAGGTTGCAAGGAAAGCGTCATGACGCGCAGGCGCTGTAGTCATCCTGCGATGCGGGAGTCCGGCCACAAAAAAGCCCTCCCCGAGGGGAGGGCTTAAGACAGCGGAGCAAGAACGCTCAGGCCATGGCGGCCGCGCCACCAACCACTTCCAGGATTTCCTGGGTAATGGCGGCCTGACGAGCCTTGTTGTAGTCAAGGGTCAGGGACTTCGCGAGGGCCTTGGCGTTGTCGCTGGCGTTGTTCATGGCGGTCATCCGGCTGGCGAGCTCGGAGGCGGCCGCTTCCTGCAGCGAACGCAGGAGTTGGTTCTGCAGGTACAGAGGCAGCAGGGCGTTCAGCAGCTGATCAGGGCTCTGTTCGAAGACCAGATCAGAGGGCAGGGAGGGTTGGTCGTTGTTGACCGTGCCGGTTTCAACGCCAAGCTGACCGTCACGGGTGGTGAGACGGAAGATCTCATCGTCCGCGCTGGCGATGCCCTGGGGATCTAGGGGAAGCAGCGTCTGGGAGACAGGCTTGGAGCTCACCAGGTTGATGAACTTGGTGAAGATGATCTCCACACGATCGGTCGAGGCCGAGAGGAATTCAGCAAGCACCTCGTCAGCGATCTTGCCGGCTTCGGCAGCGCTCGGAACCTGTTCGAGGCCCGTAAAGGTGGCGCGAATCGTGTACTGGTTAGCGCGGTTCTGGAAATAGGAGGCGACTTTGCCGCCGATCAAAACCAGATCCACGTCATACCCCTGAGACTTCAGCTCAGCGTGACGCTGTTCGGTGCGCTTGATGATGTTGGCGTTGTAACCGCCGCACAGACCGCGGTCACCGGTAACGGCGAGCAGGGTGATCGTGCGGACGTCGCGGTTCTCGAGCAGCGGCGCGTCGGCGGTCTCGAACTGCATGCGGGTCTGGAGGTTCTCCAGAACACGAGCAAGACGATCGGCGAACGGACGACTACGCAGAACCTGTTCCTGGGCCCGACGGACCTTGGCGGCTGCCACGAGGCGCATGGCCTCGGTGATCTTCCGGGTGTTTTTGACGGAACTGATCCTGTCGCGGATCTCCTTGAGGTTGGCCATGGATTGGACTCTCCGGGGTAACCGTCAGGGATCAGGCCGCAGCCAGCATCGAAGACTTCACTTCGTTGATGGCTGCCTTGAGCATGGACTCTGTGTCTTCACTGAGGACCTTCTCGGCCTGGATCTTGTTGATGAACTCGGGCTTGTTCGTCTTCAGGTACTCGCGGAGTTCGCGGCAGAACTGAACAACGGACTCGACGGGAACTTCGTCGATCAGGCCCTTTACGCCGGCGTAAACCACGGCGACCTGCTCGGCCAGGATCAGGGGGCTGAATTGGGGCTGCTTAAGGATCTCACGAAGACGCTTACCGCGGGCCAGCTGCTGCTGAGTTGCGGCATCCAGGTCGGACGCGAACTGGGAGAAGGCAGCCAGTTCGTCGAACTGAGCCAGTTCGAGCTTGAGGGTACCGGCAATCTTCTTGATGGCCTTGGTCTGGGCAGCACCACCCACCCGACTCACGGAGATACCCACATTGATGGCGGGACGCAGGCCAGAGTTGAAGAGGTCGGAGCTGAGGAAGACCTGACCGTCTGTGATGGAGATCACGTTAGTCGGGATGTAGGCCGAGACATCACCGGCCTGGGTTTCGATGATCGGCAGTGCGGTCATGGAGCCCTTACCCATGGCGTCGCTCAGCTTGGCGGCGCGCTCGAGCAGACGGCTATGGCAGTAGAAGACGTCGCCGGGATAAGCCTCACGACCGGGGGGACGACGGAGCAGAAGGGACATCTGGCGGTAAGCCTGGGCCTGCTTGGTCAGGTCGTCATAGATGACCAGGGTGGCCTTGCCCTTGTACATGAAGGACTCAGCGATGGCGGCGCCGGTGTAGGGAGCCAGGTACTGAAGCGCAGCGGACTCGGAGGCATTGGCAGCCACGATCACGGTGTAATCGAGGGCGCCCTTCTCACGCAGGACTTCGACGACGTTGGCCACGGAAGCGGCCTTCTGACCAATTGCGACGTAGACGCAAACAACGTCTTCGCCCTTCTGGTTGATGATCGTGTCGATCGCGATGGCGGTCTTACCGGTTTGGCGGTCACCAATGATCAGCTCGCGCTGGCCACGACCGATGGGAATCATTGAGTCGATGGCGGTGATGCCGGTCTGCATGGGCTCATGCACCGACTTGCGCTGGATGATGCCAGGCGCCATGGACTCGATCAGGCGGGTCTCGCTACTGGGGATGTCACCCTTACCGTCGATGGCCTGACCCAGGGGATTCACCACACGGCCGAGCATCGCATCGCCAACGGGCACCGAGGCGATCTTGCCGGTGGCCTTGACAGTGCTGCCCTCTTGGATGCCGCGACCCTCACCCATCAACACCGCGCCGACGTTGTCGTCTTCGAGGTTGAGAGCAATGCCTTCGGTGCCGTCTTCGAACTGGATCAGCTCACCGGCCATGACCTGCTCGAGGCCATAGACGCGGGCGATGCCGTCGCCGACCTGAAGCACGGTGCCGACGTTGCTGACGGAGACCGACTTGTCGTAATCAGCGATCTGTTGCTTGAGGATCGCGCTGATCTCGTCGGGGCGGATGGAAACCATTGGAGGCGTTGGGGTTGGGGACGAGGGGTGAGAAAGGGGTTCGGGTGCGGAGCTAGCTCACCTTGGCCAGCGCCAGTCCGAGGCGACGCACCTGACCCGCGAGGCTGGCGTCAATCACCTTGGAGCCGACTTTGACGACGAAACCGCCGATCAAATTTGGGTCGACGCTCAGATTGATCTCCAGCTTGTCGGTACCGGCAACGGCCTGAACCTTCTTGCTGAGCTCAGCCTGTTGCTCCTCATTGAGGGCAGCGGCGGAGGTGACAGAGGCGAGAGCGATATTGCGCTGCTCGCGGTAGAGCTCGAGGGTGCGATCCAGCACGGCATCGAGCATGCCGATGCGCTGGCGGTCAGCCAGCAGCTTCAGCAGGTTGAGGAAGGAAGGCTTGAGCTGATCAGCAAAGAGCTTGTCGATTGCAGCCTTCTTGGCGGAAACCTCAAGAACGGGGGAGCCCATAGCATCCCGGAACTCAGGAGACTCCTTCCAAAGGGACAGAACAGATTTGGCCTGTTCCATGACCTCATCGGCTTCCTTGCGGCTCTCGGCCACTTGGAGGAAGGCCTCGGCGTAGGGGGTCGTAACGGTGTTGAGCAGCGGCATCAGGCATTCCCCAACGTTTTGATGGACTGATTCACCAGCTGCACCTGGGCATCAGCGTTGAGCTTGCCGGGCAGGGTGGCGAGTGCCTTCTCGATGGCAAGTCGAGCCGCCTCGCGGCGGAGCTGGTTGCTAACCCGGGAGGCTTCAGCGTTGAGATCAGCAGTGGCGCCTTGCTTGAGACGGGCCATCTCCTCAATGGTGCGCTTCTCGGAGTCAAGGCGGATGGCTTCAGCCCGGGCTTTACCGTCAACACGGATCTGTTCAGCCTTCTGCTGGGCAGCGGCCAGATCATTCTGGGCTTGAGACAGGGCTGTGGTGGCCGAACTGAGGCGCTCTTCAGCGTCTTTGAGGTCGGCGAGAATGATCGCGCGACGACGCTCCAGGATGCTGCCCAGGAAGTTAGGCAGAAACTTGTAGAGGCCGAAGATGACGATGGCCAGGTTGATGATGTTGGTCTCGAACACGTCAAGGTTCAGACCAAAGGCACCATGACTGGCGAATAGAGAAGGGATGGTCATCGGGCTGCCAGCAGACGGTCGACGATCAGGTCACCGAGTTTGTCGGCATCAGTCTTGAGTTGGCTCATGGCCGACTCGCGCTGGGCATCGATTTCGCGGCGTGCCTGCTCGCGGGCGGTATTGGCGTCAGCGGTGGCTGCGCCCAAGGCCTCGCGATAGAGCTTGTCGGAATCAGCTTCCGCTTCTTGAATCAGCTTCGAGGCGGACAGACGTGCGTCCTTGAGCTGTTCTTTGAGGTCAGCTTCCAAGCGTTCGGCTTGGGCCAGCTTCTGCTTGGCCTCCGCACGGCTGGTGGTCACGTAACCCTCCCGCTCTTCGACGACCCGTCCGACGGGGCTGAAGAACAGGGAATTGAGGATGAAGGTGAGGAGAACCACCTGAACTGCCATCAAAGGCAGGGTGGCGTCGAGGTCAAAGAGACCTCCCTCCGTTGCACCTAGCAAAAGCCAGCTGGTCATGAGGCAGGGGTGCGGGCGGTTGAAGCGGGCCGCGGGACGGCGGCGGAAGCTAAAGGCTTAGGCAAAGGATGGAGGGGATGAGCGGTTCAGCGAACTGAAAACCACCCGTCCCTCGTCACCTCAAGCGCGATCAGCCAGCGAAGGGGTTGGCGAACAGCAGCACCAGTGCGACCACAAGGCCGTAGATGGTGAGAGCTTCCATGAAGGCCAGGGACAGCAGCAGGGTGCCGCGGATCTTGCCTTCGGCTTCGGGCTGACGAGCAATGCCTTCGACAGCGCCGCCTGCAGCGGTGCCCTGACCGATACCAGGGCCGATGGCGCCGAGGCCGACAGCCAGACCAGCAGCGACAACAGACGCGGCGGAGGTGATGGAATCCATGGTGGAACGAAGGATGTGGGGCGCTGGGAGAGCGCGGATTGGGACCGGGACGTTATCCCTGCGCCTGGGACACCTGGAGGGAACCGAGGTGGGCCCGGATTGAACCGGACCTGCGCGCAGAGAGTTTGCCAGACCGAGGGACCCCGATCTGACGGACTGATGCGAGATCAGTGGTGCTCTTCGTGAACCGCCTCACCGATGTAGTAAGCGGCGAGGGTGGCGAAGATCAGCGCCTGGATGGCACTGGTGAAGAGGCCGAGGAACATTGCAGGTAGGGGCACCACGAGAGGCACGAGGAAAGCCAAAACTGCAACAACGAGTTCGTCGGCAAGGATGTTTCCGAACAAACGGAAAGAGAGCGAGAGGGGCTTGGTGAAGTCCTCAACGATCTTGAACGGGAGCATGATCGGAGTCGGCTCCACGTAGTACTCGAAGTAGCGGAAGCCCTTCCGGCTCAGGCCTGCATAGAAGTAGGCCAAGGACACCAGCAGCGCGAGAGCAACCGTGGTGTTGATATCAGCGGTCGGAGCGCCGAGCTCGCCACTGGGTAGATGAATCAGCTTCCAGGGGACAAGGGCACCACCCCAGTTGCTCACGAAAATGAACAGGAACAGGGTGCCGATGAAAGGAAGCCAATCGCGGTAGGCCTTCTCGCCGATCTGCTCGCGAGCCATGTCACGGATGTAATCCCAGAGAAACTCCAGGAGGTTTTGGACACCGCGTGGATCGCGCTCCATCTTGCGGGTGCCCACCACCACCAGGGCGAGCAAGGCTCCGATAACAATCCAGGAGCTCAGAAACACCTGGCCGTGGATCTTGAGATTCCCCAGTTGCCAGTAGAGGTGTTGACCAACCTCCAGTTCGGCAAAGGGGAGAACGAGTGGCAAGGAACCCATCGGGTCGACGTTCGGGGTCGCGGTTGCGACGTTGAAAAGGTTTTGGCGCTCAGCGATCTGTGAGTGCCTGGAGGATCACCGCGGGCTTGTAGAGCAGAAAGCCAAGCAAAGCTGGCAACAACTCGAGCTGGGGCAAGCGAGCCGCAGCCATCACAAGAACCACGGGGACGAGGAGCTGCAACTTGCTGACCTTCTTGGAACCGTTGCCGAGCTTTCCAACACTTCGGGCAAGAAGCCTGAGGTAAAGGGCGCCGGCTAGGCCACCGATCAGCACACTGCTGGCGATGTGAAGGTCGTAGATCAAAGCCGTGGCTGAAACCGCAATGGCGGAGACCAGCAGGGTGGCGACGATCAGGCGACGTTGAAGCCTCTCAAAGTCAGCGAGGTGAGCACCGCCTCCGGAAACCGAATCGGTTTCGGAAGCAGACGAGGCCTCTGAGGACTCTGTTTCCAGAGGAGAAGACGGGACCATTCCTTGGTTATTCATCTCGTCCAGTGAACTCGGCTGCTCGCGAGGAGCATCCAAACCTGACTGGGGAGAGGAAGTCGCCAACAAAGGTGCCTTCGCTCTGAAAAGGCGCGCGGAATCTATCACGCTGCCTCGCCCTAAGCCGGGCGAAGCAGAAGGACCTTCTGACGCTGCAGTTCCCTTGCCACAGAGGCGATCTGGGCATCAGACCAGTCCACTGGAAGCTGACCGATGGCCGTCTCAGGCTCCGCCTGCTCCAGGACTTCCAGCAAGCTCAATCCCTCGGCACTCAGATCCAAGGGGGCCATATCGGAATCCAGAAGGGAGCGGCCTGGCCAGCCCCAGAGGCAACGGTTCCGGCAGCCCCTGGCTGCGAGCACGGCGCTGTCCTCATCCCAGCGCTGCACCTGAACCGGGCCCTTGCTCAAGAAGAACTCGAAGTGGCTGATGTCAGGGTCCAGGTCTTCCACCAAGCGCCATTGCGCCTCCGCAGGAAGAGCCTTAGCCCGCTCCAACAATTCTCCCGTCAGGAGCCGAGCGGGATCCCAGACCGCTGGATTGGAGAAGCCTGCAAATTGCAAATCGGCCAAGGCTACAAAGGCCATCAGGCGCTCCAGGTTGTAACTGGTCTCCTGGGGATGCAGGTACATGTCCGCGAAGTTCGCGTCGGCTGCACAGTCGATGGCCCAGCGTTGCTCGTAATTGAGACGGAGCCGGTTCTGCGCGGGGAGATCAGCCATCAACTGACGCCCCAAGCGAAGGCCCTCGGCCTCCGTACCAGCGCCCATTGCACTCAGAGCGCGCTGGGTGCGATGGATCTCCCAGCGACCACCATCGGCGTACAAGAACAGGTGGAGGAGCGCATCGGGTTTCAACAACTGGGCTAAGGCCCGCAGTCCGGCCTCCGGTTGGCGGAGGTGGTGCAACACCCCGACAGAATTGATGTAATCGAAGGGGCCCTCTCCTAATAGGTCCAGCAGGCTCCGGTTTTCGATACGGAGCTGGGCCTGCTCAAACGCACCGGAGCGGCGACAGCGCTCCCGAGCCACCTCCAGCGTTCCAGGCGAGATATCCACAGCCAGAATCTCGGCCCCTGGATTCAGGTGAGCGAGGTAGTCGGTGCTAACGCCGGTGCCGCACCCCGCATCCAGGATTCGTAAGGGCTCTCCGTTGACACGTGCTGGGGGTAGCGATCCGGTGGCTGCCGAATAAGCCGCATCAACAAACCAGCGCCAGTTGTATCCAGGCGGGGGACCATCTTGAAGAGGGTCCCCTGGGTAGGGGAAGCGGTCATAGAAGTCGCTCACCACCGGGGTGGCGGCATCAGCAGGGCCCTGAGTCATGGCTGGGAGCGAATCGGGAAGGGAATGCGCAGAGGCCGAGCATTTCATGGCTTGTCCTCCGGTTGAGGGGAAACCGACAACGGGCTGCAAACATTTGTTCATGCCCGACCGGGAGGTCAGAGGGGCAGCCGTAACCTGCCCAGGCCAGGTTCGCTTTCGTCCATGACTGTGACCGCCAGCAGCGGCAGCAGCAGGGTTGCTCCTCAGCGCTTCGACACCCTGCCGCTCTCCAGCGTTCGTCAGGCGGAGCAGCAAGACCGCTTCCCCGATGGAGGTGAGCTCAGCAACCTCACAACTTTTTTCCAAAGCGGTCAGCTGCGGGTTGAGGCAGCCCGTCGGGTTTCGGCCAATGCCGAAGCGATCGTCGCTCGGGCAGCAAGCCGGATCTTTGCCGGTGGCACCCCGCTGTCCTATCTCGACGCGCCCCTGACACCCGCGGCGGCAAGCTCGGCAACTCCGCTGGCCTCCGACCAGGCGGCGTTCCAGCGCTCGGTTCAAACCTTCTCGGGCGCCAGCGACAACTCGAAACGCGGCAATTTTCTGACCCGACTGCTGGACGGCGGGGGCGATGCCGATGTCCGCGTGATTCTCCCGACAGGCTTCAGCCCCATTTCAGTCGCCATCTACGGGACTGAGCGGATGCGCAAGTCGGTCCGCGACATGGCTTGGTTCCTTCGCTATGTCGGGTATGCGGTCATTGCAGGCGATCCGAGCATCCTGCGCGTGAACACGCGCGGATTGAGAGATGTGCTCGAAAAGGGCTGCTCCCTAGCAGCCACCAACGTCGCGCTGCAGGAAATGCGCGCCGGTGCCGCCGAACTGCTCAAGGACCTGCCCGAAGCGCGCCAGCTCTTGATTGGCTGCTTCAACGTCCTGCTCGAAGAGCTGTCAGTTCCGACCCCATCGGCTCGCCAGCGCCTTGGCAGCCCCGAGAATCAGGGCCTCCAGCTCCCAGCCATCTACGCACTGGCGGCCCAAGGCAACGTCCAGCGCTTCAACATGAAGCCCGCCATGAGTGGCGCTCAAAAAGCAGAGGTCATTCGGGCGGCCTACCGACAGGTCTTCGAAAGGGACATCGCGAAGGCCTACAGCCAAGACCCCTGCTCGGTCGAAACCTCGCAGGTTACGAAGGGCGACCTCAGTATGCGCGAATACATTCGCGCGCTCGGCAAAAGCAAGGAGTACCGGGCCCAGTTTTTTGGCCCCTTCTCAAACAGCCGCGCTGTTGAGCTGGCCTTCCGTCACTTCCTGGGACGGGGGATTAGCTCACGGGAAGAATTCAACCGCTACTTCAGCATCGTCAGCGAGCAAGGTCTCAACGGGCTCGTTGATTCACTGGTCAACTCGATGGAGTATGCCCAGGTCTTCGGTGAAGAGACGGTTCCCTATCTGCGCGATCTCGGCGAAGAAGCCCAAGAAAGTGCTGGCTGGGGTTCCAACCGCAAGCTCTTCCGCTTCAGTGCACCATTTGAGGGTGCTCCTCAATACATAACCCTCTACGCGAGCTACCGCCAGCCCTACGCCGATCAACATCCCTACGGCGGCGGCAACGATCCCTTAGGGCTCAGCTATGGCGCGATCTTCCCCTCAGGTACGGCCAACGTCGCAACGCGTCCTGCGCCACTGAGCTACGACACACGTCGTCTGTTAATTGGCAATGGCATGGCGCAGCCAGGGCAGATGAATAGCCCTGAGTTCAGAAGCTCCACACCAAGACGGGTTGGTCCAAGGACCCGCCGCCTAACCCAAATCGCAACCGGCGGTAATTCGGTTCCTCGCCGTGGCGTCCAAACCCGATCGAGCGTGCGATTTACGGAATCGAGCACCCAATCCGTCATCAAGGCTGTCTACGTCCAGATCCTGGGCAACGCGGGCTACGCCGGTGAACGGGTTGAGTCAGCCGAAACCAGACTAGAAAACGGCGATATCGGCCTGAAGGATTTTGTGCTTGAGGTCGCGCGCAGCGACGCCTTCCGCCGCCGCTATTGGAGTGGTCTTTACATCTGTAAGGCCGTTGAAGTGATGCACCGCCGAATTCTCGGCCGGCCGACATTCGGACGCTGGGAAATCGACAGCTACTTCGACGTGGCAGCCCGCCAAGGCTTCTATGGCGTCGTCGACGCCATGGTCAACAGCCCGGAATATCTGGAAGCCTTCGGTCTGGACACCGTCCCCTACGAGCGTTTCGTAACTCCGGCCGACGTCACCCAAAGACGTACACCGACATTCAGCAAACCTGTCGACACCTCTGCAATTGCCTCTCAAACCCTTGGTCAGCGTCCAAATGCTCGTATCCAGGACAATTTCAAAAAAACTGCTGACGTAACTCCCAGAAATTTGGTTGGTAGTCATTCTGCCGGTAGAGGCAATTGGGCAACTCCAAGCAAAATCTCTTACTTGGGGGGCCTCCTAGCCACAAAAGGAAGCCGAGCTCCCTTCTCACTCGACGGCTCGACACCTAGTTCACAAGCCTCAACCGGCTCGGAGCTGACATCAGCCAGCCTAATGGCGAAAGCTCTTCGCACTAACGATGCAAGTGGATACCTGAAACGCGGAGGGATCACACCTCAACTAACACTCAGCGAGAACTTCACTGAGTCAGAACTTCTTATTGTTATAAATGCCACCTACAAGCAACTGCTCAATCGAATTCCTTTTGCCTTCGAGAGGCAGTTGACGGCTGAGTCACAACTTCGCAACAAGGACATCACTCTCCGAGGCTTTATCGAAGCAGTGGCAATGTCTGACGCTTTCCAAAACCGTCTTTCTAGGATGGCCCCGCTACGCGCCGCTTCCGCGGCAGGGATAGCACTCCTCGGTCGAGCAACAACTCCTGAAGAGACAAGAGCCTTTATCGCGACACGAGCCAGCTCTGGCCAATTCGCCGCACTTAAGGAGCTATTTACCGATGTGGGCTCCACTGTCCCAACCATTTCTGGCATGGAATCTTCGAATGGGAAAACCCAAGCCACAATGCAGCGCACCGCATCTCTGTACCGCGGAAACGCGGGATTAAACCCACCAACAAACGATAAGATCTAGCAGTTACCAAACAACAATTCATTACCACAACTACTCCAGGAATAATCTCTAATAACCGCTCTAGCTACTAGCAAGAGCGGTTTTTTATTGGACAGAACAGCAATAAAAACTCAAGCGAGACCGCACACGCCGCAAGGGCTTCGGTGAAAATTCAGGCGGAGTGAAGAACTGTTACCCGCGGCAGATTCAGGGTCGCTTTGCACCTGAGAATCTTCCAGTTCTCAAGAGCGGACGCGCCACAGGCAATGGTCACTGTTGACCGTTGTAAACCTGGTCGCCCAACCGACTCCGCGAGTCACCCTCAGCTCTTACCCTGAGGCTCGATCCAACTCGGATCACCCCCTTAACCCACCCACCGGATACCGGTCTCCGCAAGGCGGCCGCTTGTTTCGAGGCAGAACTGCATGAGCATCGTCTCCAACTCGATCATCAACGCGGACGCCGAAGCCCGCTACCTCAGCCCTGGCGAACTTGACCAAATCAAGTCGTTCGTCAGTGGTGGTCAGCGCCGTCTTCGCGTCGCTCAGGTCCTGAGCGAAAGCCGTGAGCGCATCGTCAAGACCGCAGGCGGCGCCCTCTTCCAAAAGCGTCCTGATGTCATCTCCCCCGGCGGCAACGCCTACGGCGAGGACATGACCGCGACCTGCCTGCGCGACATGGACTACTACCTGCGCCTGGTGACCTACGGCCTGATCGCAGGCGACATCACCCCGATCGAAGAGATCGGCATCATTGGCGCCAAGGAGATGTATCGCTCCCTTGGCACCCCCCTGGAGGCTCTTGCTGAGTCCGTTCGGGAAATGAAGATTGCCGCCATGAGCCTTCTGACCGGCGAAGACGCCGCAGAAGCCGGCTTCTACTTCGACTACGTCGTTGGCGCCCTCTCCTGAGGCTGCTCTCTCCCTGACATAACCGCCCCTCAGACAAGATTCCATGCAAGACGCAATCACCAACGTCATCAACCAAGCTGACGTTCAGGGCATGTATCTGGACAGCACCTCCATGGGCCGTCTGGAGCAGTACTTCGCCAGCGGTGAGCTGCGCGTTCGTGCCGCTGCCACCATCAGTGCCAACGCCTCAGCCATCATCAAGGATGCCGTCGCTAAAGCTCTGCTTTATTCCGACATCACCCGTCCCGGCGGCAACATGTACACCACCCGTCGCTATGCAGCCTGCATCCGCGACCTGGACTACTACCTGCGCTACGCCACCTACGCCATGCTGGCTGGTGACACCTCGATCCTCGATGAGCGAGTTCTTAACGGCCTCAAGGAGACCTACAACTCCCTGGGTGTGCCCATCGGTGCAACCGTCCAGTCCATCCAGGCCATGAAAGAAGTGACAGCTTCCCTGGTCGGCCCCGACGCTGGTCGTGAAATGGGCGTGTACTTCGACTACATCAGCTCCGGCCTGGGTAATTGATCCCTGCCTCTGGCACACCTGAGGATCAAGCCATGCGCCTCTTCAAAATCACCGCCTGCATCCCTTCTCCCGAGAAGACCCGTACGCAGCGCGAGCTGCAGAACACCTTCTTCACCAAGTGGGTGCCCTACGAAAGCTGGTTCGCTGAACAGCAGCGGATCATGAAGCAAGGGGGGAAGATTCTTAAAGTTGAACTCGTTGCCGGTCGCCGTCAGGTGAATCTGGGTAACTAATTCCTTCACTTGAATCCCCCATAAAAAGCCCGGCCATGCCGGGCTTTTTTGTTGGCAAGCGAACTGGAAATACGGGATAGTCGGTGTCTAATTTCCGCACCTCCTTGCCCGCGAAAAGACCGTTGCTCCCCGTGCCGTTTGAGCACTGGCCAGCAGAAGCACGGTTGCTGCTGGGAATGATCGCGATCTGGTGCCTCCTAGGCCTTGCGGTCCTGGGCTCGGCCAGTTGGTGGGTGGCCGCCCGGGAGATGGGAGACGCCAGCTATTACATAAAGCGCCAGGCCATCTGGATGGTGGCGAGTTCGGGCCTGCTCTATGCCGGCATCAGCATCAACCTGAGGCGCTGGCTCCGGATGGCTGGGCCAGTCCTGCTGGTGGGGACCGTGCTGGTGGCCCTCACCCTACTGATCGGCAGCACCGTGAATGGCGCCAGCCGCTGGTTGGTGATCGGTCCCATCCAGATCCAGCCAACCGAGCTGATCAAACCCTTTCTCGTCCTCCAGGGGGCAGCCCTCTTCTCCCATTGGAGACGCATCTCCAATGATCAAAAGGTGCTCTGGCTAGGGGTCTTTGCCGTCACCCTGGCCTTAATCCTGAAGCAGCCCAACCTGAGCACGGCCTCCCTCTGCGGGATTTTGCTCTGGCTGATGGCCCTGGGCTCAGGCCTCCCGCTCTGGGCGATGTTCGGCACCGCCGGCGCGGGTCTGGCCGTAGCCATCGGGAGTATCTCGATAAACGAATACCAGCGCATCCGCGTCACGTCCTTTCTGAACCCTTGGAAGGACGCCCAGGGGGATGGCTATCAGCTCGTGCAAAGCCTGCTCGCGATCGGCTCCGGAGGGCTCTGGGGCGAGGGCTATGGCCTCTCTACCCAGAAGCTCCAGTACCTGCCTATCCAGACCACGGACTTCATCTTCGCGGTCTTTGCCGAGGAGTTTGGATACGTCGGCTCCCTGCTGCTGCTGGTCTTCCTGCTGCTGTTTGGCTTCGTTGGCCTGCGCATCGCCCTCAGCTGCAGAAGCAACCAACAGCGCCTGGTGGCGATCGGTTGCACCACCTTGCTCGTGGGGCAATCGATCCTGAACATCGCCGTGGCCAGTGGTGCCATGCCAACCACCGGCCTACCGCTCCCGATGATCAGCTACGGCGGCAACTCCCTGCTCTCCAGCCTTCTCACTGCCGGGCTGCTGCTGCGCTGCTCCCTCGAGGGCGCGGGACTGGAACCAGGTATGCCCCACCGCAACCGCCGCCTGCAAGCCAAGCGGCAGTACAGCCGATAGGCTGACCACTCGCGCGGCGGACCTTTTGATGCTGGCTCAGGCCCTAGCGGATTGGGCCCGCAGTGGTGAGCAGCTGCTGAGCAGTTCACTTGCTCATCCGGGACCGCTCACCATCGGATTGGTCTTTGCTGGCGGCCTGCTCACGAGCCTGGGCCCCTGCTCGCTCTCCCTGCTGCCAGTGACGCTGGCTTACCTGGCTGGCTTTGATGGCGGAGCCCAGCGCCCCTGGGCCCGCAGCCTGAGCTTCTGCAGCGGTATCATCGGATCTCTGGTTCTTCTCGGCCTCGGCAGTGGTGCCTTGGGACGGATCTACGGCCAGGTCCCAGGCGTTGTGCCGACCCTGGTGGCCCTCTTAGCGGTCCTGATGGGCCTGAATCTGCTCGGCCTCGTGCCGCTGCAGCTTCCGTCGGGCCCCGATCCAGAGCAATGGCGTCAGCGGGTCCCGCCGGCCCTCGCCCCGATCGCCGCGGGCCTGGCCTTCGGCCTGGCCGCGTCCCCCTGCACCACCCCTGTCCTAGCAGTCCTGCTGGCCTGGGTCGCTCAATCGGGCACACCCCTGACCGGAGCCGCGTTGCTCACGGCCTTCGCAGCGGGCCAGGTCATGCCGCTGTTGCTGGCCGGCACCGCCGCAGCCTGGGCACCCCGGCTGCTCGCTCTGCGCTCCGTAGGCCAATGGGTACCGCCCATCAGCGGTGTCGTTCTTCTCGTGACCGGCTGCCTGACCCTCCTGGCCCGCTGGACCTAAGCCTCCTGTTCAGCCAAAACCTCTACTCCGGCCCTTCCACCCCCAGATGAAGCGACTGATCGCCTGGATCTCCGACCTGCGGGTGGCCATTGGCCTCTTGATCCTGATCGCCGCGGCCAGCGGACTGGGCACCTTCGTGCCCCAGAAGGAAGCAGCCGAGCTTTATCACAAAATCTACGACGCGGAGCCCTGGCTGGGCCTGTTCGATGGCGACGCGATCCTGTCGCTCCAGCTCGATCACGTTTATTCGAGCAGCTGGTTCCTGGTACTGCTGGCCTGGCTGGGCCTCGCCCTGATCCTGTGCAGCTGGCGCCGCCAGTGGCCGGCGCTGCAGGCCGCCCTGCGCTGGATCGATTACAAAACCCCAAGACAGCTGAGCAAGCTGACCCTGGCTGAGACCATCAACGTCAGTGACCCCAAGGCCAGCCTTTCGCGACTAAAGGGCCTGCTCCAAGCCCGGGGCTGGGAACTGCAACCGCACGGGGACCGCCTGGCCGCCCGCAAGGGCGTTCTCGGACGGGTTGGCCCCCTACTGGTCCACGCCGGCCTGGTCGTGCTGATGGTGGGCGCCGCCTGGGGCTCACTCGGCGGCCAGCGGATGGAACGCTTTCTCGCCCCCGGGAATGAACTAGAGCTGATGAACAGCCGAGGTGAAACCCAGGTCAGCATCAGCCTCGAGCGCTTTGGCGTGGAGCGTGACCCGGCGGGACGGCCCGAGCAATTCAGCTCCCTCCTCAAATTGACCCACGGCCCGGGCCAGGCGGCCTCCAACGCCGAAATCAGCGTCAACCATCCGCTGCGTTACCGCGGCATGACCCTTTACCAGGCGGATTGGGCCCTGTCCGCCCTGGAGGTGCAGCTCGGCAAAAGCCCGATCCTGGAGCTGCCGCTCCAGAGCTTCCCCCAACTCGGGGAACAAGTCTGGGGAATCGTCTTGCCGACCCGGCCCGATGGCAGCAACCCGGTGCTCCTAGCCCTCTCCAGTGAGCAGGGTCCAGTGACGGCCTATTCGGCCGAGGCAGAAATCCTGGCCAACCTCATCCCCGGCGGGGAAGCCGTTGAGGTGGAAGGGATCCCGCTAAGGATCGCGAGGGTCATCCCGGCGAGCGGCATCCTGCTCAAACGGGACCCCGGGGTTCCCCTGGTCTACGGCGGTTTTGCCATCGCCCTGGCCGGCGGCGCCCTGAGCCTGATCGCAACGCGTCAGATCTGGGCGATCGCCGAAGCCGGCAACGAGAAACTGCATGTGGCCGGTCTCTGCAACCGCAACCTGACCGCCCTGGCCAATGAACTCCCGCTGCTGATTGCCGAGGTTCAGCAGGGCTGACGCATGCCGTGGCTGGCCCGGATCACGGTGTGAACGTTGCCGCGGGGATTGAAATCAGCCTCCAACTGCATCCAGACCGGAGCGCAGGCCGCCACGAAGTCATCCAAGATCCGGTTGGTGACCTCCTCGTGGGAGATCGACTGATCGCGGTAGCTGTTCACGTACAGCTTGATCGCCTTGAGCTCCATCACCCGAAGACCGGGTTGATACATCAAGCGGAGGGTCGCGAAATCGGGGTAACCCGAGAACGGGCACTTGCAGGTGAATTCCGGCAGGGTGATCGAGACTTCGTATGGGCGCTCAGGCCGGGGATTGTCGAAACAGATCAGCTCCGCCTCAGCAATGGCGCGGTCTCCGTAGAGGGGAGTACGGGTTGTTGCGGTCGCAGTCATCCAAGCGCTCGTCCTGAGGTTGGATGCTACGCATCGCAGCCCATCGCACACGGCTGTAGCAACGGTCACGCCAGCCGCCTTGGGACTGCGCCGTAGTGCCTTCAGAAGGTCCTCAAAAACCCTCGATCATCGAATTTTCCTGAGAGAATTTACTTACTTCAGCTCTCAGACATGAAAAAGATCGAGGCCATCATTCGCCCCTTCAAACTCGAAGACGTGAAGCTGGCCCTGGTGAACGCCGGCATCGTCGGCATGACCGTGAGCGAAGTGCGCGGCTTTGGTCGCCAGAAGGGCCAAGTCGAACGCTACCGCGGCTCTGAATTCACCGTTGAGTTCCTGCAGAAACTCAAGCTGGAGATCGTGGTGGATGACGCCCGCGTCGACACGGTGGTGAATGCCATCCAAGAAGCCGCCCGCACCGGCGAAATCGGCGACGGCAAGATCTTCATCAGCCCTGTGGAGTCCGTGGTTCGGATCCGCACCGGCGACAAGGACAACAGCGCCATCTGAGCTAGCTCTTCATGGTCAGCTCGACCAACCTCCGAATATCCTCCCCATCGGGCGGGGCTTCGGAGGTTTGCTCTTGTGCATCCCAGGCTCCAGCGCGCAGCCACAGCAGGTATTCGTGATTCCCCGCGGGTCCGGTGATGGGTGAGGCCACCACCCCACAACCACGCCAACCCTCGGCTTCGGCGGCTGCGATCACCCCAGCAATGGCATCGGCATGGGCCAGGGGATCTCGAACCACACCGCCTTTGCCGACACGCTCTTTCCCTACCTCAAATTGGGGCTTCACCAAGAAGACCGCTTCGCGACGCTCGCTCTGCAGCAGGCGACCCAAGGCCGGAAGCACCAAGGCCAAGCGGATGAAGGAGACATCGGCCACGGCGAAGTCAGGCCAGACGTCCCCCTCCCCATAGAGCTCCTCCGGTTGGAGGTGTCGCAGGTTGGTGCGTTCCTTGAGCACCAAGCGCTCATCGGTGCGCAGACTCCAGGCGGTTTGGCCGTAGCCCACATCCACTCCATAGACACGGGCCGCCCCGTGCTGCAGCAAGCAATCCGTGAATCCGCCCGTGGAGATCCCGCCGTCGAGGCAGACCCGCTGATCGAGGGCCAACGGGAAGGCCTCGACCGCCGCCAACAGCTTTTCACCACCCCGGGAGACAAAGCGCTGGGGCTGCTCCACCTGGAGCTCTAACTCCGGCAGAACCTCCAATCCGGGCTTATCGAGGATGCGATCACCACTGCGAACCTTGCCGGCGCGGATCAGCTGCTGCGCCTGCTGGCGGGAGGCCACGAGCCCCAGCTCCACCAACTGCAAATCCAAGCGTCGCTTTCGACCCATCGGGCAGCGGCCCAGCACCTCCGCATCGTGCCGCAAGCCCGTTTAATCACAAAGCTCGAAGCGAAACGGAATAAAAACCGGTGCTGAAAGGCTTTCCCTGGGAACACTCCTGAGGATGTCTCAAACGCGGGGGACCGCCGTGGCCCGTACTCCCAACTCCCATAACCCGAAGGTGGTCGAGCTGCTTCAACCGGGCAGCTTCGTGAAACTGCGCAATCAGCCCTCGGATCTGCCTCCGTTCCAGCTGTTGCGCTGCAGCGGAGGGCGTTGCTGGGTCCAACAGCAGGCCTGGGGGCCCCTTGTGCAGTGGGAGGTCGAGCACCACAAGCTCACCAGCGTCGCCTAGGGCCCCGAAAGGCCATTCCATACATTGGTCTTGATGTGAGCCAGGCGCGGCCTTGATCGAGCGTTACACCCTGCCCGAGATGGGCGCCATATGGAGCGAGCAGGCAAAATTCCAAAGCTGGCTGGACGTGGAGATTGCCGCCACCGAAGCCAACTGCGAACTGGGCCGTGTCCCAGCAAAAGCAGTAGCCACGATCAAAGAAAAAGCCAGCTTCAGCGTCGAGCGGATCCTCGAGATCGAGGCCGAGGTTCGCCATGACGTGATCGCCTTCCTGACCAACGTCAACGAGCACGTGGGTGACGCCGGTCGCCACATCCACGTGGGAATGACCAGCTCCGATGTCCTCGACACCGGTGTAGCCCTTCAGATGAAGGCCTCCGTCAAGCTGCTGCGCCAGGAACTCGATCTGCTGGCCGACGCCCTGCGGGTGCTTGCTCGGGAGCACAAGGCCACGGTGATGATCGGCCGCTCTCACGCCATCCACGGTGAACCAATCACATTCGGATTCAAGGTCGCGGGCTGGTTGGCCGAAGTAGTGCGCAACCAGGAGCGCCTGGAGCGCCTGGAAACCGCGGTCAGCGTCGGTCAAATCTCCGGTGCCATGGGCACCTACGCCAACACCGACCCCCGCGTGGAGGAGATCGCCTGCGCCAAGCTTGGCCTAGTGCCCGACACCGCCAGCACCCAGGTGATCTCCCGCGATCGCCACGCGGAATACATACAAACCCTGGCCCTCGTGGGCGCCGCCCTCGAGCGCTTCTCCACGGAGATCCGCAACCTCCAGCGCACGGACGTCCTAGAGGTCGAGGAGAACTTCGCCAAGGGGCAGAAGGGCAGCTCCGCCATGCCACATAAGCGCAACCCAATTCGCAGCGAGCGGATCAGCGGTCTCGCTCGGGTGCTGCGCAGCTATGTCGTGGCGGCCCTCGAAAACTGCGCCCTCTGGCACGAGCGGGACATCAGCCACAGCTCAGTCGAGCGGATGATGCTGCCGGATTGCTCGGTAACCCTGCACTTCATGCTGCGGGAGATGACCTCAGTCGTGAAGAGCCTCGGGGTCTACCCCGGCAACATGGCCCGCAACATGAATGTCTACGGCGGCGTGGTGTTCAGCCAGCGCGTGCTGCTGGCCCTGGTGGAAGCCGGCATCAGCCGCGAAGACGCTTACCGGATCGTGCAGCGCAACGCCCACACCGCCTGGAACACCGAGGGCGGCAACTTCCGGGCCAACCTGGAGGCGGACGCCGTAGTGACCTCACGCCTTAACACCGAGCAACTGGCGGACTGCTTCTCCACCGATCTGCACCAGGCCAACCTGGATGTGATCTGGAAGCGCCTCGGAATTTGATCGGTTTCCTCTAGGGCTTGTGATAAGGCCCGCCCTGCTGAATCGTCATCGCCCGGTAGAGCTGCTCCAGGAGCAGCAACCGAGCGAGTTCATGCGGAAAGGTCATGGGCGAGAGGCTCAGGCGCCAACTGGCGCGGGCCTTCAAGGCCTGGTCAATCCCTTCGGCGCCGCCGATCACAAAGGCCAGGCGCTCCGACCCGGACCCCTCTAAGCGCTGGGCCAACGCCACCGAATCCAGCGTTTGTCCCTCTTGGGTGAGGATCACCAAGCGCTCGTCGGGCTTCAGGGTCGCCAGGATGGCCTCAGCCTCCTTGGCCATCCCAGCATCACGGAGCTCCAGGACCTGCAATCCCGGCATGCGTTTGAGGAAGGTGGACGCCCCCTCGAGCACCCAGCTCTTGCGCAACTTGCCCACTGCAAGGATGCGGATGCGGGACGGATTCATCACGCGGCCACGCTACCCACGCCGATGACTGCAGCTTTCGCCCTGTTCTGGACGCCCTATGCCGACTGGCTTTACACGCTGGGCAGCACCGCCGGGCTTCTCCTAATCGTCTGGCTGGTTCTCAGGCCGCGGAATTAAGCGTCGCTGCTTCGCCTTGGCGGGCGGTGGCGGGATTCGCCCCGTCGCCATCGGCAACGCCCCCATCAATCGGTTCCCGCACAGGGAAGCGGTTGATGGCCTTGAGGGCGGCCCGAGCCTTGGTGCGCAGCTGTTCGCTGATGGCCTCGCAGTAGGGAATCTGGGCCAGAAGATCGACGGTGCGGCGCATGATCCGCACCACATCACCCTCATCCAGGGAGGTGTTGGCGATCAGGTCGCTCCAGCTCACGCCCTTGGCCCAGGCATGGACCAGGCCCATCAGTTCCCCTTCAAACCACACCGGCATCACGACCTTGCCGGCCTCTTGTTGCCGCTGCAATTCACGGCGAATCCCGCGCAGGTCGTGCATGGCTTCGTCGGCGGCGGGCGGCGGCGGGTAGCCACTCCACAGATCCGGGCGATTGACCTCCGTGGAAATCGCCTCGAGCACGGCGGCCAGGTCGGCGGGCTCCAGTTCATCGAGGTGGCCGCTCATCAGCGCCAACCCCAACCACAGCTCATTGTCGCCCCGCAGAGCTGCCACGGTCCGGCCCACCTCGCTTGGATCCAAACCCTCGTCGCCATCCAGACAACCGAAGAAGCGCAGGATGTCGATCAGTACCAGAAAGGTCTCCCAATGGCGATTGGCGCGGAAATGCAAGACGCGCTGCCGCTCAGCGATCTCCGCCTCCAACTCCTCCATACGGAATCGCTGTTTGCGGAGCTTTTTGCGATCGCCGGCGCCATGGGCGGGATGCAGCTCCTGAGCCAGCTCCAACTCCCGCACCAGATGTGCCTGGGCCTGGACCTCGCCCGCCAAGTCGTACTGGGGGGTGACCATGTCGTGGCGCCGGGCCATGTGCCCGACGGCCAGAGCCAAACCGCCACTGGCCTGGTCGCCGTGGCGCAGCTCCCCCGCGCGATGCAGCTCAGGCAAGGCGACATCCTTGACCTGCAGGCAGGTGAGATCGGCGTGCAGGCTGACCACTGCACTGCAGGGCACGAGCACCCAGACATTCTCGTCGGTGAGGCAACAGAGCAGCGGGAACTGGCCTGAACCCTGCTGCTTCTCCACGATCACCGCAGGGGTGACCCGGCCACGCAGCACCGGGGCCTTGAGGCTCACCAGGGTTCCCTCACTGGCGAAGCGGAGGGCCAGGGTCAGTTCGTGGGCCAGGGTTTCTTCAGCCTGCTGCTGCAGGATCCGCAGCAGACGGCGCTCCTCCCGCAGACGACCGCGCTGCTTCTCGTAGTCCTCGAAGTCCTCCCAATCGACGTTCTCGACGGTGTCGGTAAGGTCGCCGAGCTGCGCACGTAGCTCGCTTATGAGGGCCTCGTCCTCGCTTAGATCCAGGGTGGCCAAGTAACGTCCAAAACTGCGCTCCACAAGCTCCTTCGCCTTGGCGAGCTCGTAGCGCTGCAGCAGGTTTAACACCATGCCGTAGCTAGGGGTGAACTGGCTGACCAGGGGGTCCGCAGGGCTCGTGGCGAGCTGCCCAGCCTCGCGAACACCCTCAAAACGGCTCTGGACGGTGACGACATAGCCCTGAGAGTCGAGACCGCGGCGACCCGCTCGGCCGGCCATCTGCAGAAACTCGCTGCCCATCAAGGGACGGTGTCCCCGCTCAGTTCGCTTCGAGAGCGCCGAGATCACGGTGCTGCGGGCGGGCATATTGATGCCGGCCGCCAGGGTCTCGGTTGCGAAGACCACCTTCACCAAACCCTGCTGGAAGAGCTCCTCGATCAACTCCTTCCAGGCCGGCAAAACTCCGGCGTGGTGGGCCGCAATTCCGCGCAACAGGGCATCGTCATGGCCGCCGTCCCGCACCGCCTCCGGGGTGGCCGCTACAAAGGTATCCAGGCGCTCTTGGATGCGGGCCTGCTCCTGTGGGGTCACCAGGCAGACCTTGCCCAAATCGCGCACGGCCTTGTCACAGCCCCGTCGGCTGAAGATGAAATAGATGGCCGGCAGCATCTCCCGCTCCGCCATCTGCGCCACCACGAAGGCCAGCGGTGGTGCCTCGGGTTGCGGAGGCCTGGGGGTTTTCGGTCCGCGGCGGTTGCGACCTTTTGGGGCCCGCCAGACCTTGCAGTTCGGGTGAAGCCCTGTGCCCTCGTCGTTGAGCAGGGGATGAAGGCCCTTGGCACTGCAGAAGCTGAACTGCAGTGGCACCGGCCGGAAGTCACTCATGACGAGCCGGGTCGGCCCGTGGACCGCCTCGATCCAATCAGTCAGCTGCTCGGCATTGGCCACCGTCGCCGAGAGGGCCACCAGCTGCACCAACGGCGGGCAATGAATGATCGATTCCTCCCAGACCGTCCCGCGCTGGGAGTCGTTCATGTAGTGGCACTCGTCAAGCACCACGGCCTCCACGTCGGCCAAGGGGTCATCGCCCGCCTCGGCTTCCGCGTAGAGCATGTTCCGGAAGATCTCCGTGGTCATAACGACGATGGAGGCCTCCCGATTCACGGTGAGGTCCCCGGTCATCAGACCGACGCGTTCCGCCCCGAACTGCTCGCGGAAGTCCCGCAGCTTTTGGTTCGAGAGGGCCTTGAGCGGCGTTGTGTAGAAGACCTTCTGACCGTGAGCCAGGGCGCGGTGAATCGCGTACTCGCCAATCAAGGTCTTGCCCGAGCCGGTGGGGGCACTCACCACTACCGAGTGGCCCTGGCTCAAGGCCTCAATCGCCTCCAGCTGAAAGTCATCGAGGCTGAAGGGAAACAGCTGCTCGAGGGGCGGCACCTCTGAAGAGTCGGCCGTTGGGCTGCTGCTGGGCATTAGCAGATCCTATGGGCTCCAGCCAAACGGGCAAACTGAGGGCATTCACCCGAGGGCCGAGCTGGGGCAATGGACGCAACCGATCCATTGGCACCCCTGGCCGCTGACCTGCAGGCGCTTCCCGTAGCCCGGCGGCGGCGCCTCCGCAGCCTTGCGCCAGCGGGGCAGGCCGCGTTCGCTGGCGAGGAGCGTCCACTCCTGGATCTAGCCAGCAACGACTACCTGGGGCTGAGCCGCGATCCAGCCCTACAACGGGCCGCCAGCGCCGCCATTGAAGCGGTCGGCGTGGGAGCCGGGGCCTCCCGGCTCATCAGTGGCACACGGCCGATCCACGAGGAGCTGGAGCAAGCCCTCAGCGACTGGCTCGGGCGCAAGCGCGTATTGCTCTATCCGAGCGGATTTCAGGCCAACATCGCCGCCGTCCAGGCCCTGTCCGACCGCAACACCTGGGTGCTCGCCGATCGGCTGATTCACCACTCGCTGCTGGTGGGCATCAAGGCCAGTGGCGCCAAACTGCGACGCTTCCAGCACAACAACCTGGCTGACCTGGAGGCGCTGCTCGTGCGGGCAAGGTGCGACGCACCCCAGCGCCGGCTGCTGGTGCTCAGCGAAAGCTTGTTCTCCATGGAAGGCAGCTCGCCCGATGTGGCCGCCATGGCCGAGCTCTGCGCCAGCCACGGGTCCGCACTGCTGCTGGATGAAGCCCACAGCCTCGGGGTCCTCGGCGAGGGGGGCCGGGGCCTGGGCTACGGGATTGCGGAGATCAGCCTGATCAGCGGAACCTTCGGCAAAGCCTTCGGCAGTGGCGGGGCCTTCCTGGCGGGCAGCGCCACGGTGGGGGACTGGCTGCTGCAGCATTCCGGCCCCTTCCGCTACAGCACGGCCCTCGCCCCGCCGCTGGTGGCGGCCGCCGCTGCAGGCCTACGGGCCATCCAGGAACGCGAGCCGGAACGGCAGGCGCTGCTGGAGCGGGCGGAGCGCTGGCGCAACGCCCTCGAGACCGCCGGCTGGCCGAGGCCGGGGGGAAGCGGTCCGATCCTGCCGTTGATGGTGGGTGACGATCAACGCGCCTTGGCCCTCCAATCGCAACTCGAGCAGGCGGGGCTGTTGAGCGTGGCCATCCGCCCGCCCACCGTTCCGGATGGGACGGCACGGCTGCGGCTCGTGCTTCGCCACGATTGCCCCGCCGGCACCTTGTCTCGGCTGATCCAGGCCCTGGGGACACCATGAGCAGAATCCAACTCATCGGCATGCATGGCTGGGCTGGGGATCACCGCAGCTGGGGACCCTGGGTCAGGGCGGCGGCTGCCAGGGGCTGGTCCTTCTGCTGCGGCGAAAGGGGCTACGGCCAGGAAGCCCCCCAGCAGCCCAGCTGGGCGCCCGGCAGCGAGAGGCGGGTGGTCATTGGCCATTCCTTTGGCCCCCATCTCCTCGGCGAGGCCCTCTGGCGTGAGGCCACCGCCGCCGTCCTGTTGGCGAGCTTTACGCGCTTTATCCCCGAAGGACGGGAGGGACGAGCCGTCAACGCCGCCCTTCGGGCCATGGGCGGGCGCATCCGGGCCGGAGAAGAGCAAGAACAACTGCGTGATTTCCTGCAGCAGGCGGTCAGCCCCCAGTCCCGAGCGCTGCTGCCGGAGGGCCCCCTGGAGCAGGGCATTAGCCCTGAGGGCCGCAGCCGACTAATGGAGGACCTCGAGCAGCTGGGCTCCACCGGCGGCCTACCGGCCGGCTTCCCCAGCGGCATTCCAGTCCTGATCGTGGAGGCCAGCCAAGACCAGATTGTCAGCGCCTGCAGTCGGGAGGAGCTCAAGCAAGCCCTCCCCGAGGCCGAGGTCTGGAGCCGCAGCGCCCTCGGGCATTCCCTGATCGATCCCGGCCTACCGGACGCCGTTCTCGACTGGATTGACGATGCCCAGGCCTAATTCACCGGCAACGGGCTTTAGCGCGGCGGTCCGCAGCTGCTTTAGCGAAGGGGCGAGGCGCTACCCAAGCAGGGCCTTGCTCCAGGCCGCGGTCGCCCAACGCCTAGCCAACCTTAGCGCCCGCTATCGGCTGCGCTTTCCCCCGGGGCCCCTGGCGGATTTAGGCGCCGGAACGGGACTGTTGAGCCGCTCCCTCTCCGCCTGCCTCGACCAGGGACCCTGGCTGCAGGTGGACGCCTGCTCCGCCCTGCTCGAGCAGGGAGCGGGCGACCACGCCCCCCAGATCCAGTGGGACTTGAACCAAGGAC
This sequence comes from Synechococcus sp., assembly GCA_047285805.1. Classification (GTDB taxonomy): domain Bacteria; phylum Cyanobacteriota; class Cyanobacteriia; order PCC-6307; family Cyanobiaceae; genus Vulcanococcus. Next base: position 921,281 of record JBJBCN010000003.1, on the reverse strand, counting down.
TACCCCCAGGTCTGGAGCAGCCAGCAGGCCTGGCCTCGAGCTTTGCTCTGCAATGGCTCGACCAGCCGGAGCGCCAGCTCGGGCTGTGGTGCGACCAACTGCAAGCCGGGGGCTGGCTCATCCTGGGGCTGCCCACCTCAGGCAGCTTTCCCCTTTGGCACCAGGCGGCTGAGCGGGCGGGGGTGCCCTGCACGGCCCTGGAGCTGCCGGGCGCAACAGGCTTGATCGCCTGTGCCCAGGAACGACTGGAACTCAAGGAAGCCCAGGTGTTGCGCTTCAGCCGCCCAAACCGCGGCGGACTCTGTTTCCTGCAGCGGATCAAAGCGATTGGCGCCCAGGCCACCCGCAGCCCCAAACTCAATCCAGGCCAACTCCGGCGCCTGCTGCGCGCCTGGCCGGGTCCCGAGCAGGCCATCGTTTGGGAAGTACTGCTGCTGTTGGGACAGAAGCGATGACCCAGGCACCCCTCGGCGCGCAGCAGCGGTTGGCGATCTGCGGTACCGACACCGATGTCGGCAAGACCGTGGTCAGCGCCCTTGTTGTGCAGGGCCTGAACGCGACCTACTGGAAGCCGGTGCAGTGCGGCCTGGAGAACGGCGAAGGGGATCGGGAACGGGTACAACGCTGGCTGGAGCTCCCCGAAGACCGAGTTCTGCCCGAGGCTTACCGCTTCCAGGCTCCGGTCTCCCCCCACTGGGCCGCCGCGCTGGAACCCGGGAACTGCCCTCCGATTGCAAGCGAACAGCTCTCCCTCCCCTCCGTGGAGGGGCCATTGGTAATCGAGACCGCCGGTGGACTCCTGGTGCCCCTGCGGCTGGATTGGCTGCAAATCGAGCAGTTACAACGCTGGAACCTACCCGTGCTCCTTGTGGCACGCTCGGGCCTGGGCACCTTGAACCACACTCTGCTCTCGATTGAGGCCCTCCACCGCCGGAACCTGCCGCTGCTGGGGATCCTGTTGAACGGGGAGCCCCATCCCAACAATGCTGCCACTCTTGAGGCCGTCTCGGGAATCTCCGTACTGGGCTGCCTCCCGCCCCTGCCCAGGCTCGATGCCACGACACTGCAAGCGCAGTGGCAGGCCCTGGATCTCGTCCATAAGCTCAAGGGGGTCAGGCGCCGCCCATGAAACCCTCTTCGCTTGCAGTCATCACGGCCGTTGCCGCCCTCTGCGCAGGGATCCTGGTGCTCTTCACCGACATCGAGCTGTCGTTGGTGCGTTGGGTGAACTGCGGCCCCTTCTCCACCCTCAGCGAGGAGCAGAGCGAGGTCTGCAAGCGCCAGCTTTAGGGGCCCGCCAAGATCGCCGCCTCAACATCCGCGCGGGTCAGGCCATAGGGGAAGTGGCGCTCCACGGCGGCCTCACCCTGCCCCCAACGCACGGTGAGTTCCTCCGAACCCAAAACCAGCTCGGCACTCCAGGAGACGGTGGTCAGATCCCATTCACAGGAGTGGTGACCTCGCTGCAGTCCGCCGAGATCAGCCAGCCAACGCTCCAGCACCGGAAGCGGATGGTTGTACAGCGGGGTCTGATGCGACGGCAGATCCACCATCCACAGGCAGGGGACTTGATCCTTCAGTTTGCCCACCAGCGGCGACCCAGCTGGGGGGCTTGAGGAACTCGGCTCCGCGGGACCAGGCCAAGCCAACACCCAGCACCAAGCTGAAGGCCACCGCCATGGCAAGGAGTAACAAAGCGAACCACTCACCACCGGAGAGGGCCCGACGAACGGGAACGGGCTTCGGCGCAGTCTGCAGGCACGGCGGGGGCACCGCCACTCTCGAGGTGGCCCGCAAGGTGGCGTCGTAACTGCGACGGCGCTCGGGATCAATCAGGGTGAGGTAGGCCTGCTGGATACGACGAAAGGCCTCCCGGGCCTCGTCCTCGGGCAAGGCCGTGGTGTCCGGGTGGTAGCGCTTGCTCAGGCTGCGAAAGGCCTGCCGCAACTCCTGGGTGGACGCCTCGCTGGGCACCTCCAGCAGCTCGTAATGATTGGCAGCCGCCAACGCAGGACACCGGTTGAGGAGGATCCTAGAGAGTGTGACGAGATCAGCCCAGGGGATGCCAGCTCCAGCAGACGCACTATGGGAGGCCTTGCACTGGAGACCCAGCGACGAGCAACTACAGCGCTTTGTCCAACTCCAGGACGTCCTGCGCGACTGGAATAGTCGCGTCAACCTGACGCGCTTGGTGGAGGGCGATGACTTCTGGGTCGCCCAGATCTTTGACAGCCTCTGGCCCCTGGTGCCCCAATTGCAGCAGAACCCCGAGGCCCCACTGCGCTGCATTGATGTGGGAACGGGCGGAGGCTTCCCTGGCCTGGCCGTAGCGATTGCCTTCCCCCAGGCGCAGATCACCCTGGTGGATTCCGTCGGGCGCAAAACCCAGGCCGTCGAAGCGATGGCCCAGAGCCTCGGCTTGGGGGGGCGGGTGGAACTGCGCTGCGAGCGCATTGAGCTGACCGGGCGCCAAAAACGCTGCCGCGGCCAATTCGACCTGGCCATGGCCCGCGCCGTGGCCGCCGCCCCGGTGGTAGCGGAATACCTCGTTCCCCTTGTGGCCTCCGGCGGACAAGCGTTGCTGTATCGCGGGCTGTGGAGCCCTGAGGACCAGCGCCAACTCGAGAAGGCGACCGCTCAACTCAAGGCCCGTGTGCTCTCCTGCCGCCAGCAGGAGCTCCCCGCGGAGCGCGGCCAGCGCACGGCGATCGTGCTGAGCCCCAACGAGGCCTGCCCCAAGACCTACCCCCGAGCGGTGGGGGTCCCGAGCAAATTCCCCCTGGGGGCCTAGTCGTCCTGCATCAGGCGCTTGCTGGGGGTACCGCCCACCCGCTCCCGCAAGCCGCGCAGGATGCCGGGGATCTGCTCACCCCAAGGACTGGACTGGAGCACCGCCCTCAGTTCCGCCTCGCTGACGCGCTGATCCAACGCATCGGCATTGGCCCCAGGGAACCAGTGGCTGGCGGCGCCCAATAGGCCGTAACGGGCCTTGACATAGCTCTGAAGATCCCAGGCCTCCAGCAGGTTGTACAACCAAAGCAGGGTGGAGAGATTGATCTGACCCGGCGTGTCCTGCCAGCGAGGTAACCCCTGCTGCCAGCCGCTCAACCAGGCCTCGCCGAGGGCGGTGCGACGTGCATCCTCCAAACGGCTCACAATCGGAGGCAATAGAGCCGGCGCCTCAGGGAGCAGGGCCACTGCCTCCAGATGCAAGGCCAAATCCTCCGGACGGGCGGCACCAACGCTGATGGTATGAACCCCGGGATGACTCAGGCAGAACAGGTCGTTGAAGACAATCGGGTGCAGCGGTGCGCAGAGCTCCAGCAGACGCTCGGAAGGGCTATGCAGGTGCCCGCCCTTGTCGGTGGGACTAATCACAAAGACCCCCATGTCATGGGCTTGGGCCGCCGCAATGGCCGGACCGTTGTCCTGGCGAATGAAATACCAATGGAGATTGACGTAATCAAAGGCATCGCTGGCGATGGCCTCTTCGATCAAGGCCAGGGGGCCGTGGGTGGAGAAGCCGATGCAGCCCACGCGCCCGTTCTGCTGCCAGCGCCGCGCCACCTCCATGCAACCCCCGGGTTTGAGGGTGGCCTGCAGGTGCTCGGGAAGGTTGATGCCATGGATCGCCAAACAATCCACCCGATCCACGGACAAGCGCTCAAAGCTCAGCGCGAGCTCCGCTTCAAAGGCCGCAGGATCGTCCTGGGGCGGGACCTTGGTCTGCAGGATCCGTTCGGGATCCGGGACCTGGGGCAACAACCAGCCGAGCTGGCGTTCTGAGCTGCCGTAGTGGCGGGCCGTCTCGACGTGGTGAAACCCATGGTCCACGGCCGCTGCGAGGGTGGCCCGCAGGTTGGCCTGGCTCTGGGCCGTGATCTGATCCGGGGCCAGGTCAGACCAGCTCTGCTGAAAGCGCATCCCGCCAAGGGACAACACCGGCATCGCCAGTTCGCTGCGGCCAAACCGCCGGGTCGAAAGCATCAGTGGGGCTCTCGCCTGGGGAAAGTGCGCCGGCTACGGACAGGTGTCGGCAAGCCCAGTGGCTGCAGTTCCTGCTGCATGGTCTGCTCCTGCAATTCGGGCAGCTCCTCATAACTCACCCAATGGATGCAATCGACCGGACAGGTATCGATTGCCTCTTGGATCGTCTCCGTGCTGTCGCCATCCTGGCGGATGGCCCGGGAACGGCCCCACTCGGCTTCCACCACAAAAGTGTTGCCGGCCACATGAGCGCAGTAGCGGCAGCCAATACAGACGGCCTCGTCTACCCAGACCGCTTGTTGACGCAGGGCTCCACCGAGCACCGGCTCATGGCCGCTGCGCTCAAGGGCCGGGGCCGCCGCGGCCGAAAAGGCAATAGAGGGATCGATCCCCACGCTGGCGTGGCGTTCAGCCTTTCCAGCGGGTAACGACGAGCTCAATCGTGCCGTCTTGCTCCTGGCGCTCTTCCGCCACTTGGAAGCCCTCTTGAGTAGAGGCGGCCAGGATGCTGCGCAGGGCGTAGCGCTGTGTGAGTTTCGATAGGAACCGCTCAACGGGAATCGGCTGACTCCAGAGATCGAGGTCGGTCACAAGCTCGTAGCTCCCGGAGGCCGCGTTCCAGCGGAAGCCGAGGTCGCCGGCACCCTCGGTCGGAACGGAGAGTTCAGCGGTCACGGTCTGGCCGCGGTAGCCACGCACCTGGCACTCACCCTCCGTGGGGATGTGGCCCAGATCTTTCAGGGCATCAATCAGAGCGGAGCGATCGCGCAGTTCTGTTTTGACGGTGCTGAAGTGCGACATCAGGAGACCTGGGACGAAAGAGTCTGCTCGGGCTGGACGGCAGTGGTTTGGCCCTGGAAGGATTCGGAGGTGGGCTGGCGCTGTTGAACAACGCCCAACTTCTCCTCAATCCGCTCGGTGAGCTGCTCGCAGCCGTGACCAGCAATGCCCTCAACGACCTCCTCAACGCGGCCATCGGGCCGAATGCGAAAGCGAATCGTCTGTTGAGCCATCCCGGGTCACGGGCGGGGTTGAGTGATGCTAGCCGCGGGAGCCTCCTGGTGACTGGGCCAACCGCTTATGCCAGCAGTCCCTCATCCACCAGGGTTTGTAGGCGCTCAAGGACCAGGGGGTTCTCCAGTTGTTCGAGGGCCATTCGGGCCTCGTCACGGACGGCCAAGTCAGCGTCATTGAGCATGGCGTTCAAGAGCGCCTCCACCACCTCTTTCTGGCGGGGCTCCACCAAGTCGGCATACAGGCGCCCCAAGGACCAGGCGCTGTTGCTACGAACCACCGGCTCACTATCGATTTTGAGAGCCAACAGGAGCTGGCCGGCAGCCTGGTCAGCCTTCGCCAAGCCGGTGGAGCCCGCATCGGCCAAGGAGCTGGCCGCCCAAAGCCGAACGGCAGAGATATCGGTCTCCAGCGCTTTGATCAGCGGATTCATGATCGGAGCGTCTGGATAGCTGCTCAGGCTCCAGGCCACGGCCTTGCGCACGTAGCCGTTGCTGTCGTTTTGAAGCAGCTGCAGCAGAGGCGTCAGTGCTTGGATGGCAGGGTTTCGCCCGAGGGCGTAAACGACGCTCATCCGAAGAATCGGACAACTGGCATCGAGCAGCGGCAAAAGCTTCTCGGGGGCTCGAGGGTCTCGGTGCTCGCAGAAGATTCGTAGCCCCTGCATCTGCTCATCGTGACTACCCTCGAGGAAACGCAACCCCAAGTCGCATTCGGCCGCAGCATCGGCTGGTGAGGCCTCTCCGGAATCCAGCTCATCGAGAGGATCGCCAAGATCCTCTTCAGCGAGTTCCCGCTCCAGCAACTCGGAGTCGAAATCCAGGTCTGACGAGCCCTTGGGAGACTCGAGCGGGGAGGCTTCCATGGGCCAATCGTAGTGGGCCCTGTTCCCAGCTCAGTCGCTCAACCAACCGGCGCAGGGGCTGCCATATCGCCGGGGAGCCAGATGCGGGCACTCACGGCGAAGAGGGCCAAACCAAACAGCAGGACAATCGCAGCTGGCAAAAGGGTGGAGCGAAGAAATTGCACGGCGTGGGCTGAGCGGTTCAGCCATCATCCCTGCGCCGGAAGACGACCGCTGCCGCGGCGAAGGAGCAATACCCCTACCACCGCCAAGACCAGACCGCTCCACCCCCAGAGCTGCAGCTTCAGCAGGAAGCCGCCAATGCCCAGCAGGGAACCAAACAACAGGGAACAGCCGGCGAGCAGGAGGAGCATCAGCCCCGGCAGGGTTTCATCAGCCATGACCCCCGTGCGACGGCGCCACTGCGTCCAACCGGGGCCAGGGGGACGGACTTGCCGCACAAAGCGATCCAGCACCTCCGGCGATTCCGGCGGGGTCGCCAGCATCGCGACGAGCCAGAGCCCGGCCGTGAGGAGCGTGGTAGTAAGCAGGCGCACCCCGTAGTCCTCGATGCGCAAGACGGGCACCACGGAGGTGGAGAAGCCGATCAAGAAGCCCCCGAGAAGGGCAGCCAGCTCAGCGGCGGCATTCACGCGCCACCAGAACCAACGCAGCACCAGGACCACACCGGGGCCGGTGCCCATGGCGATCACCAGCCGGAAGACAGTGCCGATGCTGTTGCTGATCAGGGCGGTAAGCACCCCAAAAACAACGAGCAGCACCGAGGCCAACTGACCGACCAGGAGCAATTCCTTCTCACTGGCCTGGGGGCGAACAAAACGCTGATAGAGGTCATGGGTGAGGTAGCTGGCGCCCCAATTCACCGAGGTGCTAACCGTGCTCATGAAGGCCGCCACCAGGGAGACCACAACCAAGCCCAAGGCCACCGGAGGCAACAACTGAACCGCTAGCAGGGGGTAGCTCTGCTCCCAGTCGGTCTGCTCAGGCAGCAGGACCACCGCGGCGAGCGCCACCACGATCCAGGGCCAGCTGCGGAGCACATAGTTCACAGCCAGAAAGACCCAGCCGGCGGTGCGGGCCTCCCGCTCATCGCGGGTGGCGAGCAAACGCTGAATGAATTCACCGCCACCATCACTGCGGCGGAAGCTCCACCACTGCAAAGCCAAGTAGGAACTGAAGGTGGCGATCGAAATCCCAGCCCCATCCAACCACTGCAGCCGCCCCCCTTCGATCTGCCAGGGCACCAGAGACAGCAGCTCCGGACGGGCTAGACCGCGGATGCTCTCGAGTAGGGCGTCCATGCCACCGGCCGCATGGACCGCGGCCACGGCGACAGCTATGGCTCCGAGCAAGGCTAGGACCAGCTGCAGCATATCCGTGACGACCACGGCCCAGAGTCCGCCTGCCGCGGTGTAGATCAAGACCAACAAGGCGACGATGGCCAAGATGGTCACCTTGGCCTCGGGTGTAGAGGCCAGACCCAGCGCCTCACTCACCTTGGCCATGGCCAAAAAGGCGTAACCGAGACCAATGCAGTTGATCGGCAGGGCGAACAAAAACGCCTTGATGCCCCGCAGCCAAGCTGCGGTGGGGCCGCCATAGCGCAATTCCGTCAGCGCTGCGTCGGTCAGAACCCCACTTCGTCTCCATAGGGGAGCGAAGACCACGGCCATGGCGACATGGGCCACGCCAAAGCTCCACCATTCCCAGTTGCCGGCGAGACCGCGCACGGCCACCAGACCGGCCACATACAGGGGCGTATCGATCGAGAAGGTCGTGGCCGCCATCGAGGCCCCCGCCAACCAACCCTTGAGTTGACGGCCCGCGACGAAGTAATCCGCCTCACTGGTGTTGCGACGGGCCAGCCAGAGACCAACGAACAGGCTCGCCACCAGATAGCCGATGACAATCGCCCAATCGATGCTGCTCATGGCGGCCCTTCACTCAGGGCAGTCTCCCTCAGTTGTCCGGCAACGGCTACGCGGGCTCGAGGCTTCCTTCGAGACGACGTCGCAGCTGACCGCACGCGGCATCGGCATCCAAACCGCGGCTGGCGCGCACGCTGACGGCCACATGCCGGTCCATCAGGGCCCTGCGGAAGGCCTCCACGGCTTGGGGCGTGGGGCGCTGGAAATCTTCTTCCTGAATCGGGTTGTAGGGAATCAAGTTCACATGGCTCTGGAAGCCGCGCAGCAACTGGGCCAGGGCCGCCGCATGGCGGGGTAGATCGTTGAGACCGCCCAGGAGGATGTACTCAAAACTGACCCGCCGGCCGGTGATCTCGACGTAGCGGCGACAGTCCTCCAGCAAAGCCTCAATGGGATAGGCGTGGGCCGTTGGGATCAGCTCCTCGCGCAACCGCTGATCCGGGGCATGGAGGCTCACGGCCAGGGTGAACTGGGCGCGGCCAAGGCGTTCCAGGGCCAACTCCGCCAACCGCGGCAACGTGCGTGGAACACCCACCGTGCTGACCGTGATCTGCCGCTGAGCCATACCCAGGTCCGTGCACAGGCAACCAATCGCGTCGAGAACCGAGTCCACATTGAGGAGGGGTTCGCCCATGCCCATGAACACCACGTGGCTCGGGCGTTGATCCATGACCTCCCGCACGCTCAGCACTTGATCAACGATTTCGTGGACGGCCAAGGAGCGCTGCAGCCCCCCTTTGCCGGTGGCGCAAAAGCGGCAGGCCATGGAACAGCCCACCTGACTGCTGACGCAGACGGTCAAGCGACCCTCCGCGGGAATGCCGACGGTCTCGATGCTCAACTGGTCGTGAGTGCCCAGCAGCAACTTGGTGGTGCCATCGCTGGCGATACTGCGGTGAATCTCCCGCGAACGCCCCATCCAATCGAAGGCGCCCGCCGGCGGTTGCGCACTCAACGCCTCACGGAAGGCCTTAGGCAGAACTGTCACCTGGTCGACGGAGCGCGCCCCCTTGGCGTAGAGCCAGTCATGCAGCTGCCGGCCACGGAAGGCGGCCTGCCCATGCTGCTTGGCCCACTGCTCCAAATCAGAGAGGCCCATCCCCAGCAGGGGAAGGGCCTCTTCCGGTGGCGTCGCGGCCTGGGGCATCAACCCCAAGCCAGCAGCGCATGCCCCAGCTTGTACTCCACGGCGAGCAGGGCAAAAAAGCCAAGCATCGCGACACGACCGTTCAGGCGTTCGGTGTGGGTGTGGAAGCCGTAGCGCGGAAGCCGGCGCTGGGGGACGAGCTTGGGCTGGATCATGACTCGTCGGCGAGCAGGCCCTCATTCTGCAGGCCCTGAACAGCCTCCGGGTCAGCGATCAGCTCCTCTTCCAGGCCTTCTTCAACCGTGGGGCGGGTGAAGGCAGCGGTGGTGCTGGTGCTGGCCTCGATGCCGTGGCGGGTGCGGGTGGCATCGAGATCGGCTTCGGAGGGATCGTCGAGAATCGCGCCATCGTCAGCTGCCTTGGGAGCCGCTGGCATGTCGACCGTGTAGTCGGGGCGCAGGTTCTGCAGACGGCGATAGTTCATCGCGTCCTCGTCGAGGATGTCGGGGTGGGGACCCGCCTCGGCGCGCAGCTCCTCTTCGAAGCCGCTGAAGCCGGTACCTGCAGGGATCAGGCGACCGATGATCACGTTCTCCTTGAGGCCGCGGAGCCAGTCGCTCTTGCCCTCGATGGCGGCTTCGGTCAGCACGCGGGTGGTCTCCTGGAAGGAAGCCGCGGAGATGAAGCTGTCGGTGTTCAGGGACGCCTTGGTAATGCCGAGCAGCACCGGGGTGAACTCAGAGGGGGCGCCACCGGTGATGGCCATGGCGCTGTTCACCTGCTCCACCTGGCGAAGCTCGATCAACTCACCGGGCAGCAGGGTGGTGTCACCGGCGTCCTCGATCCGGACCTTGCTGGTCATCTGACGAACAATCACTTCAATGTGCTTGTCGTCGATGGTCACGCCCTGGGACTTGTAGACGTTCTGAACTTCCCGCACCAGGCGGAACTGGAGCTTGGAGATCGCCTCCATCGCCGCTTCCAGGGTCGGCTTGCGGCTGCGCAGGTCCTCGAAGAAGCACTCCAGCAGCTCATGGGGGTTGATCGGACCGTCCGTCAGTAGTTCACCGGCGGTGACCTGCTGGCCATCACTGACCATCACCGTGCGACCCAGAAGGATCGGGTACTCACCAATGGAGTCATCGCCTTCGATCACGGTCACGTTCACGGATTCGTCGTCCTCGCCCTGCTTGATCTCAACGGTGCCGGCCTTGCGGCAGAGCACAGCGGATTCACGGGGACGGCGAGCCTCGAGCAGTTCCTCAATACGGGGCAGACCCTGAACGATGTCACCGGTCTTCTGACGCTCAAACACCAGCAGAGCCAGGGAGTCACCACGCTGCACCAGCTCACCATCGCGAACGTGGAGGACGGAGTCCGGAGACACCATGTAGGGACGTCCCAGACGGATGGTGACCGTGCTTCCATCCACGCTTTCCACCTGACCGCAGCAGGGAGCGGGCACACCCTTCGCCAATTCGTCGCCATCGACGAGGCGCTGACCTGCCTTGACTGCAGCCTTGGCCGAACCCAGGTCGAAGCTGCGGGTGTCGCTCTCGCGCTCGACGATCAGACGACGAACCGGATCGCCTTCGATCACGGCGGGGACCTGCACAACGCCGTCTTCCTTACACAAGATCTGGGTGGTGGCGACCACATCACCAGCCTTCACGCTTTCGCCGTCGTTGACGGAGAGCTCGGTGTGGGTGGAACCGTGGCTGGCGTCGGAAAGGGTGTCACGGCGAACCAGCAGGCTCTCGAGGATGACCAGCTGGAGACGCTCAATGGTCTTGGCGCGCCTGTCGGGAACAGCCTCGACGTCCACCGTCATTTGGGGGGTGGTGTCGAAGGTTTCGAGGATCAGTTGCGTACGCAGCAGCTCCACACCCTCCACGCTCTTGATCAGTTCGCCGTCCTTGAAGGCCAGACGTTGGGTGGCCTTCAGGCCAAGACTGGGGCCGTTCTTCTGGGTAACGCTGCCGAGATCGGGCAGGTGAGCCTCATCGGGAATGCGGTACTCCTCGACTGGACGAAGCAGCAACGCGCCGCCCTCGGGGGTATCCACGGCCTCGACGAAGGCCATGGCCTCGGCCTTTAAGCCCTTGGCGATTTCCTCGCCGGGGTTGACCATCTTTCCGTCGCTGTAACGGGCAACGGTCTTGTCGTCAGAGACGTGGTGCAGCTGGCCCGAGCGAACGATGATCTCGCGGAGAATGTCGTTCTTTTGGGTCACGGAAACGATGCCCGCGGTCTGGCTGAAGATGTCCTTGACGACCTCGGTGCCGGCCTCAATCCACTGACCGTCTTGAATCATCAACAGGGAGATGTCCTTGTTGATTTCGTGGGTCTCCTGGGGGATCCAAAGCAGGGTGCCGCCCTTATTGACCTCGTAGCCGTTCTTGGCGCTACGGGCTTTCTTGATGGCAAGGCCAGGGGCGAACTTGACGATTCCGCCGGTCTGGGTGCGGAAGCGATCGTCGGCGAGTTCAGCAATCACCTCACCGTTACCGATCTTGGTGCCGGGGTGGGTGTTGAGGCGATAGCGAATGTTGTCCTTGCCCTCGAGGTGCCAGAGCTCACCGGCGTGGGTGGATTCACCCAGCAGCTTGCAGTCCTTCAGGGTCAGGCTCGTGGTGACGATCTGGACCTCACGGGAGTCGCCAGCGCTCTCACGCAGGCGAACGGCACCGCCGTACTCGCTGACGAGGCGGCTTTCGGCCAGAACTTCACCGGTGGTGACTTTGGTGTTGCCCTCGATCACAGGCTGGGCGTTGGGAGGCAGGTTGTAGACGTCGCCGCTATACACCCACATCCGGCCTAGTCGCTGGGCCTTGAAGGTGCTGTTGCCCTGGCGGTCGGTGACCTCTTTGGGCTGAATCGCGTCCTCGTAACGAACCTGGCCAGCCAGGTCGCAGATGACGTCCTTAGTGGCCTTCTCCACGCTCTTCTTCACGGCCGCGCCGGAAGAGATCTGAGCCAGCATCATGTCGGCGGCCACCTCGGCTGCGTCGGTGACGAACAGCAGAGAGCCGGCGGTGATGGAGAGCTTCTGGGCCTTGCCGCTGCCACTGGGCTTCAGGGTCAGAGGGAAGTCGTTCTCAGCGATCTGAGCCTCCACACCATGGGGGGTACGGAAGGGGCGAACGCGAGCCTTGGAACCGAACTCGATGGTGCCTGCAATTTGGGAACGGACCACACCTGTTTCCGCGGTGGACACACCACCGGTGTGGAAAGTCCGCATGGTGAGCTGGGTACCGGGCTCACCGATGGACTGGGCCGCGACGATGCCGACGGCTTCACCCAGGTCCACCAGCTGGTTGTGGGCCAGGGCCCAGCCGTAGCACTTCCGGCAGACCGAACGGGCGGCTTCGCAAGTCAGCGGTGAACGGACCACAACGGTTTGCACACCGGCGGCTTCGATCGATGCGGTGATCACTACATCGATCTCGCCGTCGCGATCGACGATCAGATTGCCTTCACCATCGAGCACGGGCTCCGCGGCCAGGCGGCCGACTAGCTTGGCGGCGTAGCGGCCTTTGTCATCGGCGTTGATGGGGATGCCGCGGGTGGTGCCGCAGTCGTCCTCACGCACGATGACGTCTTGGGCGACGTCCACCAGACGACGGGTCAGATAGCCGGAGTCAGCCGTACGCAGAGCTGTGTCCACTAGACCCTTACGGGCGCCGTAGGAAGAGATGACGTACTCGGTGACCGTAAGGCCTTCGCGGAAGTTGGTGCGAATCGGAAGGTCAATGATTTCCCCTTGCGGGTTCGCCATCAGACCGCGCATGCCCACCAGCTGACGCACCTGGGACATGTTTCCCCGGGCCCCAGAGTTGGCCATCATCCAGACCGAGTTGAGCGGGTCGTTCTCGTTGAAGTTCTTTTTGACTTCCTCGACCAGACGCTCGTTGGTTTCCGTCCAGGTGTCGATCACCTTCGTGTGACGTTCCACCTCGGTGATCTCACCCAGGCGGTAGCGCTCCTCGGTGTCCGTGATCTGCTGCTCGGCTTCTTCAAGCAAACGAGCCTTTTCGCCAGGGATGCGCAGGTCATCCACGGAGATGGAGACGGCGGCCTGGGTGGCGTAGTGGAAACCGAGATCCTTGAGCTCGTCCGCCAGGGACGCGGTGGCGGCAGTGCCGTGGTTCTTGTAGGCCCAAGCCATCAACTGCCGCAGCTGCTTCTTATCGATCGTCCGGTTACGGAACGTCGGAGCCGCTTTGCTCAAAGGAGCGTTTGCGGGTGCTGGAGCCTCAGCCTTTGCGGACTTCCTGCTGGACTTTTTGCTGGTCTTTTTGGAGGGGGTGGCGGTCATGGCTGCGCGCGAAGAAAGGGAGTTAGGGGTTGAAAACGTCCGGGATCTCAGGCGGCTGCCACCGCATCGATGATCGTGCTGTTCATCACCACGCGTCCAACGGTGGTCAACAGATAACGACTGATCAGAGCACCTTCCTCATCGAGGCGATCGCGACGGAACATCCACTGTTCAATCCGAGTCCCATCGCTGAGGGTCTCCTGCTGCACAGGCTCCTTGGATTCTCCTTCGGTATCGACCTCACCGTTGAAGCGCACCCAGACCCAGTCGTGCATGGTCAGATGCTTTTCCTCGAATGCATTCAGCACGTCACGCAGGCCAGCGAAGGTGCGGCTGCGGTCACCGAACTCAGGCTTATTGCTCGCCGGCTGTTCGGCGGTCAAGTAGTAAGCACCTAAAACCATGTCCTGGGACGGCGTGATGATCGGATCACCCGTTGCAGGGGAGAGGATGTTGTTGCTTGCCAGCATCAGCATGCGGGCCTCGGTCTGGGCCTCAATCGCCAGCGGCACGTGGACGGCCATCTGGTCACCGTCGAAGTCAGCATTGAAGGCGGGGCAGACCAGGGGGTGCAACTGAATGGCACGGCCATCCACCAGCTTGGGTTCGAAAGCCTGAATACCGAGACGGTGCAGGGTTGGTGCACGGTTCAGCATGATCGGGTGACCGTCGATCACCTCCTGGAGCACCTGCATCACCTCATCGTCGGCGCGCTGAATCAGCTTCTTCGCGGCCTTGATGTTGTTGACGATGTTTTGACGGATCAGGCGATGGATCACGAACGGCTGGAACAGCTCGATCGCCATCTCCTTGGGCAGACCGCACTGGTGCATCTTCAGCTTCGGACCCACCACGATCACGGAACGACCGGAGTAGTCGACGCGCTTACCGAGAAGGTTCTGACGGAAACGACCCTGCTTACCCTCAATGATGTCGCTCAGTGATTTGAGCGGACGGTTGTTGGCGCCCACCACGGTGCGACCGCGGCGACCGTTGTCGATCAGGGCATCAACCGCCTCCTGGAGCATCCGCTTCTCATTGCGGACGATGATTTCGGGGGCGAGGATCTCTTGGAGACGGGCCAACCGGTTGTTCCGGTTGATCACACGGCGGTAGAGGTCGTTGAGGTCAGAAGTGGCGAAGCGGCCGCCATCGAGCTGCACCATCGGCCGCAGGTCGGGGGGGATGACCGGGATGACATCCAGAACCATCCACTCGGGACGGGCACCGGTGGCGATGAAGTTGTCGATCACGCGCAAGCGCTTGATCAATTTGGCGCGCTTCTGGCCCTTGGAACCGGCGATCTCTTCGCGGAGCTGTTCGGCCACCACGGGAAGGTCAAGGTCCTCGAGCAGTTGCTTGAGGGCCTCAGCACCGATACCCACGGTGGGCTCGTTCTCTATCTCGGAGTCTTCGGCGTATATCTCGTCTTCGATCTCCAGCCACTCGTCTTCTGTTAGCAGCTGTTTGTAGTTCAGATCCTTGTGGTCGCCCTGGTCGAGCACCACGTAGCAGTTGAAGTAAACAATCTGCTCAACATCCCGCAGGGGCATGTCCAGCAGGATGGCCACATAGCTCGGGATGCCCTTCAGGTACCAAACGTGGGACACCGGAGCGGCGAGCTTGATGAAGCCCATCCGGTGACGACGCACCCGGCTTTCCGTGACCTCCACGCCGCAGCGCTCGCAGACGATGCCGCGGTGGCGCACCCGCTTGTACTTACCGCAGTGGCATTCCCAGTCTTTGGAGGGACCAAAGATCTTCTCGCAGAAGAGCCCGTCCATTTCGGGCTTCAAGGTGCGGTAGTTGATGGTTTCGGGCTTGGTGACCTCGCCCACCACCTGACCGTTAGGCAGCGTGCGCTGCCCCCACTGCATGACCCGCTCGGGAGAGGCAAGCGTGATCTTGACGTAATCGAAGTGGTTTTCGGTGCGGAGATTGCTGTTGGTCATGACCTAAGAGCGCTCGGAGATCTGAAGGAACAAGGGGATCTGACGGTCACCCAGTTGGGGGGGGGCCGGGTTGATCAGCAATCAGTCGTCGTCGTAATCCGCGACGCCGAGGGATTCGTAGGTGGGCCGGTTGGGGGTGCTGCGGCGGGGATTCACGTCCTGCATGAGGTCGACTTCCTCGCCGGCATCGGTGTAAACCGCGATGTCTAGACCCAGGGACTGGAGCTCACGCATGAGCACCTTGAAGGACTCGGGGGTACCCGGACGGGGGATCGGCTTGCCCTTGACGATGGCGTTGAGCGCCTCGTTGCGGCCCTGCATGTCGTCGGACTTGACGGTGAGCAGTTCCTGCAGGGTGTAAGCGGCGCCATAGGCCTCGAGTGCCCACACCTCCATCTCACCCAGACGCTGACCGCCTTGCTGAGCCTTACCACCCAGGGGCTGCTGGGTGACCAGGGAGTAGGGGCCAGTGGAGCGGGCGTGGATCTTGTCGTCCACAAGGTGAACCAGCTTGAGGATGTGGGCATAACCCACGGTCACGGGCTGGTCGAAGGCCTCGCCGGTCCGGCCATCGATCAACTGGATCTTGCCGGGGTTATTGGGGTTGTAGACCCAGTCCTTACCGGGCTGGGACTTGGCCGCCTCGAGGTAAGCCTGAACAGTGTTCTTCGAGGTCTCAGGGCCGTGCATTTCGTCGAAGGGCACCACCTTGACTCGACAGTCCAGGTGTGATGCCGCCCAACCCATCAAGCACTCGAACACCTGTCCGACATTCATGCGGCTCGGAACACCCAGGGGGTTCAGAACAATGTCGATCGGTGTGCCGTCGGGCAGGTAAGGCATGTCCTCCAGGGGAAGGATGCGGCTGATGATGCCCTTGTTGCCGTGGCGGCCGGCCATCTTGTCGCCGACCTGGATCTTGCGGCGCTGGGCCACATAGACCCGGACCACCATGTTTGCGCCGGGCGGTAGCTCATCGCCCTGCTCACGGGTATAGATCCGAACATCGACCACCCTGCCACGCTCGGTGCTGGGAACGCGCAGGGAGTTGTCGCGAACATCGCGGGCCTTCTCACCGAAGATCGCGCGCAGCAGCTTCTCTTCAGGGGGCTGGTCCGACTCACCCTTCGGAGTCACCTTGCCTACAAGGATATCGCCGCTCTCGACGTAGGCGCCGATGCGGATAATGCCCATCTCATCGAGGTTGCCCAGGTTCTCCTCGGCGACGTTCGGGATTTCGCGGGTGATCTCCTCAGGGCCCAGCTTGGTCTGACGGGCTTCGATCTCATACTTCTCAATATGGACCGAGGTGTAGAGGTCGTCGCGAACCAGGCGCTCGGACACCAGGATCGCGTCCTCGTAGTTGTAGCCCTCCCAGGGCATGTAGGCGATCAGAACGTTCTGACCCAGGGCGATTTCGCCACCCTCACAAGCCGAACCATTGGCCAGGACTTGACCGGCGATGACCTGGTCGCCGAGCTTGACGATCGGACGGTGGTTCAGGCAGGTGTCCTGGTTGGAGCGCTGGTACTTCTGTAGGTAGTGGGTGTGGTCGTTGCCCTCTTCGTCACGGATGACGATCGCGGTGGCATCTACAAAGGTCACCGTGCCGTTGACGGTGGTGATGGGCACCATGCCTGAGTCGCGGGCGACCTGCGTCTCAAGACCGGTACCGACCAGTGGACGCTCAGGACGAAGTAGAGGCACGGCCTGACGCTGCATGTTTGAACCCATCAGGGCCCTGTTGGCGTCGTCGTGCTCGAGGAAGGGGATCAGCGAGGTCGCCACGGAGATCACCTGAACCGGCGAAAGCTGCACGTAGTCGACCTGCTCGGGGGGCACAGTCTCAAAGTCCTGGCGATAACGCACAGGAACAAGATCGGCCTTGATCCGGCCATCGGCATCGGTTGCGACGTCGCCCGGAGCGACGCGGCACTCGTCTTCGAGGTCAGCCGAAAGGTAGAGGGGATCGCCCTGCTTAAGAACGATTCCGTCTTCGACCTTCCAGAACGGGGTCTCAATGAAGCCGTACTCGTTCACCCGGGCGTGGGTAGCCAGAGAGCCGATTAGACCGGCGTTCGGGCCTTCAGGGGTCTCGATCGGGCAGATCCGACCGTAGTGGGACGGGTGGATGTCGCGAACGGCAAAGCCGGCACGCTCGCGGGTCAAACCGCCTGGGCCGAGGGCACTGATACGACGTTTGTGGGTCAGCTCAGCCAGAGGGTTCGTCTGGTCCATGAACTGGCTCAGCTGGCTGGAGCCAAAGAACTCCTTGATCGCCGCCACCAGGGGCTTCGGGTTCACCAACTGCGCGGGGGTCAGACTCTCGGTCTCACCAACGGTCATGCGCTCTTTGATGATCCGCTCGAGGCGATTCAGACCAACGCGTACCTGGTTCTGCAGCAATTCGCCCACGGAGCGAACACGACGGTTACCGAGGTGGTCGATGTCGTCGAGAGTGGCGCCACCCACGTCGAGCTCAAGATTGATCAGGTAGTCGATCGTGCTGAGCACGTCCTCAGGGGTGAGGGTGCGCGTCGCATCGGGGATTGTGAGCCGCAGCTTCTTGTTGATCTTGTAGCGACCAACGCGGCCCAGGTCGTAGCGCTTGGGATCGAAGAACCGGCTGTGCAGCAGGGTTTGGCCACCGCTCACCGAGGGGGGCTCACCTGGACGCAGCTTTTTGTAGAGCTCGAGCAGGGCCTGGTCTTCCGAGGCAATGCCTTCGTCGTTCGCAGCCTCGATGGACTTCTGGTAATACTCGGGGTGGCGCAGCTTGTCGAGTACGTCGTTGTCGGACAAGCCGATGGCCCGCATCAACACGTGGGCGTTGATCTTGCGGGTCTTATCGACACGAACGTGCAGCAGATCGTTCTTGTCGGTTTCAAACTTCAGCCATGCACCACGGTTGGGGATCAGGCTGGCGTTAAAGGTCTTGCGGCCGTTCTTGTCCTGCTCGTCCTTGAAATAGACGCCGGGGGAACGCACGATCTGGTTGACGATCACGCGCTCGGCACCGTTAATGATGAAGGTGCCGCGCTCGGTCATCAGGGGCAGTTCCCCGATGAACACTTCCTGCTCCTTGATCTCTCCGGTCTCCTTGTTGACCAGGCGACAGGTCACATACATCTGAGACGCAAAGGTCGCGTCACGGCGCTTGGCCTCTTCCACGTCGTGGCGTGGGCGCTTCAGTCGGTATTCGCTACCGATGAAGTGCAGCTCGAGCTTGCCGGTGTAGTCGGTGATCGGGGAGAAGCTCTCAAGCTCCTCGATCAGGCCCTTCTCCAGAAACCATTTGAAGCTCGCGCGCTGCACCTCCACCAGATCGGGGAGGTAAGTGGCGGTCTTGGCGACCTGAATCGCGCTGCTCATGCGGTGAACCTGCAGGAACGGGTGAAACGGAACGGAGGGCCTGGAGAGCGGTTTCGAAGCCAGGCAGTGATCAAGACGAAGAAAGGGGCATCAGCGTGACACCACCACACAGACGACAGAGCCAGCCGCTCCCGAAGGGAACGGCTGGCCAGCTGTGGCGCCTATTCAGATCGCTTGAAAACCGCAGGGAACGACAACTCGAACCGGAAAGACAACGCACCACTGGTCATGGGCTAACTCACCAGATCCCCGGTGAGCGCTTTCGGGCTGCAACGAGCACGGATAAATCACGACTCGCTGCCAGGCCAATGAAACATCATACATTGTGAAGAGCAGGTCCAAAGAGCGCACAAGCGTTGTGGGTGCTCTGTAAAGCGACGGTCTGGAGTGGCTCCTGACGGAGCTCTGCAACCCGCTGAGCCACGGCCATCACATAGGACGGCTCGTTGCGTTTCCCCCGTCGCGGCACGGGGGCCAAAAACGGGCAGTCGGTCTCAACGAGGAAGCGGTCGGCAGGGACCGCTTGGGCACAGGCGTGGGTGTCGATGGCCTTCGGGAAGGTCACGTTGCCGCTGAAGCTGATGTAAAGGCCGAGCTGCAGAAACCACTGCATCTCCTCCGGAGTCCCACTCCAGCAATGCATCACGCCCTTGGGACAGGCGCCCCGTTCAGCGCGGTCGCGCAACTCGCCGAGCATCGGCTCGGCGGCATCGCGGCAGTGAATGATCACCGGGAGATCCAGCTCCACCGCCAGGTCGAGCTGGGGACGCAGCATCGCCAGTTGCTGATCGAGATTTTTGTCGCGGAAGAGATCGAGGCCGAGCTCACCTATCGCCACAACCCGGGGGTCAGCCTGAACAGCCTGACGCAAAACCTGCTGCGTGTCGGGCGCCCAATGCTGTGGGTCAAGAGGGTGGACACCAACGGAGTAGCGCAGCTCCGGGAAACGATCGGCGAGCGCTCGGATCGCTGGGATCTCTGAAGGCTCCACACATGCGTGGAGGAGGCGGCAGACACCGGCATCCCGCCAGCGCTGAGCAACCTCCTCCAAATCTTCGTCGAAATTTCGAAAGACGATATGGCAGTGACTATCAATCAGAGGAGCCGGGAGACTCTCAAGAGCGACGGGAGCTGCCATGGATCCAAGGGTGACCTTAGATCCAACCTAAAAAATCAGGCCTTCGCTGCGGGCTCGATGGCGCTTTTAACAGCGGCGCTCAGGCGGGATTTCTGGTGCGCTCCGTTGTTGCGGTGGAGCACGCCGACCTTGACGGCTCTGTCGATCTTGCTGAAAGCAGCACTCATGCTCGACTCGACAGCCTGCTTGGCGGAATCACCGGGCTCCTGGCTGTAGGCGGTGCAAGCGGCGAAGCAACGCTTCATCAGGGTGCGCACCGCTGACTTGTAGGTGCGGTTGTGCAGGCGATTGCGCTCAGCAATCTCAATGCGTTTCTTCGACGATTTGTTATTGGCCACAGACGGTAAGGCGCTGATTCAGCAGTCGATAACTTTACCCCCTGGCCTGCGACCGCTCCATGAGGCCCGAGCAACTAGCTTGAAGATTCACCGCCGCTCCACGGTTTCGTGACCGCCAGCTCTCATCCAAGCCGTGCCGAGTCCGTCCCGCAGCTACAGATTGAGCTCCTGAGAGACGCCGATCAGGCCGGGCAACGGCTGGAGGTCATCGCCGAGCGCACCGGAAGCGGCCAAAGCCACGAGGTCGCCCAGCGGGTTGAGGCGATCCTGGAGCAAGTGCAGGCGCAGGGCGATGCCGCCCTCTTTGAACTGACCGAGCGGTTTGACGGGGTGCGCCCAGATCCCCTTCGCATCCCTCCAGAGGAGATCGAGGCGGCTTGGGAGGCCACGCCGCCAGATCTGCAGGAAGCCCTGGCCCTGGCCCACCGCCGGATCCTGGACTTCCACCAACGCCAACTCCCCAACGACCTTGCCATCACCGGTGAGCACGGCGAACGCCTGGGCCGACGCTGGCGGCCGGTGCAGCGCGCCGGTCTCTACGTGCCCGGAGGCCGTGCCAGCTACCCGAGCACAGTTCTGATGAACGCCGTTCCCGCGAAGGTGGCTGGAGTGCAGCGGGTGGTCATGGTCACCCCTCCCGGGACCGACGGTCGCATCAACACCACCGTCCTGGCCGCCGCCCACCTCGCGGGCATCGACGAGATCTATCGGGTCGGTGGCGCCCAAGCCATCGGAGCATTGGCCTACGGAACGGAATCCATCCCGCGGGTGGACGTCATCAGCGGTCCGGGCAATCTCTATGTGACCTTGGCCAAGAAAGCGGTCTACGGGCGGGTCGCGATCGATTCCCTGGCGGGCCCCAGTGAAGTCCTGGTCATTGCCGATGCCAGCGCGAACCCCGAACATGTAGCGGCCGATCTGCTGGCTCAAGCAGAGCACGACCCCCTGGCGGCGGCCATCCTGATGACCACCAGCGAGGAGCTCGCGCAGGCCATTCCTGGCGCGATCGAGCAACAGCTGCAGGGACACCCCCGCGCAGCCATCACCCGTCAAGCCCTCAACGACTGGGGCTTGATCGTGGTCTGCGGCGACCTGGACGAGGCCGCAAAGCTCAGCGACCGCTTTGCACCGGAGCACCTGGAACTGCAGGTGGAGCAGCCTGAGCCCCTGGCCGAACAGATCCAACAGGCCGGGGCCATCTTCATGGGGGCCTGGACTCCGGAAGCCGTAGGCGACTACCTCGCCGGCCCAAACCACACGCTGCCTACCTCAGGCACCGCCCGGTTTGCTGGAGCACTCTGCGTAGAGACCTTCATGCGCCACACCAGCTTGATTCAATTCAACCGTCAAGCCCTGGTGGCCACCGGCGCCGCCGTTGGCACCCTGGCCGACAGCGAGGGACTCCACAGCCACGCGGAGTCCGTCCGCAGGAGACTGGATTAAGCCCAGTCCTCAGCGCTTCACCATGTCGCGAACGCTGGCAACGCCGGCGTTGATCTCACCCACCAGCACCTGGTCTGTGATGTTCACAAACAGACCGTTCTCGAGCACGCCGGGGAGGTTGTTAATTTCCTTCTCGAGGCTGCCGGGATCACCAATGCCGCCGCTGAACTTGACGTCCAGGACCAGGTTGCCCTGGTCGGTGACCACCGGACCGGCCTTCTTGACCGCCATGCGGAGCTGGGCATCACCACCCATCTCCCGCAGCTGACCTTGCACCTGACGCCAAGCACCTGGCATCACCTCAACCGGCAAAAGGAAGCCCAGGTTGAGGGTGTCCACAAGCTTCGTGGAGTCGACAACCACAACAAAACGCTTGGCGCGAACCGCCACCAGCTTTTCCTGAACGTGGCAGGCGCCACCGCCCTTGATCAGCTGGAAAGAGGGATCAACCTCGTCGGCCCCATCGATGGCCAGATCGATGCGATCGACGGCATTCAGACTCTGCAGAGGGATACCCAACTCGGCCGCCAGCACCTCGCCTTGGAAGGAGGTCGTGACCCCAACGATGTCCCGAAGCTCGCCGCTCTTGAGCTTGGCTCCGAGGGCCTGAATCATCAGGGCTGCCGTTGAGCCCGAGCCCAAACCGACCACCATGCCGCTGTGGATCTGCTCGGTGGCAGCCGCCGCCACCGCTTGTTTCATCTGATCCTGCAGA
Source organism: Synechococcus sp. (assembly GCA_047285805.1). Taxonomy (GTDB): domain Bacteria; phylum Cyanobacteriota; class Cyanobacteriia; order PCC-6307; family Cyanobiaceae; genus Vulcanococcus. The sequence goes on along the minus strand of JBJBCN010000003.1, from coordinate 899,124 downwards.
TCCGCCATCACGCCGTTTTCTCTGACCGGCGACCGTAGCTCAGGTCTCAGGAATGTGGCAGGGCCTCCGGACGGATCGCGAGATCGATCTGTTCGTCACCCCGCAGCACTCGAATCGGCAGGTCATCCCCGATTTTGGAGGCCTCCACTAGGCGCAACAGCTGCCCAGGGTCGCTGACCTGCTGCTCCGCCGCCTGAACCACTAGGTCTCCGCGCCGTAGGCCGGCCCTATCAGCTGGACTGTCCGGAATCACCCGCTGCACCAGAGCCCCGTCCTGCTCAGGCAGCTGGACCAACGCATTTGGGTCTGCGTTGTTGTCGCGGGCCAAGCGCGGGTTCAGGGGAACCAGCTGCAGTCCGAGGTAGGGATGCACTACAGAATCGCCTTGGCTCAATTGGGCCGCCACGCCCTTGGCCAAGTTGATCGGGATCGCAAATCCCAGTCCGGCCCCAGGGCCCGAACGCACCAGGGTGTTGATGCCAATGACCTCGCCGCTGGCATTGATGAGGGGCCCGCCGGAATTGCCCGGGTTAATCGCGGCATCGGTCTGAATCAACTCCAGACGTTTATCCGAGAAGCCCAGGCTGGTGATGTTGCGGTGCAGGCTGCTGACGATGCCCAGGGTGACGGTCCGCTCGAGGCCGTAGGGCGTCCCCAAAGCGATCGCCCAATCCCCCACATCGAGCGCACTGGAGTCCCCGAGGGGAGCCGCCTTCAAGCCGGGGGTCTTGACGATCCGGACCACCGCCAGATCAGTCACAGGGTCAATACCCAGCACCGAGCCCTCAAGCTCTTCACCGCTGGTCAGGGTGACCTCGACCCGTTCCGCACCATCGACCACGTGGGCATTGGTCAGGACCATGCCCTGGCCATCGATCACGATCCCAGAGCCCTGACCGCGTTCGCGGCTGTTCGGGATCTGATCACCGAACATCTCCCGAAGCAGGGGATCACTAAAGGAGGGGTCCAGCCCAAGTCGCGGAACGGTTCTCTCGGTATCGATCCGCACGACCGCAGGACCCACCCGCTTCACGGCAGCCGAGACAAAACTGTGGTTCGAGGACTCGCCGAACTCAGCCCGGGCCGGAGCCGCCGGTAACCATGCCGAGAAAACGAGTGCCAGGGCCAGCAGCAAGCGCACCACGATCTGCGACAACCCCAAGGTGAACAAAGGCTAGGCAGATTCCAGGGGGAACCAGCGCAGCAGGGTCGAGACCACCGCGCCGGAATCCCGCAAGTCAAGCCAACGAGCCCCGGGCCAATCCGGGTGTTCCAGTGGGCAGGATTGAACCGCCGCAAACGCTGCCAAGGAAGAGGGGCAGGCCCACAAAGGGATCGGTGGGCCTCCATCGGTGCGTTGCAGCTCGCCTTTCCAGTGCTGATGAACATGACCGAACAGAACCGCCTTTAGCGCTGGTGCCCCCCGCAGGCACCGCAGCAGAGGGCCCGGATCCTGCAGGGCGATGGGATCCAAGCCGGGGTCACCAATCGCTGTGGGGGGATGGTGCAGGGCGACAACCACAGGCTGATTGGCCCCCAACAGCTGTCCTTCCAGCCAGGCCAACTGCCGCTGATCGAGGAAACCCGCGACACAACCGCTGCGGTGACTGGAGAGCACGAGCAGGGTCCAACCGCCGACGTCGAGGGCCGCCGGGGCAATTACCGCCCGCCGCCCCAAGACCGCACGCAGCAAGGCTTGGTGGTCATGGTTTCCGGGGGTCAAGGCCAGGGGAACCGGCCTAAGCGCCTCCACCTGATCCAGCGAATCCAGCAGACGCCGGTAGCCACCCCAGCTCTCGTCCTGGCAGAGATCTCCCGTGATCAAGAGCAGATCCGGTCGCCGATTGAGCTGTGCCAGGGCCTGCCTGAGGCCATGGACGAGGGCTGCCATGGAGGGGCGACCACGGCACATGCCATTGGGATCCGCCAAGAGGTGGGGATCACTGAACTGAAGTAGGCCAGGCACACCAACCGACCGGATTCTTTCGCCCTAAGTTGCCCTTTATTGATCAAGCTGGCATGGCCTCCGTTCCACCGGGCACCCGTGAACGCTGCTCCCTTTGCCAGGTGGAGATTCAAGGGCTAGTGGGTGGCCTCGAGCAGGTGCACTTCAGCCAGGGGCAACCCTCCACCCGCTCCAAGCTTTACGCCCGCGTTTGCCAGTACCTCCGCACCGACGAGCAAAAGGGTCAGTGCCTAAACCAGGACCCCAGCCTTCGAGGAGAAACCCAACCGGGCGACGCCTACATGGAACCGCCAGTGGCCGACCTCGGCGGCATGGGGGCCTGACGCCCGGCCCTTGATCGCGTATGGTTTTGGAGTGCCCGGCGGGCACCTCTGATCGAACAGTGATGGCTTCATGGAAGCCACTGGTCAGTCAGAAAGCAGATCACTGCAGGTGCCGGACGGGTTGCCCGTTCCCCTGTTCATCGTCGAGGCTTTGCCGCATCCCTTGCTCCCTGACCTCCACAGCCTGGCTAGCCAGTTGGCGAAATCGGCTGGATTCCAGGTCTGCGGGCTTGAAATGCTGACCAATCGGATCCCGATGACGCTGCTGGTCCAGCTGCGTTTGGCCGATGGCGGAGACGTCAGCTTGGACAACTGCGCCAGCTTCAGCGGATTGCTGGGCGACGCCATCGAGAACAGCGGTCTGCTCGAGGACGCCTATGTCCTTGAAGTCAGCAGTCCGGGTGTCAGCGAGGAGCTGTGCGATGACCGTGACTTCCGCAGCTTCCGCGGCTTCCCGGTCTCCATCCGCTACCGCGACGCCAAATCGGGGGGCGAAAGCGAGCGTGAGGGCCTCCTCCTCGAACGCGATGGGGAGAGCGTTCTCCTCAACGTCCGCGGACGCACAGTTCGCATCCCGCGCTCCGATGTGATCAGCGTCAAGCTCGTCACTCCCAAAGAGGGCTAAGCCCTCCTCCCCCCTCTCCATCCCGCACCCAACCACCTGCCATGGCACTGGTCCTGCTCCCCGGTCTCTCCAACCTGATCGAGGACATCAGCGAAGAGAAAAAGCTGCCCCCTGCGGTGGTGGAAGCGGCTCTGCGTGAAGCCCTCCTCAAAGGGTATGAGCGTTACAGACGCACCCTCTACCTGGGGATCAGCGAAGACCCTTTCGAGGAGGACTACTTCTCCAACTTCGATGTCGCCCTGGATCTCGACGAGGAGGGCTACCGAGTACTGGCCTCCAAGATCATCGTGGAGGAGGTCGAAAGCGAAGACCACCAGATCGCCCTGGCCGAGGTGATGCAGGTGGCTGAAGACGCCCAGGCCGGTGACACTGTGGTCCTGGACGTCACCCCCGAGAAAGAAGACTTCGGTCGGATGGCCGCCGCCACGACCAAGCAGGTTCTCGCCCAGAAGCTGCGGGACCAACAGCGGCGCATGATCCAGGAGGAATTCGCCGACCTCGAGGACCCCGTTCTGACCGCTCGCGTAATCCGCTTTGAGCGTCAGAGCGTAATCATGGCCGTGAGCAGCGGCCTTGGCCGTCCCGAGGTGGAGGCCGAACTCCCCCGCCGCGACCAACTGCCCAATGACAACTACCGGGCCAACGCCACCTTCAAGGTCTTCCTAAAGGAGGTCAGCGAAATCCCCCGCCGCGGTCCCCAGCTGTTTGTCAGCCGCTCCAACGCTGGCCTGGTGGTCTACCTCTTCGAAAACGAGGTCCCCGAGATCCAGGAAGGCTCGGTCCGCATCGTTGCCGTCGCCCGTGAAGCCAACCCGCCGTCCCGCTCGGTTGGTCCGCGCACCAAGGTGGCCGTCGACAGCGTCGAGCGTGAGGTGGACCCGGTTGGCGCCTGCATCGGTGCCCGCGGCTCCCGCATCCAGCAGGTCGTCAACGAACTGCGGGGCGAAAAAATCGACGTCATCCGCTGGTCCCACGACCCCGGTCAGTACATCGCCAACTCCCTGAGCCCTGCCCGTGTTGAAGCGGTGCGGCTCGTGGATCCAGAGGGACAGCACGCCCACGTGCTGGTTCCGCCCGATCAACTCAGCCTGGCCATCGGCCGCGAAGGCCAGAACGTTCGCCTCGCCGCCCGTCTGACCGGCTGGAAGATCGACATCAAGAACAGCACCGAGTACGACCAGACATCCGAGGACGAGAAGGTCGCTGAGCTGATCGCGATGCGCCAAGAAGAGGAAACGCTCCAGGCCGAAGCCGAAGCCCGGATGGAGGCAGAGCATGCCCTGCGCGCCGAGGAAGATGCCCGTCTACGCGAGCTCTATCCCCTGCCCGAGGACGAGGAGGAGTACATCGAGCAAGCCAACTACTACGAGGCGGCAAACGAGCGAGAGCCAGTCGCAGAAGCCGAGGCCACCGAAGAAGTAGTCAAGGAGGCTGTTCCAGAGGTCAGCGACGAGGAAGGAGCCCGGTGAAGCAGCAGCCCGTCCTCAGGCGTTGTGTGACCTGCCGAGCACTGCTGGATCGCCAGCAACTGCTGCGGGTCATCCGCCTGGCCGAGGGCGGAATGGCTCTGGATCAGGGCATGGGCCGATCGGCCTACCTCTGTCCGACCGAGAGCTGTTTTGAGGAAGCCAAGCGCCGCAAACGTCTGCAGAAGGCACTCCGGTGCCAAGTGTCAGATTCCATCTACGCGGCCTTGGAACAGCGCCTGAATGCCACCTCTTAATCAGGCGCTGAGGCAAGATAAATAGTGGCCTCACTGTGGGTGATGGCCCGGTGGCACGTGTTGCCCCCGACCACTTGGAGCACTGAATGACCAGCAGCGGCAAAGTCAGGATTTACGAGCTGTCCAAGGACTTGGGCCTTGAGAACAAGGACGTGCTCGATGCCGCCGAGAAACTGTCGATCGCAGCGAAGAGCCACAGCAGCTCCATCAGCGATGACGAGGCAGCGCAAATTCGCAGCCTGATCAAAGGTGGCGGGAACGGCAGCAAACCTGCTCCGGCAGCGGCCGAGCCCAAGAAGGCCATCCTTTCGGTGAAGAAAGCTGCCCCGGCTGCGCTTGCCGCTCCCGCGAAGCCTGCGGCAAGTCCGGCTCCGACGAAACCTGCTGCTGCGGCCCCTGCTCCTCGGCCCCAACCCCAGGCCGCCAAGCCCGCCGCTCCCGCTCGTCCTGCTTCGCCCAGCGCTCCCCCGAGCCGTCCAGCCGCTGCTCCTGCCGCCAAACCTGCGGCTTCGGCCAAGCCCGTTGGTCAGCCTGCGGCCAAGCCGGCAGCGAAACTGGCAGCGAGCGCACCCGCGAGCCGTCCAGCCGCCCCCTCAGCCCCTCCGGCGAGGCCCGCCGCGGCGAAACCTGTGGCCAAACCAGCCGCCAGTGCCCCACCGAGCCGCCCCGCTGCTCCGGCACCCAGCCGCCCTGCACCGGCAATCGTCTCCAAGTCCCCAGCGGGCGCACCACCGGCCCGTAAGCCGGCCCCGCCTGTCTCTCGCCCTGCAGCTGGCAGCCCCCAACGTCCGGGCGCACCCACCCGCCCTGCAGGTGGTGGACGTCCCCAGCTGGTCAGCCGCCCCCAAGGCGGTCAAGGTGGTGCCCGTCCCGCCACACCGTCCGGCCGTCCGGCCCTGAGCCAACGCCCGGGGATGCCGACACGCCCTGGCGCACCCGCCCCGACCCGTGTGGGACAAGGCGGTAAGCCCGCGAAGCCCACTCGTCCCCAGGTGGAGCTGGTCGGCAAACCCATTCGCCGCGATGTTGGCGGCCCCGCCGGCGGCGGAAACCGTCCTGCACCCCCGACCCGTCCTGGCATGCCCGGGATGCGCAAACCGGTGGCCCCTGGCGAGCTGATGCAGCTCCAGAAGCCTGGTGCCCGACCCAGCGCACCGCCCCCGCGGCGTCCCGGCGCACCGACCGGTGCGCCGGGTGCAGCCGCCGGTGACGCCAACCGTCCTTCGGCAACGCCCCCCTCGGCGCCCCGTCGCCCCAATTTCCGCGCCCCCATGCCCCCGGGTGGTGGACGCCCTCGCCGCCCCGATTGGGACGACAGCGCCCGTCTGGATGCACTGCGCAGCCGCTCGCCCCAGAAGCAGCGCCAGCGCGTTCACATCATTGGCGAGAACGACGATTCCCTGGCGGCACAAACCGGTGGCTACGCCGGTGACACCGATGCAGTTGTGCTGCAGGCCTCCCTGGCCCGTCCTGCGAAACCCCGCAGTGCCGGCTCGGCTCAGCCAAAGCCGACTGTTGTCGCTCGCAAGCGCCGCAAGGAAACAGCCCGCCAGCGTCAGCGCCGCCGCGCCATGGAGCTGCGGGCTGCCAGGGAAGCCAAGCAACAGCGTCCCGAGATGCTCGTCGTGCCGGAGGGCAACCTCACGGTGCAGGAGCTCGCGGACAAGCTGGGCGTCGAGAGCTCCGAGATCATCAAGAGCCTCTTCTTCAAGGGCATCATCGCCACGGTGACTCAGACCCTCGATCTCTCCGCGATCGAGACGGTGTCCAAGGAATTCGGCGTTCCGGTGCTCGAGGACGACGTCGAGGAAGCGGCCGCAAAGACCGTCGAGATGATCGAAGAGAGCGATATGGCTCACCTGATCCGTCGCCCTCCCGTGGTCACCGTCATGGGCCACGTCGACCACGGCAAAACCAGCCTTCTGGATTCGATCCGCAAAACCCGGGTCACCGCCGGCGAAGCCGGTGGCATCACCCAGCACATCGGTGCTTACCAGGTCGAAGTGCCCCACGCCGGGGAACAGCGGAAGCTCACCTTCCTCGACACTCCGGGCCACGAGGCGTTCACCGCCATGCGGGCCCGTGGCACCAAGGTCACCGACGTGGCCGTGCTGGTGGTGGCCGCCGATGACGGCGTCCGTCCCCAGACCCTGGAAGCCATAAGCCACGCCCGGGCCGCCAAGGTGCCGATCGTGGTGGCGATCAACAAGATCGACAAGGAAGGTGCCTCCCCGGATCGCGTCAAACAGGAGCTCTCCTCCCACGAGCTAGTCGCTGAGGACTGGGGCGGCAACACCGTGATGGTGCCGGTGAGCGCCATCAAGGGCGAGAACATCGACAAGCTGCTGGAGATGATCCTGCTGGTCACCGAAGTGGAAGACCTGCAGGCCAACCCAGACCGTATGGCCCGAGGCACTGTGATCGAGGCTCACCTCGACAAGGCAAAGGGCCCCGTGGCAACGCTGTTGATTCAAAACGGCACTCTGCGCACCGGCGACGTGCTGGCCGCTGGCCCGATCCTTGGCAAGGTCCGCGCCATGGTCGATGACAACGGCAAGCGCGTCAAAGAGGCCGCCCCCTCCTACGCCGTGGAAGCCCTGGGCTTCAGCGAAGTGCCCACGGCCGGCGATGAATTCGAGGTCTACACCGACGAAAAAACAGCCCGTGCTGTCGTCGGCGACCGCGCCACCGAAGCGCGTGCGACCCGCCTGGCCCAACAGATGGCCTCCCGCCGGGTGTCTCTTGCCTCCATGTCTGGCCAAGCCAGCGAAGGGGAACTCAAGGAACTCAACCTCATCCTCAAGGCCGACGTCCAAGGTTCCGTTGAGGCCATCCTCGGCTCCTTGGAACAGCTACCTCAAGGAGAGGTTCAGGTCCGTGTTCTGCTCTCCGCACCGGGCGAAATCACCGAAACCGACGTCGACCTGGCTGCCGCTTCCGGCGCCGTGATCGTCGGCTTCAACACCTCGATGGCGCCGGGCGCGAAACGTGCCGCCGATGCCACCGGCGTGGATGTGCGGGATTACGACGTCATCTACAAACTGCTTGAGGACATCCAGATGGCCATGGAAGGCCTGCTGGAGCCCGAGCTGGTGGAAGAGTCCCTCGGCGAAGCGGAAGTGCGCGCGATCTTCACCATCGGCAAGAGCGCCGTGGCCGGCTGCTATGTCACCACCGGCAAACTGCAGCGCAATTGCAAAGTGCGGGTCTGGCGCGGCAAGGAGAAGGTGTTCGAGGGAGATCTCGACTCCCTCCGCCGCGCCAAGGACGATGTCAAGGAAGTCGCCACCGGCTTCGAATGCGGCATCGGTTGTGATCGTTTTGCCAACTGGGCGGAAGGCGATCGGGTGGAAGCCTTCAAACTGGTCACGCAGCGACGCACCCTCAGCAACTAATCGTGAATCCGGCAAGACGCGAACCCCTCCTGTGGCTCCAGCTACTCGGGCTCGCGGCCTTGCCGCTCGAGATTCTGCTCTTGTTCCTGCTCTTTGCAGGAGCAGACCCCGGGCCTTTCCCTGGCTTCGAACGCCTACTCACCTGGGCGATCGGCTCCCTGGGCAGTGCCGTTTTGTTCTGGCGACTGCCGCCTGACCTCTGGTCCTTGCTGATCCTGCAGATGCCCCTGCGGGGTCGACGTCCGGAGCAGTTTCGTCTCAGCGCACTGCAGACCGCACTGCCCTTGAAGATCGTCATTGCCCTGGGTGCTGCACTGCTGCTGCCCTTGTCCTGGTGGGCCGACAGCCATGCCGGGATGGCCTGGGCCTGGTCTCCCGTCTCGAGCAGTCCAAGGTTGGTGGTGCTCCTGCTCTGCATTCCCGTCTTGGCACTGATCCAGTGGCAATGGGCCCAGGTGATCCAAGCGATCTGGATGCTGAGCCGGTCCGCCAGCCTGGTGGATCAAACCCTGCCCCTGAACCAAGTCCAGGCAGCCGAGCAACGCCTCAACGCTGGGCTTCCGCTCTTGCTGCTCGCGCCGCTGGCCTTTGCGAAACCCTCGTCTCCCGTCGCTCCAGCACCGAAGGCAGAACCGCAAGAGCAACAGGAACAACCCGAAGCTGTTGCCCTAGAACCGGAACAGACCGACTCCCCTGCCGAGACGCAGACCGTCGCCGCAGAATCCCAAGAACCGGCTGCAGGGACTTTGCAGGCTGACCCAGAGGCCGTCGAGGAAACCGACGCCCGAGAGGCCAGAGCCGAAGCCCTTGTCTCAGATGACGTCGAGGGCCCGCCAAAGGAAGACGAAGACGCAGCACGAGAAGCCAACCCAAAGCCCACGGCGGAAGAGGTCGGCCCCAAAACGATCATTCACGAAGAGACCTCCCCGGAAGAGACGACTGCAGAAGCACCCCAAGGCGAACAGAACGCTGAGGAAGCCCCGGATAACAACAACAGCGAAGACGCGTCAGTCGTCGATGCTGGGAGACCGGTCGCGCCAGAGGAGAAGTCCGAAGATGGCTAAGGCCGAAACCTGAATCAGGAGGTCAGAGCCCTGGACCACCTCTCCACCGGCTGAACGCATCGCCATAGTGGCGAGCCCCACTGCGGCAGAAGCTGTGAAGGCCAGCCACAGCCCCCGCCGCAATCCACGCCATGGGGTGCGAGCCTCCTGAAGTAACCGAGCCTTTAGGTCCGGATCCAAGGGGGGGCGGGATTCAGAGGACATCCGGGCAGCGCTTGGCATTGGAGCCTGAATGCTAATTTCACTACGATGCCGGTGTAGCTCAGTGGTAGAGCAACTGATTCGTAATCAGTAGGTCGTCGGTTCAAGTCCGATCTCCGGCTTCGCAGCCTTGACAATCTCAAACGAGAGTCAAAAGGCAAGTTACAGAGGGACCTCTGGGTCGTTGGCTCTGATTGACTCACAAGCAGTTTGCTGTGCCCTAGCGATACTCAGGCAGCGCAGCTGGTGGATGTTCAGCGGCTGAAAGTTCGCTGAGCAGTTGAAAGTCAGCGAAGTCAAAACCAGGGGCCACCGCACAGGTCATCAGACTCCAACGTCCCAGCCCCCGCGCCGCCTGCCAGACACCAGCTGGCACGACGATGTTCTGGGCTGCCCCTGACTGCAGGCGATGCTCGTGGAGCCCCTCCGGCCCAGACCCCAGCATCAGAAGCGCCAAGGGATCTCCAGCGAGGCAGCACCAACTCTCATCGGCATGGTTGACCCGATGCCAGCGGCTGATCTCACCCGGCCCCAACAGAAAGAGGATCTGGGTGAAGGCATCACGCTGAGCGCCATCGGCGCGGCGCACCTTCAGAACACTGCGGAAAGTCTCGCGATACCAACCCCCTTCCGGATGGGGTTGCAAATCAAGGGCCGCAACGATCTCGGACACGCCGTGGCTGGCGGGATCCCACTGGGTGAGGTTGTCCTGCTGCGTCATGCCAACAGCCAAAGCGCAATCCCGTCGCCATGTTTGAGCCAACGACACGAAGATGTGATCGATCGCAGCACGATGCAACGTCTCTTCAATGCGGCCCGCGCCGAAGCCCAACGGGGCTGGATTGAAGGGGGCATTCCAATCGGGGCCGTCCTGGCCCAAGAGGATGGAACGATTGTGGCCCAGGGGCAGAACCAACGGGTCGAAAACGGTGATCCCACCAGCCACGGCGAAACCCAGTGCATCCGCAACGCCGGCCGTCGACAGGACTGGCGTGAGCTGACCCTGGTCACCACCCTCTCTCCCTGTCCAATGTGCGCGGGCACCGCCGTTTTGCTGGGCTTTCGGCGGGTCGTCATCGGCGAACTCACAACCTTTCAAGGCGCTGAGGCCTGGCTTAAAAAGGCTGGCATCGAGGTGAACTGCCTCGATGATCCATGCTGCGAGCAGTTGATGCGCACCATGCAGGAGCAGAAGCCTGAGCTCTGGGCCGAAGACATCGGCTGCTGACCGGCCATGAACATCGTCCTGCTGAAACCGGAGGACTGGATCGACGAGCAGCGGGTGCTGCTCAAAGACCAGCGGGCCAGCCACATCCGCAAGGTGCTTCGCGCCAGCACAGGGGACACCCTGCGGGTGGGCCGCCTTGGAGGTGCCTGCGGTCACGGCCTGATCGAATCCCTCGACACCCATGGCGTGGTGCTCAGCACGGTCCTCACCGAAGCCCCGCCCCGGCGCCACCCTTTCGATCTGGTGCTGGCCCTACCGAGGCCGAAAATGCTGCGACGCATCCTGCGCCAATGCGCGGAATTCGGGATCAGCCACCTGCACCTGATCAACAGCGCGCGGGTCGAGAAGAGCTACTGGCAGAGCCCCCTGCTCCAGGCCAGCAAGGTGGAGGACGCAGTGCTCGCCGGCATGGAGCGAGCACGAGACACCATTGCCCCGCAGGTGCACCTGCACCCACGCTTCAGGCCCTTCATAGAAGACGAGCTGCCGGGACTGACCGGGGAACGCCTCTGCCTGATCACCGACATATCTGCTCAGCAGCCCCTCGGATCGTTCACCGGCAAACCCGCACTGGTCATGGTCGGACCGGAGGGAGGCTTTGTCCCCTTCGAGCTGGAGCTCGCCCAAGCAAACGGTGCGCGCCCCGTCCATCTGGGGGAGCGGACCTTGAGCGTGGACACGGCCCTCACCGCAACCCTGGCCCAGGGGTCAGCTGTATTTGCTCTCCGCCCTGGCTAGCGCCTCGGCGGGATCCCCCTTCAAGTCGGCCTCCAGAAAAGCCGGCGTCTCCGGCAGAGCCAGGTGCACGTGGTTGTCCATGTGCACCTGCACGGTCAACTCCTTGGCCTCTAGGTCGAGGATGTGACCGCCGTGTTGGTGGTCATCGCTCAAGAGGTGGAGGTGATAGCCGGGCACATTGATCGTGCGGGCATAGCTGGGGGTCCAGAACCCCACCAGACTTCCACGAATGTCCTGCTGGCTGAACTCCGCTTGGTGGCTGGTGGCGGTCACCAGATCAGTGCCATGAGCGCTCTTGCAGGCCACGCGGTAGTGGATCCTCTCAAACGTGCCCTTTACCCGAATCGCGCAAAAGAGATTGTCGCTGCGGCGCAGCGCATCCAATTGCACCGTGAGGTCATCCCAACTGGCCACCGATGGCAACGTGGCGGTGCGGTCTGCAGCGAAAAACGTCGTAGCCCAAAAGGGAGCCAAGGACTCCTCAGGAGCGACCCCCACCGATCCGTCACTGCGGGCCTGCCAGCAGGTGCCGTCGAGCATGATCCCTTCGCCGTCGAGACCATCGAAGGTGCCGAGCCCGAAATCCCCGTGGCGCTTGATGTCAGCTACCCGGACACACCCCTGATAGACCCCCTGGACCAGGGCTCCGGACGTGGAGACCTGATAGATCGTGTGGTGATCCACGTCCAGGGTGTCCGCGAGGGAGCGGCGGACTATGTGGCTGACGCTCTCACCGGTGCGTTCCGCCAGAACGTGCAGAGCGTCCCAGAGGCCATCCCCAAGGGAAACGTTCAGGTGATGACCGCTCGCATGCTGCGTACTCATGGCGACCCCAATGAACAAAGAGGAGAAATCCAGTCACCTTCTAGTGGTTTAACGCCCAACCAACAAAAAGCCCCCGCTTTCGCGGGGGCTTCTGATTCAACAGTCCTCGAAGTTCGAGAAGAAGCTGAATCGTTGGGGTTCAGCCTCAGCCGATGGCGGGAGCTTGCAGAGCCACGGGGGTGGACTCAGCAGCAGCCAGGTCGAGGGGGAAGTTGTGAGCGTTGCGCTCGTGCATCACTTCCATACCGAGGTTGGCGCGGTTCAGCACGTCAGCCCAGGTGTTCAGCACACGACCCTGGGAATCCAGGATCGACTGGTTGAAGTTGAAGCCGTTCAGGTTGAACGCCATGGTGCTAACGCCCAGGGCGGTGAACCAGATGCCAACAACAGGCCAGGCAGCCAGGAAGAAGTGCAGGCTGCGGCTGTTGTTGAAGGAGGCGTATTGGAAGATCAGGCGACCGAAGTAACCGTGGGCAGCCACGATGTTGTAGGTCTCTTCCTCTTGGCCGAACTTGTAGCCGTAGTTCTGGGACTCACTCTCGGTTGTTTCACGCACCAGGGAAGAGGTCACCAGGGAGCCGTGCATGGCGGAGAACAGGGAACCACCGAACACACCATCCACACCAAGCATGTGGAAGGGGTGCATCAGGATGTTGTGCTCAGCCTGGAACACCAGCATGTAGTTGAAGGTGCCGGAGATGCCCAGGGGCATGGCGTCCGAGAAGGAGCCCTGACCGAAGGGATACACCAGGAACACTGCGGAAGCAGCAGCCACGGGTGCGCTGTAAGCAACGCAGATCCAGGGGCGCATGCCGAGGCGATAGGAGAGTTCCCACTCACGACCCATGTAGGCGTAGATGCCGATGAGGAAGTGGAAAACAACCAGCTGGAAAGGACCGCCGTTGTACAGCCACTCGTCGAGGCTGGCGGCTTCCCAGATGGGATAGAAGTGCAGGCCGATGGCGTTGCTGGAGGGGATAACAGCACCAGAGATGATGTTGTTTCCGTAGATCAGGGAGCCAGCAACAGGCTCACGGATGCCGTCGATGTCGACGGGGGGTGCTGCGATGAACGCAACGATGAAGCAGATGGTGGCTGCCAGCAGGCAAGGAATCATCAGGACGCCGAACCAACCCACATAGAGGCGGTTGTCGGTGCTGGTGACCCACTCGCAGAACTGGTTCCACGCAGAAGCGCCTTGGCGCTGCTGGATGGTGGTCGTCATGAGTACGGGAAAGAAGGGCTCAACGGACAAGCCGTAAGAGCGGTAGTTAGGGCGGCCCGATTGAGCCGCCCGATCGAATGTAAAGGATGTTTGCGCACTTTGTAAAGCAATCTTGCGCAGCGTCCTCATCGAGGCGGGTAGCCAAGCCCCAAAACCGCTGCTAGGAGTCGCCTGTCACGCCCTCAGCGCCATGCGCCTTCCCCTGCTGCTGCTTGCTGCCGGTCTGTTGCTGGCGGGCTGCCAGGGGGGAGAACGGCGCAACAACGCCGCGGACACCGATCGGCTCAATCGCCTCGAGCTGCGGGTTCAGCAGCTCGAGCAACGGCAGGCCACCCCCGGCGGGGTAGACACCAGCGATCCGACCGGCAAGGCCCCCGCTGGACCGGTCAAATCCCTGACCTTCCGGACCGACAGCGCCGATGACCGGCTGCGGATCTACTGGGCTGACGGCAGCACCAGCGACCTGCCCTGCACCAAGGAGCAAGGCACATGGGCCTGCGGTTAAGCCGCCATCAACGCCTGCAGGGCCGGCAACCAAGACCCCTCGTTTGGCCAGCAGTCGCGGCGGCAAAGGCTGAAGGCAATGCCCTTCTCCCCATAGGCCGCCTCATTAATAAAGACAGGCCAACAGGCCTCGGCCGCAAAGCCCATGGCCTCCGGATCGAAGCGCCAGGCCTCCGGACAGGCCTTACGGCTGGGCTGCCAGAACAAGGGCTGCCCGAGCTGAAGCGGCCTCCAGTCCCGCCGCTCCAAGGCCGGATGGACGGAGGCGATGGCCTCTCCCGTGCCATCCCGGGGCAGATCAACGCTGCCGCAATGGCGGTACACCTGCAGCGCAGCGGGGAGCCGCAACTTCCCCGAGGCGGCCTCGGCCAACACCGCCAACGTGGCCTCCAGCGCCAACTGGGTTTGATGCTGGATCGGAGCGCTGAGCAGCCCCTGGGCCACGGGGCCCACTTCAATAACGAGGCCACAGGGCCAACGCTCCACCAAGAAGCCGGTCTGGGCGGCATCCGCTTCATGCAAGTAGATCGGCAGACCTAGCCTTGCTTGGATCCCTGCCGCCAAGGCCAGGTCGGCAGGGCGGCGTCCATATACCACTAGTGAATTCCCCATGCCGCTGGTGGTGCTGTGCAGGTCGATAGCCACCGCACAGGGGTTGGGGCCCTGCGGCGAAAACTCCGCAAGCAACTCCCGAGCCCGCTGCAGCTCCAACGCTTGGTGCGCTGGATTGGCAAGCAGATCCGGCGCGAAGCAACGGTTGAGATCGCGGTCGATGTAGCGGCGATTCGCCTGATAGGCCGCCGGGTTGCCCACCACCAAGGCCACGGGAATGCCACAGCTATTGAGAGCCTGGGGCTCGCTTCGCCAACGCTCGAGCAAGGCCGGAGCATTGCGCTCGTTGCCATGGGTGCCCGCCACCACCAAGACCTGAGCTCGCCCCATCCCCTGTTCTCCAGCGCGCAGCTGCGCCAGCCTGGCAGAAGTGTTCTGAACCTCCATGGGCATCCCCCCTGCCGTAGTGGCGGCGGCCCGAACCGGCTGGCATTGGCAGTGGCTGCAACTGATGAGCGGCCTCGGCCCCGCCGACAACGAGGGGAACTACAGGCGACCACCAGGTGTGTTTGTGGCCAAACCGGAGCTGCCCCGCTCGGCCGGAGCGCCAGGCGCCCACGTGCTGATCGTCGGCCGCAGCTGCCCCTGGGCCCACCGAGCCTGGCTCGTCTGGCAACTCCGTCAGCTGCAGCAGAGCATTGATCTGCTGGTGGTCGAGCCCGATCCAAAGGCGGGGCGCTGGCGCTTCAGCCCCCCCTTTCGGGGCTACCAGACCCTGCAGGAGCTCTACCTAGCCGCCGGCGCCGATCCGAACCAACGGGCCACGGTGCCCGTCCTGATGGACAGCCACTCCGGAGAGGTCGTCGTGGGCGAAAGCGCACGGCTGATGGAGCTGCTGAACGACTGGCCCGCACCCCCTGGCGTACTGAACCTGGCGCCAGCGAGCCAGGTTCAGGCCATCGGGGAGTGGCGTGAGCGCCTGCAGCACAGCGTCAATGACGGGGTCTACCGCTGCGGCTTTGCCCGCAACCAAGGGGCTTACGACCGCGCTGAAGCCGCCCTCTTTGAAACCCTGGCTGAGGCGGAATCCGTGCTCTCGAGCCCGGCCGCAGCCCCCTGGCTGTGCGGCAAGGCCCCATCCCTGGCGGATGTCCAGCTCTTTCCCACCTTGATTCGCCTGGAGTTGGTCTACGCCCCTCTCTTTGGGGTCAGCCGCCAACCAATCTGGCAATTCCCCGGGCTCTGGCGCTGGCGGCAACGGTTCTTCGCCCTCGCTGGGGTAGCCGAGACATGCTGCGAGCAGGCCTGGCGCGAGGACTACTTCGGCGCCTTATTCCCACTCAATCCCTCGGGGATCGTGCCCGCGGGGCCCGCCCTAAGCACAATGGTTCAAGGAGTCCCCTGAAGATGAGCACCACCGCCGATCCGGTCTTTGAAGGGGTTTATGGCCCCTACAGCATTACGGCTACGGATCGCCGTGAAGTGCTCGGTTATCGCCTCGCCCTCTTCACGGCGGCGCTGGCCCAAGCGGCGCTCTTTCTCCAGTGGCATCAGCTGGGGGCCACCTGGATCTGGCCCTGGCTCCTCCCACTCACTGCGGGGGTCGGCCTGGCCCTGCGCTGGATTCACATTTATGTGCGTCCCCTGCACCGCGCCTTGCAACTGCTCTGGATGCTGGGCTGTATCGGCTTTCTGGGCCTGTTGATCAGCGCCGGCCCCCAGGGCATGGCAACAGCGCTGACTAGTGACGGCCGCTGGATCTTGGCGGTGGGCCCCTTCTTCGCCGCCCTCGCGGGCATCGGCTTCAAGGAGTTCTTCTGCTTCCGTCGCCCTGAGGCGATCGGGGTCACGCTGCTTTTGCCCATCGCCCTGCTGGGACGCCTGAGCGGCATGCTCAGCACCGAAGCGACAGCCGCTTTGTTGGCGATCGAAGCCGCGCTGCTCCTGGTGCTGAGCATGCGGAAGTTCCCGATGGATGCCGCGGCCGATGTAGGCGACAAGAGCGTGTTTGCTTATCTGGAAGCGCAGCGGCACTCCCCCAACCTGTGAGCCTGATCAGCCTGGTGGATGTCCGCAAGGACTTCGGCATCCGCACCCTTTTCGACGGGCTGACCCTCCATATCGGCGAGCGGGAACGCCTGGGCTTAATTGGCCCTAACGGCGCCGGCAAGTCCACCCTGATGCGCGTCCTGGCCGGGCTTGAGCCCACGGGGGGAGGCAGACGTCGGGTGCTGCCCCAAGCGCGAATCGTCCTGGTGAGCCAAGAGCCGGAGATGGATCCGGAGCGGACCGTGCTCGAGCAGGTCTTCGCCGACAGCGGCGAGAAGATGCAACTGCTGCGCCGCTACACCGAGGTCAGTGAGGCCCTCGCCAGCGCCCACGAACGGGGCGATGACGATGGGTCCCTCCTTGCCGAGCTGGGGCAACTCAACGGACGGATGGACCAAAGCCAAGCCTGGGGCTTGGAGCAGCAAATCCGCGAAGTGCTGCAAAGGCTGGGCATCAGCGATACCCAACGCCGGGTCAGCGATCTCTCCGGCGGCTACCGCAAACGCCTTGCCCTGGCAGCCGCCCTGGTAGCCGACCCGGACGTCCTGCTGCTGGACGAGCCCACGAATCATCTCGATGCCGACTGCATCCAGTGGCTCCAGGGCTACTTACAGCGCTTCAGCGGCTCCCTGGTGCTGATCACCCACGACCGCTATGTCCTCGATCAGGTGACCAACCGGATCGTTGAGGTGGATCGCGGCGAGGCCCGCAACTACAGCGGCAACTACGCCTACTACCTGGCCCGAAAGGCCGAGGAAGAAGCAGCGGCCGCCGCGAATGAAGCGAAATTCAAAGGCGTTCTGCGGCGAGAGTTGGAGTGGCTCAAGCGCGGACCGAAGGCACGCAGCACCAAACAGAAAGCGCGGATCCAACGGATCGAAGCAATGCAGGAGGCCCCTAAGCGCCAAACCAAGGGGAATCTCAGCTTGATCAACAACCAACGGCGGCTGGGGAAGCGCGCGATCGAAGCCGAAGACGTGCTGGTCTGGCCCAGCGCGGAGGCCCAAAGCTGTGGCCAGACGCCGCTCTTGCGGAACTTCAGCTACGACTTCAGCCCTGAGGATCGGATCGGAATCATCGGGCCCAATGGCTCGGGCAAATCGACACTGCTGGATCTCATTGCCGGTCGGCGGGTCCCCCAAGGGGGGCGTGTCGAACTGGGCTCCACCGTGAAGCTGGCCTACTTCGACCAGCACAGCCACACCGTGCTCGATCAGATCGATGCGGCGGGCCGCGAGCGCAAGGTGATTGACGTCGTCAAGGAGGCCGCAAGCACCGTCGAAGTCGACGGCTCCACCTTGAGTGCCTCCCAGCTGCTCGAGCGCTTCCTATTTCCTCCAGCACAGCAACACCAACCCGTGAGCAAGCTCTCCGGCGGCGAGCGGCGGCGGCTGCACCTCTGTCGCCTGCTAATCGAGGCCCCCAATGTTCTGCTGCTGGACGAGCCCACCAACGACCTCGACGTCCAGACCCTGACCGTGCTCGAGGATTTCTTAGAGGACTTCCGTGGCTGTGTCGTCGTGGTCTCCCACGACCGCTACTTCCTAGATCGGACCGTAGACCGACTGTTCAGCTTTGAGGACGGCCAGCTTCAACGCTTTGAGGGGAACTACAGCAGTTACCTCGAACGGCAATCCAGCAACCGACCAGCAGCAGCCACGCGGGAACTGGCGCCCATCAAGCCAGACCCTTACCGGAAGGCAAAACCCGCAAAGGCCAGACGCCGCAGCTTCAAGGAAAACCGTGAACTCGAGCAGCTCGACACGAACCTGCCCCTCTGGGAAGCCCGCAGGGAAGAACTGGAAAGCCTGCTGGCAACAGGAGGCAGTGATTACGCAGCCCTCGAAGCCCTTAGTGAAGAGCTCTCGACCCTCCTGCAGACCATTACCAAGGGCGAAGAACGCTGGCTCGAACTCAGTGAGATGCCGGAGTAGTCGCGCTGGTGCGACGGCGGCGATGGGCGTGGGGCGGCAGTTCCGAGCCACTGCGTCCTGGCTTGGCACTCAGCTCGCACTGCATTCGTGGCGTGCCTTGACCCAACCAGGGTTGTTGACGGCAACGGCCCGAGCGAACCTCCGCCTCCTTCATGGCCGTTGGCTTGTAGTCACTGAGGCTGCGCTGCAGGGCCATTTCATCGCCCATATGCCGCAGATAGAGATCCAATGTCCACTGGATCTGGTTGTGTTCAAAGGCCTCACAGGCCGCCTGCAAGGAGTGAAAGCGCTGGCTCACCAAACCGGTTGGGGAGCATTGCTTCCACTCGAGAGTGTCCTCAAAACTCAAGCCGTCGCGCCACTGCCTCTGCTCGGAGAGGTAGCAGTGATGGTCAGGTCCATTAATCCAAAAGAGACGACCGGCCTCATCCATGAAGTGACGATCGTGCCGCTGCGTAATCCGCGCCATCTTGAAGTCCTTCACTAGCCCTCTGCTAGCCACAGTCCTCGCAATCTGGCCGCGAAGAAAAGCGAAAGACGAATCAGAAGGCCATCACAAATGGCTCCGCATCCGCCAGACACCCCGTATGGTGTGGCCGACGTCGAGCAGCCTGATCTCTCCGGCCTCATTGCATGAACACGATCGACGAGCACATCGCTAAGGACAAAACTGAGATCGAAGCGGCTAAAGCCGCTGGTGATCAACCCAAGCTTCGCCACCTTCAGGACGAAGTGAAGGACCTTGAGGAATACAAGGCCCACCATCCCGACGACCAGAAAGATCCCAGCCCTCTGGAAGTCTTCTGCGACCTGAACCCCGACGCTCCTGAGTGTCTCGTCTACGACGACTGAGCGTTTAGTAGTGAGCCAGCATTATCTGGCTCACACCCCCAGCTCTTTCCAGACCCGCGACAAGAGCTGATCCAAGTTTTTTGAGGTGGCAGCGGAGACATTCAGTACCGATTGGCCGCAGTGGTCGCTAACCAGTTGAATCCGCTCCTCCAGCTCCTCATCCATAAGCAGTTCGGTTTTGTTAAGCGCAACCAGGCAGGGCCGCTCATCAAGCCCATTTCCGTAGGCGGCCAGCTCCTGCTGCACCACCTTGAAGTCTTTCAGAACATCTTCTGAGCTGGCATCCACCAGATGGATCAGCAGGCGGGTGCGCTGGATATGTCGGAGGAAGTCATGGCCGAGGCCCGCACCCTGTGCGGCACCAGCAATCAACCCAGGAATATCCGCAAAAACGGTGCCATCGCCGCTGGGTCGACGCACCACCCCGAGGTTGGGCACCAGGGTAGTGAATGGGTAATCGGCAATCTTGGGCCGTGCCGAGGAGAGAACGGAAATCAAGGTGCTCTTTCCAGCATTGGGCAAGCCAATGATTCCCACCTCGGCCAACAACTTCAGCTCGAGCTGGAGAAGCCACTCCTCACCGTCACGTCCCTCGGTGAATTTCTCAGGAGCGCGGTTGCGGTTGCTCAGGTAGTGGGCATTGCCCAATCCGCCGCGGCCCCCGACGGCCACCAGCAAACGCTCACCTTTATCGGTGAGATCCCCCATGAGGATGTGGGTTCGGGAATCACGGACCTCCGTGCCACAAGGGACCTTGATCACCAGCGGCGACCCACTGGCACCGGTGGCTTTGTTCGGCCCTCCACGTCGACCATCGTCAGCGGCGAAGAGCCGCTTGTACTTGAAATCCAGCAGAGTTTGGAGATTGGGGTCGGCCTCAAGCCAGACATCCCCGCCCCGGCCACCATCACCACCGGAGGGGCCGCCGGCGGGAACGTACTTCTCACGGCGGAAAGCGGCTATTCCATCGCCGCCGCGTCCTGCCTGCAGTGAGATCCTGGCCTGATCAATGAATTGCATTTGACCAACCCTAAGATCGGGCCGCCGTGAGGCCGGTTATTGGCAGAGGTTCGCTTCCAACAGGTCAGCAAGACCTACCCCCCACGGCGAGGCAGTGCAGCGGTTGAAGTCCTGCGCCAGCTGGATCTCTCGATCCGCGATGGCGAGTTCTTGGTCCTGGTGGGACCCTCCGGCTGCGGCAAGAGCACCCTGCTCCGACTCCTCGCGGGCCTCGAGAGCCCAAACGGCGGCGAGATCATCGTCGGTGGACGCCGGGTGACCCATCTGCGCCCCTCCCAAAGGGATGTGGCGATGGTCTTCCAGAGCTACGCCCTGTATCCCCACCTGAGCGTGGCGGACAACATTGGTTTTGGCCTGCGGCGCCAGCGGGAGCGCACTATCGTCCAATACCTCCAGGACAGCCTGCACCGTGCCTCGCGAGCCCTGCCCGAGGCCCTCCGGGTTTCCTCAAGCCGGGAGCAACGGATCGAAGCGCGCATCCACGAAGTGGCTAGCACCCTGGAGCTCGAGCATCTGTTGGACCGAATGCCCAAGGAACTCTCCGGCGGCCAAAAACAACGGGTTGCCCTCGGACGCGCCATCGCCCGACAGCCGTCTGTCTTTTTGATGGATGAACCCCTCAGCAACCTGGATGCAAAGTTGCGGACGGGGACCCGGGCCCAGATCGTCGAACTGCAGCGCCGACTGGGAACCACAACGGTCTATGTGACCCACGACCAGGTAGAGGCCATGACGATGGGCCACCGGATCGCCGTCTTGAACCGCGGTTCCATGCAACAGCTCGGGACACCGACGGAGCTCTACCAGTGGCCGAGCAACTTGTTTGTGGCCCAATTCATCGGTAGCCCAGCAATGAACCTGCTGCCCATCACCGTTGCCGGCAAAGGTCAGCTGCAGCTCGGCAGCCGTCGCTTCCTCCCGGAGGGCCCCAGCGGAGATGCCCTGCTGCACTGGCAGGACGCTGGAGGGAGTGAGGCCCTCACCGGTGGCCTGCGGGCGGAACACCTGCGGTTGGCCCCGGCCACCAACCGCAACCTGCCCGCCGAGGTCTGCCACGTGGAGGGACTGGGCAATGAGCAACTGCTCACCTGCCGCCTAGAGGAGGGAAGCCACCTGGTGCAGCTGCGGGCCGATCCGGGCGAGCACCTCACCCCAGGGGAGACGGTTCACCTGGAGACCGATCCGAAGGGCTGGCGCTTCTTTGACGCCAACGGCGAGGCGATCCCGATGGCGCCCGAGCCGATCGCCGAACCCGCCGCGGGCCCCGAGCCTGTGCTGCCGTCTCTGGGGTAGTAGGGCGTCACTTCACCCAGATCACACTGCAGCCCTGGCCGCCATCGCCCTGGGCGGCATCGCTGACCCGCTCCACATAGGGAACGCTGGAGAGCCACTCACGCAGCCCGCGCTTGAGCTTGCCGGTGCCGATGCCGTGGATAACCCACACCGGCCCATTGGCGCCGCGCAGGTGTTCCTCCACGGCTGCCTCAGCTTCATGCACGCGCATGCCCCGCACATCAATGGTGTTGCGCTCGGTCCGGACCTCGGTACCCCGGCTGGCGGGATTCCGGCGACTGCGGATCGCCACCTGGGTCTCCGGTGGCGCGGGCTTCTCGCCCTGCAGCCCCTCAATCGCGGACAACTCAAGGTTGAGGCGCATGACCCCGCAGCGGATGCTGAGCTCACGGCCGTCTTCGCTGAGGGAGAGGACCTCACCCGCCTTGCCAAGGGAGAGGACGCGAACGCGATCGCCAACCTTGGGAAGCCAACCCTTGTGGTCCCGGCGCTCGGGCATCTGGCGATGCTGCTGCTCCAGCTGCTTGAGCTGCTGGCCGGCTCGGCGGGCGGATTCGCCCAGTTCGCTGGTGTCGGTGCCACGGCCATGGCGCAGACGCCGAATGATGCGGCGCACCTCCTTCTGGCCATCGCGAATCGAGCGCTCCAGTTGCTGACGGCGTTGCTCCTGCAGCTCGGCGCTCTGCTCCTTCTGCTGCTGCCAGCGCTGCAGCAGCTCCTCGTGCAACAGCTCCGTACGGGCCAGCAGGGAGGCCGCCTCTTCCGCCGCATCCTGCTGCCGTTGCCGTTGGCTCTCCAATCCGGCAATCACTTGATTCATCTCCCCCTCACCCCGGGGAGCGAGCAGGGCCTGGGCGTCCTTGAGGACACGACCGTCCAACCCGAGTCGCGTGGCGATGGCCAAGGCATTGCTGCGCCCCGGGATACCCCATTGCAGGTGGTAGGTCGGCGAGAGGCTCTCAACGTCGAAGGCGACGGAGGCGTTCTCGAAGCGGGGGTCGTCGTACTTCAGCGCCTTGAGCTCCCCGAAGTGGGTCGTTGCGATGGTCAACCGCGCCCGATCAGCCAAATGCTTGAGCAGGGCGATGGCCAGCGCCGTGCCCTCTGTGGGATCGGTGCCAGCCCCCACCTCATCGAGGAGCACCAATTGGGCGCCGGGCTGGGTGGCCAGATCACTGCCAGCGGCGGGCAGGGCCTCAAGGATCCGGGCGATCCGCCGCACATGGCCACTGAAGGTGGAGAGGTTCTGCTGCAGGGACTGCTCATCGCCAATGTCCGCGAGAACCTGCTGGCACCAGGGCAGGCGGGGCGACCCTTTGCAGGGCACGAAGAGACCGGCTCGAGCCATCAACACCGCCAGACCCACGCTCTTGAGGGTCACGGTCTTACCGCCGGTGTTGGGACCGGTGATCGCCACTACCCGCAGGCTGTTCTCCACGCGGACGCTGACGGGAACCACCGCCTGTCCACCTTGGCGGCGCTCCTGCCAGAGCAGCAGGGGATGGCGCAGTCCCTCCAGCTGAAGCGGCGCCAGGGGGGCAGCCTCAAACTCGGGACGCACCGCTCCCAGCCAGGCGCTGTAGCGGGCCCTGGACAGGGCAAGATCCAGCTGGATCAAAACCTGCTGGAGGTGCTCGAGCGCCGGTTGTTCCTCGCCCACCAGGCCGCTGAGGTCCTGAAGCACCGCCCGCTCGGCCTCGCGCTCCTCGCCTTCGAGTTGACGAATGCGGTTCCCCAGAGGAATCACCGCCTGGGGCTCAATGAAGACGGTGTTCCCCGAGGCGGAACTGTCGTGCACCAGACCGAGCAACTGACTGGCGGCACCGGCCTTCACCGCCAGGACCGGCCGGCCATTGCGCTCGGCCACCACGGTGTCCTGGAGCAGCGCGGCGTAGCGGCGAATCAGCTCATTGAGGCGATCGCGGCGCTCCATCCGCACCGAGGCCAGCTGACGGCGTAAGCCAGAGAGGGGCGGGCTGGCACGATCCGCCACACGCCCCCCGTCTTCAATACAAAAGCGCAGCCGCTGCTCCAGCTCCGGCAGGGTCCGCAGAGGCTCCACAAGGGCCGTCGTCACCGGCCGGAGCTCGGGGTCATCGATCTGACGGCGTAGGCGCCGGGCCGCCGCCAGGGTGGTCGCCACGGCCAAGAAATCATCACCACTGGCCACGCCCCCCTTCGCACAGAGCTGCAGGGTCTGATCCAGGTCCGCGGCACCCTGAAAGCTCAGGCCCCCTTCAACAAGGCCATCGAGCGCCAGCAGTTCGGTCGTCTCGGCCAGCCAGCCCACGCTCTGCTGACGGGTCGAAGCCAAGGGCAGCCGGGCCGCCACGGCACGGCCGGCAGCGGTGCTGGCGAAGCTGGAGACGTGTTGAGCCAGCCGCGGCCACTCCAGCAGCTCCAGGGCCTCCTGTTGGATTGGCGCGTGCAGCTCCGCCGTCACAAGTAGGTCAAAGGAATCGGTTCAGCTCCGACATTGGAGGGCAGCCCACCCTTGGGCTCGTAGAGCATCTCCAGCCAGTTGCCCTCAGGATCCTGCATGTAGAAGGAGGCCGTGCCATCGCGGTGGTCGTGCACCGGACCGCAGGAGTGACCCTTGGCCAGCAGCTGCTCGCGCATCTGGTCCACTTCGGAGCGGTTCTGGACGTGAAAGGCGAAGTGGGGGCCAGCCGCCTTGTAGTCCGGGCTGAGCAGAGCAATACCCTCACCGGTAGGCCACTGGACGTAGCACCAGTCGTCTGCTTCCCAGGTCAGCCGCAGACCTAAGTCGAGATAAAAGCGCTTGGCCCGCTCAATGTCCTGCACCCGCAGGGCGACATGGCCAAGGCGATGGTTGCAGGACATGGGATACGAGTCGACCAACCCATTGTGAGCTGGCCGCTGTCTCAACCGTTGATGGGCCGGTTCAGCCCTGGCGCATCCACTCAGCCGCATCACAGGCGTGATAGGTGAGGATCAGGTCAGCTCCGGCGCGCTTGAAGCAGAGCAGGGTTTCGAGCACTACCGCGCGCTCATCGATCCAGCCCTTCTCCGCGGCCGCCTTAACCATCGCGTACTCGCCACTGACGTTGTAGGCCGCGATCGGCAACTCACTCTCCTCGCGGAGACGGTGAATGATGTCGAGGTAAGCCAGACCGGGCTTGACCATCATGATGTCGGCGCCCTCTTGCTCGTCGAGCTGGGCCTCAGTGATGGCCTCGCGGGCGTTGGCCGGATCCATCTGGTAGGTGGACTTGTCCTTTGGGATGGGCTTACTGGCCACCGCACGGGGAGCGGAATCCAAAGCTTCGCGGAAGGGGCCGTAATACGCCGAGGAGTATTTCGCCGTGTAGCTGATGATCCCGACGTGCTCGAAGCCTTCCTCATCGAGGGCTTCGCGGATGGCGCCGACACGCCCATCCATCATGTCGCTGGGACCGATCAGATCAGCACCGGCACGGGCCTGAGCCACGGCCTGTTTGCAAAGCAGTGTCACGGTTTCGTCATTGAGAACGACCCCTTCGCCGCTGACGATCCCGTCATGGCCATCGCAGGAATAAGGGTCAAGGGCGACGTCGGTCATGATCGCCATCTCGGGATGCACCTCCTTCAGTCGGCGGATCGCCCGAGGGATTAGGCCTCCTTCGTTGAAGCACTCAGCGCCGTCTTCGGTCTTCAGGCCATCGGCCACCTTGGGGAAAAGGACCACGCAGCGGATCCCGAGGTCCCAGGCGCGACCGACTTCCTGCACCAGCCCATCGAGGCTCCAGCGCTGGCAACCCGGCATGGCCCCGATCGGCTCATTGCTAGCCCCCTCGTGAACAAAAAGGGGATAGATGAAGTCAGTCGGGCTGAGGGAGGTCTCCCGAACCATGGCCCGCAAGGCAGGGGAACGGCGCAGGCGGCGGGGGCGGTAGGTGAGCTCCATCGGGGGCTGGCTCAGCGAACACGAGGTGAGGCGGATCCTACGGAGCCCCTCTTGATCCAGCCAAACCTTGAACGGATTCGTCAGCTGTCGGGCTTGGGCTGATCAGGTCTCGTTTCCTCCGAACATGTCGTCGTAGCCCTGATAGGGGTCATATTCAGCCCAGCCGGGGCTGGCTTCATTGAACAGGCCGTAGCGGGCCGCCTCGTCGTCCAGGAGGGTGTTTCCCGTTGGCCGGGTATTGCAGGTCACCCCCCCATCCGGCGTCGGCTGACAGTCATCAAAGGCAACACCAGCCTGGGCGGGAGCCAAGGCCAAGCAACAGTTCAAAACGAGCAGAGCGCCTGAGAGGATGAGCGCCGATTGCGCCTTGGCCGCGATGTACACCGACTGGACCTCCCTTGCTCTGCTCCTACTGACCGCCACCCCTCTTTTGGCGGTTGTGGGCACGACGGCGTTCTTCATCTGGCGGCAGAAGACGAAGCGTTGATCACCAGGACTGTGCCCTGACCAACGCACTGCAAACACGTGCGATAACCAGCGACTTGGGTGCGCTGTATCCCGCTGCCACCACAACTGGAACAGGGCTGAGAGCCCTGTTTCGCAGTTTTGTTTCCCCGCTCCTCGGACCTGGCCATGGGCCGCACCTGGTGATTGAGTCACTCTGCTCCCAGCAAGCGGATTCGATCCCAAAGGGATCCTTAAGACTCGGCCCTGGGCTGGGTCAGGTGCCGACGCAAACACTCCAACTGGCACTGCTGCAAAAGCTCCAGCGCGCTGAGCTCAGCACCCTGTGGGACCAGGTCAAGAGAAGCAGCCAAGCGTCCAATCACGGCATTAGGCCCCAGGCCTTCCGCCTGCCAGGCGGCGAGCCCCTGACCGCCATCGCGTTTGGAGAGGCGCTGGCCCTGGCCATCCATCCAGAGCGGCAGGTGCCAATAGCGGGGCGGCTCAATACCCAAGCGCTCCAGCACAGCGACCTGCGGTCCGGTGGCCGGCCAGAGATCCAGGCCGCGAACAACATCAGAAATCCCGAGAGCCCACTCATCGACCGCGGTCGCCAGGTGATAGGCCAAGAAGCCATCCGCCCGACGCAAGACCACGTCGCCCACCTCCTCGGGGCCGTCTAAGCGACCCTCGGGACCCAGCTCCTCCTGCCAGCGGAGCCAGCCCGGCTCAAGACGCAACCGCCAACTGGGCAGGCGTTGCTCCTCCAGACCCCAACGGGGAGGCAGGGATCGGCAGAAACCGGGATAGACCCCCGATCGACCATGGGGGGCCGAGACATCCGCCAACATCCGGCGGCTGCAGCGGCAGGGGTAGATCTGACCACTGCGACGCAACGCCGAAAGAACCGTCGCGTATAGACCACGGCGTTTGCTCTGGCGTAGCACCGGACCATCCCAGAACAACCCCAGCCAGCGCAGGTCCTCCTCAATAAAGGCTTCAGCGCCGGGGCGGTTGCGTGGTGTATCGAGATCGTCGATGCGCAGCAACCACTCCCCGCCTTGGAGCCGAGTAATCAGCCAAGACAGCAGGGCCGTGCGCAGATTGCCCAGATGCAGCCGCCCTGTCGGCGAGGGGGCATAGCGCCCCCGGCGAGACGATGCCCGGAGATCAGCAACCTCGACCTGCAGGGACCTGAGGTGGTGAGGGAGCAGGTCAGCCATTGAGAACCCTGACATGCAAAAGGGCGGCCCGAAGGCCGCCCCCTGCTCTACATCGCGAATCGATGGAGTGCGATCAGCCCTGAACGCGATCCTTGAACAGTTTGCCGGCGGTGAAAGCAGGCACGCGCTTGGCTGGGATCTTGATCTTTTGGCCGGTCTTGGGGTTCAGGCCTTGGCGGGCGGAACGCTCACGGGGCTCGAAGGAGCCGAAGCCAAGGATCGACACCTTTTTGCCTTCGACAACCGAATCGATGATGGTGTCGATAGCCGCGTCGACCACCTGGGCCACGTCGGTCTTGGTCAACTCGGTGCGAGCAGCCACGAGATTGACGAGGTCAGCTTTGTTCATCGGAATGGAAGCCTCTGGGCTCAGTAGCAGCAGGGCGGAGAGAGAAAGCCCCGCCACCACTGGTTTCAGCGCGCCAATGGTATGGGGGTTAGCAAGGAGCGGCAACCTCAAAACCCCTTTTCCCATGCCGTTTTTGCCACATTTGCTGCCGAAATCAGCGCTTTTGTGCCCTTTTGTGCCCGAATGAGCCGTCCTCTAGAGGGGGTCCTGCTCCTCAAGGGCCGCCCAATCCAAGGACTCCAACTGCTTCTGAGCGTCGGAGATGAGGGCCTCGCCGCGCAGGGCCCCCAGGCCCGCGCCGCTGGCTAAACCGACCGGGGCGGAGCTGGGCAACCAGTCCTTCAGGGCCTCAAGACTGCGCAGCCAGCGCCCCCAATGGAAAGACCGGCGGGTGCGCAAGGGACGGGCTTGTCCTTCAGCGACAGGACTCAGAAGCCGCCCACAGAAAAGCAAAGGCGCACCGTTAAATGCCCGATCAGCGAGAAGAACGGCACTGCCGGGCGTCGGCCCAGGAGTCCAGCGCAGGCGGTAACCGGGACCGAGGGAGTGCTCAGAAGCGAACGGTTCAAGCCCCACCACGTTGGGCAGGAGATAGGCCTCCTGCTCCTGCAGAGAAACCGGCCAGCCCAACGCGTCTTGGAACCGGCGCGTGCGCCCTTGGCCATCCCGGCTGGTCAAGACCAGACGACCTGGGCCGCGCTGCCTGAGGAAATCCAAGTTCGCCTCGCTCAGACCCGGGCAATCGATCAGCAGGCCAGAACAGCCATCCAAATCCGGGGTCTCCAGCCACCATGCCGAACCACCCAGCGTTTCGCGGTTGGGGGCAAACAACCAGAGGTGCTCAAGCACTTGCCGGGGCGGACGGCCATCCGGCAGAGCCTCTGCAAAGACCGAGCCGGATACGGCCGGCTGGGAATTCTGCTCACTCATGACAGAGCGCATCCTCTCGACCACCTTTAGTTTGTGACAGCAGCCCGCAGGATCCATTGGCTTCGATCCACCTCGGACAGCCCTGGCCCTTGGGGGCACAAGCCACCTCCAGGGGGGTGAATTTCTCCCTGGCCGCCCCCAGTGCCAGCCGAATCGAGTTGCTGCTGTTCCGCGATGGGAACGCCAGAGAACCCGAGCAAACCGTTGAGCTGAGTAGCCACCACCACCGCTCCGGGGACATTTGGCACGTCGAGGTGGAGGGCGTCGGCATTGGCGGCTGCTACGCCTACCGAGTCTTTGGCCCTCTCCAACCGGGGCAACACGGATATAACCCCTCCAAATTGTTGCTTGACCCTTGCGCCCGCGCCATCACGGGGTGGGACGTTTATCAGCGCTCCGATGCCCTCGGCGGGATGCCGAACACGTCGACATGCCTCAAGGGGGTGATAACTGAGCGCGATCGCTTTGATTTCAGTGCTGCACCGAGGCCGCGCCACAACTGGCAGAGAACCCTCATCTATGAACTGCATGTGGGGGGCATCAGCCGCGGCCAGGGCAGCCCCGTCAACCCTGAGGCCCAGGGTACCTACCTGGGGCTGATCGAACTGATTCCTTATCTCAAGGAATTAGGCATCACCACGGTCGAATTGCTGCCGGTGATGGCCTTCGACCCCCATGACGCCCCGAAAGGGCGGATGAACTACTGGGGCTACAGCCCCTTGAGTTGGCTTGCCCCCCACAACGGCTACCAGCAGGGAGACGATCCGCTGCAGATCCGCGATCAGGTGCGCCAACTGGTGACCGCATTCCATCAGGCCGGTCTCGAGGTACTGGTGGATGTGGTCTACAACCACACCTGCGAGGGCAACCAAGCCGGCCCCACCCTGAGCTGGCGCGGCATCGACGACCGCCTCTACTACCACCAGAACGCCAAGGGCGATTACCTCGATGTCAGCGGCTGCGGCAACTCCATCGCTGCCAACCGCCCCCTGGTACGGCACCTGATCCTCGAGTCCATGCGCTGCTGGGCCCTAGAGCTCGGGGTCGATGGCTTCCGCTTCGACCTGGGCATCGCCCTGAGCCGCGGCGAAGAACTGGCCCCCCTGGACAAACCACCGCTTTTTGAAGAGATCGAAGCCGATCCTGAACTTTCCGATCTGAAGTTGGTGAGTGAACCCTGGGACTGCGGCGGGCTCTACCGGCTCGCTGATTTCCCCGCCAAGCGCATTGGCAGCTGGAACGGTCGCTTCCGCGATGACATCCGCCGCTTCTGGAAAGGGGATGAGAAGAGCTGCTGGGCGATGGGACAACGGCTCAGCGGCAGTCCGGATCTCTTTGGGGGCCAGCCGGCGGCACTCGGCCGCAGCATCACCTTCCTGACCGCCCATGACGGCTACACCCTGAGCGATCTCGTCAGCTACGGCGGCAAACACAACCTGGCTAACGGCGAGGACAACCGCGACGGGGATAACCACAACAACAATTGGAATCACGGCGCCGAGGGGCCCTGCAGTGCCCCCGAAATCAACGCGCTGCGGAACCGACAACTTCGAAACCTGCTGGCCTCACTGCTCCTGGCCCCTGGGGTGCCGATGCTGCTGATGGGCGATGAAGTGCGACGCAGCCAAGGCGGCAACAACAACACCTGGTGCCAGAACAACATCCTCGGCTGGATGCACTGGGCGCCGGATGCTGACGATCTCGCCCTCAAGCAATTTCTGCAACGCCTGATTCAAATTCGACACCACTGGGCGAATTTGTTCAATCCGGAGGTGCCCCACTCGGAAGCCAAGTCACCCCGCTTCGATCAACCAGGGCACCTGATTCGCCAGTGGCACGGCACCAAACTCGGCCAACCGGACTGGGCCAGCTGGTCCCACACCCTGGCCTGGAGTCTGAATGATCGCCAACGCGGCCCTCTGGTCTGGTGCGGCATGAACGCCTACTCCGAGGACCTGCGCTTCGAAGTGCCCAAGGCCGCTCGCGGTTGGCTCCAGGTCGTTAACACCGCTGGGGCCACTGCTGCGCCCGCAGAGCCTCAACTCTGGAGTGGTTCGACACAAGTCCTAAAGAGCCGCAGCCTGGTGCTCTTGGTCGAGCAGAGCTGCTTTTAAACGAAGCGGGCTGCGGGAATCGAACCCGCATCATCAGCTTGGAAGGCTGAGGTTTTACCACTAAACTAAGCCCGCAGCAGTACAAACGCACTACATGCGTCTTGCGCTGAGCGTCAGCAGAACGGCTTTCGCGCTTACTAGAGCATTATGACCTGCGTTTGGAACAGCGTCCTTGGCCGCCACGCCTCAAGCCCCTAGCGATGCCGCCGATCTGCGGGGCCGGCCTCGGCAGCGTTTGCTTTGGGCCTATGGCCTCGGGGACGTGGGCACCGGCATGGGCGCCTCCCTCATCGGCTTCTATCTGCTGCGCTTTTACGTCGCAGCAGGCCTCCCTCCCTGGCTGGCGGGTCTAGCCTATGGACTGGGACGGCTCTGGGACGCCGTCAATGATCCGATTGTCGGCTGGTTGAGCGACAAGACCGTCAACGCCAAACTCGGTCCCCGTCTCCCCTGGATCCTCTGGAGCGCCGTTCCCCTGGGGGCTTCGATGGCTCTCATGTGGTGGCTCCCCCCGTGGGAAAGCATCTGGACCAAGTTCTGGGTGTTCTTGGTGGTCTCGGTCGTCGCCAACAGCCTCTATACCTGCGTCAACCTTCCCTACACGGCCCTCGCCGCTGAACTGACTACAGACGTCGGTCTGCGCACCCGGCTCAACACCTCGCGTTTCACCGGTTCGATCCTGGCCACGATCACCGCGGCCCTGCTCGCCGGGGTGCTCGTGGGGAACCTGGGTGATCCCTCCTCTTACTTACCCGTCGGCTTGGTCTCCGGCGTGATCATCAGCGCCTCCGGCCTGCTCTGCGGCTGGGGCCTGCTGCCTTCTGCGCGCAACTGCCAACGGCCAGAACCCACCCCAGGCACCACCCGCAAACTCCTGCGTCGGGTGGTCCAGAACGGGCGCTTCCTCATGGTGCTGGGCCTTTACCTCTTGCTGTGGTGTTCCCTGCAGCTGATGCAGGCGGTGTCCCTTTTCTTCCTGCCCGTGGTACTCCAGGTTCCCGAGGGGCTGAGCAAGTTGATCCTGCTGCCCTTCCTGCTGAGCTCCCTTGGGGGGCTTTGGCTCTGGAACACCGTCTCCCATCGGGCTGGACGCCTTCAGGCCCTGCGACAAGGCGGCCTGCTTTGGATTGCCGGCTGCCTGCTGGTGATGGTGCTGCAGCCGCTAAACCCGGCCCTGCCGGTGCTGGCCACCAGCAACCTGTTCAAGCTGATCCTGCTGCTGCTCTCCATCGTGTTGGCCGGCGTGGGTGCCTCCACCGCCTATCTGATCCCCTGGTCCCTGTTGCCGGATGCCATCGACGCCGATCCGGAGAAGCCGGCCGGCCAATACACCGCCTGGATGGTCCTGGCCCAAAAGGTCTGCATCAGTGCCGTGATCGCTCTATTGGGCATGGTTCTGAGCGCCAGCGGTTACGACGAAGCCCTGGCGAATACCGCCCAACCCACCAGTGCCCTGGTGGCGATCCGGCTCTGCATGGGCATCATTCCCGCAGTATTGGTGGTGCTTGGCTTGGTGGTGACCCGCCGCTGGCCTGAGAGGGGCTTCCACCTTCAAGGTCAGTCCCCCGTCAGCTAGCTCACCGTTTCATGCCCGCCCGTCGCCTCCCCGCCTGGATTCGCCCCCGCTGGCTGACTCGCCTGGGCGAGAGTTTGCTGATTGGAGGCCAAGCCGTCTCGGCCCTGGCCAAGGGCCAAATCAACGCCAACGACCTGATCGTCGAATTGATGGAGGCCGGCCCTGGCAGCTTCCTGATCATCCTTATCACCGGCCTGGCGGCCGGTACGGTTTTCAACATCCAAGCCGCCTCGGAACTGGTCAAGCAGGGGGCCGGATCCACCGTGGGCGGGATTCTTGCCCTGGGATTGGCCCGGGAGATTGCGCCGATCCTCACCGCCACGCTGGTGACCGGAAAGGTCGCTACGGCCTACGCCGCGCAGTTGGGCACGATGAGGGTCACCGAACAGATAGATGCGATCACGATGCTGCGAACCGACCCGGTTCAGTACCTGGTGGTTCCGCGCCTGTTGGCGATGGTCGTAATGACCCCGGTCCAATGCCTTGCCTTCTTCGGGGTAGCGATCTGGTCGGGTCAGGTCAGCAGCGCCATCCTCTACAACATCCCGCCGGAAGTCTTCTGGACCTCGGTGCGGGGCTGGATGCAGCCCTCTGATCTGCCGGCGATGCTGCTGAAGGCCGGGGTCTTCGGCCTGCAAATTGCCGTCATCGCCTGCGGCTGGGGCTTGACCACCCGGGGTGGCCCCAAGGAAGTGGGCACCAGCACCACCGGTGCGGTGGTCATGATCTTGGTGACCGTGTCCCTGATGGACGTCGTCTTGACCCAATTGCTCTTCGGCTCATGAGCCCTTCAACCGTGACCGGCGCGGGCCCCAACCCAGACCAGGGCGCGATCCTGGCGCCAAGGGTCTGGGTGCCCATCGGCGTCCTCGCCTTGGGCCTTGGCTGCCTGCTGATCAACCTGTGGGCGGCTGCCCTGGTGAGCGTCTTTGGGCTCTTCCTGCTCATCCAGAGCCAGATCCTGCGTTTGCAGTTCTGCGGCGATGCCCTGATCGTCTGGCGCGGCGACTCCGTCCTGCGCCGCTTCCCCTACAGCGAATGGCTGA
The DNA here is from genome assembly GCA_047285805.1 of Synechococcus sp. Taxonomy (GTDB): domain Bacteria; phylum Cyanobacteriota; class Cyanobacteriia; order PCC-6307; family Cyanobiaceae; genus Vulcanococcus. Next base: position 866,018 of record JBJBCN010000003.1, on the reverse strand, counting down.
CTTGGACGGTGTTCTGGGGCCCCGTCCCTGTGCTGTTCTATTTCCGTGAACAGGAGAGCATTCACTTCCTGCCGGTGTTGTTTGATGCCACCAGCCTGCGCGAGCAGCTCAACCGTCACGTGAGCGCCCAGCCATGAGCGAAGACGCCGCCACCCCCACAACGCCCCAGCCCGACGACTGGAAGGAGCTCGTCACCAGCGAACTGCGTCAGCAGCGCGAGGCTCTCCAACAGGAGATCAGCGAGCTCACCGGCCGCCGCAATGCCCTGCAGGAGGAAATCAAAAGCAGCTTTGCCGGCCAATCCGACTCCATCGCCCGGCGGGTGAAGGGGTTCCAGGACTATCTGATTGGAGCACTCCAGGAGCTGGCAGTGTCCGCCGAGCAGATGGAGCTAGTGGTTCAACCGCTGGTGGTGCAGCCCTCCCCCCTCGATCAAGCGGCAGCCGCAGAAGCGCAAGCAGCCGCCGTGGAAGCGACTCCGGCACCGGCACCCGCGGGGCTCTTCAGCAATGACGAAGCACTGATTCGCGATCGCCTCGAGAGCTTCCAAGGTCAGGCCGATTTCTATGCAGATCCCTGGAAGCTGCGCCGGAGCCTGGAGCCCGGCGGCTCGGCCCTCCTCGAGGACTGGTTCCTCGGCCAGGGCGGCCGGGGCGCCCAGCCCAGCTGCGGCAGCCGCAACCGCAATGCCCTGACCACTGCCGCCGCCATCTCGATCCTGGGTGAGCTCTACGGCGAGCGCTTCCAGACCTTGGTGCTAGCGGGCATGCCGGAGCGACTCGGGGAATGGCGCCGGAGCCTGCAGGATTGCCTGGGCCTCAACCGCGAAGACTTCGGACCCAGCAGCGGGATCGTCCTCTTCGAGCGCGCTGATGCCCTCATTGAGCGGGCAGATCGCCTCGAAGAGCGCGGCGAACTCCCCTTCATCGTCGTCGATGCGGCCGAGCCAGCCATCGAAGTGCCGATCCTGCAATTCCCGGTCTGGCTGGCCTTTGCCGGCAGCCCCGCCGAACTCGCCCTGGAGGATGACCTGCTGTGACCGACTTCTTGATCTCGCCACTATTCACCCTGGTGCTGGCCTATCTCCTCGGGTCCTTCCCCACCGGCTACCTGACGGGGCGTTGGCTGAAAGGCGTTGACATCCGCACCCTTGGTTCCGGCTCCACTGGAGCCACGAACGTCCTGCGCCAGATCGGCAAGGGCCCCGCTTTGGTGGTGTTCCTGATCGATGTGCTGAAGGGAACGGCCGCCGTGCTCCTGGCCAAAGCCCTACTCCAGCCGGATGGTTACAACGCCCTGAGTGATTGGTGGGTTGTCGCCTCCGGTTTAGCGGCGTTGGCCGGCCACATCTGGCCCATCTGGCTGGACTGGCGTGGGGGCAAGGCCGTGGCCACCGGATTGGGGATGCTGCTGGGCCTGGCCTGGCCAGTCGGCCTGGCCTGCTTCGGGGTCTTCCTGTCGGTGATCACCGTCAGCCGCATCGTCTCCCTCTCGAGTGTGCTCGCTGCCCTGAGCCTGCCACTGCTGATGCTGGCTCGCTGCGCCTCCCTCGGCGAGGCAATCCGTCCGGCCTACCTCAGCCTCTCGATCGTCGCCGCCGTGCTGGTGATTTGGCGCCACCGCAGCAACCTGAGCCGGATCGCTGCCGGCGCCGAGCCCCGCCTGGGGGACAAGAAAAAAGAGGCCTAACCGAGCGCACGGCTGCGCTCAGCAGCCGCGACAACAGCCTCAATCAAGGCCGACCGCAGCCCCGCGCGCTCGAGGGCGCGGACCCCGGCGATGGTGGTACCACCCGGGCTGGTCACCATGTCCTTGAGCTGGGCAGGATGCTGCTGCTGCTCGTGCAACAACGCCGCCGTGCCCGCCAAGGTGCGATGGGCCAAATACAGGGCCTGCGACCGGGGCAGGCCCGACGCCACGGCACCATCCGCCATGGCTTCAGCCACCAAAGCAACAAAGGCCGGTCCGGAGGAGGTCAGCGCCAAAAAGGCATCCAACTGGGTTTCCGGCAGCTCGAGCACCTCGCCGACCTGGGCAAACAACTCCAGCAACCAGTGCTTCTGCTGCGCATCCACACCCTCTGCCCAGGCCAATGCCGTCAGGCCAGCGCGCACCAAGCAGGGGGTATTGGGCACCGAGCGCACCACCCGCCAGCCGGGGAAGAGCCGCTGCAGGCGCTCGAGCTTCACCCCAGCCAACACCGACACCAAGAGGGGGGACGTCCCCAGCACGGGAGCGGGTGCGGCGGCCGCCACCGCGTCGAGCTGTTGGGGCTTGACCGCCAGCAGAACCACGGGAGCGGCCCAGGCCTCTTGGCCATCGACACTCACACGCAAGTTCTCGCCCTGGAGCCGCTGGGCCGAAGCTTCAGACGCGACCACGGCACGGACGGCCGTGCGTTGCACCAGACCGCTCTCGAGCCAAGGAAACAACAAAGCCTGGGCCATGCGGCCCAGGCCAACGACCCCAAAGGTGGTGGGGGAGGTGCTGCTCAACCGACGTGCGCGCCGTACTCACGGCCCCAAGCGGGAGTAGGGGCGATGTCCTGGGGCTCGTCGACGCTCTCGCGGGAGACAACGGTGGGAGCCGAGGCTTCCTCGCTACCGGCGCTTGTCACGGTGACACAGCTGGGGGCGAACAGGAAGATGCTCTCGCCGACGCGCTCTTGATGGCCATCGATGGCGAAAGTGCCGCCTGCGACGAAGTCCACCGCACGCTGAGCCTGGTCGGGCTCCATCATCGTGAGGTTGAGGATAACGGTCTTGCGCTCACGCAGGGCCTGAATTGCGCGGGGCATCTCGTCGAAGCTGCGGGGCTCCATCAAGGTGACTTCCGCCGCCGAGGTGGAGACACCAGGCATGCCAATGACGTTGCTGCCCGCGAAGGGATCAACGGAATCGAAATCGCTGGTCAGCGCTAGTGCGCCAGAGGGGGTCGAACCGCTGGTTTCCGGCATGTCGCCCTGGTCGTAATCCAGATCCTCATCGTCGTAACCGTCGAGGTAATCGTCTCCGGAGACAACTGCACGCAGGCGGGAGAACAACGACACCGTGAAACCTCGGAGTGGGCTTTTGACTTAGATAGCGTCCCACGCGGGTGCTGACAAGGGTTTCAGCGAGTCATTGTTGGCTTTTTTGCTGGTTTCAAGGCTTCGGGCCAAACAGGGCAGAACCCACCCGCACCCAAGTGCTCCCGGCGGCAGCCGCCTCGGGCCAATCGCCACTCATTCCCATTGACAATTCCGGCAGCCCTAAACGCTGCGCGAGAGCCGAACATTCCGCAAAAAGGACCTGCCGCTGAGGCACCTCCAACCCCAGGGGCGCCATGGTCATCAGACCCACAATTCGCAGGTTGGGGAGCTGTTGAAGCCGTGGCCATTCCTGCTCCAATTCATCAGCGGAGAGCCCCCCTTTGTTGGGATCTGGGCGCAATTTCACCTGCAGAAAGACCGCGGGACGGAGACCCTCCTCACCAGCAATCCGCGAAACCCGTTCGGCCAAGGCCAAGGAATCTACGGAGTGAATCGCGCTGAATTGCTTGAGGACTGGCCGCACCTTGTTGGCCTGAAGACGACCGATGAAATGCCAATCCAACCCATCGAGATCGGCCAACTCCTGCTGCTTGGCCATCGCCTCTTGGAGGCGGCTCTCACCAAAACTACGCTGCCCGGCTTCCGCCAAGGCACGAATGCTGCTCGCGGTATACCCCTTGCTCACTGCCAACAGGCGGGTGTGGGCGGGCAACTGCTCGTTCAGGGCCTGAAGACTAGCTGCAGCAGGGGAGGGGCCCAATCGTTAGATGAAGGTCTTATCGAACAATTCTCGCCAGCCGGCATGTACTTCGGGGCCTTCGCGGCGAGCGCGGTTGAGGTTTTGCTCAGCGAGATGGCGCGCATCCATCAAGGGAATGACCTCGAATTCCACGCTGCGGCCCTGCACCGTCACCAGGAAAAACATCCGCTGGGCGTAGAGGGTGGCGTACAGCTCGCGCCCTTCACCGGCCTCGGCAACGCGATAGAGCAAGCCAAATGTGGGGTGATTGAGGTAGCGCTCGTTGCTCACACGCCTAGGACGGCCAACCGTCTATCAAAGCGCACCGAAGCGCCAGCGCAGCGCCAACACCACAACTAATCCTAGCCAACCAAAGGCCTGAAGCAGCGGCGCCTGCAGGCGAGAACGCAGCAGCTGTGAGGGCGCGATCCACTGACCACCCCGAGCCAAAAGGGCTTCCGCGCCCTGTTCAGCCCTTAACAACACGTTGGCCAGCAGGCGCTCACCCAGGGCCAAAACCAGCCCGACCGACGCCTGGAAGCCCAAGCGCCGCAGCTTGACCGAACGGGTGGCAAGGGAGCGCAACAGGTTCTGAAACTCCTCCTGCACCAGCGGCAGAAACCGGAGGGCCAACAGCAAGGTGAAGCCGAGGCGTTCCACGGGAACTCCCAAGCGAGCCAGGGGAGCCATGCACCAGCTCAAGCCCCAAACCAACTCCTCCGGCGGAGTCGTTAGAAGCAGCAGATTGGCGCTGTGAATCACCGTGAACAGCAGCGTGGCGCTGTTGACCCCCAGCTCCGCTGAGCGGCGGGTCACCACCAACGGTCCCAAGGGCAGCGGGCCCAGTTGCACCGGCCCCAGCCGCACCAGCTCCCAACGCATCCCCTGCTGCTCCGCTCCGAGCTCCAGCTCCTGGGGAGGGCGGTTCAAGGAGGCCGGCGCCAGGGATCCCGTCGGCAGGGTGGTGGCCAGGCCCCCCACCAAGAGCGAGAGCACGAGCAAAAGCGGCAGAGTGCGGCGCCAGAGGCGCCAGGGCAGACCACTGAACGCCGTGAACAGCAGCAGCAAGCCGACCAAGGCCAGGCGCCAACAGGGTCCGGCCAAGATCGGGGTCAGCAAAAAGGCCACCGTCCAGCTCAGCTTCAAGCGGGCATCAAGAAGCCGCAGCCAACTGTTCGTCCCATCGACGTACTGACCGATGGGGATCTGCCGCAACCAATCCATCAGGGCTGACGCGGGATCAGGTGATCAGCGTCCCCTGGCCTGCTGCCGAGCCAGATCCCGCTCCGCGTCGCGCTGCTGTTTACCGCGCCAGAACAACTTGAGCGGCGACCCCTCAAAGCCCAGACCCTCACGGATTTGCCGTTCGACGTAGCGACGGTAGGTGTCCCCAAACAACTTCGGGTCGTTAACGAACAGGGTGAAGCTCGGAGGCCGAACAGCCACCTGAGTGCCGTAGTAGATCCGGCCTTGGCGACCGCCGCGGCTGGTGGGGGGAGAGCGCCAGCTGACGGCTTCCCGCAGCACCTCGTTGACCACCGACGTGCTGACCCGGCGGCGGTGCTGCTCGACCGCCACGGCCGCAATAGCAAAAATGCTTTCCACGCGCTGACCAGTCAGGGCAGAGGTGAAGAGCATGGGTGCCCAATCCAGGAAATAGAGCTTGGCACGCAGCTCCTTTTCCATGGCCGGCATGGTGTGGCTGTCCTTTTCGATAGCATCCCACTTGTTCACCACTAAGACGCAGGCCCGGCCCTCTTCTTCAATGCGGCCCGCCAGGCGCTGATCCTGCTCGGTGACCCCATCGAGGGCATCTATTACCAGCACACAGACATCGGAGCGCTCAATCGCCTTGAAGCTGCGGTTGATGCCGAAGTACTCCGGCCCGTAGTTGACCGAACGGCGTCGGCGAATGCCGGCGGTATCCAGCAATTTCCAGGGCTTCCCTTCCCTCTCGATCGAGGTGTCGATCGTGTCCCGGGTGGTGCCGCGAATCGGGCTGACGATGGCCCGCTTCTCGCCGCAGACCGCATTGAGCAGACTGGACTTGCCCACATTGGGGCGGCCAACGATGGCCATTTGGATCGGCTCTGCGCCTTCCAGCTCTTCAGCGGCGGGCAGGTGATCCACCATCCGGTCCAGTAGATCGCCGGTCCCCGCGCCGTGGATCGCGGAAATCGGGTAGGGCTCCCCGAGGCCGAGGCTCCAGAACTCCGCCGCCATGGCAAGCCCAGCCTCGGGCGACTCACATTTATTGACCGCGAGCAGCACCGGGACGTTGTGACCCCGCAGCCACTCCGCGATGGACTCATCAGCCGCGGTTAAGCCCTGCTGACCATCGGCGATGACCACCGCGACGGAAGCTTCCGAGAGAGCCAAGTTGGCCTGCTCGCGAATCTCCGGCAGAAATTCACTGTCGTCGTCGAACACCAGGCCGCCGGTGTCGACCACCTTAAAATGACGATCCCGCCAATAGCCCTGTTGATAGGTGCGGTCACGGGTGACTCCCGGTTCGTCGTGAACGATGGCCTCGCGACTGCGGCAGAGGCGGTTCACAAGCGTGGATTTGCCCACGTTGGGGCGGCCAATAATGGCAACGACGGGCAACACCAAAGAGTTATCGCAACAACTGCCGTATTCCGACCCTACAGGCCGACAGAAGCGAAAATATTTCGACCAGTCTCGAAACAAGACCAAGCGAGTCTCGCTAGAGAGAGGGTGTTCTGTCCCCCGCCCGACGGCGGTCTCCCGCGATGGTGGACCTGATTGCCTCGATCGTGGTCGATCTCTCGGCTAGAAGCTCTACGTCTTCAACCGACAACAAGAGCTCGTTCGCACGGTGCTTCTGAGCACTGGCAAAGGCGCCACACCCACAACGATGGGAGTTGGCCAGGTCTACGACAAGTATCGGAGCGTGACCATGCGTGGCCGGGACTATGTGGCCCCAAACGTGCCCTGGGCTATGTGGATCACGCAGAACGGAATGATTTGCATGCACTGGGCTCCCTGGCAGGAGCAGGCCAATGAAGCCTTTGGCGTGCACCGCAGCCATGGCTGCATCCGCATTCCCAGCCCCCATGCCCGCTGGTTATTTGAGAACACACCCAAGGGAGCGCCCGTCACCATCCAGGCCTGACCATGCCGGACGGGGCTCCACACCGGATCCTGGAGCTCGTGAGCTTGGAGCTTTTGGTCGTAGGCCTTTGGGCCTTGGCGCTTCCTGCTCAACACATGGGAATCAGGCAATCGGCAGGTCACTTGGATGCCCCTGGACTGGATCGGCCGGCTGATCCAACAGCGGAGGCATCGGCCCGCTGACGGGTAGGGGCTCCCCCCGCTGCGCCAAGTGGGCCAGCAGCCAATTCACGGCGGTGGCCCGGCGGGTTCGGCGTGGATAGAGGCCACCGATCTTGTAGCCGGCGAAACCCAGCTGTTCCTTCAGCAATTGCTTGAAGGGCTTGGGAACCGATCGGGTGAGGGCCACGCTCGCTGAACGCTCGGCAATGAACTGCGGCTCAGCAGGGAAAGACTCCCGCCAGCTGAGGTCCGTCTCAGGGCCGGCGCTCCAAATCCCCGCGCCATCGGGCTCATATCCCAGGCGCTGCCAAATCAATTCGCAAACAAAACGATCGCTGGTGCGGTCCTCCAGGACCGCCTCCAAGAGCTCCCGACTGAGGGGGTAAGGAACGGGCATCGACCTTGAGTCCGAGAATCGAATCACCATGTTCACGCCCACCCTCTCCAGCGCACCGCTCCAACTCCCCTGCCGTGGTGCAACCCGGGAGCTGCGTTGCCGCGCCCTGCAGTCGCCGCTCGCCGGGGTGAGCGATCGGATCTTCCGGGGCCTGGTGCGGCGCTGGGCCCCCGATGCCCTGCTGTTCACCGAGATGGTCAACGCCACCAGCCTGGAGCTGGGCCATGGCCTGCAGAAGGTGGAGGAGCTCGCGCTCGAACAGGGTCCGATCGGAGTGCAGCTGTTTGATTACCGGCCACAATCCATGGCCGATGCCGCCCGCAGGGCGGAAGCCGCCGGAGCCTTCCTGATCGATATCAATATGGGCTGCCCGGTCAAAAAGATCGCCAAAAAAGGCGGCGGCAGCGGACTGATTCGCGAACCCGATCTAGCCAGCCGAATCGTGGAGACGGTCGCAGCGGCGGTCTCGATCCCGGTCACCGTGAAGACCCGGCTGGGCTGGTGCGGCAGCGACCTAAACCCGGCGGCCTGGTGCCGGCAACTCGAGAGCGCTGGGGCCCAATTACTCACCCTCCATGGCCGCACCCGCGAGCAGGCGTTTAAGGGAAGCGCCGATTGGGGCGCCATCGCCGCGGTCAAACGGGCCCTCGCCATCCCGGTGATTGCTAATGGCGACGTCAACTCCGCCGCCGATGCCCTGCGCTGCCTCGAGCAGACCGGAGCCGATGGGGTGATGGTGGGCCGGGGCAGCATGGGGGCCCCTTGGCTCGTGGGCCAGATCGATGCAGCCCTCAGCGGCCGGCCGATCCCCGAGGAGCCCACACCCCTCGAGCGGGTTCTGCTGGCCAAAGAACAGCTCCAAGCCCTGGTGGCAGCCAAAGGCGACCACGGACTCCTCATCGCCCGAAAGCACATGGGCTGGACCTGCAACGGCTTCACCGGAGCACCCCAGCTGCGTCACGCCTTGATGCGTGCACCGACCCCTGACCAAGCGATGGCCCTGCTGGATCACACCGCCGCGGCCCTCTCGGCCTAGCGGCCGCCGATCTGCAGCAGGTCGCGGGTGCCGCTCACCCCTTGGACCGCAAACAACAGAAGGATCAGCACGTTGGCGCTGATGTGCAGCTGCCGCAGACGAGGGATGCGCTTGATCTCAGGCCGCGCCGAGAGGGTGAAGAGCATCAGGCCGCTCAGGAGCACCCCGGCCCAATAGTGAGAGCTCCAGAAGCCAGCTCTGAAGGGGTTGTCCGAGAGTCGCCAGATCTCCGCCTGACTGCCCAAACCCAGCACGCCGGCCCAGCAGAGCAGCGCAAAGATTGCCCGCCAAAGGGCGCGGCGCACCCCCAGGAGCGCCGCCAGGGCCACCAAGGAACCGGTCGAGACCAACAACAAGAGAGCGAAGCGGCTAATACCGCCGCGGAAGTCCGCGCCGGCCTCCAGGTAGGCCTTGCAGAAGGAATAGACCAGTGCAATCAGCACGGCGACGATCACGCCCACCGTCAGCCAAAGACCATGATCCGCGTGCTCCTGGGGCACCGGCTCGGGCTGTTTCGTGATCCCCAGGCGCTTCTCGCGCACCAGCAACCCCAGGCGGACCGTCGCCCCCATCAAGGGATAGACGAAGAGGATCACCAGCACCGGGTGCAGCAAGGCGAACCAGGCGATGGTGCTCATGGCAGCAGCTCCTTCAGGGCAGAACCTCAGGCCAACCCTGACGGATCAGCAGGAGTGAAAAGTAAGGCCTCTCATCAGCCGTGATCGCATCCGCGCGGGCCAAGAGCTGATCGGGCCAGCCCACCCGTTGGGCAAAAAGGCTGCTGCCAAGCAGTCCGCGCCGCTCCAACAGCGGCTGCACCCAGCGCCAGCGGCGGCCCAACTTCAGCAACGCCAACACCGCCTGCTGAGCCTGGGCCCAATCCAGCAAGGCCTCGAGCTCATCGCGAGTCTCGGGAGTGGGTCGAATCAACAGCCCCTCCTGCTGCAGGGCCAGGGGCCAGGGCAGGCCCTGACCTGAAGCGGCAGCTGCGGCGGCAGCTGCGGCCATGATGCCTGGAACGACGGCCACCGAAACCGAAGGATGGCGATCGGCCAACGCCAACAGGGCGTAGGAGCAGCTCGCGAACAGGGAGGTGTCCCCCTCGCATAGCAAGACCACCGCCAGCCCTCGCTCCGCCTCGGCAGCCAGAGCGGCGGCGGCCTCACGCCAGGCCTGCTGCCGCGGCTCGGCCTCGGCCACCATCGGGAAGAGCAGGGGCAGACGCCGCTGTTCCGCCGTGATCCACGGCGCGGCGATCTGCGCCGCCATGCCCTCGGCGTCGGCGCGCGCGACCGGGTAGGCCACAACGGCCGCGGACTCGATAGCCCGAACCGCCGCCAGGGTCAAAAGGTTGGGGTCACCGGGACCAACCCCCACCAGGGTGACTGCCGCGGCAGGGCTGGGGCGCATGGACAGGGGGCTCAGTCGGCCCCTTTCTAGGCTGATGCCACTCAGCGGGATGAGCGATGAGCGACCTGAAGGTGTTCAACGCCACGGGCGAGGCCGCGCAGCTCCCCAAGCTGACCACCAACGATCCGGCCGTGATTGCCACTGAACTGGCCGAACGCGGCATTGGCTTTGAGCGCTGGCCGGCCCGCGCCGAGCTCCCCGCCGGAGCCGGCCCCGATGCGGTGCTCGCCGCCTACAGCCAAGAGATCCAGGCGGTGCAAGCGCGCGGCAGCTACACCACCGTCGATGCGATCCGGATGAACCCGGATCACCCCGATCGAGAAGCGCTGCGCCAGAAGTTCCTCTCAGAACACACCCACGCCGAAGACGAGGTTCGCTTCTTCGTAGAAGGTCGCGGGCTGTTCTGCCTACATATCGGCGAGGAGGTGCTGCAGGTGCTCTGCGAAGCCGAGGACTGGATCAGCATTCCCGCCGGCACCAAGCACTGGTTCGACATGGGCGCCGAACCCTCCTTCTGCGCCATTCGCTTCTTCGACAACCCCGAAGGCTGGGTCGCGCAATTCAGCGGCGACCCGATCGCCGATCGCTTCCCTCGTCTGAGCTAATCCCCGATTCCCACCGAGTGCATCCGCACCAGGTCAGGACGCTCCAAGCTGCCGCTGAGGGCCTGGGCTTCAACGGCCGCCAACTCCTGAAGCCGCTCCACGGTGACCTCGCGTCCGAAACGCTGCTCGCAAAGCACCCAATACAGACCGAAGTGCCGCGCCTCGCTGGCGAGAAGTTCCCCGTACAGCGCCTGAAGCTCAGGGTCAGGGCTCTCGGCCGCCAGCAAGGCCATGCGCTCATGGCTGCGGGCCTCGATCAGGCCGGCCACCAAAAAGGTGTCGAGCATCCGTTGCGGCTCAGCCTTGCAGACCTCGGCCATCAGGCTGGAGCCATAGGCGGGGGCAGGTAGCGGCTTCAAGGGAATGCCGCGACGCTGCAGCAGGGCCAGGACCTGCTCAAAGTGCTCTAATTCTTCTCGCGCCAGGGCACTCAGTCGCTCCCCCAATTGCTCATCGGAGGGGTAGCGAAACATCAACTGGAGGGCCACACCGGCCGCCTTGCGCTCGCAATGGGCGTGGTCGATCAAGACCAAATCCGGGCGCGCCACGGCCTGCTCCAACCAGGCCTGCGAACTCGGGGCCGCCAACCACTTGACCCGCGCCGTCTGGCTCTCCATGACCACCGTCATGACGCGGCCCGCAACTTGGTCACCAAACCCTGCAGCGCGAGGGAGTAGCTGGCCGGACCAAAGCCGCTGATCACCCCCAGCGCCTGATCCGCCAGATAGGAGTGATGGCGGAAGGCCTCGCGGGCATGGACGTTACTCAGATGAAGCTCCACATAAGGAATCGCGACCCCCAGCAGGGCATCCCGCAACGCAACGGATGTATGGGTGAAGGCCCCGGCGTTAATCAAGATCCCATCCACCTGACCGCGGGCCTGATGGATCCGGTCCACGAGGCCCCCCTCGTGGTTGCTCTGGAAGCAGGTGAGCGCAACGCCCAGATCACCGGCTTCAGCGCTCAGTCGCTTCTCGATGACCTCCAAGGTGTCAGCGCCGTAGAGCCCCGGCTCGCGCTGCCCCAACAGGTTGAGGTTGGGGCCGTTCAGCAACAGCAGGTGCATCGGAGCCAGCCAAGGTCAAGGTCCACTGCGGCGATCGTAGGGAGAGTGCCTAGAAGGGCCCCACCGGCTGGTAAGTTCTTGGGGTGTGGTTCGGGTCGGTGCCCGAGTGGTTAATGGGGGCGGACTGTAAATCCGCTGGCTCTGCCTACGTTGGTTCAAATCCAACCCGGCCCACCTTCCACATGCCCTTGTAGCTCAGCGGTAGAGCACTCCCTTGGTAAGGGAGAGGTCACGAGTTCAAGTCTCGTCAAGGGCTTCCAAAACACCGACAAGTCAAGCGGCACAAGACTTGTCACCCCACCGGCTCATGAGCCGGTTTTTTTGTGCCTGTGAAGGGGACAAATGGATTGTTCGCTCTGGACTACACCTTCCGGCTCCCAAATCGCCTTGGCCCTCCGTTGACCCACCAGCTGTCTTGCCACGAAGACCGCAGCATTTGCGCCCACTAATCACAAGGCCCTTATTGAATGAAACCTTCTTGCAATCAGAGGGAGCCTGGAGAAGAAAACACACGGGTTTCTGTGGACCAGGGGCGCCCTAGCATCCGCGCGCATGAAATGCTGAAGACCCCACAGGCCCCCAACGGATGCTGAAGTCGCTCGCTCTGCGCCGAGTCTTGATTTACTTCGCGCTGAGCAGCGCAGGCGTCGCCGTGGTCAGCCAGTTGGATTTGGACCAGCGCAGCGCTGGGGTGATCTACGTGCCGATGTTCATCGGCATCTATGTCCTGTCCCGCTGGATCGAAGCCAAAATCTCAGCCGCCCAAGTCACCACGACCACCGCAGAGAAGGCACCAAGCAAGGGCTTCCTGAAGAATCCCTAACCACGGGATTTTCGCCGTTGTCCATAGGGTGCACAGGCGCTTCTCTTGTCCTGTGCTCCAGCTGACTACAACCATCGCCGCGATGCGACAACTGGTCAGCGATGGCAAAAGTCGCCCCCTGCAGTGGCGCCTGGAGCAGCTGGATCGCCTCGAGTCCGCCCTCAGCGCCAACAGTGATGCCGTGCTGGCTGCTCTGGCCAGCGACCTGGGCAAGCCCGATGTTGAGGCCTACTTCGAGGTCGTCGCGATTCGCCAGGAGATCAACCTATGCCGCAAGCGACTGCGGCGTTGGATGGCCCCCAAGACAGTCAGCGTGCCCATGAGCCAACGGCCAGGACGGGCTGAGGTCATCAGTGAGCCGTTGGGCTGTGTCCTGATCATTGGCCCCTGGAATTACCCGTTCCACCTTGCGATTCAGCCCCTCGTGAGCGCTCTGGCGGCTGGGAACACCGCAATCCTTAAACCCTCCGAGCACGCGCCGGCTACCGCCCAGTTGATCAGCGCTTTGATCGCCCACGCCTTCCCTTCGGAGATCGTACAGGTGGTGCAAGGGGACGGGAGCACCGCCCAGGCCCTGTTGGCTGAGCGGTTTGATCACATCTTTTTCACCGGTGGCGAGCGCATCGGCAAAGTTGTGATGGGTGCCGCAGCGCAGCACCTCACCCCGGTCACCCTGGAGCTAGGCGGCAAAAGCCCTGCGGTGGTCCTCAGCGACGCGGACCTCGAGGTCACCAGTCGCCGACTGGTCTGGGGCAAGTGCCTGAATGCCGGTCAGACCTGCATCGCCCCGGACTATCTCCTGGTTGAGCGCAGCACCCGCGGGGCCTTGGTACAGGCGCTGGGGGAACGCATCACGGCGTGCTTTGGCGAGGAGCCTCTTCACTCATGCGACTTGGCCTCCATCGTCAATGCCGCCCAGTACCAGCGGCTCAGTGGACTGCTGGAGCAAGCCCGAAAGCGGGGCCAGATCCTTCTTGGGGGGAGCTGCGACCCGGAACGGAGACGCATCGCCCCAACTGTAATCGCGGTCCGTGATCCCGAAGATCCACTTATGCAGGAGGAGCTCTTCGGCCCACTGCTGCCGGTGCTGGAGGTGGATCACTTGCAGCAGGCGATCCAGTGGATCAACCAACGCGCCAAACCCCTCGCGCTGTATCTCTTCAGCCGCTCCAATCAGCACAAGGAGACCTTGCTCCGGCAGACCAGCTCCGGTGGGGTCTGCTTCAACGATGTCGTGATGCAGGTCGGGGTTCCCGAACTCCCCTTCGGAGGGGTCGGTGGCAGCGGCATGGGGGCTTATCACGGCCAAGCCGGTTTCGACACGTTTTCCCACCGCCGCAGCGTTCTGCACCGGCCTTTTGCCCTGGATTTGCCCTTCCGCTACCCCCCCTATGCCGGACGTCTACCCCTGATGCGTCGCCTGCTGGGCTGAAGCCATTTCCATGCCTTATCGGAGAGGGACTAGCGCCCGCCTCCAGGCCCCGTATGGTGCGCCCAGTCGACCGTTGTTAGACCAAATGCGCCGCCGCACTGCAGCCGCCTTAGCCCTGGCCCTTCTGCTCCCCCTTCCTGGAGTGGCCGGCGAGGTGGTTGTTAAGCGCGGTGAAACCCTCTCTGAAATAGCCGATCGCTACGGGACCTCGGTCAATCGGCTGATGGAGATGAACGGTCTGCACGATGCCAATGACCTCTGGGCGGGCAGCAGCATCAAGGTGCCCGGCAACGTCTACAGCGGTGGTAGCTCGGGCAACTACACCGTCAAAACGGGTGAGACCCTCTCGGGAATCGCCGACCGCTACGGCACTAGCGTCAATCGCCTCGTTCGACTGAATGGCCTTCGAGACGCCAATGACCTCTGGGCCGGCAGCCGCATTCAAGTGCCGGGCGCCAGCGCCCTGCCACGGGTGGCCATAAATCAAAACGCCAAAACTCACAAGGTCCAACCTGGTGAAAGCCTCTCGAGCATCTCCAACCGCTACGGCATTTCGATGCAGCGCCTGATTGCCATCAATGGCATCAACAACCCCAACCAGGTCATAGCTGGCAGCACCCTGGTCCTTCGCAGCACCAGCAAGCCCAAGCCCAAACCCGTCGCGGCGAAGCCCAAGCCCAAGCCGGCGGTGACAGTGGTGGCCAAACCGAAGCCCAAGACCGCCGTGGTGGCAGCAACAACTCCCGTTAAGCAAGTGGAGCCCGCCGTCACCAAGACCGAAGTCGCCAAGGCGAAGCCGGTAAAGATCAAGCCCTCCGTGGCCACCACGGTCGCCGCAACGACCGCCACGACTTTTCAGCCCGAAAAGAAGGCCAAGCAAGCTTTCACAAAGGCAGCAGTGGCCAAAGCGAAGCCCTCGAGCAAAACCGCAGCGGGCAGCACTCCGGACTGGCGCAGCTACGGCCCCCTTCAGGTGGATTGGGCCAATTGGCAGTCCATGGGCGGCAGCTACGTGGCGCCGAGCCTCAATAGCCAAGGGCAACCGCTGTATCTGGCGATCAACTGCAACGCCAAGCGCCTGAACGCCACCGGCCAGTCGGGGGCGTGGAAAACCTGGGATGCGCCCCAGAGCGACTTTGAGCAGAAGCTGATCACGGATCTCTGCAGGGCCAAGCCCGGCTGATCAGGCCGCCAACTTCAATACCCAAGGCTGTCGCAGGAAACGGCGGCCCGCAGGTCTGAGCCAGAGGCGCTGACTGCCGTCATCGCTCTCACTGATGAGGTCCTCCTGGACAAGGCGCCGCGCCAA
The DNA here is from genome assembly GCA_047285805.1 of Synechococcus sp. Classification (GTDB taxonomy): domain Bacteria; phylum Cyanobacteriota; class Cyanobacteriia; order PCC-6307; family Cyanobiaceae; genus Vulcanococcus. The sequence goes on along the minus strand of JBJBCN010000003.1, from coordinate 850,873 downwards.
CCAGCGCCACTGGTCCACCTCATGCCCTTCCGCCTTCGCCAGTTCCTCACCAAGGCTGCGCAGGTCAACGCCACTGCGCTGATCCAGCTGTTCGAGAACTTGGGACGCTTGATCGGACCAGTCCTTCCAGCGGGGGGTTTGGCTACAGCGATCGCAGCGACCGCAGGGGGGCACGAGCTCACCCACGGAGAGCAACAGGGCCTGCTCGCGGCAGCCGGCACCCTCCGCAACCGCCTCCATCCGGCGTAGCTGCTGCTGGGAGAGTTCCGCCCGGGTGCGGTCTTGGGGATCACCATATTCCTCGGCTGAGGAGCGGATGGCCCAGGCCAGGCTGGAACGGTCATCGGGATGAAACAGGACGAGGCAGCGGGCCGGGAGACCATCCCGCCCAGCGCGGCCCGACTCCTGGAGATAGCCCTCGGCGCTTGCCGGGAGATCAAGGTGCAAGACGAGGCCCACATCTGGTCGATCCACCCCCATACCAAAGGCCACAGTGGCCACCAGGACCGGCATCTCGTGCTCCTGGAAATGGGTCAGGGCTAGTGCTCGACTCTCCGGATCCATGCCGGCGTGATAAGCGATGGCCTCGACCCCACTGTCGCTCAGGCGCTTGGCCCAGCTCTCCACAGAGCGCCGGGTGCGGGCATAGATCAAGACGGCCCCGCGGGCCTCCTCGAGCGCCTTGAGGACCTGGGGCAAGGGGTCCTTGGGTCGGCGGCGCATCACATAGGAGAGGTTGTCCCGCCGGGCGGAGCGAACCTGAATGAGCGGGCGCCGGAGCTCCAACAGACGGATCAAATCGGCGCGGACGCGTGGGGCCGCCGTGGCGCTGAGGGCCACGACGGGCACCCCAGGGCAGAGACGGCGCAACTGGCCCAAGCGGCGGTAATCCGGACGGAAGTCATGGCCCCAGGCGCTGATGCAGTGGGCCTCGTCGATGGCCAGCCCGACCAACTTCCCCTCCTCATGGATCTCTTCGAGCAAGCTCCGGGTGGCCTCCACCTGGAGCCGCTCCGGGGCCAGATAGAGCAGGCGCAGCCGGTTGCTGCGGACCCGCTTCAGCAGGTCGCGCCGGCGCTCGGTATCCAAGCCCCGGTGCAGACAGGCCGCCGGAATCCCGCGGCGCTGCAGATGCTGCACCTGGTCCTCCATCAAGGCCACCAGCGGTGAGATGACTAATACGAGGCCCTCACGGACCAAGGCGGGCAGCTGATAGCAAAGCGATTTTCCCGCCCCCGTCGGGAGCACGGCTAGGCAGTCCTGACCGCCGAGCATTGCTTCTATGACGGGACGTTGGCCGGAACGAAAGGCCGACCAGCCGAAGTGCTCCTGCAGGGCGGATTCGAGGAGATCGCTCATCAACCGGATCTCAGCCGGCCTGGGCCATCACCGCAATGGTGGGAGCATCGAGCTGATCGGGGGCCTCCTCAACCAACTGGAGCCGCACACGCTTCCCTCCGGCGAGTTCACCGAGGGAGACCCGCATGGTGTTCCCACTCAGGGTTTGCAGAGCCGTAAGCAGCTCTCGCAGGTGAGGCGTGCTGCTGCCACTCTCCACCCAGAGGCGCTCCTGCAAGCCATTGAGTCGGCGCCAGCTGGTGTGGAGCTTGAGGACGGACGATTCCAAGGCTTGGGCTTGGCCGACGGCATCCGAAAGAAGCCCCAAGGCATCCAGGCGGAGGGCCTCCTGCATGGCCTTGTCCAGATCCAGCTCGCCCTGTTGAAAGGCACGAACGGCCAGACCGGCCTCGGAAGCTTTGCTGAGCCAACGGGCCGTGCTGGTGACGTCCTTCACCCGCTCGAGCTCGGGCTCATCCCGCAGGACTTGGCGGAGATCCTCCTGCTGCTGGTCGGGGAGCTTGGCGAGCTCCTTCACGAGAGGCGCGACGGCCTTCGGCGGCAGCAGGTTCTCGGCCGTGCGTTGCCGTATCTCCTCCGGCAGGAGGGGACTCGTGGCGGCGGTGAACTCATCGGTGAGCTGGCGAACCTGTTTGCGGGTGATCTGCTGACCGTCGTTAGCGGCCTCGCCGATCATCAGCTGCACCTCGGGGTCCGACTGGGCCGTCTCCATGAAGGCCCGCTTGGAGAAGTTGTTGACGCTGGTCTCCTCCAGGACCCCTTCGCCGAGCATCTGATCAGCGGATTCCGCCAACTGAATCAGTGCATAGGCCCGGGTCTTGCTGATCTCCTGCTCGCGCAACCACTGCAGGAAACCGCCGCCGCGGGCATCGCCACCGCGGCGCTCCCGGTCCCGGACGCTGCGGAGGATCCGGCCGCGCCAGATCTCGGTCTGCAGGTCGAACCGGTCGCAAACCGCCCAGGCCTCCTCGATCCGAGCCATGAACTCCATCGAGCTGATGCTTTCGCTCTCGGGATCTGGCAAGTCGAGGCTGAAGGTGGGGGCCTCGGCCATGGGGAAACGCTCGATGGAGATCGATGGTGCCACGTTTCGTGACGGCCCAGCCTCCAGGACTCCCGCTACGGGTAAATTCCCAATGACAGCCACCCCTTTACAGCGCAGCGATGGCCATCTCCCGCGGTGACAAGGTGCGCATTAAGCGTCCTGAGTCCTACTGGTTCAACGATCTGGGCACCGTTGCCTCCATCGACACCTCCGGCATCCGCTACCCCGTAGTGGTGCGTTTCGAGAAGGTGAACTACAACGGCGTCAGCGGCTCCGAAGGCGGCATCAACACCAACAATTTCGCCGAGAGCGAACTCGAGAAGGCCTGACCCTCCGCATCACGCTCCCAGCGATCCCCGGCCTTTGAGCAGGTCGGGGTTTTTTCTGTCTCGGGCTCCATGGCAGTCTGTGGCCATGATCTCTCCAGGGGCGACGGGTGCCAGAGCTCCCCGAAGTGGAAACGGTGCGGCGGGGCCTGGGACGCCAGACCCAGGGCTTCACGATTGAGCGGGTTGAGGTCTTGCGGGCTCGGGCGATTGCCTCACCGCCCGTCCCGGAGCAGTTCTGCTCGGCCCTGGAGGGCTGCAGTGTGGAGCAGTGGATTCGCCGGGGCAAATATTTGATGGCCCGCCTGACACGATCAGGGGCTGAGGCCGGCCATTGGGGCGTGCATCTGCGGATGACCGGACAATTCCTCTGGATGGAGAGCCCGAAGGATCCCTGCAGGCACACGCGGGTGAGGTTCTGGAATCCCCAAGGCCAGGAGCTGCGCTTTGTCGACCTGCGGAGCTTCGGTGAGATGTGGTGGGTGCCCCCCGGAGAACCGCTGGAGTCGGTGATAACCGGCCTGAAGCGCCTGGGACCGGAACCGTTCAGCGCGGCATTCACCCCGCAGTACCTGAAAGAGAAGCTCAAGGGATCGAGCCGTGCGATCAAGACGGCCTTGCTCGATCAAACCCTGGTGGCCGGCGTGGGAAACATCTACGCGGATGAATCTCTCTTCATGAGCCGCATTGCTCCCGAGGAGCGGGCTGGGGCCCTAAAGCCAAAGCAACTCGAGCGGCTGCACACGGCCCTGGTGGAGGTGCTGACCACGAGCATTGGTGCCGGCGGGACCACCTTCAGCGACTTCCGTGACCTGAGCGGCACGAATGGGAACTACGGCAATGCAGCCTGGGTCTACCGGCGCACCGGAGAACCCTGCCGGGTCTGCGGAACACCGATCCGACGTCACAAGTTAGGCGGCCGCAGCAGCCACTGGTGCCCCTCCTGCCAGGGTGGGGAAGCCACCTGAGTTGGACGTGCCGATGCCCGATGCCAACACGACGGCCCTCGCCAAGGCGTTATGCGGAGCTATGGGGGAGATCCATCGCCGCGGTTGGTGCGACGGGACTGGAGGCAATTTCAGCTGCGTCCTCGATACCGACCCCATTCGGCTGTTGATGGCCCCAAGCGGCGTGCACAAGGGGTCGGTCGCCCCCATCGACCTGATTCAGGTGAACCGTGAAGGCCACGTGGTCTTGGGCAACGGGAAGGCGAGCGCCGAGACGGCTCTGCACCTGGAAATCGTGAAAACCAGCGGAGCAGGTGCGGTCCTACATACCCACTCCCAAGCGGGAACGCTGTTATCTCAGTGGGCCTGTCGTCAGGGACGGCTTGTGCTGAGCGGCCTGGAGATGTTGAAGGGCCTCGACGGCATCAAGACCCACCACTGCTCCGTGGATGTTCCCGTTCTGGCCAACAACCAGAACCTCGCAGAACTCTCGACCCAAGCCAGAGCGCTCTTAAGAGATGCCCCCCATGGTCTACTGATCGCCGGCCATGGCCTGTATGCCTGGGGCCGAAACCTTGGCAGCGCGATGCGTCACCTGGAAATCCTGGAGTTCCTCCTGGAGCAGCGCTGGCGCCAACTGCTATTGGAGTCCATCCAGGCCAAATAAGCGATGAGCGTTAGCCACGTCCTGCTGGACATCGAGGGAACGACGTGCCCAGCGAGATTTGTCTCCGAGGTGCTCTTCCCCTATGCGAGCGCGTTTCTTGAGCCTTACCTGGAAGCGCATCAGGGGAACGCCGACATCGCGAAGCTGATGCAGGATGTGGAGGTAGCGTGGCGAGAGGACGAGCATCCGGATGCGAGAGCTTTTCTGCAACAGCAGGACACCGCTTCAACGCTCTCAGTACAAGCTCTGAGCCAATACCTCAGGCAACTGATTGGGCGGGACGTCAAGTTGACGCCCCTGAAAGATCTCCAAGGACGCATTTGGCGATTCGGCTACGCCTCAGGGGAATTAATCGCACCTCTATTTGCCGATGTTCCAGTAGCCCTAAAGCGCTGGCACGACGATGGATTCACGCTTGCGGTGTATTCGTCGGGCTCCGTGCCCGCCCAAAAGTTGCTGTATGGCCACTGCCTTGCGGGAGACTTGACCGGGCTCTTTAGCCACTGGTTTGACACCAAGACGGGGCCGAAACAAGCACAGCAGAGTTATCTGGCTATCGCTGCAGAGATGAAGACAACTCCATCCAATGTGCTCTTCATTAGTGACGCCATTCAGGAACTGGAAGCCGCAGATGCAGCCGGAATGAAGACCCTCTTCAGCGATCGCGAAGGCAACCCCGACCGCGAACCCGGACGCTTTGCGAGGATTAGTGATTACGGCAGCCTGAATCCTCGAGATGGCTTTTAGCGAGCGCGATCTAGAGATCCTGAAACTGAATCAGGCCATGCTCACCAGCGTGGCCTCCGGGGATTGGCATGCCTACTCGGCGATCTCCTCGGATGACCTCAGCTGCTTTGAAGCTGAGAGCGAAGGGCACCTCGTGGAAGGTCTTCCCTTCCATCGCTACTACTTCGACCTTCCCGGAGACTCCAGCCAACCGGCTCCTGCGGTCAACGTGACCATGGCCCGTCCGCACCTGCGTTGGTTGAGTGACGATTCCGTCGTGGTGAGCTATACACGGCTCACACAGAAGCTGGTTAACGGAGATCCGGTAACAGCACGCTGCTGCGAAACACGGATCTGGCAGAAGCTGTGTGGCAACTGGAAGCAAGTGCACGTTCACCGCTCCTGATTGCGAGGCAGTCTGACTAGATTGATGAAGTCAAAAAGCCGCTGGGGATTGAGCTCCGGCGGCTTTTCTCTTGCCAGACGTGCTGACGTTGAGGCTTATGGCTGCGTTGCTCGCCCAACATCCCAAAACATCTGGACCACTCGAGCTAAGTCTTCAGGCAGGGGGGCTCGCTCGGGCTTGATTCGCACCTATCTATTTGTAGGCAACAAAAAAGCCACCCTTTTGGGGTGGCTATCTCGTCTCAACCCATGGCTGACCTCATCAGAGGAAAGCAGCATGGATTGAGTTAATGGAGCGAATGTTTTACCTGGCATCGACCTATTTTCTCAGGGGGCTACCCCCCAAATATCGTCGGCGCTACAGCGTTTCACAGCCGAGTTCGAGATGGATCGGAGTGGTTCCACTGCGCCATGGACACCAGGATAGGTATTCGCTCTCAGGTGAACCCTGAGAACTGCACAGGTTACGAACTGATCTCTTGCTTGCTTTCGCAAGCGCAAGTTAGTCGCTCTGGAATTCAAAAGCTCTCCACGTTGACGGTTAAGTCGTTGTGTTTTGAGAGATGAGATTTGGTCAAGCCCTCGGTCTATTAGTACTCCTCTGCTTCACGCATTACTGCGCTTCCACATAGAGCCTATCGACGGGTGTTCTGCCCGTGACCTTACTGGCTTAAGCCATGGGAATACTCATCTTGAGGTGGGCTTCCCACTTAGATGCTTTCAGCGGTTATCCACTCCGCACATGGCTACCCAGCGTTTACCGTTGGCACGATAACTGGTACACCAGAGGTGCGTTCCTCCCGGTCCTCTCGTACTAGGGAGAAATCCTCTCAATATTCCTGCGCATGCACCGGATATGGACCGAACTGTCTCACGACGTTCTGAACCCAGCTCGCGTACCGCTTTAATGGGCGAACAGCCCAACCCTTGGGACCGACTTCAGCCCCAGGTTGCGATGAGCCGACATCGAGGTGCCAAACCTCCCCGTCGATGTGAACTCTTGGGGGAGATCAGCCTGTTATCCCTAGAGTAACTTTTATCCGTTGAGCGACGGCCCTTCCACTCAGAACCGTCGGATCACTAAAGCCTACTTTCGTACCTGTTCGACTTGTAGGTCTCACAGTCAAGCTCCCTTCTGCTTTTGCACTCGTCGGCTGATTTCCAACCAGCCTGAGGGAACCTTTGCGCGCCTCCGTTACCTTTTAGGAGGCGACCGCCCCAGTCAAACTGCCCACCAGATACTGTCCGGTTCCCGGATAACGGGTAACCGTTAGAACCCTAGCTCGCAAAGAGTGGTATCTCACCAGTGGCTCACCATCACCCACAAGCAATGGATCAAAGCCTCCCACCTATCCTGCGCATTGCGAGCCCGAGCACAATACCAAGCTACAGTAAAGCTTCATAGGGTCTTTCTGTCCGGGTGCACGTAGTCCGCATCTTCACAGACAATTCTATTTCGCCGAGCCTCTCTCCGAGACAGCGCCCAGATCGTTACGCCTTTCGTGCGGGTCGGAACTTACCCGACAAGGAATTTCGCTACCTTAGGACCGTTATAGTTACGGCCGCCGTTCACCGGGGCTTCAGTCGTTAGCTTCGCTTGCGCTGACCAACTTCTTTAACCTTCCGGCACTGGGCAGGCGTCAGCCCCCATACATCGTCTTGCGACTTAGCGGAGACCTGTGTTTTTGGTAAACAGTCGCCTGGGCCTATTCACTGCGACCAGCTCGCGCTGGCACCCCTTCTCCCGAAGTTACGGGGTCATTTTGCCGAGTTCCTTAGAGAGAGTTACCTCGCGCCCCTCGGTATTCTCTACCACCCCACCTGTGTCGGTTTCGGGTACAGGTAATCATGCCTTAACGGGTATAGGGCTTTTCTTGGAAGCTTGACGTCACCAACTTCGCTGCCGTAGCAGCTCGCACTCACGCCTCAGCTCAAGCTGTTTTCGCCAGCTCTCAACGCCTCGAACGCTTGGACCGGTAACCAACATCCGGATTGGCTAGCCTTCTCCGTCCTCCTTCCCAAAACATGATCAGTACAGGAATGTTGACCTGTTATCCATCGACTACGCCTTTCGGCCTCGCCTTAGGTCCTGACTAACCCTCCGCGGACGAGCCTGCCGGAGGAACCCTTAGGGTTTCGGGGAATGGGATTCTCACCCATTTTTTCGCTACTCAAGCCGACATTCTCACTTCTATGCAGTCCACGCCCGCTCACGCTAACGCTTCACCCCACATAGAACGCTCCCCTACCATTAAACAAGTTTAATCCGCAGCTTCGGTACAACACTTAGCCCCGTTCATTTTCGGCGCAGGATCGCTCGACCAGTGAGCTATTACGCACTCCTTTGAGGATGGCTGCTTCTAGGCAAACCTCCTGGTTGTCTCGGCAATCCCACCTCCTTTATCACTTAGTGTTGATTTGGGGACCTTAGCTGGCGGTCTGGGCTGTTTCCCTTTCGACCATGGAGCTTATCCCCCACAGTCTGACTGCCTAGTTACACACAGGGTATTCAGAGTTCGTCTCGATTTGGTACCGCTCTCGCAGCCCGCACCGAAACGGTGGCTTTACCCCCCTGCTGGAGCACTAGACGCTACGCCTCAACGTATTTCGGGGAGAACCAGCTAGCTCCGGGTTCGATTGGCATTTCACCCCTAACCACAGCTCATCCGCTGATTTTTCAACATCAGTCGGTTCGGACCTCCACTTGGTATCACCCAAGCTTCATCCTGGCCATGGTTAGATCACCCGGGTTCGGGTCTATAAACACCGACAATCGCCCTATTCAGACTCGCTTTCGCTATGGCTCCACCATTTCCGGTTTAACCTGCCAGTGCCTATAAGTCGCCGGCTCATTCTTCAACAGGCACACGGTCACCCTATGAGTAGGGCTCCCATTGCTTGTAAGCTCACGGTTTCATGTTCTATTTCACTCCCCTCCCGGGGTTCTTTTCACCTTTCCCTCGCGGTACTGTTGCGCTATCGGTCACACAGGAGTACTTAGCCTTACGAGGTGGTCCTCGCTGATTCACACGGAATTCCACGTGCTCCGTGCTACTCGGGATACAGCTAGCTCAGTTCAGTTTTCGAATACGGGGCTTTCACCCTCTGTGGCGCGCCATTCAAACGCTTCTTCTAACCTCCCTGATACACGTTGCTGTCCCACAACCCCGATAGTCGAAACTATCGGTTTAGGCTCTTCCCCGTTCGCTCGCCGCTACTTAGGGAGTCGTTTTTACTTTCCTTTCCTCCAGCTACTAAGATGTTTCAGTTCGCTGGGTTGGCTCGCGCCAGCCTATAGATTCAGCTGGCCGTTCTAGGGGTTGCCCCATTCGGAAATTCCCGGATCAAAGCGTTTTTCCAGCTCCCCGAGACTTATCGCAGGTAAACACGTCCTTCATCGCCTCTGTGTGCCAAGGTATCCACCGTGAGCCCTTTGTAGCTTGACCAATTAATCCTCCTAACGCTTCAGGCTGTTGAGGCCCATTCTCTCGAGTTTCTCTTAAAGCATTGCTGCTTGAGTTAGAAACAAGGATCAAACTCCCCGTTCCTCGGCGGATTGGGAAGAACGCTAGAAGGTCTCGGCTCTCAAAAATAGAATCACTAGTTCTTTCGAACTAGCCTCTATGAGATGCTTTTGTCTTTCCAGACTCACCTATGCAGTTGTCAAGGTTCTGCTAAATCCTCTCTCTTTCGGGAGTGAACTCAGCATCAGCTCAATCTTGACTCAAGTTTGAATCAGCAATGAGCTGAGGCTGAATACATCTGGTAAAACCAGTGGATTCTCTGCGAACAACGTCTAGTCACCAACCAAGAAGCTCTTCCTGGCTTAGGAGTTCAGATGTGTTAGTGGAGGTTAGCGGACTCGAACCGCTGACATCCTGCTTGCAAAGCAGGCGCTCTACCAACTGAGCTAAACCCCCAAATGATCCAAAACTGGATTTTGGAATGGGCCATCCTGGACTTGAACCAGGGACCTCACCCTTATCAGGGGTGCGCTCTAACCACCTGAGCTAATGGCCCAGGAAGTGAACCCTCTATGGGGTGACCTAGACAACGTTTAGGAACTAAAAATCAATGAATCAGCAGAGCGAGCTCTCTGACTACTGAAGTTGAGGTACCGATCGACCTAAGGTGACAGGATTTCGGCCTAAGAATAAAAGTACTCAAGCATCAAAATCGTTGTTTGTCTCCCTGTTAGGAGGTGATCCAGCCGCACCTTCCGGTACGGCTACCTTGTTACGACTTCACCCCAGTCATCAGCCCCACCTTCGACGTCCTCCTCCACAAGGGTTGGAGTAACGGCTTCGGGCGTGGCCAACTTCCATGGTGTGACGGGCGGTGTGTACAAGGCCCGGGAACGTATTCACCGCAGTATGCTGACCTGCGATTACTAGCGATTCCTCCTTCACGTAGGCGAGTTGCAGCCTACGATCTGAACTGAGCCACGGTTTATGGGATTTGCTAGCTCTCGCGAGTTTGCTGCCCTTTGTCCGTAGCATTGTAGTACGTGTGTAGCCCAGGATGTAAGGGGCATGATGACTTGACGTCATCCACACCTTCCTCCGGTTTATCACCGGCGGTCTCGCTAGAGTGCCCAACTAAATGCTGGCAACTAACGACGTGGGTTGCGCTCGTTGCGGGACTTAACCCAACATCTCACGACACGAGCTGACGACAGCCATGCACCACCTGTCACTGCGTTCCCGAAGGCACTCTCTCGTTTCCAAGAGATTCGCAGGATGTCAAACCCTGGTAAGGTTCTTCGCGTTGCATCGAATTAAACCACATACTCCACCGCTTGTGCGGGCCCCCGTCAATTCCTTTGAGTTTCACACTTGCGTGCGTACTCCCCAGGCGGAACACTTAACGCGTTGGCTACGACACCGAGGGGGTCGATTCCCCCGACACCTAGTGTTCATCGTTTACGGCCAGGACTACAGGGGTATCTAATCCCTTTCGCTCCCCTGGCTTTCGTCCATGAGCGTCAGTTATGGCCCAGCAGAGCGCCTTCGCCACTGGTGTTCTTCCCGATATCTACGCATTTCACCGCTACACCGGGAATTCCCTCTGCCCCTACCACACTCTAGTCTGTCAGTTTCCACTGCCGAAATGGAGTTAAGCTCCACGCTTTAACAGCAGACTTGACAGACCGCCTGCGGACGCTTTACGCCCAATAATTCCGGATAACGCTTGCCACTCCCGTATTACCGCGGCTGCTGGCACGGAATTAGCCGTGGCTTATTCATCAAGTACCGTCAGATCTTCTTCCTTGATAAAAGAGGTTTACAGCCCAGAGGCCTTCATCCCTCACGCGGCGTTGCTCCGTCAGGCTTTCGCCCATTGCGGAAAATTCCCCACTGCTGCCTCCCGTAGGAGTCTGGGCCGTGTCTCAGTCCCAGTGTGGCTGATCATCCTCTCAGACCAGCTACTGATCGATGTCTTGGTAAGCCATTACCCCACCAACTAACTAATCAGACGCGAGCTCATCCTCAGGCGAAATTCATTTCACCTCGCGGCATATGGGGTATTAGCGGTCGTTTCCAACCGTTATCCCCCTCCTGAGGGCAGATTCTCACGCGTTACTCACCCGTCCGCCACTAACCCGAAGGTTCGTTCGACTTGCATGTGTTAAGCACGCCGCCAGCGTTCATCCTGAGCCAGGATCAAACTCTCCGTTGTAGATCAAATCCTATTGACTGCTTACGCAATCTCAATCTGATTTGCTTCACCCACAACTCGCACTGGCGCACGGTTGCAGTTGATGCCACTTCCTCTGACAGAAGCGTTCAAAGAGTGCAAAACAAAATCTCTTTCGTTCAGACTTTCCAGGATCTCAGATCCGGTCGTTGCTCCACTCGCTGCACACCGACACAACCATCAACCGTGAGAGTCGACAATCATGCAAGCAACAAGCTTCCACAACTAAAAAACTTTTGACGGGACCTCACACCCTCACTGCATCTTCGTTAACCACAAAACCTTCACCTCTCGGCTCTGGCGGTGACTAACGCAGTGAAAGCGTCAGTTCCTAAACGTTCAGTTGTCCAGGTGCTCCGATCGCCACACGCTTCTCAGCTCGACCCTCTCAGGTCTTTCGGGCTCTCGGTCCGCGGCCTCGCGACCGCTTGTTGAACTTACATCACCGAGTTCCCTCGGCTTTCAGTTCACTAGCGGCATCGCTGCCGCCGATCGAACCTACACCACCAAGTTTCCTCGGCTTCCAGTTCGCTGCTCACTCACCTCGCGGTTTGCTCGCAGCACATAACCATAACACCATCTACCCCTCACTGGTCAAGAACGGCCCACCAAGGCGTCCGCCCAGGGCTTGAAGCGCGCCAGGGTCTGCTCGTTTCGAGCCGCCAGCACAGGGAAGTTGGCCTCGCTCAGGTCCTCACCCGGCTCCAAATGCCCCGGATCTCGCGCCAACCAATCCATCGGACAGTTCAGTTCCTGAAGCACCAGCCAGGCCGCCGCGAGGTCCCAAATCTTCGGTGTGGCCTCCAAGGCGGAGATGGTCTGGCCCATCCCCACGCTCACCAGGTTCAAGCTGGCTACCCCCAGCAGACGAATCTTGCCGGGAAAGCGCTGATTCGGAAGCTTCTGCAGCACCCCGATCGAGCGGCTGCAGAGGGACGCACAGCCCGCCACTTGGTTCCGGGCCGACGGAGCTCCCAATTTTTTGTCCTTACGCCAGGCCCCGCCTCCTTTAATCGCCACGATCCGTTGACGCAACGGCGGGACGTCTAAAACAGCCAGCACAGGCACACCATTCTCAAAGCGAGCCAGGGAAATCGCCCAATAGGGAATCCCCGCCGCGAAGTTCGTCGTCCCATCCAGGGGATCCACCACCCAATAGGCCTCAGAGGTTGGAACCCTCTGGCTGCCTTCTTCACTGAGAACCCCTTCCCCGGGGTAGAGCTCAGCCAGGCCCTTGACCAAGGTGGCGTCGCTCCAGCGGTCGCAGGCGGTAATCAAACTGCCGTCAGCCTTCGCCTCGGAGTCGAGCTGGCCAAAGTCCTGGCGTTGCCGCTCGGCCACCTCATCCAGCAGCGCACCGAGCCGCTCCAACCCTTCGGGCATTGCAAGAGAAAGCATCGTCACCCCAGCTCCGCGGCGAGAACACGATCGAGATTGCTGGCTGTATCTGCCCGGAATTGCTTCACGTTGACCCGGCTCAAGAGCACCAGAGCCAGGACTGCAATGGCCGCCTCAAAGAGCAACACCAGGCCGTAGGCCGCATGGGCTGGCGCATCGGGCAGCAGCCAACGTGCGGCATCAAGCAATCCACCCCCCATGACCTTGCCCAACGCCCTTGAGTAGGCCTGGGCAAGCCCCCAAACACCAACGAAGGTGCCAGCGACGGCAGGAAGGGTGAGATCCAGCATCAAAACCAAGGTGGCATTGGTTCCAATCCCTGTCGCCAGTCCAAACAGAAAAAGCACGATCCGCAATGCATTGGGATCAGCCAGCACCCCCACCACCGTCAAGAGCAGCAAGGACAACAGGATCAACTGACAGCCCAAGCGGGCCGCCGTGAACTTCCCAAGCTTGGGAACCAGCCAGAGGCCCGCGACCAGTAGGCCTAGCAGGGTTCCCACCCCCCAAACGGCACTCAACGAAGCCGTCGCCGCAATCGGCAGTGCAAAGACCTCAGCGCCGTAACTCTCCAGGATCGGGTCCTGCAGGAACACCGCCAGGGTGAAGGCCAGCAGGAAGCAGAAAAAAACCAGCACCTGACGGCTGCAGGTGATCAAGCGCCAGGCGTCCCCAATGGTGATCGCGTCTTCCCGGTCCTCCGAGTGGCTAATGGCGCGTTCGCTGGCATGAGGCTCGATGCCCCAGGTCGCGAAGACTGTCAACGCAAACACCACAACGGCCACACGAGCCAGGAACTGGAACAGTGCTGGCTCCAGCAGGGCTGGATCACTCACCCCGTCCAAGCCTTTGAGGCAAATGCTGGTGGCAATCGCCCCCACGACGATGCCGACGGTGAGCAAGCACCAGATCAGGCCCACCGCACGGGGGCGCTCCTCCTCGCTTGTCAGGTCAATCACCAGCGCCAGATAGGGGGTCGTGGCCAATGAGACCGCCAGGCCGTAGCAAGACACCACCGCACAAATGGCGGCAATGCCGCCCGTGATTGCGCCGGCGTCTCCGGAGCCAAAGGCCGCATGCAGACGGAAGATCAGCGGAATCAGCATCACCGCCAGGCTGCAAAAGAGGGCCGATCCCAGCCAGATGTAAGGCGTCCGGTGCCGCCCCAGCCAGGGACGGCTATCGGACATCTGACCGAACAGGATCCTGGCCGGGGCCACAACCTGTTCCAGGGCCAGGGCCCCACCAACGAACAAACCCGGGAAGCCCAACTCCGTGAGCATCACCCGGTTCAGCATCCCGACAAAGATCACCGCCAGACAGCCCAGGCACCCCTGGAACAACCCCAGACGAATCAGACGAGGAAGAGGAAGAGACAGCTGCAGTCGCTCAGCTGGTCACTGACGTTAGTCGGAATAGAGGCCTAGCTCCTGGCCGACGGATAGGGCGCACTGCAGGCCGGAGGGAGGGGCTCCGGGGGAACGGGCACGTTGTAGTTGTCGTCCTCCAGGGGCTTGATGGCGCCCATCTTCAGGGGCTGGCAGACCGCGATCTGATCGAGACCGGTGCGACGGCGCAACTCCGACAGGCCATTGTTGTAGTCGGCGAGGGCTCGGGCATAGCGGAGCTGGGCCTGCGTCAAGTCCCGCTGGTTGTCCACGACTTCTCGCTGGGTGGTCACACCGGCCTGGAAGCGCAGGCGGGCCAGGCGAAGCGATTCACGTGCTGAGAGCACCTCCCGAGATGTCGTCTGAATCGTGCGGGTATCGGCCCGCAGGTTGTTGAAGCTCTGCTCGACCTGGAAGCGCACCTGGTCACGGGTGTCGGCAAAGCGGAAGGCGTTCTCTTGGGCCTGCTGCTTGGACTGGCGGTACTGCGCCCGAGCCCGGCCTCCATCAAAGAGCGACCAGCGCAGGTTCAACCCGACCGTGTTGTCCGTCGCCCAGGTTTGACCGCCATCCAAGCCACGATCTGGATTGAGGCCCGCATAACCGAAGGTACGGCCCGTCACAAAGTTGTTGATGATGCTCAAGAACGGCTGAACCGCACCCAGGGACGCATTGGCGTTGCTGTTGGAGACCGAGATATCCAGCAGCGCGTTGTCCAGCTCTTCGCGGAAGGCATAGGCCCCCAAGATGCTCTCCTCAAGCGAAGGCAGCCAAACGCCGAGGGGGCGCAAGGGCTGCTTGGCTGTCGGTGTGATGTTCTGCGGAAGATCCAGCAGTCGAGCCAGATCCCGCCTTGCATTCGCCTGCTCTGCGAGGGCCTCAGTCAGGATGCTTTGGTCACGGGCGAGCTGGGTCTCCGCCTCAAGGACTTCAAGCTTGGTGGCCACACCGGCCTGGTAGCGGGCGCGGGCATCCCGAAGGCTGACCAACGAGGCCTGCACGGAGGTCTGACCAACGCGCACGTTGTCATCGCTGAGCTGGAGCGCGAAATAGGCTTGCGACGCCTGCAGGCGCAGGTCACGGAGCGCAATCAGATAAGTGTTCTTGGCCTGCTCGAAAGCATCACGGGCCGCACTGACTTGTGGGACCCGCTGGGGATTGATCAGATCCCAATTGAAAGCGAGGTTGGCGGTTGCGGCCCAACGGTTGGTCTGAGTGTCACCACCCTCCGTGGAAGAACCAATGGCTCCTTCGATGTAGTTGTACTGACGGCCGTAGGTCCAAGACGGGAACTGATTGCCCGTCGTGAAGTCAAAGCTTGGGTACCAAGCCGCAATCGTCGCCCTCAGGTTGCTCTGGGCCTGATCCACCCGGCTAGCAACTGCCTTGAGGTTGGGGTTGTTGACTTCGGCGAGGTTCTCGACGTCCAGCAAAGAGAGCGGACGGAATTCGACGATCTTGATCTGATCGGTCTTGTCCGGCAGGGCCAAGGTCGCCGGAGCCGCCAGGCGCTGAAGGGCAGGGTCCAACTTCGTGGCGGCCGGAGGCAACACCTTGGGATTGGACTTGGGGCGTTGGCCCTTGGTGCTGAAGGCCGACGGCAGCGAAACCGGCGGTGGATCAATCTGCTCGAGCTTGGGTTTGGGCGCAGCTTGAGGTTCAGCGGCAACGACAGCAGCCGGAGAACCAGACAGCGCAACACCGGTGGCCGCAACGACTGCTTGAACGAGGCGAACCACCGAGCTCTCAAGACATAAATGTTGCCCAAACCTTAATGAACTGCTGTTGATTCGCCCAGGCACGCAGCCACGATGTCGTCCGCCCCATGAACTAGGCGCACCGGAGCATTCAGTTGCACTGCAACCGCTTCGAAGGGTTGGTCGTCCAAGAAGACCGGCTCCCCCTGGCGCAACATCACGGCGGGCAGCAGTAATTCATCCCCCAAGTCGGCGCCCGCCAAGCCCTCGAGCAGGTCTGAGCCCGTCAGTAGCCCAGTCACCACCTGGTCTTGCCCCCAATAGGGACTTGGCAAGCCATGGACTAGCACCTCCAAGCCCTCCACCTGGTTCAGGCGATCCACCGCTGGCCTCAGGGCCTCCGCCACCAACAGCCCGACGACCCAACTCACCCGCCGAGGCGTAGCCAGCGCAGAAGGAAGGTCAGAGGTGGCCTCATCCATGGCCTCCAGGAAGGAGCGGATACTTCCCACGCCGTTGCCCTCCTGGGGCAGGTCCTCGTACTCCGCCCGATCCGGCAGGGGATAGCCGGCCATCAAATACCACTCATCTGAGAGCCAAGCGAAACGGCTACCGAACTGCGCACGGAAGCCCTCCTGTAAGGGCTCCACCTGGGCAATCACCCGCTTGGCGCAGGCCCGGTCCACAGGCACCAAGTCATCTCCTTCGGGGCGATAGCGGGTCAAGCCCACCGGAACCACCGCGGTGGAGAGCACCGCGGGCCAGTCCCCGTCTGCAAACCCCGAGAGATCCTTCAAGGTCTGCTCCAGGGCCTCACCGTCATTCAGGCCAGGGCAAACCACAACCTGGGCATGGATCTGCAACTGACGCTCCTGGAACCAGGCCAACTGTTCCAGCAGCAAAGCCGCCCGGGGATTCACCAATAACCGGGAGCGCAGCTCCGGGTTGGTGGCATGGACCGAGACAAACAGGGGAGAGAGGCGCTGCTGCTCGATGCGCTCCCAGTCCGCTGCCGACAGGTTGGTAAGGGTGAGATACGAGCCATAGAGAAAGCTCAGCCGGTAGTCGTCATCTTTGACGTACAGGCTGCGGCGGTGCCCCGGGGGCTGCTGATCGATAAAGCAGAACGGGCAATGGTTGTTGCACTGCTTCAGGCCGTCGAAGAGCGCTTCGGTGAAGGCCAGACCCAGGCCTTCATTGGCATCTTTTTCCAGCTCCACCCGATGCACCGTGCCATCGGGGTCCTGGACCTCCAGGCAAAGGTCCTCCTCCCCTACCAGGAACTGAAGGTCGATCAGATCCCTAGGGCGCACCCCATTGACGCTCAGCAGGCGATCCCCCGGCTGAATGCCCAACTCATCCCCGATCGAGTCGGCTTCCACCCGATCAACGACGGCCGGTGCAGGCAGCCTGACCTCTCCTTCTGTTTCGGCCAGGACGACCCCAGCCGAAGGCTCATTCCACACCGACCGCTAAGGCTTCACTGTCTTCAGTTTGCGTCGCAGACGGATCAAGCGACGCTGCGGGCCGCCCAGAGAATCACGCCCAAGCCAAAAAAGACCCGGTACCCCACAAACCACCAGGCGCTGTGGTTCTGCAAAAAGCGCAGCAGCCATGCAATCGCCAGCCACGAAACCACGGCCGACGAGACAATCCCCACAAACAAAGGCCATGGGCCACCGGCAACTGGGGCTGAAAACGCGTCCTTCAGCTCCACCAGGCCGGCCAGACTGATGGCGGGGATCCCTAAAAGAAACGAAAAGCGAGCTGCCTCCGAGCGTTTCCAGCCATCGAAGAGGGCAGCCGTCAGGGTGCTGCCCGATCGGGAGACTCCGGGGATCAAGGCCAGTGTTTGAGCCACACCCACCAGCCACCCGTCCCGCACAACGACATCCGACAACACCCGGCGCCGGCGGCCCCAGCGCTCGGCCAGCCCGAGCAGGAGGCCCATCACGATGGAGACCATCCCGATCGAAGTCAGGCTGCGCAGGGGAGATTCATCAAAGTTGGGCACAAACAGCTTGATGCCCAAACCCGCCACCAGGATCGGCAGGGTGCCCCAAAGGATTGCCTGACCCAGACGCGCTTCAGGGGTCGTCCACTGGCCGCTGCGCAAAGCCTGCCAAAACGCAGCGATGACCTGCATGAGGTCGTCGCGGAAAAATGCAATGACCGCGGCAATGCTGCCCAGCTGGATCACCGCAGTGACCGCCACACCGGGATCACCCCAGCCCAACAAGACCGGGACCACCTTGAGGTGCGCCGTGCTGCTGATAGGCAGGAACTCGGTGAGACCCTGAACCACCCCCAACACGCAGAAGCGCCAGCAGGCTTCCAAACCCCCCAGCGACTCAGGGGGGGGAAGGGTGGTCACGGCGGGGCAACATCGATCAGGACAGACCTTATGCGCTGGTGCGGGGATTGAGAAGCCGCACACCCCTTAAGGTTGGATACCTTTCGTTACAGGCGTTGTGCTCGGGGCGCAGCCCAGCCTCACCACCCGGACGCTGACCCCAGCACCGCAGAGCCGCGCCTCCGAGTCCAAGGGGTGGGGTCTGTGGCTCTCGGGATGCCTGCTTGTTGCGCTTCCGGTCTTTCTGCAAGCTCCCTGGGTACGTCTGGCCCCCTTTAGTGCGGCCCTGTTCACCGCCCCCCTCCTGTTCCTCGGCATTGCCCTCGCCGAGCACCACAAGCAGCGCTGGAGCATGACCGGCACCTTGCTGGTGGGCTTCAGCGGCAGCTGGCTAGGCGGCTGTCTCTTCTGGGGTTGGTGCCGCCTGCACCCCCTCTGGCATCTGCCGATTGAGGCTTTTGCCCTTCCGTTGGCGCTGGGTGGGCTACGCACCCGCTGGCGCCTGGCCGCCAGTTTCTACTTAGCGTCCCTGGTCGGCACCGCCGCCACCGATGGGGTGATGGCGATCACGGGTGTGATGCGCCATTGGACAGAGGTGCTCAACGCACCGATTGATCAAGCCACGCTCCTGCTGCAGCAAGCCGCCCTCGGAGTACTCGAGCCCCTTCCCCTCGGCGTCACTCTCCTGGCGGGGGCCGTCCTCGTGAACCTCTGCTGGCGCTACTGGCACCACCCCGACGGGGCCTGGAGAGTCGCCGCTTCCGCCATGGCGACAACCCTTGCTGTGGATGGACTGTTTCTTGCCGCAGCCCTCTGGTCACCCCACTGGAGCGGCCTCATCTGAAGAACTGCAAAAGCCTCTTTAAAAGCCAACGGCCCTAAGGACTGCTCCCTGTAGGTTTGCAGAGCTGGCTGCAAGGCAGCCCTCTCCCTGTGGTTCCCGTTTAGACGGAGTTATCAATGAAACGGCTGGTTTCGTGGCTCATGAGTGGAGTGCTGATGGCCGGCCTGCTCCTTAGCCTGATCATCGCGCCCGCAGCTCAGGCCGATTCCCTGCGCAACATCGCTGACGACAAGATCAGCGAGCGCGGAGACAAAATTGACTTGAACAACTGCTCCGTCCGTCGCTTCCAGGCATTCCCTGGGATGTATCCCACCCTGGCCGGAAAGATCGTGCTAGGCGGGCCTTACAACAGTGTGGACGACCTGTTCGATCTAGATTTAACCGATCGCCAGAAAGAGCTGGTTGACAAGTTCAAGGGCAACTTCACAGTCACCCCCGCGTCCATCGCCCTGAACGAAGGCTTCGATCGCATCAACGACGGCCAATACCGTTGATTGCTCGAGCACTTCAAGCGCACAGCTGAGGTCTAGATTCCGCAGCCTGTGACCGCCGTCGGGCCATCCCGACGGTTTTTTGTTGCCTCCGTCAGCCAAGGCCTGATGCCCTCCATTCCCTCCAATTGGGACGTCATCGTGGTGGGCGGGGGTGCCGCAGGCTTGATGGCCGCCCTCGAGCTGCCCGCGGGCCTCAGCGTCCTCTTGCTGAGCAAAGACCGCGCACCCCGATCCGCCAGCCGCTGGGCTCAAGGTGGCATCGCGGCGGTGACCCGGCCGGAAGACAGCTTCGAGAGCCATCTGGAAGACACCCTCAAGGCCGGCGCTGATCTCTGCGATCGCCCCGCGGTGGAGTTGCTGGTGCGTGAGGCCCCGGCCTGCGTCGAAAGGCTGTTAGAGCTAGGGATGGACTTTGACCGCCAGGACGGCGGGCTCAGCACCACTCTTGAGGCCGCTCACAGCCATCGCCGCGTTCTCCACGCCCAGGACCGCACCGGTGGAGCTCTGGTCGACGCCCTGGAGCGCAAGGTGCTGCAGCGTCCCGGCCTGCAACGCCTCCAAGGTGGGCTGGCCCTCCAGCTTTGGGTACAGGACGACCAGTGCCGCGGCCTCCAGGTTCTCTTGGACGGGACGGTGCATTGGCTCCGGTCCCGCGCGGTCGTGCTGGCCACCGGCGGTGCCGGCCACCTCTTTGCAAACACAACCAACCCTAAACAAGCCAGCGGTGACGGCATCGCCATGGCCTATCGCGCCGGTGCTGCCGTGCGCGACTTGGAGTTCATCCAGTTCCACCCCACGGCCTTGATGCTGCCGGGGGCCCCCCACTTCCTCATCTCCGAAGCGGTGCGCGGAGAAGGGGCCCGCCTGATCGATGACCTGGGGGAGAGCCCCGTCAGCCAGCTCAGCGGCGCTGACCTGGCACCCCGTGACGCCGTCAGTCGGGCCCTCGTCCAGCGCATGCGCGAGCGCCAAAGCCCCCATCTCTGGCTCGACCTCAGGCCCGTGGGCGACGGCAAGCTCGAGGGGCAATTCCCCACGATCCTGGGGCGCTGCCGCGAACTGGGGCTCGAGCCCACTCAGGCCCCCATCCCGGTGGCACCAGCTGCTCACTACTGCATGGGCGGCGTCCGCACCGATGGACACTCAGCCACCACCATCCCCGGTCTGTATGCCGTCGGGGAGGTCGCCAGCAGCGGCGTCCATGGGGCCAACCGTCTGGCCAGCAATTCCCTGATGGAATGCCTCGTCTATGCGCGCCAACTGCGGGAGATCGAGCTCTCCCCTGCAGGGCCCACCAGGGTTGAACCAACGGTCACAGCGTTGATCGCAACCGCGCCGAGCAGCAGCCTGGAGACGATCGAGCGGCAAACCGAGCAACTGCGCCATCTCTGCTGGCAGGTCGGTGGCGTCGAGCGGGACGGTCACGCCCTGCTCGACGGATACCGAGCTTGCCGTCAGCTCGAGGGGGATCTCAGTGCCGAGCCCCTGCTCATGGCCCTGAAGTCGCTGGACAACGACCGGGCAATCGAGCTGCCAAGAGATGAGGCCCGTTGGCTGGCTAAAGCCCACGACCTGCAACAGCGGGTGACGGTAGCCGCCCTGTTGATGGAGTCAGCGCTGTTCCGAACCGAGAGCCGCGGCGGCCACTTCCGCGTAGACATCCCCGCACGCCAACCCTTCTGGAGGCGCCACAGCCTGCAACGCCAGGGCCCCAGCATCAGCACTGAGGCCCTGGCGGACTAGCGGCTACTTCAGGGCCAGGCCCGGGTAGCCACTGGCCTCAGCCAACTTGGCCAGGGGTTTCACACCGGAATCAAGCTGGCCCTGGATCTCCCAGGTGGGATATCCCTCAATCTTCTTGGCCTCACAGAGCTCACGCTGGCTGTTGAGGCCATCGGGCGCGCATTCAATAACCGTCAACTTCTCTGAGGCCTGACGACCGAACAGCTCCTTTTGGTCATGGCAGTGGGGGCACCAGTAGGCCGTGTAGAGCTTGGCGCCGGATTCCGTCAAGTGCTCCGCCAAGGCGATCTGGCCGGCATTGCTCTCGCTGCGGACCGGAGGGCCTACGCCCGGTGCACTGTCAACAACAGGCCGCCCCACGGAGGCTGCCCAGCCCAAACCAATCACACCAACCAACAGGGCCGTGATCAATCCGCTGAAGATCAGCTGACCGCGATCCTCAAAATCCCCACCGATCAAGCTCAGGACAAACAGGGCTGTGCTCAGCACAGCCGAGAGGATGCAGAAGGGGCAGCAATCGCGAATGCCAAAGGCCATCACCCCCAGCAGCACCCCGCTGAAGATCGCCATGCCGGTGCTGAGTAGAAACAACCCCCACCAGCTCTTCTGGCCCAAACTGACCCGCAGGTCTCCCTGCAGCACAAGAGGAACAACTGCCATCAGCAGAACCGCGCCGTAACCGAGCAGGCCAAACAGCGCCAGTGGTTGCCCCAGCAGCGATCCCCAGGCACTTGAGAGCACTTTGTCGCAGCCATTGCAGCCGAACAGACCGGCGGAGCTACAGCTCAGGTCCCCAATCCAGCCCCACTTGCTCAGGGTGATCGAGCCGGTGTCAAGCACGCCAATGGTGGCCAAAATGGCCATCACCACCCTCATCCAGCGGCGACCGCCATCGCCCCTTCGGCGATGGCTTCCAAGACGCTCACTTAGGCGTGATGAGCTCACGGCAAAGGTCCTTGAATCTGCACGGATTTTGGCAGGGATCCTGATTAGTAGGGTTAGGGATTGGCCAGCGCGCGGCCGTACCCCTTGAGTTCCTCCATGACCGATAGCGCCCGCAAGAGCACTGGCAAAACCGTGGCGTTCGCGCATCTCGGCTGCGAAAAAAACCGAGTCGACACCGAGCACATGCTCGGGCTGCTGGCGGAGGCCGGTTATGGGGTTAGCGCCGATGAAGCCGACGCCAACGTCGTCGTGGTCAACACCTGCAGCTTCATCCAGGACGCCCGGGAAGAGTCCGTGCGCACCCTGGTGGAGCTGGCGGAGCAAGGCAAGGAACTGATCATCGCCGGCTGCCTGGCCCAGCACTTTCAAGACGAGCTGCTCGAAAGCCTGCCGGAAGCCAAGGCGATTGTTGGAACGGGCGACTACCAACACATCGTCAGCGTCCTCGAGCGCGTCGAAGCCGGCGAACGGGTGAACCAAGTCAGCGCTACTCCCACCTTTGTGGGCGACGAGAACCTGCCCCGATACCGCACCACCAGCGAGGCCATCGCCTATTTGAAGGTCGCTGAGGGCTGCGATTACCGCTGCGCGTTCTGCATCATTCCCCACCTGCGCGGGGACCAACGCTCCCGCACGATCGAGAGCATCGTCGCCGAGGCGCAGCAACTCGCTGCCCAGGGCGTTCAGGAGCTGGTGCTGATCAGTCAGATCACCACCAATTACGGCCTCGACCTGGCGGGCAAGCCCCAATTAGCTGAGCTGCTGCGGGCCCTCGGGCAGGTTGAGATCCCCTGGATTCGTGTCCACTACGCCTACCCGACGGGCCTCACACCGGATGTCCTCGCGGCCTACCGCGACGTGCCGAACGTGCTGCCCTATCTGGATCTACCGCTCCAGCACAGCCACCCGGATGTCCTGCGGGCGATGAATCGCCCCTGGCAGGCCGATGTCACCAATGTGGTTCTGGCGCGCATTCGCGAGCAACTTCCCGAGGCAGTGCTGCGCACCACCTTCATCGTGGGCTACCCCGGAGAAACCGAGGAGCAGTTCCAGCACCTCCTGGATTTCGTCGCCGAGCAACGCTTCGACCACGTCGGGGTCTTCACCTTCTCCCCCGAGGAGGGGACTCCCGCGGCCGAGCTGCCCAACCAGGTGCCTGCCGAGATCGCCGCGGATCGCAAAGACCGCCTAATGGCTCTGCAACAGCCCATCGCCGCCGAGCGCAATGCCACCTGGGTGGGACGAATCGTGGACGTACTGATTGAGCAGGAGAACCCCAGCAGCGGCAAAATGATCGGACGCTGCGCACGCTTTGCACCGGAGGTGGACGGCGAAGTACGGGTCATACCCGGCGAAGGGGGACTGTGTGCTGCACCCGGAACGATGGTGCCCGTCCGCATCACCGCCGCTGACACCTACGACCTGATTGGCGAGGTGGTGGGCGCCAAGGCCATAGTCAGCAAAGCCCTCTCCGCGCACCGGGGTCCCTCTTGATCCTGCGGGGACTGAAGCGCCTCCAGGGGCGCCTCACGCGCCATCAACGCACCACCTTTCTTCTGGCCTCCGGAGTTAGCACGGCCGGATCCTTTGCCGGGCTGACCGCCAAGGGCTGGCTGCTGATGGAGGGGGCCGAAAACCCGTTCTTGCTGGCGCTCAACTTCGCCATGCTCACCCTGCCGACCCTGGTCGTCAGTGGTCCAGCGGGGGTGCTCACCGATCGCCTGGGCAGTGAGCGGGTCCTGATTCGCGCCCAATGGGCGCTGATGGTGGCCGCCGTGCTCGGGGCGATCGCCATTCCCTTGACTGTGGGACCGCAGCAAGACGTCTTGCTGCTGCTCAGCACCTTGGGCATTGGAATCGCCAGCACCTACGAACTG
Source organism: Synechococcus sp. (assembly GCA_047285805.1). Lineage (GTDB taxonomy): Bacteria > Cyanobacteriota > Cyanobacteriia > PCC-6307 > Cyanobiaceae > Vulcanococcus. The sequence goes on along the minus strand of JBJBCN010000003.1, from coordinate 826,962 downwards.
ACAGCCCGCAACAAATACGTCGCCCTGCTGGTGGATCAGCCCGAGCAGCTCGGCCCCTATCTGGCCAGCTTCTCCGTGATCTTCAACGTGGGCAAATTGGTGGGACCTCCCCTGGGGGGACTCCTGTTGGCAGCCACCGGCCCAACCCTGGCCCTCAGCTTGGATGCCGCCACCTATCTCTTCCCGATCCTCACCTTGCTCTGGCTGATGGCTCCCCATCGCGAGAGGGAACGCCGGAGTGGAAAAGGGCAAGCCGCCAACCTCTTCACCGCTTGGTGCGACTGTGGCGCGCGGCTCCGGCACGTCCTGAGTTTCACCGCCGCGGCCTGCCTCGTGGGCTTCTTCCACCCGGGGCTAGCCCCGCTGATGGCAATGGAGCTGCTCGGACCCAGCCCGATGGCCCTTGGGCTCTTCACCAGTGTTCTCGCCTGCGGCAGCATCTGCGGAGGCGTGCTGTTGCAGCGTCACGCCGCGGCCGTCAGCCTCCGGCCCGGCTGGCTCCTGGGCAGTACGACCCTGCTGACCGCCCTCGCCCAGCTCGGGTTATCAATCCAAGCCGGACTGGCCTGGGGCTTGGCCATGGCTTTCTTAATCGGGGCTGGCACCGCCAGCCTGTTGGCGGGCACCAATCTGATTATCCAAGTGCATGCCCCCCAGGTGCTCCGGGGACGAATGGCAGGCCTTGGTCAGATCGCCTTCCTGGGCGGGGGTGGTCTCAGTGGCCTAGCGGCAGCTTTTCTGACTGAAACGCTGCCGGGGGGGCTGTGGAGCTGCTTGGCTGTACTGGGAAGCCTGGGGGCAGCTCTTGGGATCTGGGAACTCTCGCGAAACCGCGCGATGCGGCTCAGCTAGGCGTTCAGATCAGCTTGATGCCGCGCAGGACGAAGGAGATGACAGCAGCGGCCACCAAACCACCGCCGACCAGTGCGAGATAGATCACGGGGCCCATGGTTCAGTGGTTGCAACTGAGCGCTATTAGAGCAGAAACCAGCCCTCCCCCAGGTCAATCGGCCTAGGGTGGGCTCCATCAACTCGGAGGTCCCTGCTGGGGACAGCCGTTCCACGCATCTCACTGGAGACCACCGAACGGCATGAACACCTTGTTCATCTACCCCGAGTTCCCGAAGACTTTTTGGAGCTACGAGAAAATTCTCGAGCTCGTCAATCGCAAGGTGCTCCTCCCCCCCTTGGGGATGGTGACCGTGGCCGCGCTGCTGCCCCAGCACTGGCCGATGAAGCTTGTGGATCGCAACGTCGAAGATGTCACCCAAGCCGATTGGGACTGGGCCGAGCTGGTGGTCATCTCCGGGATGATCGTTCAGAAGGCCGACATGGCCGTACAGATCGCCAAGGCCAAAGAGCGCGGTCTACCCGTGGCGGTCGGCGGTCCCTTCGCCAGCTCCACCCCCGATGCCCCGGAATTGGGCCTGGCGGACTTCAAGGTGCTCGATGAGGGTGAAATCACCCTGCCGATGTTCATTGAGGCGATCGAAAAGGGAGAGGCCGGCGGCCGCTTTAGCGCCAACGGTGAGAAGCCGGACGTGACCACCACACCGGTACCACGCTTTGACCTGTTGAAGCTCGATGCCTACGACTCGATGAGCGTGCAGTTCTCCAGGGGCTGTCCGTTCCAGTGCGAGTTCTGCGACATCATCGTTCTCTACGGCCGCAAGCCCAGAACCAAGACACCTGAACAGTTGATCGCTGAGCTCAAGTACCTCTACGACTTGGGCTGGCGGCGCTCGATCTTCCTGGTGGATGACAACTTCATCGGCAACAAGCGCAACGCCAAATTGCTGCTGCCGGCCCTGAAGCAATGGCAGATCGAGAGGGGCTATCCCTTCAGCTTCGCCACGGAAGCCTCCGTGGACTTGGCCGCGGATGAGGAACTGATGCAGATGATGGCCGAGTGCCGTTTTGATTCGGTCTTCCTCGGCATTGAGACCCCCGACGAAGCCAGCCTCTCGGTCGCCGGGAAGCACCAGAACACCCGCAGCTCCCTTGAGGAAGCCGTCGATCGGATCAACTCCTACGGCCTCCGAGTGATGGCCGGCTTCATCATCGGTTTCGATGGCGAAAAGACAGGGGCCGGCGATCGTATTGTCGAATTCGTGACCCGCACCGGGATCCCCGCCGCGATGATGGGGATGCTCCAGGCACTGCCGAACACGGGCCTCTGGCACCGGCTGGAGAAAGAAGGCCGCCTCATCCAAGAGACGGCGGACGCCAAGGGGGTCAACCAGACCAACTTGCTCAACTTCGTACCTACCAGGCCGATTCAAGACATCGCCAACGAGTACGTCGACGCCTTCTGTCGCCTTTACGAACCCAACGCCTACATCGATCGGGTCAAGCACTACTACTTGAAAATGGGCAAACCCCGCTGGCAGGAGTTTGTGCCGGCGACCTTCGGCAAAGCTTCCCTACCCGCCTGGACCGATGTCCGTGCACTGCTGATCGTGCTCTGGCGTCAGGGCTTCAAACGCAACACCCGTTTTCGCTTCTGGCTTTCCCTGCTGGAGGTCGCGCGGAAAAACCCCGCTGTCCTGGAACAGTTCCTGGTGGTGCTCGCCCACAACGAACACTTCATGGAATACCGCTCCGTGGTTACCGAGGAGATCAAAGAGCAACTCGCGGCCCTGCCCCCAGAGCCCCCGATGGCCACCCGCGAACTGCAGCCGGTTTAGTCCTGGATGTAGGGAGCACCTGTCTCGAGGGCCTGCTCCGCCTTCTGCAGTTCACGGCCCAGGTAAAGAGCGTGATCCAGGCAGCTCAGGGGATAGGGACCGTCTCCTTCGCTGAGGGCCATGCCCAGCTCCTTGGCGCTCCGTCCGCGGAAGATCGCGACGGGTGCGCGCGGTCCAGCCCCTTTGCAGCTGATCACCTCTCCGGTTTCAGGATCCGTGGCGAGGCCCCGATCATCAATGGCATTGCTGTAGTGCTCCGCGATCAACTCCCCGGTTTCACGGTCGAGCTTGATCAGGAAATAGCCAGCGGGATCGAGCGCAATGAAGCGCTGGGAGAGCCCCTCATCGAGGCTGCGGCGCTGCTCAGCGTTGAAAGGACTCATGGGCGGATGCTACGCAGCTGAATCCGTCAGGGATCGCGTCGCCCCCGTGAAGGGCAGCTCAGCATTGACCGCCTCAATCTGACTGAGCTGCTCGCTGTTGGCCTCCGGCAACCAACGCCGGGCGATGGCATCAAAGGGCTCGTAGTACCAACGGTGCAGGGAGGCGTGGGAGCGGGCGACAAACCCGCGGCGGCGCTTGTGGCTGCCCCCAGCGCCGGGGTCAAACCGCTGGATGCCGCGCTCAATCGCCCACTGGATCGGGGCGTAGTAGCAGACCTCAAAGTGGAGGTTGTCGATCTCCTCGTCACTGCCCCAGTAGCGGCCCCATAGTTGGTCGCCGGCGTGCACGCAAAGCGACATCGCCACCGGATCCAAGGGATCGCCGCGGTGGGCACTGAAGAGCACCAGGTGCTCCCGCAAGTCGGCCGCCGCCTCATCAAAGAAGGCTTCCGTGAGGTACTTGCTGCCCCAGGGCCCCCAACGGGCGCAGTGCTGGGCATAGAAGTGGTGCATCCGCTCCAACATCTCCGCCGGGAGGTCCTGGCCCGCCAGGGGTGTCACCGTGATCCCCGCGCGCTCCACGGCCTTGCGCTCGCGCTTGATGTTGCGGCGTTGGTTGGCGTTAAAGCTCGCGAGGTAGTCGTCGAAGCAGCCATAGCTCTGGTTGCTCCACAAGCTCTGCTGGTTCAGCCAGGTGGCGCATCCCGACCTCTCCGCCAGGGCCTGCCATTGGGGATCGGCGTAGAGGAAGTTGCAGCTGAAGATTTGATGCTCCGCGCAGAAGCGATCTATGCACTGCATCAGCAGAGCCGTGACCTGCTGGGGGTCTTCGCCGGTCGCGGTGAAAAAGCGGTAGCCCACCACGGGGCTCAGGGGGCTCATCCCCAGCAGCTTCGGGTAGTAGCGCTGACCCAGCTGAGCGGCCAATTGGGCAAAGGACTGGTCGAAGACGAATTCGCCGTAGCTGTGGCCCTTCAGGTAGAGCGGAGCCACCGCGATCACCTGCTCCTCACGCCACAAGCTCAAGTGACAGGGCTGCCAGCCTTGCCGCGGGGCGACACTTCCAGAGCGCTCCAGGCCGGCCAGCCAACGCCAGGAGTAGAAGGGGAGCCCAGCCGCCTCCGTGAGGGCCTGCCAATGCGCCTCGGGGATCTCTTCAATAGATCGGTGCCAGCGAACAGTGAGCTCGGCCATCAGCTCAAGACAAGGGGGCAGGCAGCGGGAAGAACGCTAACGGCTACGGCCCTCGCCATCGGGGGCCTGGCAACGCCCAGCCAGGCTGGCTTGCTCAGCCCCGTTCTCAACCTGATGCGGCCGCAGCTGGAAGCCAAGCTCAGCGAGGCCTGCCTGCGGTGGAGCGCCATGGGCAACAGCAGCCTGACGGAGCGGCTCACGCCGGCCTGCCAGGCCCTCGCCGCCCCCACCCGCCGCTGCCTGGTGGCCGAGACCCAATCAAGCGGGCGCAGCCTCGGGGTGATCACCGAGTTAATGGCCGGACGCTTTGGCGACGACCTGGAGGTCGTGGTCAAGCGCTGCGCCGGACGGATGCTGGGGCTTCCGCCGGAGACCTTTGGGCGGCTGCCGCTGAGGGACCTGGCCGAGCGCTTCAACAGCCTCAAGGCTCAGGTGCGGCGGTAACGCAGCAACAACTCTTCTCCCCCCAAGGGGCGATGCTCCACGAGCTGCCAGCCACGAGACTCCAAGGCGAGATCGGAACGCAACCAGCTGTGGGGCCCTCCCAGCAGCTGGGGCACCAGCGTGAGCTGCAGCTCATCGACGAGCGCCTCAGCCAGCAGTTGGGAGGCCAGCTGGGCTCCTCCGAGCAGGAGCAAACGTGCACAACCAGTCGCGGCCAAGGTTTGGGGCCAGGACGCGAGACGTAGGGCTCGATCAAAACCAGCGGGGGCAGCCTCGTGGGGCCCCAGCAGCCAACGCTCCAGGGGCTGCTCGAACAAGCGCAAGTCCTGATCCCAGTCCGATTGGCGACTCACCACCAGGGCCGCGGGCTGGGGCGGACGCCCCTCCTGCTGGCGCCGCTCCAAGAGATCGGCGTCGCGAATCACACAGGTGCAGCCATGGGCGCGGATGGTTTGACCGCCGACCAGGGCGCCATCGGCCCAGGCCAAGGCCTCCTCTAAGGCGCGGCGATCACCGGATCCACCGAGTTGGGCAGCACCCCCTGTAGCGGGAGCCAGGCGGCCATCGAGGCTGACGGCCAGAACCAGCCTGACCTCAGGCGCCGGCAAGGGCTTCGAGGGCCTGGGGGTTCATGCCCAGCTGGGGCACCTCCGCAAACACCTCAGCGGCGTTGTTCGGGCTCTCCTGCAGGCGCACCTTGTGCAGCGAGGCCCCCAGGGCCGCCACGGGGGATAGAAGCAGATCGGCGATGTGCAGCGCGATGTTCTCGGCGGTGGGCACCGTGTTGGCGAAGTGCTCGACGTCCTTGTTCAAGAAGGTGTGATCGAACGGTTCCACCACCAACTCATCCACCGCGGACTGCAGGGCCGCCAGGTCACAGACCATGCCGGTGCGATGGTCGATGGCGCCGCGCACGGTGATGTCCAAGAGGTAGTTGTGGCCATGGCCGTGGGGCCGGGCGCACTTGCCGTAAATCTCGGTATTCTCCTCGAAGCTGAGCTCCGGACGGGCCAAGCGATGGGCCGCCGCGAAGTGGGTGCGGATGGTCAGGAAGGCTTCCATGGAATCGCCGAGCACATCGGCCCAGAGCTTGTCGGTTTCGTAAAGACGCAGCCCCATCAGGGGCAGGTGGGGTGCCAGACGCGTCCAGATGGCATGCACCAAGGCCTCGGTGGTGGGCAAGACCCCCTCCGGACGGCTCAGGTCGAATTCCGGCCAGGCCTCGTTCAGGCTGCGGAAATCGAGCTGGGCGGTGACCTGCTCGCGGATGGCGTGCTTCACATCCGAGAGGTTCAGCACCATGCCGTGGGCATCGAGCCCGCCGCCCATGGCCACGATCAACTCGTAGTTATGGCCATGGCCAGGGGCCACGCTGCAGGGGCCGAATTGTGCGGCGTTCTGCTCCGGGGTCAGCTCAGGCAGCCAGTAGCGGTGGCTGGCACTGAAGGTGGCCCGGCGCGTGATCACGCAGGGGCGCCCCTGGCCGTGGGGGGCATAGGAGGCGACGGACACCGGGCTCGCCGGAGGCGCCGCCATCACTGGCGGAGTCATGACAGCGAGTAACGGAGATTCGCATCTTAAGAATGTTGGTGCTTGCGATGGCGAACCGATGGAGGACACCCGAGTCCAGCTGCGGCAGCGACTGGAAGGCCTGAACCTCTATCTGGTGGGGATGATGGGCAGCGGCAAAAGCAGTGTGGGCGGGCACTTAGCGGAGGCGCTGAACTACCGCTTCATCGACGCCGACACCAGCCTCGAGCAGGTGGCTGGTCGCTCCATTCCTGAGATTTTTGCCAGCGAAGGGGAGAGCGGGTTTCGCGCCCTGGAATCGGCCGTGCTCAATCAAATCGCCTCCTGGCATTCCCTGGTTGTGGCCACCGGCGGCGGTGTCGTCACCCAGCCGGCCAACTGGGGCGAACTGCATCAAGGGGTCGTGATCTGGCTCGACGCCCCCGACGCGCTCCTGTTGCAGCGCCTCGAGGCCGACCCCACCCCGCGTCCGCTGATGGAGGCGGAGGACCGCGCCGAGCGCCTGGCGGCCTTGCTGGCCGAGCGCCGCCCGCTCTATGCCCAAGCCGACCTGCAGATCCTTCAGGACGGCCGCCCACCCGAGCAGGTGGCAGCGCAAATCCTCGAGGTCTTACCTTCAATCATCAAAGAACGCGCCGCGCCCCCCCTGGGACAGCTGCAAGTCACCAACGACGCCGGCGAGGTGGGGAGCTCGATCAATTAGCCGCGCCGGGCGGCTCCAGTCGAATCGCAAACCACTGCACCGTCACACCGGGCTGCAGCTCCAACTCACAGGCCGTCTCCAGCAACCGCTGCGCCTGATCGGCCGTCGTGGTCAAGCCCGAAAGGTCCTCTGGGATGGGCTCGAGGGAGCTCAATTGCTGCTGCAGCCACGCCAAGGTCTCCGCAACGGTCAGCAATTGCTCGGGCTTCCCCGGCTCCAGCACCACGTAGTGATCCAGCTCGCGAATCAGGGGATCGGACATGGGGCCGTCTCAGGCGGCAGGATCACAGGCAGCCTGCCACGTGTGCCGCATGCCGCATGCCCGTCGACCGCTGCTGGCGCTCCTGCTCACCCTGGTCATCCTGCTCAGCGGCGGCCTCCCTGCCGCGGCGGCGTCAACCCTGGAAAAACGACTCGAGAGCTGGCCGGCATGGAGCCTGCCGGCACCGCTACCGCGGCCCGGAGCGCGCGATCTCGTCTATCCCGCGTGGTTTGAGGGGAACTGGAGGGCCACCAGCGCCGACCTCAGCGGCGTGGAACCGGAGATCGAGTACGCAGTCCGGTTCATCCAATCCTCCTCCGGACGCATCGTTGGTGACCGCGCCTTCAACGCCAATTCCGTCGGACGGGCGCTCCTCGGGGAGCAGCTGCAGCGGGTCCGCAACGCCCCCCAGAACCCCAATAGACAGCTTGCCGATCTCAGCGGAGATCGCTATTTGGAGTCCACCGTGGTGGGGCGCCGCAGCGAACGGCTGCCAACGGATCAATTCCTGGCTGACGAGCTCAGCCTGCAGGTGCTGCATGGCCCCGGCGATCCGCGCATCAGCCAAGTCGAGACCCTCAGCCGCTATGTCCGCATCAATGCCAATCGGATCGAGGCACAGCAATGGCAGGTGAGGTACGACTCTCCCGCCGAGGGCCTGATCGCTGAAGCCAAGCGCAACTGGAGCGGAACGCTCGTGCTGGAGCGGCAGCCCTAGGGGGGCCCCAATTGGAGCCCCAGGCGATCGCGCCAGAGCCAGAGCGATTTCAGACGGGGATCGTCAGCCAACCCCGCCACCCCACGGCCTGCCAACGGACTGCCGGAGGAGCTGGGGAACTTGATCAGGGACAACTGGGCCATCACCGCCAAGTCCGCCAGGGTGAGTTGATCCCCCACCAGATAGGGCTGGGCCTGCACGAGGGCCGTGAGCTGCTCGAGGCTGCTGGGCAGTTGCTGGAGGACCTGCTGGTCAAGCACTTGACCGACGCCGCTAAGCACCCCGCCTGGCAAGGCACCCACAAGCGAGCGCAGAGGGGATGGGGTGGCCTCCGGCAGCAAGCCATCGCGCAGCACCGGATCGCTGGCTGCCGACTGCAACAGGGCCATCCGCGCTCCAGCCGCCAGGGCGGTATCTGCCCAGTCCTCCAGCAACAGCACCTGGGCCCGCAGGGCGGGATCGCTCGGAAGCAGCGCAGGATCGGGATGCTTTTGCTCCAGATGCATCGCGATGGCCGTGGAGTCAGCGATCACCTCACTGCCGTCGACGAGGACCGGCACCTGCCGCTGGCCGGAGAGCCGGTAGAGGTCGACCTGACCAACACCGGGGGTGACCTCAACCGGCGTGAAGCCGAGTTGCTTGAAGGCCAACACCAAGCGGACCTTCTCGCAGAAGGCGGAATGGCGGAACTGATGGAGCTCCAGCATCAAAAGATCGGATCGCGCGGCACTGGGTGCCCTTTGGCGGCAGAGTAGCCAGCACTGTTTGATCAGCGCCCCGGCCCCCATGCGGGACTTTTTTCTGAACGTCACGCGCTATCCGCGCTACTTGATTGCGTTCGGGCTTGGCGTCGCCAACTCCGTCCTGGAACCCCTCGCCCAGCGCCGCAGCAACCCGGTCACCGCCGTCGCCCTGATCGGAGCCCTGGTGAGCGGCCTAGTGAGCATCACCCTGATTCTTCGTGCGATGGTGACTCCCGAGGTCATCGCATAGCCATGGCGCAAGGTCGTCGCGTTGAGCGAGTGGCCGCTCTGATCCGCCGGGAAGTCAGCGAGCTGCTGGTCACCGGAATCAAGGACGAGCGGGTCAGCCTGGGGATGGTCAGCATCACCAATGTGGATGTGGCCGGCGATCTGCAGCACTGCAAGATTTTTGTCAGCGTCTACGGGAGCGCAGAGGTACAACAGCAAGCCCTCGAGGGTCTGCGCTCGGCCTCGAACTACGTCAAAGGAGAGCTCGGCCGCCGGCTGAATATGCGCCGTACCCCAGAGGTGATCTTCCAGCTGGACCGCGGCATCGAGAAGGGCACCTCCGTGCTCGGCTTGCTGAACCAACTCGAGGAGCAGCGCCAAGAGCGCGGCGAGGTTCCCGAAGGCACTGGCCAACAGGAGGATGGAGGCTTCTGAGCTCCGGCGACAGCTCGCCAGCCTGCTGGTGGTACGGGGCAGCGGCCATGCCCGGGACCATCAGCGCCGCTACCCCCGCTGGGAACTGAGCAACGCGCAGCTGCGGGCGTTCCTCGAGCAGGGGGTTGGCGGAGTGATCCTGCTGGGAGGCAGCGCAGAGGAACTGCGCCTGCGCTGCGAGCAACTCCTACGCTGGGCGGGCCAGCCCCTCCTGCTCTGCGCCGACGTGGAAGAGGGGGTCGGCCAGCGCTTTGAGGGGGCCTCCTGGCTTGCGCCTCCCCTGGCGCTGGGAGCGCTGTATTCGCGCGATCCCCAGCGGGCGAGGAGCTTGGCGGAGCGCTACGGCCGCTGCACCGGCCGGCAAGCACGACTGCTGGGGCTCAACTGGGTGCTGGGTCCGGTCTGCGACGTCAACAACAACCCGGCCAACCCCGTTATCAATGTGCGCGCCTGGGGGGAGACCCCCGAGAGTGCCGGGTCCCTGACGTCGGCATTCATCAAAGGCTGCCAAGCCGAAGGCGTGCTGGCCTGCGCCAAACACTTCCCCGGCCACGGCGACACCAGCTGTGATTCGCACCTGGAGTTGCCCGAACTGCCCCATCGCCGCGAACGCCTCGATCAGATCGAGCTGCCGCCCTTTCAGCGGGCTATTGCCGCGGGGGTGGCCTCAGTGATGACCGGCCACCTCCGCCTGCCAGACCTAGACAGCGCGAAACCGGCCACCCTCTCTCAAGCCGTCCTGACCGGTCTGCTGCGCCAGGAGCTGCAGTTCCCTGGACTGGTGGTGACCGATGCCCTGGTCATGGAGGCCATCAGCCGGCACCACGGCAGCGCCGAAGCCGCCGTACTCGCCTTTGAAGCCGGGGCGGATTTGATCCTCATGCCCGCCGATGCCCAAGAGGCCCTCGATGGCTTGGTGAAGGCCGTGCAGAGCGACCGGATCAGCGGGCAGCGGTTAGAGGCCAGCCTTGAGCGGCGGCGTGCGGCCCTCGCGCGCTGCATGGCTACCCATGAGGCGCTGGACGCCGCCCTGGATGGGCTCGTCACAGCGAGCGAACGGCAACTCAGCGGCGAACTGCTCGCCGTCAGCCTCGTACGCCAGGGCAACCGGGGCCTTCCCGCCGGACCGGGACTGAACCTGATCCGACTCGACAACCAGCTCAACGCGCCGCAACTGCCGCTGGCGGCCCCAGCCCTGCTGCGGCCAATGACCTTGCGCTACGAGGCGCGGCTGATTGACGCCCGCAGCCCGAGCCCCTGGAGCGACGATCCCTTGGCTCCTTTGGCCCTCGATCACCTACCGGAGGGTCCGGTGCTGCTCCAGCTCCTGGTGCGGGGCAATCCCTTCCGCGGCAGTTCCGGCGGCGATGAACCCTGGCCCCAGGTCGTGCAGCAACTGCTGGCGGCAGGACGTCTGGCGGGCTTGGCGGTCTATGGCAGCCCCTACCTCTGGCAGACCCTTGAACCACTGCTGCCGCCGGAGCTGCCCGCGGCCTACAGCCCAGCCCAGATGCCCCAGGCCCAAGCGCTGCTGCTGGAGGCCCTGGGGCTGCCGGAGGCGGCGCTGGAGGGCGGCTTTACCGACTAAACGGGCAGCTCCCACTAGCCTCGGGCCGTCTATCGCGGCCGCCGGCACCCACCATGCTCAGCCTCTCGATGATCGTTCGGGATGAAGCCGGGCAAATCGAAGACTGCCTGAAGTCCGCTCAAGGCTTTGTCGACGAGATGGTGGTTATCGACACCGGCTCCAAGGACAACACCATGGCGCTCGCCGAGGCAGCCGGCGCCCGGGTCGAGCAGATCGAATGGCCCGGGGACTTCGCCCCAGCCCGTAACCAAGCGCTCACGATGGTGCAAGGGGACTGGGTGCTGGTACTCGATGCCGATGAACGGCTCAAGCCTGAGGCCTGGAAGCCGCTACGGGCCTTGATGGCCCAACCGGATGTCCTGGTCATCAACCTGCTGCGCCATGAACGCGGCGCGATCCAATCGCCTTACTCCAACGTCAGTCGCCTCTTCCGGCGCCATCCCCGCATCCAGTGGAGCCGGGCCTACCACTCGATGATTGACGACAGCGTCGCGGCCTTGCTCAAGGACGAGCCGAAGTGGCGCATCGCCAATTGCTCCGAGCCGGCAATCGACCATGACGGTTACCGACCCGAGCTGTTGGCCCAAGGCAATAAGCCCGAGCGGCTGCGCCAAGCCATGGAAGAGGAACTCAAGGCCCGCCCCGGCGACCCCTACGCCTGCGCCAAGTTGGGCAGCCTGGAGGTGGCCGAAGGGAACCTCAAACGCGGCCTGGCGCTCCTGGAAGAGGGCCTCAAGCACTGCCCCGCTGAGGCCCACCCCGAGCGCTACGAGCTGCTGCTGCACCTGGCCCTCGCGGAAGCCGGCCAGAACCCACAGCAAGCGGAGCAGTACTACCGCCAGGCCCTCACGATCCCCCTAGCCCCGCGCCTGAACCTGGCGGCCCAACTCAACCTGGCGGCGCTCCTCCTGCAACTCGGTCAACTCGAGGAGGCGGAAACCCTCAGCGCCCGGGCCACCCGCGTCGCTCCTGAGATCGGCCTAGGCTGGTACAACCTTGGGCTGATCCGCCGGAAAAAGGGCAATCTCGCTGGCGCCCTGGAGGCCTACCGGGAGGCCAAGCGGGTCAACCCCGGCCACGCAGAAACCCACCAGAACCTCGCGGTTGCGCTGCTGCTGGGGGGTGACATTGATGGCTCCCGCGGCAGCTTTCGCGATGCCATCCAACTGCTGATCGACCAGGGCCGCACCCAGGAGGCCCAGCGGCTGCACAAGCAGGCCGGAGAACTGGTCAAGCTCGAGGGCTGAGGAATGGACTTGCAAGGGCGCACCATCGCGGTGACCCGGGCGGAACAGCAACTGGGCGCCGCTCGCCAATTGTTTGAGGAGGCCGGAGCCGAGGTCCTCGATCTCCCCGCCCTCGTCATCGGTCCGCCCGATGAATGGGGACCACTCGATGACGCCCTGGCGGAACTGGAGGAGTTCCACTGGCTCATCGTTTCCAGCAGCAATGGCGTCGACGCGGTAGAGCAGCGGCTCCTCCGCCTCGGCAGCAACCTAGGCCGGCGGCCCAACAGCTTGAAGATTGCGGCGGTGGGTCGCAAAACAGCGGCACGTCTTGAGGCGCTGGGGGCAGCCGCCGATTTCGTGCCACCAGCCTTCGTCGCCGACAGCCTGATTGAGCATTTCCCCGTCTCGGGCTGGGGACTGCGGCTCCTGCTCCCCCGGGTGCAAAGTGGCGGGCGCACCCTGCTGGCCGAGGCCTTTGGCGAAGCCGGAGCCCGGGTCGTGGAAGTCGCGGCCTATGAATCCCGCTGCCCCGACAACCTGCCTGCGGCCACCACCTCAGCCCTAGCGGAAAGGCGGGTGGATGCGATCACCTTCAGCAGCGGCAAGACCGTGCAACACACCGCCCAATTACTGGAGCAGCACTTCGGCGCCAGCTGGCGGGAGCCCCTGGAGCAAGTGCGGCTGATCTCAATCGGACCGCAAACCTCGAAGACCCTTCAGGCCGTACTGGGCCGGGTGGATAGCGAAGCAAACCCCCATGACCTCGATGGGCTCGTCGCCGCCTGCAGCGCCGCCTTTAAAGACTGAACACCCGCTGCTGACCGGACTGGTTCAAGCGCAACTCACCGCGCCCCAGGTCGATACCGGTCACGGTCCACCCCGGAAGCAAGAGAGCCGGTAGGCCCGACCCCGGGCAGAGGCGCTGCCGGCCCACACAGACCATCTCGCTCTGGCCGCCCAGGCTGATCAGAGCCTGGGCGCTGCGGGCACTGCCGATCAAACCGGTGAGCTGCAGTTGAGTGGATGTGCTGCCATCCGTGGCCGACGCCATCCCCACCGGAGCGAAGGGATCAACGCGGCCATGGGGTTGCGCCTCCACCACCTGCTGCGGGCTCGGCATTGCGATGAAGCCCCCTGAGGGGGTGAGGGGCGTGGACTCAGGAGTGCCCGACGGAGGCAGCACAAAACCTGTCGTGGGGACCGTGCTGCTGCTCTGGCCTATTTCGCAGGCCGCCAGGGCAAGCAGCACTGGCAACGCCAACATCGAGTCTTAGCTCGCAGCTTGGCCATACCCGCTTTGTACGAGATCGCGGAAGCGATCCAGGTTGGCCTGGAGCTCCTTGGTCACGATCCCCCCCAGGATGGAAGGATCCATCAACGGCGCCAACATTCCCGGTAACTCGTAACTGACGGTCAACTTCACAGCGGTGGTCTGCGGCCCCTGGGGGTAAAAGCGAACGGCCCCTTTTGTGGGCAGTCCTCCCACCGATTCCCAATGGAGCTGTTGCGCCTCCACCCGCTCGGTGATGCGCGCCTTCCACTGGAAGCGAAAGCCCTGGGCCGCAAGGGTCCAATTGGTCAGATCCGGGTCGCCGGCTTCGGTGATGACGGACTCGATCCAGTTCATCCAGCGGGGCATGGCCTCAAGATCACTCCAAACCGCCCAGACCCGTTCGGCCGGTGCCTTCACCTCTGTAGTGACGCTGTGTTCAAGCCAACGGCCCATGGTCTCTAGGCGACAGATACATTGGTGGCCAGCTCAGCCTGACGACCCAGGATCGCGGCGGCGGCTAGACGCCCGCTCATCGTGGCGCCTTCCATCGAATCGATGTAGTCCTGCTTGGTGTAGCTCCCGGCCATAAAGAAGTTGGTGACCGGCGTGGCCTGATCCGGGCGGTAGGCCTCCATCCCCGGCGCCTCGCGATACAGGGACTGAGCCAGCTTGACGACGTTGCTCCAGACCAGGTTGAGGTTTTTCGCCGAGGGGAACAGGCGCCTCACCTGGGCATCGGTGGCCGCGACGATCTCTTCGGTCTTCTTGGGAATCCAGGGGTCGCCTGGGGTGAGGACGCACTGGAGCAGGGAGCCGACGCCCTCCTTGCGGTAATCCACGGGACTGGCCAGGGCCAGGTCCGCAAAACAGCTGAAGTCAGCGTCAGCGGTATAGAGAAGATTGTCGAGACCAGCGGGGCGGGCCACATCGCGGCGAGCGGCTTCGGCCATCGGGGAGTCGCCCAGCTCGGTCACCCAACCGTCGTAGCGGAGCTGAACCGTGGCCACGGGGACGGCCTCCAGCTTGTACAGGTTGTCGAAGAGGGGCCAACGGCGCCAGGCCTGAGGGACCATCCGCTGGATGCCCTGCACATCACAGGCCGCCAGGTAAGTGTCGGCTTCAACCTGCAGTTCTCCATCGGGGGTTCCGAGGGTCAGCCCGGTGACATGAGTTTCACCGGCGACCTCCTCAAACTGCACCTCGGTCACGCGGTGCCGCAGGTGCAGCCGCGCCCCGCGCTCCTGGATGTACTCGAGGATCGGGCCGGTCAACCAGCGGTGGGGGGAGCCCTTCAGCAGGTTGAGCTTGGAGGCCTCGGTCTTCGCCGCGAACATCATGAAGATGGTCAGCATGCAGCGGGCCGAGATCGCCTCGCAGTCGATGAAACCGAGGGCATAGGCAATCGGATTCCACATCCGGCGGATACTCTGCTCACTGCCGCCGTGGCTCAGGAACCACTCCTGGAAGCTGATCCGGTCGAGATCACGAATCACCTTCATCGCCCCCTCGTAATCGACAAGGCCGCGAACGATCGGGCTGGTGCCCAAGGCCAAGGCATTGCGGAGCTTGTCGAGCCAATCGAGCTGTGGCGTGGTGAAGAAGGCCTTCAGGCCGTTGAAGGGTGCCCCCAGGGCGAAGCGGAAATCCAACTCCCGCAGATCACCATCGGCGTTTACGAACAGATGGGTGTGGTCCTTTGGCAGCAGATTGTCGATCGCCCCCACCTTGCGGAGCAGGGCAAAGAGGTTGGCGTAGTTGAAGAAGAAGACGTGCAGGCCCATCTCAATGTGGTTGCCACCCTCATCGACCCAGCTGCCAACCTTGCCGCCCATGAAGGGACGCGACTCATAGAGGTCGATTTGGTGGCCAGCGTCCACCAAATCGACCGCCGCCGCCAATCCGGCCAGACCCGCACCCACGATGGCGACCCGCACCATTGTTCTCCCACTAATGGGGTGACTCTATGGAGAAGGGTGACAAGGCAGCGGAGAAAGGACCTCCATAGAGTGGGAACACAGGCCATTGCTCCGATGACCAGCGAGACCGCCACCCCAGTCGCGACCCACACCGGCCGGGACGGCAAAGGGATCCTGATCACCGAGCCGGCGATGAAACAGCTGGCCACCCTGCTGCCGGCCCAAGGGGAAGGCAAAGTCCTGCGGGTGGGCGTGCGCTCCGGCGGCTGCAGCGGCATGAGCTACACGATGGACTTCATCGATAGCAGCGAGATCCGCGAGGACGATGAGCGCTACATCTATGAGCCCAGCGGAGCCCCCAGCTTCACCGTGGTGAGCGACCCCAAAAGCCTCCTCTACATATATGGGATGCAGCTCGACTTCTCATCGGCCCTTATCGGCGGCGGGTTCAACTTCACCAACCCCAACGCCACCCAAACCTGTGGCTGCGGCAGCTCCTTCGCGGTCTGATCCCCCTCGGGTGCGAATCTGAGCTGACGAAACGGCACGCCCTCCGCCATGACCGCCACTGACGCGCCCCCTCTGTTTGAGCAGGCCCTGAAGAGCTACAACGAGGGCGCACCTCTGTCTGAGGTGATCACCAGCTTCGAGCAGATCACCCAACAGGACCCCCGACTCTCCGCCGGCTGGACCTGCCTGGCCTGGCTCCAACTGCTGGACAACCAAGCGCAGACGGCGCTGCGCTCAGCACGGATGGCGGTCAAGCTCAACCCCCAGGACCCCCAGGCCAGGATCAACCTGAGCCTGGCGATGCTCGAGAACAACGTCAAAGGCGTTCGGGAGCACATCGAGTTAGTGCAGCGCGTGCGGGTGATGGCCCCGGAGATCGGCGAAGAACTCGACTCCTCCATCGCCGATGGCCTGGCCCGGCGCCCCGACTGGCAGGCCCTGCAAAAGGTCAAAGCTTGGCTTCACGGGTGATGGCCCAACACGGCCAGCGGCGCATCCTGTTGCTGAGCAACGGCCACGGCGAAGACCTCAGTGGTGCCCTGATCGGAACGGCGCTCCAGCAACAGGGGTGCAGCGTTGAAGCGCTGTCCCTGGTGGGCCACGGCCAGGCCTACAGCCAGGCGGGCATCACGACGCGGGGCAAGACCCGCGAATACAGCACTGGCGGCCTCGGCTACACGAGCCTGATCGGACGGATCACCGAGGTCGTGCAAGGGCAGGTGCTCTACCTGCTGAGCCGGCTACTGCTCCTGCTGCGCATCGGCCATCGCTACGACCTGATCCTGGTGGTCGGCGATGTCATCCCGGTGGTGGCGGCATGGTTGAGCCGCCGGCCGATGTCGACCTACTTGGTGGCCTACTCCAGCCACTATGAGGGACGCCTGCAGCTGCCCTGGCCCTGCGGCGGCTGCCTGAAATCCAAGCGCTCCCTGGGGGTGTACAGCCGAGATCAACTCACCGCGAGTGACCTCAGCGAGCAGCTAAAGCGGCCAGTGCAGTTTTTCGGCAACCCCTTCTTTGATGGGGCCCTGGGGGAGAGCGACGACTTGGCAGGTGCGCCGCGGCAGCGGCTCGGTCTGCTGCCCGGTAGCCGACTACCTGAGGCCCTGCACAACCTGGAGCTGATGCTGGGGGTGCTGGAGCGCCTGCCCGAAGCGCTCCGGCCTCCCCAACGCCTCGGGCTGCATGCGGCCCTGGTGGGAAAACTGACGCCCCAGGAAGTGGCGCCTTTGGCGAGCCGGTTGGGCTGGCGGTTGGAATTGGAGAGCAGCAGCCGCTGCAGCCTGCAGCGTGGTCCACTCCACCTGCAGTTGGAGTGGGGGCGCTTTGCAGCCGTTATTCAGCAGTGCGATTTGCTGCTGTCGATGACCGGGACCGCCGCCGAACAGTGCGTAGGCCTGGGTAAGCCAGTCCTGCAACTCGTCGGCGATGGGCCCCAGTTCACCGACAACTTCGCCGAAGCCCAGCGACGCCTACTGGGGCCAGGCCTGTTCTGTGCCCCGGGGAGCGCGGGCAGCGAGGAGCAGCTCCAAGGGACCGCGAAGCTCCTGGAGCAATTGCTCAACCGCCTGCTGGTCGATCAGCGCTGGCATGAGGAACTGCGGCAGCTCGGAGACGAGCGCATCGGCAGTGGTGGCGGTGCCGCCAAGATGAGCACTGATTTGTTGGAGCGTCTGGCGGAACGCCATGGCTGAAGCGACCCCACCCAGCACCGGCCAACGCCTGAAGGGTTACTTGGATGCGGTGCTGGTCGCGGACGTCTTCGTGGTTATCGCCGGAGCCATCTGGTTCGGTGTGGCCGTGGTGTGCCACAGCCGAGGAATCGAGGCTCCACTCAAGGTCTTTCAGAGCCTCTGGGAGCCGCTGTTCACCCCGGCCATCGGACTACTGATGGGAGCGGCGATCCTGAGCGGCATCCTGGGCTGGGCCCTCAAGTGGTGGCGCGGGCGAGAGCAGCGCTGAGCTCGGCGTCTTCAAAGACAAAGCCCTGCTGCTGCAGGCGCGCCGGCAGAACCTGTTGCCCCTCGAGCACCACCTTGGCGCCATCGCCAAGCAGGAGGTGCAGGATCGGCGCGGGCACCGGCAGCAGGCTGGGGCGGCCGAGGGCCTGACCCAGGGCGGCCGCGAAATTGGCCATGCTGCACGGAGATGGCGCCACAGCGTTGTAAGTGCCTTGGTAGGCCGGCTTGCTGAGAGCTTCGCCAATCAGCCTGCAGAGGTCATAGCGCGTAATCCAGCTCATCCACTGCTGGCCGTTGCCAATCGGACCGCCGAAGCCCATCCGAAAGACCGGCAACATCTTGCCGAGGGCGCCGCCATCCGCGCCAAGAACAATCCCGATCCGCAGAATCACGACGCGGGCGAAGGCCGAGGCCGCCTGGGCCTCCTGCTCCCAGGCTTGGCAGAGACCCGCCAGGAAGTCGGAACCGGCGGGGCTGGTCTCGCTGAAGCGCCCGGTCTCGCTGGTGCCGTAGTAGCCGATGGCCGAGCCACTGATCAGGGTCTGGGGTCGCTTGCCCTCGGGCAACGCCTGCATGGCGGCCACCAGAGCACGGGTGGTGTGGATGCGACTGCTGCTGAGCAGGGCCCGGTGGGCATCGCTCCAGCGCTTCTCCGCGATGGGCTCACCGGCCAGGTTGATCACCGCCTCGCTTGTGGCCAGGGCCTCTTGCACGGCGGGGAGCTGCCAGGTGGCCGCCTTAGCGGGATCCGCCTGAAGGCACTGGAGTTGGGGGGACTGCACGGCCGCAAGAGGAGCACTGGAGCGACTGATCAGCACCAACTGGTAGCCCGACGCAAGCAGCTGGGGCACGAGAGCCCGACCCACAAAACCAGTGCACCCCACCAGCAGAATCCGCACGCGCCCAGAGCCCTTCAACTGGAACAAAGGCTAGGGAGCCTCTGGATCTCAGAGCGGGAACTAGCCTGTCGGCTACCCGACCTCGTTGCCATGGCCGAAGCGCCCGCCAGCAAACCCGCGGCCGCCGCCATCAAGAAAGGCGCCCTGGTGAAGTTGAATCGCGCGGCCTACAGCGGCAGCCTGGAGTCCAAAGCCAGCGACACCACCGCGCCGGACTACCTCTTCGAAGGCCCCGCTGAAGTACTCCTCGTCAAAGGGGACTACGCCCAACTGCGTTACCGCCGGCCGGTGCCCGACATCTGGCTGCGGATCGATCAGCTGGAAGCCTTTAACTAAAGGTCCAGCCGACGGCGCTCCGCCTGGAGCCGGGTACGCCGTTGCTTGGCTTCCCGCAACATCTCGCGGCCGTCGTGGAGGTAGTTGTCGACATAGCCCATCGTGTAGCGCTCCAGTTCGACCACGGCGTCTTTGACCTGGGAGAGGCAGTGGTAAACGCTGAGGCTGAAGCCCTGGGCTGAGGCCGGTGCAGCCATGGAGCGGTAAAGCGTCTCCACTTTCTCGAGCTTGGCTTGGCTCTGCTCGATGTAGGCACAGAAGGCCTCCATGAGCTGATCGTCATAGGGATCGGCGGAGAGCGCCTTGAATTCGGCGGGGAAGGGATTGATGACCTGACCCAGCAAACGATCAATCGGCGCGTAGACCGTCTGCAGCCAAACCAGCAGCGCCTCATCACCTCGGGCCGATTCCGCCGTTGCCTTGCGGGCGGCTTGACCGGCGGCGGCAGAGCGCACAGTGGCCTGATGACTGCTGAAGGCGCGATGGCGGTCATGCTCGGCTCGGCGCTCGCGATCCCCCAGCACCTCCCAGGCCGCGTTGATCGCCAGGATCGCCTCTTCATCTCCGCCGGCATCGGGGTGATGCTGTTTCACCAGGGACCGGTAGGCCGCCTTGATCTCGGCGCCACTGGCTGTCGCCGCCACACCGAGCACCAGATAGGGATCGCGGACGGACTGGGCCATGCAACGCAGACGGGGGTGATCCCATCCTCAAGGATCAAGGCCGCGCGACTAGAGCGACCCAGACCTTTCGAGATACCCCAAGTCAAATTATCTACCCCCTCAGATATCGCGAGAGGACTAAAAAAAGACCCAATGCCCACCGCAGAAGCGAACCACGAACTTCATGAAAAAGCTTTTTCGAACATCCTTGAACCACCAAAAGACAGTTCAGTTCAACAGGAACACCACCAGCAAGTCGAAGCACTAAGCAATAAAAAACCCCGGCCGAAGCCGGGGTTGAACGAGGTCAAAAAGGGCTCTAGGTGTGAGGAGAGAGCCCTAGCTGTTCTGGATCAGAACTTGAAGGTGGTCTTCAGCAGGCCGCCGAAGACATTGTTGGAGGCGTCCATGTTGCCGTTGGTGGAAACACGGCCGTTCTGGCCTTCGTAGTTCTGGATGTAGTACAGAGCCGGGGTGACAGTGATGTTGTCGGTCACCTGGAACTTGTACCACCACTCCCACATGTAGTTGGAGTCCAGAGGCGTCTTAGGACCTTCCACAGCGCCGTAGCCAGTGCTGGTCACGAAGGGAGCCTGACCAACAGCCATGCCCAGGTCGTTACCAGCGACGAAGGTATCAGGCCATTGCAGACCGACGTACCAAGACTGGGCCTTGGCGAAGGTGTCGGTGCGATAGCCGGCATCTTGGAAAGAGCTGGTGCCCCAACCGGTGCTGACTGAAGGAATCCAGCCGGTGCTCTCGGGGACCCAGTAGCCGCTCAAGCCGAAGCTGTTAGTGGCACCGGTAGCTCCCATAGAGCCAGCCAGCGGAGTCGCGATGAACAGAGAGTTGTTCTGGCTGTAGGTGTAAGCCACAGCTGCACCCCAAGCGCTACCACCGATGACGGGGAACTCTCCGCCGGTGTAGCCGAGCTGAGAGACGCTCACAGAGCTGGAGCTGTCGGTCATCAGACCTGCAGTTCCTTCGTCACCGTTGATTGAGACGTAGTTACTGGACAGGGTGACACCCTCGAAGCCCAGAACATTGTTGTAGGTGGCACCGAAACCTGCACCCAGACCATCGAGGTCATATGCGCCAGGAGCACCGGCGTAGGTGAAGAAGTCGAGAACGGTGTCAGCGGGATAGACGCTGGGCCACATGCCGAGCATGCCGGCGTCATCCACACGGACGGTTGCACCAGCAGTGACGCTGAAGTCGTCGCCAACGGGGAAGTTGTAGAAGAGACGCTTGATGGAAACGACGTCGTCAGCTGCAGGAGACTGGAAAGCAGTCTCGAGAGCAGTCAGGCCGCTGAAATAAGCGGAGCCATCGAAGTCGCCAGCACGCAGGACAGTGCGAAGCAGATCCTTACCAGTGAAGCTGGTGTCGAGGATCAGGCGCAGGTCGTAGTTGAAGGTGGTAGCGCCCAGCGAATCCTTGTTGGTATCAACGTTGGGGCTGGTTCCGGTGAAGCTGTTAGCACCCACAACGAAGGTGGCCAGACCACGCAACTTGGTGGTGGTGGAGAACTGAGTAGCTTCCAGTTCGCCGACGCGGGCCTCGAGGCCATCAACGCGGCCGCGGAGCACAGCCAGCTCACGCTCGAATTCCTTCATCAGGCGCTTGAGCTCGTCAGTCACCTCAGTGATCCGGTCGAGGCAAGCGTTCAGCAGTGCGGCCGCTTCATAGCGGGTCATCGCACGGTTGCCGCGATAGGTGCCGTTGGGGTAACCAGCGACGCAGCCGTAGCGCTCGATCAGGTTGCTCAGTGCCTGATAAGCCCAGTCGGTGGGCTGCACGTCGGAGAACTGGGTGATCGAAGTCACCTGCTCTTCGACGCCGTACTGGCTCAGGCCAGCAATGTTGACGTCAGCGGCGTTTGCAGCGACAGGAGCCAGAAGGCCCAGTGCTGCAGGCGCCAGAAGAAGCTTCTGGAACAGTTTCATTGGTCCTCACACCAATAGAGGATTGAGGCACAAGGCCTCTTTGTGATGATCAAGGCCTCGAAGGGGCCCGAGAAGCGGTCATGTGCCACAAACAGCAATGACACGTAGCAACGGATACCGAAGGTCTAGTTTTCGGTGGCTGCCCTTCCTGCCGCTGTTGATCAGCGTTGCGCCACGCAGCGACCTGGCCCACGACGAGGGGTACTACGCCCTGCAGGCCCGCTGGATCCAAGAGAGCGGCCAGTGGCTGGCGCCCCTCTGGTGGGACCAACCCCTGTTTGATCGCACCATCGGCGTCCAGTGGCTGATCGCCAGCGCCCAGACCCTCTTAGGACCCAGCAGCTGGGCGGCACACCTGCCATCCCTGCTTGCGGCAGGTCTGGCGCTCTGGCTCACCGGACGCCTGGCCTCTCGTTTGCTCGGCCCAGGCCTGGGTTGGCTGAGTGCAGCCCTTTTGGCGCTCACTCCTCTCTTTATTAACTACGCCCACCTCGCCAGCCAGGACATGCCCCTGCTGGCCCTCGAGCTGCTCGGGATGTGGGCCCTGCTGCAGGCCCAGCCCCACGCCTCACGCGGTTGGCAGATCGCCGCAGGGATCTGGCTGGGGCCAGCATTCTTGATTAAGGGCTTCATGACCGCCCTGCCGGTCCTCGCCCTGCTGCCCTTCCTACTGCTCAAGCGACGGTTCCTGCTGCGCGCTCCGGCCTTCTGGTCCGGACTGCTGCTGGGTTGGCTCCCCGTGGCGCTCTGGCTGGGTTTGAGCCTGCAGCACTACGGCGCCGGCGTGGTCGGCGGACTGCTGGACAAATTGCTCTTCCTCTCCGAAAGCGACATCTACAGCGCCGGGCCCTTGTATTACATGTGGAACATTCCGGCGAACTGCGCTCCCTGGAGCCTGGTGGCCATTGCTGGACTTGCGTGGGGCCTGAAGCGCTGGCGCTCCGAGGAGGGGCTGCTTTTACTCGTCTATCCACTCAGCCTGCTGCTGCTGCTTAGTTGCTTCCGCACCAAGACCCCGTACTACGGCCTGCAGCTCACGCCGTTTCTGGCGATCTGGGCCGCCAGCGGCTTGCGTCTCTTCGTGCGAACCGGGATTGCTCGGCCGCGGGCCATCGCCTGGTTCCTGGCGGGCCTCGGCGTTCTGCTGAGCCTTGCCGGGGTGCTCATGCTGTTCCCCGGCAACCTGCTCAACCTCGAGATGCCGCCCCTGACGCCCGCGCTGGTGGGGCTGGCGACCCTGGTGCTCGGCCTGAGCTGGGCCCTGCTGCCCCAACAACAGAGCCAAAAACGCGTCCTCGCCGCCATCTTGATCGGTCCCTGGCTGGCCCTCAGCCTGCTAGTGCAGGGCGGCCTCTTTAGTGATCGTTCTCCCGCCGTGCGCCAAGCCCTGAGCACTGGTGAGCTGCCTGCGCTGCTGGCCGCCGAACCGGTGGCGGTAATCAGCCAGGGCTCCTTGAGCGGCCAGGCCCATGCCCAATTGATCCTCGTCGCCCTGGGAACACCGCAGCTCGGTCCCAAGCTCAAGAGCGCGCAAGACCTCGCCCCCGGCGCTTTGGCCTGGATCGAGGCATCGGCCCTGCAGGATTCGGCCAATCGAGACCTCATTCCCCTGGCCTCGGGCGATGATCTGGCCCCATGGACCTTGGTACGCAGCCCCAGCGGAAACTGAACCGGCGTGATGGCCTTCTGCTGCTGGCCCTCTGGCTGATCTCTCTGCTGCTGGATGGCCTCTGGATTCAGCAGCACCAGGCCCCGCCGGCCTGGGACCAAGGGGATCACCTCAGCCGCGCCCTAGGTGTCTGGCAAGTGCTCAGCCAGCCGGCCCCCTGGAGCGGCGGCTGGTGGCACACCCTGTGGGACCAGGCACCCAGCTATAGGGGCCCGCTGACCTACGTGCTCAGCGCCCCCGTTCTGCAGCTGCTCGGGCCGAGCTTCAGCAGTGCGATGGCCTCCGGCGCGGTCTTCAACGGGATCCTGCTGCTGAGCTGCTACGGCCTGGGGCGCCAACTGCACAGCCGCCGCGCGGGGCTCTGGGCGGCGCTGTTTGTCGCGGCCGCACCCGCGTTGCTCAACCAACGCACCGACTACCTGATTGATCTGAGCCTGACGGCACTGATGACCGCCGGCTGGTGGGTGCTCAGCCAGCGGCGCTGGTTCGCCCGCCAGCAGCGCTGGCTCTGGTCCGTGCTCAGCGGCATCGGCCTTGGGCTCGTGGCACTGACCCGGCCCACAGGGCTCGTTCTGCTCTGGCTGCCGCTGGTGCTGCTACTTGTCGGCGGCCTGCGCAAGGCGCTCCGCGGCCATTGGCGTCCGCTCGCCGAGGGGGCGACCGGGGGACTGATCGCCTGGCTGCTGGTCTGGCCCTGGTTCAGCCAAAACTGGCTGACGATCCTGAGCACCATCAACAAGGCCCGCCAGTGGGGGGTCGCCTACCAAGACGGATTGGAGGCCAACAGCCTGGAGGGCTGGCTCTACTACTTGAAGTTGCTGCCGGCGATGCTGGGGAGCAGCCTGACGGCTCTAGTGCTGGTGGGCGGAGTCATCGCCCTGGTGCAGCGCAGACCGTCAATCAAGGCAGACAAGGCCTGGCTGCTCTGGTGGTTGAGCTTTCCGCTGGGGGGCCTGCTGGTGTGCATCCTCATGACCAGCAAGGACTTTCGTTTTGTCCTGCCCCTACTTCCCCAGCTGGCCTTAGGGCTGGGACTGGTGGTGGCCAGCGTCGAGCGCCGCTGGGCCCCCGTTTGGCAGGCCGCACTGGTGCTCGTCGCCCTGCTCGGAGCGCTCTGGAGCCAATTCGGCTGGGGGCCAAAGCTGAGCAGCTTTCCGCCCCATCGCCCGAACCCCCAGGGGGGCTGGCCCCTTGAGGCGATCGTGGCGACGGTCCGCGAGACCAGTCCCAACCAGCTCTCCACCCTGGCCGTGCTGCCCGACAGCGAAGGGCTGAATGCCTTCAACCTCGAGGCCGAGGGGCGGCGCCAGCAGTTCCGCGTGGCCGCCCGCCAGACCGTGGCCCCGAAGGATCGACTCGAAGAGGAACTCAGCAACTTCGACTGGTTCCTCAGCAAAGGGGGCGACCAGGGGGTAATGAGCGATGAACGGCAGGCGCGCCAAGCCGAACTGCTGCAGGGCTCTGCCGCGTTCAAACCAGTGAAGAGCTGGCCCCTCCCCGATGGCAGTGAGGCCCAGCTGCTGCGCCGCCAATCCGTCAGCGTCAGCACCACCCCGGTTCGTTGCTCCGGTCAGCTCAGCGGAGCCATCACCGCTATTCCAGGTGGCCTGGACATCCAGGTCTCCGGCCCGAGCGCCGTTCTTCAGGATTCCCGCCTGCTGGTCACCCTGGAGCAAGCCGGGCAACGGCTTGAAGCGGACCAGGCCCTCGGCCAAGGCCTGCTGCGGTTGCCCCAAGGCTGCGCCACCGTCCAGCAGGAGCTCGCGTTCAGCAACAACGGCGGGAGCTGGAGCCCCCAACTGCAACTGCTCGAGGCCAACGGCAAGCGGCGATCCATCCCGCTGCCGCGGAGCACCACGCTTGACCTACAAGCTGGGACCCAGGAGCCCGGCGTCCTGGCCGCCAACCGTGTCGCCTTGCTGCGCGGCCTCGGGGGCCAGCTGCGCCGCGGGGAACTGGCCAGCCTCTTCTCCAAGGTCGGTCAGATCAACCAGAGTGACCCCGAGCAGATCT
Source organism: Synechococcus sp. (assembly GCA_047285805.1). Classification (GTDB taxonomy): domain Bacteria; phylum Cyanobacteriota; class Cyanobacteriia; order PCC-6307; family Cyanobiaceae; genus Vulcanococcus. The sequence goes on along the minus strand of JBJBCN010000003.1, from coordinate 801,633 downwards.
ATTTGGCCGACGCCGAGTCCATCCTGCGGGCACGACTCCAGGGCGATCCCGGTGATCTGAACGACCTCTACAGCCTGGCCCTCGCCCAGGCGCTGCAAAGGCATGCCAGCGATGCAGCGCAGACCTTGACACAAATCAAGAGCCTGGACCCCTCTAATCCGAATGCCCTGCTGGGGCTCGGAGTCGTAGAGCTTTATCGCTTTCGGCCGGGCCAAGCCCAGGTGGCGCTCGATCAAGCAGCGAAGATGAGCCCCAACAACTCCACCTTGCGAACCCTGCGCATCGTGGCCAGCGCCCTGCGCCTGGATCTGCCCCAGACCCTCCACCTGCTTCGTTCATGACCACCTCGAGCCAGCAGATGCAGTTCCGCCAGCGCAACCGCACCTATTACGCAGATCTCGAGCGGCTGCATCAGCTGCTGGTTCCGCCGGGGCTGCGGGTGCTGGAGGTGGGCTGCGGCACCGGTGACCTGCTGGCTCACCTGCAACCGGCCCACGGGGTTGGCATTGAGCTGGACTCGGAGGTGGCCGCTGTTGCCCGGGAGCGGCATCCCGAACTGCGGATCCTGGCGACCAACGCCGAGACCATGACCCCGGCATCCATCGGCGAAACCCAACCGTTCGATGTGATCCTGCTGCCGAACACCCTGAACACGCTCCAGGACGTGCAGGGGGTGCTGGAGCGGCTGGAGGCGTTTTGCCACCCCCGGACCCGCCTGGTGGTGAGTTTCCACAATTGGCTCTGGCAACCGCTGCTGAAGACCGCCGAACGCCTGGGCCAGCGCCAACCACAGCCCCCGGAGAGCTGGCTGACCCCCAACGACGTCCGCAACCTGCTCGATCTCGCGAGCTGGGAGGTGCTCAAGGAGGGACAGCGCTGCCTGATCCCCCGCCAGATTCCGCTGCTCACCCCCCTAGCCAACCGTTGGCTGAGCCAACTGCCGCTGATCGACAACCTAGGGCTCACCCACTGGATGGTGGCCAGACCCGCCCGTCAAAAGCGCCAGAACCCAAGCGTCAGCGTGGTCATCCCGGCGCGCAACGAAGCCGGAAACATCGCCCCGGCTATTGAACGGCTGCCGGAACTGGGCCGTTTCACCGAAGTGATCTTTGTCGAGGGGCATTCCTCCGACAACACCTGGGAGGAGATCGAGCGGGTCTGCGCGACCTACCCAGGCCCTATGCGCCTGAAGAAATTCCGGCAGACGGGCAAGGGCAAGGCCGATGCGGTCTGGCTCGGCTTCGATCAAGCGGAAGGGGATGTGCTGATGATCCTCGACGCCGATCTAACAGTCAGACCAGAAGATCTGCCGCGTTTCGCCCAGGCAATGGCCGATGGGCGCGGTGAGTTCGTCAACGGCTGCCGCCTCGTCTACCCCCGCAGCTGGGAAGCGATGCCGCCGCTGAACACCGCGGCGAACCGCTTCTTTGCCGCCGCCTTCTCCTGGTTGCTGCGCCAACGGCTCAAGGACACCCTCTGCGGCACCAAGGTGATCTGGAAGGAAGACTACGAACGCCTCAAGGCAGGTCGCAGTTACTTCGGGGACTTCGACCCATTCGGAGACTTCGACCTGCTCTTTGGCGCCAGCAAGCTGAACCTGAAGATCGTCGAGGTCCCGGTCCGGTACCAAGAGCGCAGCTACGGCAGCTCGAACATCGCCCACTTCAAAGAGGGTCTGACCCTGGGACAGATGTGCATCTATGCCGCCCGCAAGTTGAGGTTCATTCCCTGATGCGGCGCCGTTGGCTCTTTGGGCTTGTCGCAGCCCTAGCGATCTACCTCGGGCTCACCACCGCCTTTGGCATCCAGGACGTGAGCGCCACCCTGGGGGAACTGTCCTGGCGCTGGTGGATCCTGGCCCCGGCCATTTGCCTGGGGAGCCACCTCGTGCTGATTGTGCGCTGGTCCTATTACCTGCGCCAACTGGGCTTTCCCCTGCCCCTCAAACCCGCCACCAAGATTTACGCGGCGGGCCTGGCCCTGATCGCCGCCCCAGGGCGCAGCGGCGAAGCGGTCCGCGGCCTCTGGCTGCAACGGCGCCACGGCTTCCCGCTAACCGTCGGGGTTGGCATCACCCTGGCGGAACGACTGGCTGATCTAGCCAGTGCACTACTGGTGCTGAGCTGGGGTCTTGGGGAACAGGTCTGGATCGCGATGCTGATCGGCCTTGCGGTTCTCGGTTTGGGCGGCTGGGTACTGACCCATCCCAGGGTCCTGCGCCGACTGGAGCATTGGCTCGAGAGCCTGCCGCTCCATCAGCGCTGGAACGGTCTGATTCGCCTACTGCGCGAAGCCCTGCTGGCCATGGGCCGGATGCGCCAGTTGATGAAACCCAAACCCCTCATCGTCGGCACCCTGATGGCCTGCATCTGCTGGATGATCGAGGCAGGACTGCTGGTGGCGCTTTACCAGGCCTTGGGAGTGGACCTGAACCTGCATCAAACCGCCGTGATTCGAACGGCGACCGGCCTGGGCGGTGTGATCTCGCTTCTGCCCGCCGGCTTGGGCACTAGTGAAGCCACCTCGATTGGCCTGGCGATGCTCTACGGAGCCGACCGCTCCCAAGCTCTGGCCGTCACGCTGCTGCTACGGCTCTGCACCCTTGCCATTCCCTGCCTGGTCGGCGTCCTGGCGCTGGTGCGCCAACCAGACCTCAGCCGGTCTGCTGAGGCTTGAGCCGGCGGTGCTCGATCAGCAGCACCGCGAGCGCCACCAGCAGCATCAGCAGGGACGCGTGGAAATAGTTGTGGGGCAGGAATTTCCGGACATCACCGGTGGAGGGCCCCACAGCAACCGCCATGGCGACCAGAGCGCTCGCGAGCCACTCGGGCCGCGTCATCGGACCTGACTCGAGCGGACGGGGTGGGCATTGGGCGGCCGTCACCACCATCGCCAGGAACAACAGGATCACGCCGTAACGCAGCCAGTCGTGGGTGATCAAGACGAAGGGCAAGGCCACGGGCACCCAGAGGGACCAGACCCGGATGCCCAGGCTGCGTTCGGCGGGTCTGCGGTCCGCCATGGCTGTCACCAGCGCGATGCCATAAACAAGAACAACACCTAAGGAACGCGCCATCCTTGACAACGTCTCTCGGGGCGCATTGGAGAGATAGCGGCTGAACTCCTGCTTCACGTTGAAGCTGAAACTCACTGATGCGGCCAAGCCACCGCCATCCCTGTAGCGCAGTTGCTCACCGGTGAGGGGATTGATCGCCACCAAGGCCTCCCGCGCCGCCTGACCGACGCTCGGAGCATCGGGTTGCTGGAACACCAACAGCAACGCGGCTCCCAGGGCCAGTGGGAGCCAGCGCCAGCAGGTCGCTCGCATCAACCAGAAGCCGACTGGCAAGAGCAGCAGGGCGCAGCCCTCATAGATCAATGATGCGAGGACAAAGGAGATCAATACGACCGCATCTCGCGCTCGGCTTTGAACAGGGGTCAACAGCACTGAAGCCACCAGCAGCAGACAGAGCTGCAGCGGATCCAAGGCTGTCTCCGCCAGGGACTTGCCAAAGGGCGCAAACAACAGCAAGAGGCTGATCAGTAGGGGCGGCCAACCGGAGCGCCCCAGCAGCATGCGCACAACGGCATACAGCAACAACGCCAGAGCCATGAAGAGCAGCAAGGCGAAAACGTTGAGCCCAATCAGATCCAACCCTGACGGGAAGAGATGCCGCAGCAGCTCGCCGCTGAAGCCGCGCTTGGTGAATCCACCGGCATAGTTCTTCAGCATTTGATTGACCCAGTACTGATCGACGCAAAAGGTCAGGGAACGCCCGGGGACCCAACACTCCAGGCCCAGGGATCCTGCGCGAAAAAACTGAATGACGGCCGCCAACAGCATCAAGAACAAATCCGGCCAATCCAGTGATTGCCTTGTGCTCGTCATGGACTGGCCACATGGAGAGGACCCAGTCAAAACGATGCCCCCGATTCCTCAAGAGGGACCGGGGGCTCTCGCCGGGTCCGCTCTGGCGCGGAACCGTTTGATCTAGGAATAAGGCTTCGAAATCAGCCGGCGTTCTCCGCGATCAGCAGACCCTGATTCTTACAACTGTGGGACACGGGCACCTCCTCCTGTGGGGGTTGGTGTTAGCCGGCGATGCATCCGGCAACGCTTTCACCCGAAGGGTTCTGCGCCGCCACACCACTGCTAACGGAACCCTCAAATTCTATCGAGGCCGAACCCAATGCGACGTGGCGAATACGACAAGGGAGCTTCGGCTAGCTAATCAACGGACAGGTGGACTGCAGGGATGCGTCGTCGATCCATCCTTGGTCTCGGACTGCTCGCCGCAGCCCTGGGCCGCGCAACGCATTCAATCCCAGCTTCAGCAGGACGGCACCTTCTGGATGCACTCCCATTACGGGCTGCAGACTCAAAGCTTGGTCGCTGAACCCTTGTTGATCCTCAGCGAGGAGCACTAGGCCTGGGCCGATCAAACCGTCACGGTGACGCTGCGGGATTTCAGCTGCACGCTGGCGAAGACGATCTTGAAGAACGTCGTCGCCGGCCAACAAGGCGGCGGCAACGCCATGGCCCGCAGCCTGCAGGCGTTTGATTTGCAGGCCGAACGGCCCCAGCTCACCCAGGGGTGGGATCCAGCAAAGGAGAGGTTCAGCTGGAAGCGTGAGGCCGGTCAGTTGATACTGACCGACGTCGTCTATGACGCCCTCCTGGCGAATGAACGCTCCCTCGATGCGCCGCAGATCATCGATGTGAAGCTAGGGGAGACCGTGGCCATTCGTTGGATCGCCGCCACGCCTTCATGAATTTCTTCCTCGACCTGAGCGAACTGGAGGGCGAGCTTCTGCGCACGGATGCCAACCCCGTAGAAACGATCAGGGGATCGGTCTTCCAATTCGCAGTCGTCCAACGGCTCAGCCTGCGGATCCGCCGACCGAACACACCGGACGTCTTTCCCCTACTGGCCTGGGAGGAGCAAAGCAACCTGCGCTGTGGCGTCGTCCTGCGCAGCGCCCGCGAGCAGACCTCCCCCTATTGACACTGCAAACCGAGCAGTCGACAGGTCAGCTCGATTTCACCCAGGACCAGCAACTGAGGGCCCAGCGGCCCCTACCAAACAAGCCCACCGACAACAGCATTCCCGTTGCCCTGATGGGACCCGCACCTTCCTATCGCTGGGGGCTGAGCGATCGCTTCTATCCCTACCGCGACCCCTACTAGGTGGAAAACGCGCAATGGGTCGAGATGGTCTTCAGCAATCCGACCCCGATGGGGCATCCCATGCATCTCCATGGCCACGAATTCCAAGTCGTTGAAATCGACGGCCAACCGCTTTCAGGCCCGATGCGGCACACCGTGTTGGTACCCAAAGTCGGTCGCTGCCAGATCGCCTTCAATGCCATCCAACCAGGGATTTGGGCTTTCAATTGCCACATCATTTATCACCAAATCCGCGGCATGTTCAACGTGCTGGCCTACCGCTCAGCCGACCTGCGCTGGTGGGCCCCCAGCGGATTCAGCCATGAACAACTCTCCTCTGAGGTCATCAATCCTGAGACATAAAAAAGCGCCCCCTAGGGGCGCTGATGTGTTAAGTAAAGCGTTATCTGAATCCAGATGTCTGAATCAAAGAGCGTTGCCGCGAGGCAGAACCTCTTCAGGGAAGACGAAGTTTTCGTGCGGTTGGTCCGCGGGGGCCATCCAGGCGCGCAGGCCTTCATTCAGAAGAATGTTCTTCGTGTAGAAGGTCTCGAACTCGGGGTCCTCAGCAGCGCGGATTTCCTGTGACACGAAGTCGTAGGCACGCAGGTTGAGGGCCAGGCCAATGATGCCGATGGAGCTGGTCCAGAGGCCCATGACGGGCACGAACAGCATGAAGAAGTGCAGCCAGCGCTTGTTGGAGAACGCGATCCCGAAGATCTGGCTCCAGAAGCGGTTGGCGGTGACCATCGAATAGGTCTCTTCTTCCTGGGTGGGCTCGAACGCCTTAAAGGTGTTGGCCTGTTCGCTGTCCTCAAACAGGGTGTTCTCCACGGTGGCGCCGTGGATCGCACACAGCAGTGCGCCGCCGAGGATGCCGGCCACGCCCATCATGTGGAACGGGTTCAGCGTCCAGTTGTGGAAGCCCTGGAGGAACAGCAGGAAGCGGAAGATCGCTGCTACGCCGAAGCTCGGTGCGAAGAACCAGCTGCTCTGACCGAGGGGGTACATCAGGAAAACGCTGACGAACACCGCAATCGGGCCGGAGAAGGCAATGGCGTTGTAAGGACGGATGCCGACCAGGCGGGCAATCTCGAACTGACGCAGCATGAAGCCGATCAGGGAGAAGGCGCCGTGCAGGGCCACGAAGGTCCAGAGACCGCCGAGCTGGCACCAGCGAACGAAGTCGCCCTGGGCTTCTGGGCCCCAGAGAAGAAGGAGAGAGTGGCCCATGGCATCAGCCGGGCTGCTCACCGCAGCGGTGAGGAAATTGCAGCCCTCCAAATAGGAGCTGGCAATGCCGTGGGTGTACCAGGAGGTGACAAAGGTGGTGCCGGTCAGCCAGCCACCCAGTGCCAGATAGGCAGTGGGGAACAGGAGCAGACCCGACCACCCGACAAAAACGAAGCGGTCGCGCTTGAGCCAGTCATCGAGGATGTCGAACCATCCCCGCTGCGGCGCGCGCCCTACAGCGATCGTCATGAGAGCGGCTTCATGAAGCTTTACAAGGTCACTGTACGGGGAACCGGACGCGTCCGGCGAGCTCGCGCACAATCTCCGGCAAGGTTGGTCGAGCAATGAGTACTTGTACTCAGACCCACAGCAACCGGTGCTGCGGTTCGCCAAAGTGGTGGCTGGCTGAAACCATTCTCCTGTGTTTGTAATTGAGCTCTCGTTGAAGCTGAGCCCGATGCCCGTTGCGGTCCAGCGCAAGGAGCAAAGCGCTGCACAAGAGCTCTACAACCAAATCAAGCAGGCGATGGAGTCCGGTCAGCCCCACCTGCTCGAGCTGCGCTGCGAGAAAGAGGAAAGCAAGCGGGTCAGCCTGCTGACCTCTGAAATCGTCGCGGTTCTGACCTACGAAAAATCGAGCCTCGGCGGCGGTAGCAAGCGCCCCGGCTTCAGCTTCGATGACTGAGGCGGCCGGAGGGCAGCCCTCTCTGGTGGCAGAACGACTGGGATTCACCTGGCCCACCGGTCACCACGCCCTCAACCACTGCAACTTTTCGATTCCCCGCCCGGGGCTCTGGATGCTGGTGGGCGGGAATGGCTGCGGAAAGAGCACCTTGCTGCGCCTGATCGCTGGCCTCCTGGAGCCCAGCCAAGGGCAGCTGCAGCGGCCGCTGAAACCGGCACTGGTTTTCCAGAACCCTGACCACCAACTCCTGTTGCCCAGCTGTGGTAGCGATATTGAGCTCTCGCTTCCCAGCACCCTCACGGCGAGCGAGCGATTGGAACGGGTCCATAAGGTCCTCGAGCAGGTGGGGCTGGGGGGCTATCGCCAACGGCCCATCCACAGTCTCAGCGGTGGTCAAAAGCAACGGCTCGCCATCGCTGGAGCTCTAGCGAGCGAAGCTCAGCTCCTCCTGATGGATGAACCCACCGCGCTCCTGGATGAAACCAGCCAGCAGGAGGTCATCAGTCTGATCAACCAGCTCTGCCACCGGCAGGACGCGCCTATCACCGCCCTCTGGATTACCCATCGGCTGGAGGAACTGAGCTGGTGCGACGGAGCCGCCCTGATGGAGCGCGGCAGCATCGGCCCCTGGCAGTCCGGCGCGAAGCTGCAGAACCAGCTCAAGCCTCTTGCGACGAGGAAGGTCTGAAAGGTATGTTCTTCGGGTCCCGAGAGGGATCATTCCTCGGTAGCTCAGCGGTAGAGCGGTCGACTGTTAATCGATTGGTCGCAGGTTCGAATCCCGCCCGGGGAGTTTCTGGAAAAGCCCAGCCTTGAGGCTGGGCTTTTTGCTTGGAGCCCTAGAGAAGGCAGATCACGCATCACAACAAACGGTCGAGATCCGCAACCCAAAAGACGAAAGAAAACCTGAAGATTCAAAGCCTTGGCGGCGGGTTTGATCCAGGGAAACCCCTTGCAAGCCCTAGGTTCGGCAAAACTTCAGCGCCACACCAAGCGGAAGCCTTGTTGTGCAGAAGCACAAAAAGCCGCGGAGAATACTTGCGGTGAACTTCGGTCCTTCACTGAAACCGCGCACCCGTCAACCGAGGAGCCAGTCATGAAGCCCTGCATCCTGCTGATCGAAGACGACGGCGACATGCGCGAGCTTGTGGCCGGCCACCTTGAGCACAGCGGCTTCGACGTGCAGCGTGCTGAAGACGGCATTAAAGGTCAGGCGCTGGCGCTCCAATACACCCCCGACCTGGTCCTGCTTGACCTCATGCTCCCCAAGGTGGATGGCCTCACCCTCTGCCAGCGGCTGAGGCGTGATGAGCGCACTTCGCGCATACCCGTGCTGATGCTGACGGCCCTGGGCAGCACGAAGGACAAGGTCAGCGGCTTCAATTCCGGAGCAGACGACTACCTCGCGAAGCCGTTCGATCTGGAAGAGCTCCTGGTGCGCATCAAGGCGCTCCTACGCCGCTCCGATCGAGCTCCGCTCTCGACAAAGCACAACGAGATCCTTAGCTACGGCTGCCTGACCCTGGTCCCAGAGCGCTTTGAAGCGATCTGGTTCGACGAACCCGTCCGGCTGACCCACCTGGAGTTCGAGCTGCTCCACTGCCTCCTGCAGCGCCACGGCCAAACCGTTGCCCCCTCACTAATACTGAAGGAGGTCTGGGGCTACGAGCCGGACGACGACATCGAAACCATCCGCGTACACGTGCGGCACCTGCGCACCAAGCTCGAGCCCGATCCCCGCAAGCCCCGCTTCATCAAGACCGTGTACGGTGCCGGCTACTGCCTGGAACTCCCCAGTGGAGACAACCAGGAAGAGCTCGCCCAACTGGTGCAACAGGCCCGAGACAACCGCCGCACCGCCGCCTAGGTACTGCGCGATCCCGCCCCCGCCAGCGATAACAGTGCAACCTCCCAGGCCAAGCGCGGCTGGACGTAACTACGCAGTTGGGACCTGAGTTGCTCCAGACGCTTCAGCGGAGCGGGTTCCTGACGTTGGCGCCAGAGGTGGAGCTGCCACCAGTCCAGGAGCCACAGCTGCTGCTCCACATCCAGCACCTCACAGAGATCACGGGCCAAGGACATGGCCACCATTGGGGTCTGGGCACCATTGGTGGCCGAAAACGCACTGCAGCGATCGGTCAACCCCTCCGGCAGGGCTTGCCATTGCGCCCGTTGCTCCAGCAGAGCCCCCGGTGAACCCGCCGCGAGTTCGCGCAACTCAGGCGGATCGCCAGCCTGGGTGAGTCCCCCATGGCCATGGCGCTGCAGAACCGCCTCCAACGTCTTGGGATCCAGCCGCCCAAAGGGAATTGACTGACAGCGGGAGCGAATCGTGCTGAGAAGGCGATCCGGGGAGGCTGTCAGCAGAATCAACATCCCGTCCCCAGGTTCCTCCAGGGTTTTCAGCAGGGCATTGGCCGCTCCTTCGGCCATGGCCTCCACGGTTTCCATCACCACCAGACAACGGGAAGACTCCAGCGGCCGGCGTGCCAAGAACTGGGAGACGGCCCGGACCTGCTCCAGCCGCAGCTGCGGGGGCGCTTTGCGGCTCACACCAGCGGCTTCGGCCTGTGACGCAGGAACCAACTGCCCCTTATCGGAATAGGTGGGCTCCACCCAGAGCAGGTCGGGATGGTTGCCGTCCTGCAGCCGACGTCTCACCGAAGAAGAGCCTTCGAGCCCCGCAATGGCTCCCTCCAAGAAGCGCAAGGCCGCCAAACGGCGACCCACACCATCGGGACCGCAGAACAGATAGGCCGGTGCCAAGCGCTGATGCTGCAAACCGGCCCGAAGCAGGGCCACCGCTTGGGATTGCCCCAGCAGATCCTCAAACAGCTCAGCCATCGCTGTGGCAGACCTCCTGAATCGCCACCTGCAGGGCCCGGCTGACCGCTTCGGGCGATTGACCGGCCTCGATGCGACACCAGCCGTGTTGCTGGGCCAGGGCACTAAAGCCCGCGCAGACCCGCGCCAAGAAGGCCTCGCCGCTGGCTTCGATGCGATCGGCCGGGCGGTGGCCCCTTCGGCGGAAGGACTCCGCCAAGGAGATCTCCAACAGGGCCGTGAGATCCGGCTGCACCCCAGCCGTGGCAATCGCGGCGAGCTGATCAATCAAGTCCAGGGACAAGCCGCGGCCATAGCCCTGGTAGGCCGCCGTCGATCCCACAAAGCGATCGCTCAGCACCCAATGGCCCGCCGCCAGGGCCGGCGCAATGCGCTGCTGTACATGCTGGGCGCGATCGGCCGCGTAGAGCAGCAACTCGGCTGTGGACTCTGGAGCTGACTCCCCCGGAGGATGCAGCAGCAGCTGACGCAAGGCCTGACCCAGGGCCGTTCCCCCCGGCTCTCGCGTCACCAGCAGTTGCGAGCCCTCGGGCATCAGACCACTCGCGGGGAGCCACGCCTTGAGCGCTTCGATCTGGGTGGTCTTCCCACAACCGTCGATGCCCTCCAGCACCAGAAAGCGTCCGCGCTTAGTCATGGCGCCCCAGCAGCAAGGCGTTCACAACAACCGTGATCGAGCTCATGGCCATCAAGAGGGCTGCCAGCGGTGGTGACAGCACGACGCCAAAGCCTGGCAGGAGCACCCCGGCGGCGATCGGCAACACGACCAAGTTGTACCCAAAGGCCCAGATCAGGTTTTGGCGGACCTTGTCCATCGTGCGGCGGGCGAGGCGCAATGCCATCGGGATCGCTTCGAGGCGCTCGCCCAGCACCACCAGGTCGGCGGTATCGATCGCGATCTGGGTTCCTGTCCCCACCGCAATGCCTAGATCAGCCGCGGCCAGGGCAGGCGCGTCATTGATCCCATCCCCGACCATGCCAACGGGGCTGGAGCCCTGTCGCGCCTGGTCGATGTGCTCCAACTTCTGGTGCGGGAGCAATTCCCAGGCCAACTCCTCGGGCGGCAAGCCCAACTGGGCCGCCAGGTGCCGCACCGGTGACTGACGATCGCCACTCAGCAGGCCCAACGCCAAACCCATCGCTCGCAACTGGGCCAGAGCGCCTTGGGCATCGGCGCGCGCTTGATCATCGAGGGCGATCAGCCCCTTCAGTTGGCTTGAGCACGCGGTATCGCTCAGGGCTACGGCCACCACCGTCGAACCCTGGACTTCCTGTTCATTCCACCAACGCCGCTGCGCCTCGGCTATTGGGACGCCGCCTTCGAGCAACCAGGCAGGGCGCCCCACCCGGCACAGGCCATGGCCCTCCACCTCGGCACTGACGCCATCGCCAACCAGGGTGCGGGGCTCACGCACGTCCAACAAGGGGATCTCCAACTGCTCCGCACGCTGCAGCAGTGCATGGGCCAAGGGGTGCCTGGTCTGGGCCTCCAGGCTGGCCGCCAGCTGGATCAACACGGCTTCGCTGGCCACTGGATCGACCGCCCTCACCGTGGGTCGGCCGACCGTCAGGGTTCCGGTCTTGTCAAAAAAGAGGGTGCGCAGCCGGGAGGCCGCCTCGATCACATCGCCTCCGCGGAAGAGCACCCCTGAACGAGCCGCCAAGCCACTACCGACGGTGATTGCCGTTGGTGTCGCCAATCCCAAGGCGCAGGGGCAGGCGACCACCAGCACGGCGATACTCAGTTGCAACCCCAAGACGAAGGGGGTTTCAGCGCCGAGGCCCAAGCTGCGATGGCCACCGTGCTGATGCATCGACGGCGCCGTACTGAGGACGTGGGGCCAGAGCTGGGCACCGATCAACCACCAGAAAAGAAAGGTGCCGGCGGCCAGCAGCATCACCACAACGCTGAAGCGGCCCGCCACTCGATCGGTGAGGGTCTGAATCGGCGCCTTCCGGGCCTGGGCACCCTCCACCAGGGAAATAATCCGAGCCACCGCGCTCTCGCGGCCGGGGCGCAATACCTCGAGCTCAAGGCTCGACTGCAGATTTAACCCACCCGCGGCGAGCTCTTGGCCGACACCCGCCAACAATGGCAGCGGCTCACCAGTGAGGCTGGAGACATCCAATGTCGACTGGCCTTCCAGCACGCGGCTGTCCACGGGGACCCGATCCCCAGGCAGCAGGCGCAACCTATCCCCGGGCCGCAAGGCACCAACGCGAACCGGCTCAACTCCATCGCCCAGCACGAGGAGCGCCTCGTCGGGTTGCAAGCGGGCCAACTCGTGGAGGGCCCGTCCGGTGCGGAACCGCGCCCTCTCTTCAAGAAAGCGGCCCATCAACACGAAGCCCAGCAGCATCACCGGCTCGTTAAAAAAGCACTGCCAGCCCACGGCCGGCCAAAGCAAGGCCACCAAGCTGGCCAGGTAGGCGCTTCCCATCCCCAGCCCCACCAGGGTGTCCATGCCCGGTGCACCGGCCCATGCCGAACGCCAGCCCTGAACCAAGATCAGGCGCCCAGGCAGCAGAAGGGCTGCCGTCGCCACAAGGGCATGCAGGCGGATGTCCGCCAAGGGGGCCAAGGGCAGCTGACCAGCCTCCGCCAGATGTCCGGAGACCGAGAAAAGCAATAGAAGCAACGCCACAATCAATTGGCGCCAGCGCTGCCACCAGCTCTGTTGCTGCCGCCGCTCCTCCAGGCTCAGGGGCCGATCGTCGCCGTCCAGATTGCGCACAGCGGCCGCGTAGCCCATGGAGGCCAGGGCCTCGATCAAGGGCTGCGCCGGCTCCGAAGCCATGACCTTGGGATCCAGACCCACCCAGGCGGTCCGGTTGAGCAAATTGACGCTCGCCTGACGTACCCCCGGTTGGGCCAGCAGACGCTGCTCAACCGAGCGGACACAGCCACCACATTTCATGCCCTCCACATCCAGCAAGAGCGGCGCGACCGGCTGGGCGGCTGGCTCGGGGTCGGTCGGCACGCAAGCAGGAAGGGGAAGCCCAAGGCTAGGGACTTTTCACGGTTCTCCCCTGAACCGCGGGGCACAAGTCAGGATGGGGCGACGAAGCTCCCGTGCCTGCCGTGCCCCGCTCCCAGCGCAACGACAACTTCATCGACAAGAGCTTCACGGTCATGGCGGACCTGATCCTCAAGGTGCTGCCGACCAACCAACGAGCCAAGGAGGCCTTCGCCTATTACCGCGATGGCATGAGCGCCCAGGCCGACGGGGAATATGCCGAAGCGTTGGACAACTACGCCGAAGCCCTGAAGCTTGAGGAGGACCCCAACGACAAGGCGTTCATCCTCTACAACATGGCCCTGGTGTACGCCAGCAACGGCGAGCACGAAAAAGCTCTCGAGCAGTACGGACAAGCCCTGAATCTCAACAGCAAAATGCCCCAGGCGCTGAACAACATGGCGGTGATTCACCACCACCTGGGCTGCATCGCCGAAGAACAGGGCGAAACCGATGAGGCCGATCGCCGCTTTGATCTGGCGGCCGACTTCTGGGGCAAGGCCATCCGCCTGGCGCCCAACAACTACATCGAAGCCCAGAACTGGCTCAAGACCAGCGGTCGCGGCAGCGTCGACGTCTACTTCTGAGTTGACGTTCGACTAGGCCCGGTCATCGGCGGGGTTCACCCCCAGGGCGGCGACAAGGGCTTCGGCAACACTTCCCGCCTCGTGGAGCTGCAGGTCCAGACCCGACGCCAGCCGTCCCAAGCCAGAGCCCTTGGGGACCACGGCCCGATTGAAGCCCAAGCGCGCCGCCTCCTGCAGGCGCTGCTCCAACTGGCCGACGGGCCGCAACTGGCCTCCCAGACCAAGCTCACCCACCAGGACCGTTCCCGGCGGCAGGGTCAGGTCGCGATAGCTCGCCACAACGGCGGCCGCGACGCCTAAGTCCGCAGCGGGTTCCTCCACGTCTAGTCCGCCCGCCACCGCCAAGTAGCAATCGAAACGGGACAGGGGAAGGCCGAGGTGTTTCTCGAGCACCGCCAGGATCTGATGTAGGCGGTTGGTACCGATGCCGGTCGCGGTGCGCCGGGGGCTGGCGTAGCTCGTGGTGCTGACCAGGGATTGGAGCTCGACCACCAGTGGGCGGGTACCTTCGCAGGCGACGATCGTGGCGGTTCCTGCGCTGGGTTCGTCGCTGCCCAAGAACAGCTCGCTGGGGTTGAGCACCTGGGCCAAGCCCTGGCCCCGCATTTCAAAGACCCCCAATTCATGGGTCGCTCCAAAGCGGTTCTTGACCGCCCGGAGCAGGCGATGACTTGCAAAGCGATCCCCCTCAAAGGTCAGGACCGCATCCACCAGGTGCTCGAGCACCTTCGGCCCGGCCAACATCCCTTCCTTGGTGACATGGCCCACCAGGAGGAGCGCCGTGTTCTGGCGCTTGGCGATCCGAGCCAACGCAGCGGCACATTCCCGCACTTGGGCCACTGAGCCCGGCGCACTGCCCAATTCCCCGTCATGCAGCGCCTGGATGCTGTCGATCACGGCGACGGCGGGCCTCAGGGCCTCCAGTTCCTGCAGCACCAATTCCAAATCGGTTTCCGCCAGGAGCTGGAGCCCCGAGGAGCCCTCTTGGGGCAGGGGAACCTCGCCTTGCGCCTCCGCCAGCCGGAGCCAGCGCAGCTTCACCTGCTGGGCCGATTCCTCCGCACTGACATACAAAACAGAATGACGAGCCGCCATGGCCTGGGCGCTTTGCAGCAGCAAGGTGCTCTTGCCGATGCCGGGATCCCCCCCAAGCAGCACCAACGAACCCGGCACCAGACCACCGCCCAGCACGCGGTCAAATTCACCGTAACCACTGCCCAGGCGCTGCAGCGGGCGGTCACCCACGGCTGCGATCGGCTCTGAGCGGCGCGGGGCAGCGGGAATCTCGCTTTCGGCGTCAGCCACCGCCACAGGACGGCGGCGACGGTTGTCGCTGGCGGGGGTGGATTGCTCCACCAGGCTGTTCCAACTGCCGCAGCTCGAGCAGCGCCCAAAAAACTGCCGAGTTTGGGCTCCGCAGCTCTGGCAGACGTAGGTGCTGGTGGTGCGAGCCAAAGCGCTTGGGGCGGCGTGGGGGATGAAGAAGGTGTATGACAGAAGGTGGGATTCGTCGAACGTGAACCCCGAAAGACCTCTTCAGTAGGTCTAATCACTTAAATAACGGCCATCCAGACTGGCGCAATGACGGCCTCCCCAGCCCCAGCCAAGGAAACAATTCTGGTCGTGGACGACGAGGCCAGCATCCGCCGCATCCTGGAAACGCGGCTCTCGATGATTGGCTACACGGTCATCACTGCTTGCGACGGCCTAGAAGCCCTCGAGGCGTTTCGGAACAGCCCACCCGATCTGGTGGTGCTCGATGTGATGATGCCGAAGCTCGATGGCTACGGCGTTTGCCAGGAACTCCGCAAGGAGTCCGACGTGCCCATCGTGATGCTCACTGCCCTCGGCGATGTGGCCGACCGGATTACGGGGCTCGAGCTGGGGGCAGACGACTACGTGGTCAAGCCCTTCAGCCCGAAGGAACTCGAGGCCCGCATCCGTTGCGTTCTGCGCCGCATTGGCAAAGAAGGAGCCGCCGGAATCCCGAACTCAGGCCTGATCCAGATCAACGACATCCGGATCGACACCAACAAACGGCAGGTCTTCCGCGGTGATGAGCGGATTCGCCTGACCGGCATGGAATTCAGCCTGCTTGAGCTCCTGGTGGGCCGCAGCGGGGAACCCTTCAGCCGCGGTGAAATCCTCAAGGAGGTCTGGGGCTACACCCCCGAGCGCCATGTGGATACCAGGGTGGTGGATGTTCATATCTCCCGGCTGCGCTCCAAACTGGAAGACGATCCGGCGAATCCCGAGCTGATCCTCACGGCTCGCGGCACCGGTTATCTGTTCCAACGCATCGTTGAAGCCGTTGCCCCAGAATCCAACTGATGCGACTGGCCCCGGCGCATCGAGCCGCCGAAGCCGCCCGAAGGCAATTCGGCGCTTGGTGATTTGGTATCGGCGCAACGCGGCCGTCACCACGCTGGTTGATTCGGCTTCAGCCGCTGGGAGCGCCGCAGGCTCGATGGCCGGTTCCGTCGTTAGCACGGCTGGAACTGCCGCTGGAGCAGCGGGTGCCGCGGCCAACACGGTGCTTCAGCCCTTGGTGTTTGACCCCCTGCGCCGTCTCCAGCAAGGGGTGGGCGGTCTCGATGGTGAGGCTATTAACGATGCCGATCGGCTCTGGGTGGCGGTCGATGGCATGGGCGGTGACTACGCCCCAGGTCCGATCCTTGAAGGCTGCCTGCGGGCCGTACGCCTGCTGCCGGTGCGGGTGAAGTTCGTGGCCGAAACCGCCGCCGTGGACGCGGCCGTTGCTGAACTCGAGCTGAGCGAAGAACTCCGCGAGACGCAACAACAGGGGCTGATTGAACTCGTGCCCAGCGGCCCCTCGGTGGGAATGAACGAGGAAGCCACGGTGGTGCGCAAGAAGCGCGACGCCAGCATCAACATGGCCATGAATCTGGTGAAGGCCGGGGAGGCCACTGCCATCTACTCCGCCGGCAACTCCGGAGCCGTGATGGCCTCAGCGATCTTCCGCTTGGGCCGCCTCAAAGGCATTGATCGCCCTGCCATTGGCGCCCTATTCCCCACCAAAGATCCCGCGCAGCAAGTCCTTGTGCTGGATGTCGGCGCCAACATGGACGCCAAACCCAGCTATCTGCACCAGTGGGCGCTGCTGGGGAACATCTACAGCCGCGATGTCCTGCAGGTCCGAGAGCCCCGCATTGGACTCCTGAACATCGGCGAGGAGGAGTGCAAAGGAAACGATCAAGCCCTCAAGACCTATCCGCTGATGGCCGCTGAGACCCGCTTCCGTTTTGCGGGCAACTGCGAGGGACGCGATGTCCTCTCCGGCGACTTCGATGTGGTGGTCTGCGATGGCTTCACCGGCAACGTGCTGCTGAAGTTCCTCGAGAGCGTCGGCAGTGTCCTGCTGGATGTCCTCAAAGCCGAACTCCCCCGCGGTCGCCGCGGCAAGGTCGGCTCCGCCTTCTTGATGAGCAACCTGCGGCGGATCAAGAAGCGCCTGGACCACGCCGAACATGGCGGCGCCCTGCTCCTGGGGGTCAATGGGGTCTGCGTCATCGGCCACGGCAGCAGCAAAGCCCTGTCTGTGGTTAGCGCTTTGCGCATCGCCCATTCCGCTGCGAACCACGGCGTAATGGAGGACCTGCACCGCCTGAGCGAAGCCGAAAACGAGACCATCGCCTGTGGTTGACTGAGCCCCACCGTCTCGGGCCAGGCCACATGACCAGCGCTGCCAAAGCCGGGACCCCCTTGGGCATGGCCCTGGTGGGGTGTGGCAGTGCGGTGCCGGTCAACCGGGTAAGCAATGAGCAGCTCAGTACCCGAGTCGACACGAGCGACGAATGGATTCGTACCCGCACCGGCATTGGCGCCCGGCGGATCTGCAACGCCGACGAACCCCTGACCGTGATCGCGACCCGAGCGGCCGAAGCCGCCCTGGAGCACGCGGGATGGCAGCCCGAGGATCTGGACTTGATCCTGATGGCCACCTCGAGCCCCGACGACCTCTTCGGCACCGCCCCCAGGGTGCAAGGGGCCCTTGGGGCCAAACATGCGGTCGCCTTTGACCTGACCGCCGCCTGCAGCGGTTTCCTCTTCGCCCTGATCACCGCTGGGCAGTACCTACGGAGCGGCGCCATGCGCCGGGCTCTCGTCATCGGTGCCGATCAACTCAGCCGCTGGGTGGATTGGGACGATCGCACCACCTGCGTGCTCTTTGGTGATGCCGCAGCCGCTGTGGCAGTCGAAGCCTGTCCTGCCGAAGAGGACGGCCTGTTGGGCTTCCGCATGCGCTCTGATGGAAGCCGCAATGGCTGCTTGACCCTCGCCCAAACCGAGAACCACCATCCGGTACTAGAGGACGTCAGCGCCCAGCAGGGGGGCTTTGAGCCCCTGCGCATGAATGGACAAGAGGTCTACAAGTTCGCCGTGCGCGAAGTTCCCGCCATCCTCAAGGAGCTGCTGGAAGCCACCGGGACGGACGCCGAACAACTGAATTGGCTGCTCCTGCACCAGGCCAACCAACGCATCCTTGATGCTGTGGCCGATCGCTTCAAGATTCCCCACGAGCGAGTCCTTAGCAATCTCAGCAACTACGGCAACACCTCAGCGGCCACGATTCCCTTGATGCTGGATGAGGCGGTCAAAGACGGCCGTGTTCAACCCGGAGACCTGATCGCCAGCAGCGGCTTTGGCGCCGGATTGAGCTGGGGCGGAGCTCTGTTGCGCTGGAAGGGCCCCGCGTAGGCTCCCCCCGTCACTTCAACGCGCGGCCATGGGTAACGCCTGGGTTTTCCCTGGACAGGGCTCTCAGAAGGTGGGCATGGCCGCAGGGGTGCTGGAGCTCCCTGGGGCCAAGGCACGCTTTGAAGCCGCATCCAACCTGCTGGGGCGCGACCTGCTCGCAATCTGCAATGGCGAGGCCGAGGGTGACCTCAGCGACCTGAACGACACCCGCAACACCCAGCCGGCCCTGTTTGTGGTCGAAAGCCTGTTGGTGGATGGCCTGAAGGCCCAAGGCCGGAGCGCCATCCTGGTGGCGGGCCACAGCCTCGGGGAACTGGTGGCCCTCTACGCCGCCGGGGTGTTCGATGCCGAGACAGGCATCCAGCTGATGAAGACCCGCAGCGAACTGATGGCCGTCGCCGGGGGCGGCGCGATGACCGCCGTCATGGGCTTTGACCGCGGAGAACTCGAAGCGCTGGTGAACGCCACCGACGGCGTGGTGATCGCTAATGACAACAGCAGTGCCCAGGTGGTCCTCTCCGGCAGCCCGGACGCCGTCGGCAGTGTGAGCAGCCAGCTCAAGTGCAAGCGGGCCATCCCACTGGCGGTGAGCGGGGCCTTCCACTCCCCCTTCATGGCCGAAGCCGCCGCCGCCTTCGCCAGCACCCTGGAGGGCGTGAGCTTTGTCGACGCCGCCATTCCGGTGCTGAGCAACACCGACCCCACCCCGGAGACCAGCGGCGCGGCCCTCAAAGAACGCCTGCGCAGCCAGATGACTACCGGTGTGCGCTGGCGCGAAACCATGGAAGCGATGACGGCCGCGGGCATCAGCACCGCCGTGGAAATCGGCCCGGGCAACGTCCTCAGTGGCCTGATCAAGCGCAGCACCGAAGGCGTTAGCAACGCGCAGGTTGCCACCGCAGCCGATCTGGGGCTGTGAACCGTCCCGTCAAAGCGGTCAAACGGGTCCTGCAGCGCCGCAAACCCGCCGAACCGCCGGCCCTCATCCGCACTCCGCGGCCGAGCCTCACCTACCGCCTGGTGAGCTACTTACTCGTCTTCCCGATCTACCGGCTGCTCTTCCGGGGCCGCACCGCTGGCAACGGCAATGTGCCCATGGAGGGGGCCCTGGTGGTGGTGGCGAACCATGGCTCCCACCTCGATCCACCGCTCCTGGGCCACGCCCTGGGGCGCCCCGTGGCCTTCATGGCCAAGGCGGAACTGTTCAACATCCCGCTGCTCGGTCCAATCATCCGCGCCTGCGGCGCCTACCCGGTCTCCCGCGGCGCCAGTGACCGCGAAGCCATCCGAGTCGCCACGGATCGCCTGGAGCAGGGCTGGGCCACCGGGGTCTTCATCGATGGCACCCGCCAAGTGGATGGTCGCGTGAACAATCCCCAGGCTGGTGCAGCCCTGCTCGCCGCCCGCGCAGGCGTGCCACTGCTGCCCGTGGCAATCATCAACAGTCACCGCGCTCTGGGCACCGGATCCCGCAGCGCTCGAGTCCTGCCGGTCCACATCCGCATTGGCACACCGATCCCGCCCCCGGCCTCACGCAAACGGGTGGATCTCGATCAAGCAACCTCGGCCTGCCAGGCGCAGATCAACGCCCTACTCGATCAGGGCTTGATCAGCGGCCCCGTACTTCCTCCAGCAGGGGACCAAAACGCTCTGCCGCCCAGTCCCTGAGGTCCCTGCCGCTCACCACCCAGAGAGCAGACCGCAGTCCATCTCCCCAAATCTTGCGCCAGTCCTCAGGGAAACAGCGGTTGCCGCAGGGCACCGCCAGGGGCGTCAAACCAATCCCGCGGCTCCCGGCAACGACCCGGCCGACCATCAGAGCCCGGTCCATGTGATCGCTGCTGGTGACCAGCAGCACGTGGCGGATCTTGGCGCGCTTGAGATCATCCACAACCGAGGTGAAGTTGCTCAGGGTGTCCGTGGCGCGGTAATCGAGCAGCACCTGGCTGTCGTCGAGGCCCCGGCCGCGGAACAACCAATGGGCATACTCCGGATTGCTTCCACCGCTGACGATCAAGGGCAGTCCATCGCGCTGGGCGACCTCCGCCCCAACCCGCTCCCGCTCCACATCGCCACCGAGCACCAGTACCAACTGCGGTGGCGGCAGGGACGGGAACCAAAAAGTCCGGCTGCACCACGCCAGCGCGACCAACCCCGCCAGAAGGAGCACGCGCCGGGCTCTGCCGCGGCGTCGCGGGCGCCGGCGCTTGCCGCGGGGCCGCGACTCAGTTGGGCGTTGGGATTGGGTCATGCCCCATCCACCGGGCTGGTGGGATAGAGCGGCAGAACCGTCTCCCAGGGCCCCGGCAACGCCGCTGCATGGGCCAAGTGACCCAGGGCCAGCAGCTGCAGCACATCCTGCTCGGCGTCCACCTCGGCGGGCGCTCCAGGCTCGCCGCTGCCGGCTGAGCCAGGCCACTCCTCCTCAGGACGGAACAACCGCGGCTCGTCGGTCTCCCGAATCCCGCCCAAGGCGGCGGCATCCAGGCAGTAGGCCCCCGCCACCGTCCCGCGGCGGGGCAGGGTTTGGTGCAGCCAGAACCGGGGCTGATCCCCCGTGAGAACCCCCGCCTCCGCGAGGCGACGGGCCATCAGCAAGAAGCTGCCGAAGCCATGCAAGGGGATCTGGAGCTGCTGGGCCAAGGTGCGTGCCAGAACCACGGTAAGGCGGGTTCCGGTGAAGCCACCGGGCCCGGTCGCCACGCTGATCCGCGCCAGCTGCGGCCAGCGCTCCGCGGGCAGCAGCTGCTCGACGCAGGGCAGCAGGTCGTTGGAGAGCTGACGGCCCAGGGGGAAGCTGGCGCACTGGGGAGTGGCCTCGCGCGCCCGCAGATCACAGAGGCCCACCCCGAGGCTTTCACTCGAGCTGTGCAGGGCCAGCAACAGGGACGACGCGCTCATGTGGGCAGCAACTCTCCGGGGCAGAGCCGCTGCCAGCGGCCGCGCTCGAGCTCAAAACTGCCGCAGGCGCGAACGTCCCACTCGACGCCGACAGCGCTCGCGCCAAGGTCCCGAACCTGCACGTGGATCTTGGGTTCCCTGGGGGCGAACGGCGGGTCCGCACAGAGGTGCTTGACGCCATGCTGGCGCTCGACTGCGTGGTAGGCCTGGCACTGGTCGACCCAGCGGCAGTCCACGCATATGCACATCTCCAGCGTCAGCGCAGATGGGTTCATTGTGCCCGGCTCTGGCGGTTCTGCAGCGGCAGCCGCCTGGAGGGCATTGCGGGCTGAGGACTGGCCGCTTCCCCTCTCCGCCTTCCCCCGCGATGCCGCCTTGGTCGGCGGGGCCGTGCGCGATGCCCTGCTGAACCGGCTGGGGCCAGCCCCCGACCTTGACCTGGTGGTAGCCGAAGGAGCCATTGGGCTCTGCAAGGCGCTGAGTAAGCGCTACGGCGGCAGTCCGGTGGTGCTTGATGAGGAGCGGGACATCGCCCGACTGGTCATCCGAGGCTGGAGTGTGGACCTGGCCCGCCGCGAGGGGCCCAGCTTGGAGGCGGATCTGCAGCGGCGGGACTACAGCATCAACGCCATGGCCCTACCGCTCGCCCAGCGGGACCGCCTGGTGGATCCCCATGGAGGGCTGGGGCATCTGCAAAGCGGACAGATAGTGGCCCTCGCCGAAGCCAACCTGCTGGACGATCCCCTGCGCTTTCTGCGGGGCCTGCGGCTTGCCAGCGAACTCGGCTTCGAGCTGGAGAGCCAAACCGCAGCCTGGATTCAGGATCACCGCGAGCAGCTGACGGGCGTCGCAGGCGAGCGGATCCTGGCGGAACTGGAGAAGCTCTGCCGAAGCCCTGAGGGCCATCGGGGCCTTCAGCGCTGCCTGGACTGGGGGCTCCTCGCGCCGTGGCAACAGAACGGTCCGACCTCAGCAGCTCTCGAATCCCTCCGCCGGCAACGGGCGGAGGCCCTGGGTTTCAGGGCCGAGGAGTGGCAAGAAGCCCTGCCCTTGGCCCGCATAGCCGCGATCCTCGATGGAGCTGGCCTGCAGCAACTGAAGAGCAGCCGCAAACTGCAGCAACGGGTTCAGCGCCTACGGCAGTGGCAACAGCGTCTGGGGCCCGACGCTCCGGAGACCCGCGCCGAGGGCCTCGCGGAACCGGAACGCCTCAAACTGCACCGGGAGCTCAGCGGCGATCTGCCGGCCTTACTGCTGCATTGGGGCCAAGAAGCCGTCCAGACCTGGCTGGAGCGTTGGCGAAACCCCGAAGACAAGCTGTTTCATCCACAAGCACCGATCAATGGGGATCAGCTGCAGAGTGAGTTAGGGCTCAAAGCCTCTCCACAGCTGGGATCACTGCTGCAGTTCCTAATGCTTGAGCAGGCCTTTGGCCGCCTCCATGACACCGCAGAGGCCCTTGCAGCGGCCCGCCATTGGCTGAAAAGCCAAGAAGAGGGGACCCCGCCGTGATTAACTCACTATGCAAGGCGTTATCAACGACCTGAATTCAGCCAGTTAGGGCACATCATTACGCCGTAGGTCGCCGATTGAACTCCGCTGTCGGGTTCTGTGCAGCCGCTTCGTGATTAACCCCGACCAGCCAGAACCCACACGTTTTCTTTCCTTCCCTCTCATCCCATGAGCGTTCGTCTTTACGTCGGCAACCTGCCCCAGAGCTTCGATACCAAAGAGCTCGAGGCTCTGTTCACCAGCGTGGGCGAAGGCATCCGCTTCAAGGCCGTCCAGGACCGTGAGACCGGCACTGGCCGTGGCTTCGGCTTCGCGAACATCAACGATGAGAAGGTTGCTGACGCGGTGATCGAGCAGCTCAACGGCCGTGAGTTCGCTGGTAACAATCTGCGCATCGAACGCTCCGAGCGCCGCGATGACCGTCGTGGTAGCAACGACCGCCGCGGCCCCGGTGGCAGCACCGGCCCCGCCGTGGCCCGCAAGGCTGTCAACAAGGTCGTCCACAGCGACACCGTGGAAGAGGGCGCTCCCGACCCCCGCTGGGCTGGCGAACTGGCCAAGCTCAAGGGCCTGCTCGAAAACCAGAAGGCTGCGGTCTGATTGCGATGGATGAGCTGATCTGGAGCTGGAAAGGCCATCAGATCAGCTACACCCAAATCCCTCCCCAGAAGGGCTCCACCGCCTGCGGTCGAGCCCTTCTTTGTGTGCATGGGTTTGGAGCCTCCAAAGGCCATTGGCGACACAACCTCCAGGCCCTCTCCAGGGACCAGTGGGTCTATGCGATTGATCTCCTGGGGTTTGGCGGCAGCAGCAAACCCCTATCCCGCCTGGCGAACGAACCGGAGACCGCGGGCAGCGTGCGCTACGGCTTTGACCTCTGGGCCAGCCAACTGGTGGACTTCTATGGCGAGGTCATCGGGGCCGCTGGGCCGGTGACACTGCAGCTCATCGGCAACTCCATCGGTGGGGTCGTCTCCCTGAATGCCGCCCGGATGCTCTCGGAGGGCGGTCAGCCGCCGGCCCAGGTCGTGCTGATCGACTGCGCAGAGAGGAATCTCGACCTCAAGCGGTTACCGGAGCAGCCCTTCATCGCGCAACTCTCGCGACCTGTGGTGATGGCCCTGGTGCGGCAACGCTGGATCGTGAGCAACCTCTTCCGCTTCTTCGCGCGGGCCAGTGCCGTGCGTGCCGTGCTGAAGCAGGCCTATCCCAGCGGTGGCAACGTCGATGACGCGCTGGTCGAACTGCTGTTGAAACCCAGCCAGGAGCCCGGAGCAACAGAGAGCTTCCGGGGCTTCGTCAATCTCTTTGACGACTGGCTGGCGCCGCAGCTACTCGAGCGACTCGCCGTACCCGTGCGGATGCTCTGGGGTGAGGCGGATCCCTGGGAACCCCTAGAGGAAGCACGGCGCTGGGAGAAGACGTTCCCTTGCGTGCAGCAGCTTGAGGTCCTGCCGGGCCTGGGTCACTGCCCCCATGACGAGGCCCCCGAACAGGTGAATCCGATCCTGGAGCGTTGGCTGCAGCTGGGCTGGGACAGCCCTCAGCGGGCCTGAGCGATTACGAAGGAACGCGGCAGATCGAGGAACTTTCCAGTTCTCGGCACAAAAGCGCGGTGGTTGAAGACGTCGTAATCGAGTTCTTCGATCACATCCAAAATGCCGCGGTAGAGGCGCAACGAAGCCCAAACCGGCCAGCGGGCGTCGGGGGCCAACCAGCGAACACCGGCTTCTGAGAGCGCGAACCAATCGCGGGCGCGATTCACCTGAAAGCGCATCAGTTCACGCCAACTGTCGTTGAGGGTTCCAGCCAGCAACTCCTCCTCGCTGTAGCCAAAGCGCTGCAGATCCTCTTGGGGCAGGTAGATCCGCCCGCGACCACGGTCTTCACCCACATCCCGAAGGATGTTGGTGAGCTGGTTCGCGATGCCCAGGGCCACCGCTGCATCACTGGTGTCCGGCGGATCACTCCAGGGAGCAGAGGTATAGGCCGGGTCAATCCCCATCACCTCCTGCGTCATCAACCCCACCGTTCCCGCGACGCGGTAGCAATACAGCTTGAGGTCGTCAAAGCTGGTGTAGCGGGTGGTGCTCAAGTCCATCCGCATCCCCTCGATCATGTCGAGGTAAGGTGCCAAAGGTTGGGGGTAGCGCTCGAGGGTGTCGACCATCACACGATCGAGACCGTCCTGTACTTCGCCCTTGAAGAAGGCCCGGGTGCGGTCTTCCCAACGATCGAGGCGTTCGGCCAGCTCCGAGACGGGGCGCGCCATGGCCTCGGGGCTATCCATCAACTCGTCGGTGCGACGGCACCAGACGTAAATGGCCCAAATGGCCCGACGCTTGGCCGGGGGCATCAACAGGGTGCCCAAATAAAAGGTCTTGGCCCATTCCGCCGTTTCCTGGCGACAGGCTTCAAACGCTTCCTCAAGGGAGCAGATGGTGGAGAGATCAGCTGTTGCTGTCACCGCCGCCATCAAGCCGCCACGGCAGTTTTGGCTTCACTCACTGCCTGGGCGCAGAGCTTTCCGCTCAGCACCGCACCTTCCATCGATGCCAGATAGCGCTGCATCGTGTAGTCGCCTGCCAAGAAGAAGTTCGGAATCGGCGAGGTCTGATCAGGACGCAACTTCTGGCAACCGGGAACGGTCTTGTAGACCGACAGTGGGGTCTTGACCACGATGGACTTGCGCAGCTTGGCCTGGTCGTCCCCGGTGAAGTGCATCGGGAAGAGACGCTTCAGCTCCTCCATGGTTGCCGCGATGATCTCTTCATCGCTGCGGCCAATCCAGTCCTTGGCGGGGGCAAAGACCAACTCAAGCATCGAGCGGTTGGGATCTTCGTACTCCTTGCAGGTGTTGCTCATGTCGGCGTAGACGCTGAGCAGGGGACTACGACTGAAGAGCAGGTGATCGATCTCAGTGAGCTTGCGGTCAAACCAGAGGTGGATGTTGATCACCGGAACGCCATTCAGGCCATCAAGCTTCTGGAAATAGGGCATCTGCTTCCAAGGCTCCGGCAGAAGCAACTTGAAGGGGTCCACCGGGAGGGCACTCACGTAGGCATCGGCCTGGAGCGTGAAGCCTTCCTTGCCCTTGATCCCGCCAATGCGGAAGCCGCTAACGCTGCCATCTGTATTCAGCTCAATCTCGCGCAGGGGGGAATCCAAGTGGACTTCGCCGCCACGGGCCGTGACGTAATCAACGATCGGCTGGCATAGGCGCTGGGGGGGGTTGCCATCCAGGAAGGCCATCTTTGAACCGTCGCCTTCCTGCAAAAAGCGGTTCAGGGCGGTCAAGACCACCGTGCTCGAGATCTCGTCGGGATCGATGAAATTCAGGGCCTTGGCCATGGCGATGAAGACCTCATCGTTCACGCGCTCGGGAATGTTGTGGATTCGGAGCCACTCGGTCCAGGAGTACTGGTCGCATTCCTCGACATACTGCTGACCGCGCAGCATCGCCGGCACCAGGCCCATACCGAAAGATATCTTCTCTGGCCAGCTCAACATGTCGTTGTTGCCCAGGATCGCGGCAACACCGTTCAGGGGAGCGGGGATATCGGGGAAGTCAAAACGGCTGTAGGTCCCCGGTGTCTCCTTCTGGTTGAAGATCATCGAGTGGCTCTTCCACTGAAGCCGGTCCTCGATGTTCAGCTCCTTGAAGAGCTGGCGCATGTTCCGGTAGGCACCGAAGAAGATGTGCAGACCGGTTTCATACCAATCGCCGTCGTCGTCCTGCCAAGCGGCCACCTTGCCGCCGAGGACATCGCGAGCCTCCACCACCACAGGGGTGTGACCGGCGTCGCAGAGGTACTTGGCGCAGGCCAACCCGGCCAAGCCAGCACCAGCAATGGCGACGCGCATGAAAAACCCTGAATCAGCGGTCAACCTTAAAGGGCCCGAGACCAGGCCTGAGTCCCTCCAGTCCCAGGCCGGCTTGACCAGAGCCGCCAGGCACTTCTTAAAGTCGTGACGCCGGCCTTCGGGTTCGCCGTTCAGCAGATTGCCTCGCCATGGCCGACACCCTGATCAAATCCACCACTCGCCACGTGCGACTGTTCACGGCCCGGGTGGAGAACGGCCAGCTGGTCCCAGACGAGCACCAGCTGACCCTGGACCTGGATCCGGACAACGAATTTCGCTGGAACGCCGAGGCCCAACAGGCTGTGCAGCAACGCTTCCAGGAGTTGATCACGGCCAACGCCGGCAGTGATCTCAACGACTACAACCTGCGCCGGATCGGATCCGAGCTGGAAGGCACCATTCGCACCCTGCTGCAGGCCGGCAAGCTCAGCTACAACCCCGACTGCCGAGTCCTGAACTACTCGATGGGTCTTCCCCAAAGCCCTGAGCGTCCATGACCCGATCCCGCTACGGCCGCAGCCCCTACGACGATCGCTACGGCGACGAGCGTGGCCATGACAGCTACGGCGAACCCCGCCGCGGTGGCGGCCGGCCCCGGGGTCCCAGCTCAGGCGGCGGGGGAACCCCAGGCGGGGGCGGTGGTTTTCAGTTCAACATGGGCACCGTGGCCGTCCTGGGGGGCGTCCTCGTAGTCGGGATCGGCATCGGCACCGGCATCTCCAGCAACACCCAAGGGGACCAGGGCAACATCGCCAGCTCCCAGCAGCTGGACATGGCGGTACCCGATCCGGAGTTCTGCCGACAGTGGGGCGCGAGTGCCTTCGTGATGGACATCGAGTTGTACACAACCATGAACCCCAGCTCGAGCTTCGTCACCCAACCGGCGCTGCGGCCCGGCTGCGTGATCAGGCGAGAAAACTGGAGCGTGCTGCAGAAGGAAGGTGCGGTCACCTCCGAGCAGATGCGTCAGTGCAAGCAGCGGATGAACACCTTCGCTTACATCGGCTCGGTCAAAGACCAACCGATCGTGCGATGCGTTTATCAGACCGACATAAGCGACAACAAATTCATTACCAAGGGCATTGCCGACGATGCCGCCGGCATCACCCCTGAAGCCGATCAGTTTTGATCTAATCTGAGTAGGGCACTCAGGCTTCGACGCTCACGAGTTCCGACGGCGCACTTGCAGGCATAGGCCGGCGTAACGGGCTGTCCGGACTGGCGAAGACCGGCAGGATTTCCTTTCGGAAAGCATCCGCAGCCCGCGAGCAGTAGCGGGCGGGATGGGTGATCAACTTCAACTGGCGGCGGACCGAGAGATCCGCCAGAGCCGGGCGATGCAAGTTGCCTGCGGCCAATTCCCGCTCGATCGAGACCACAGGCAAAAAGGCTGCACCAAGGCCGCTCTGGACGGCGTTTTTGATGGCCTCAAACGAGTTGAGCTCCATCTCAATCTTCAGGCGCGACAGGTCCAAACCCGAGCGCGCCAGCAATTGGTCGACCATCTTGCGGGTCGTGGACTGAGCGTCCAGGGAGACAAAGCCCAGCCTGTACAGGTCGTCCTTACTGAGCTCCGGCAGGCGAGCCAAGGGGTGCTTGGTGGGCAGCACCAAGGCCAGCTCATCACTGGCGTAGGGAATGACCTGCAGCAGCTCATTGAGCTCACTCGGCAGCTCACCACCAATGATCGCCAGGTCGATTTGACCGTTGGCGACACTCCAGCCGGTGCGGCGGGTGCTGTGCACCTGCAGCTGCACCGCCACCTCGGGGTACTTCTGACGGAACAGACCGATCATCCGCGGCATTAGATAGGTGCCCGTGGTCTGGCTCGCCCCGACGATCAACGAGCCCCCTTTGAGGTTATGGAGATCCTCGAGGGCTCGGCAGGCCTCTTGGCACTGGCTCAAGATCCGATCGCAGTAGCTCAGCAGCAGGTGACCGGCTTCGGTCAGCTGGGCCTTGCGGCCACCCCGATCAAACAAGGAGACATTGAGCTGCTTCTCCAGGTTCTGGATCTGCAGCGAGACCGCCGGCTGGGTTACGTAAAGGCTGTCGGCGGCCTTCTTAAAGCTGCCCTCGCTGGCGATCGCCCGCAGGATGCGCAGCTGATCAAGAGTGAACGGCAGATCAGCCATGGAGGGCGCTGCGGTTCAGCGGGGACCAAAACTCTAGGTCGAGTGGCCAGCCGGTTCACGCGCTTGGCCAGAATCCAGTGCAACTAAAGCAACCCCGGCTTGTGAGCGGCGTCAGCAACCTCCACTACAGCAGCCTGGTAATGCTGGCTCTGCTCCTGGTGTTCGCCGTCATCCACAGTGGCGGCGCCTCTCTGCGCTACTGGGGGGCTGAGCGCATTGGTGAACGGGCTTGGCGGCTGCTATTTGCCGCCGTGAGCATCCCCTCGGCCGTCGTGGTCATCGGCTATTTCCTGGCCCATCGCTACGACGGGATCCGGCTCTGGGACCTCCAAGACCAACCCTGGATCGTGCCGCTGGTCTGGGTCGGGGCAGCCATCTCTTTTTTGTTTCTCTATCCGGCCACCTACAACCTGTTGGAAATTCCGGCAGTGCTCAAACCCCAGGTACGCATGTATGCCACCGGCATCATTCGCGTGAGTCGCCACCCCCAGGCGATCGGTCAGATCCTCTGGTGCTGCACCCACCTCCTCTGGGTTGGCAGCAGCTTCATGGTGGCCACATGCATCGGCTTAATCGCCCACCATCTCTTCGCCGTCTGGAACGGAGACCGTCGCCTCAGTAACCGCTTTGGCGAAGCCTTTGAGGAGCTCAGAGCCAGCACTTCCATCGTTCCCTTCCGTGCCGTGCTCGATGGCCGTCAACACTTGGTGGCCGCTGAATTCCTCCGTCCGGCCCAACTGGGAATCGCCATCGCAGTAGGAGTTTTCTGGTGGGCCCATCGCTACATCGGGGTCGCCGCAACAGGCTTCAGTCGATTAGGGCTCGCCCACTGGCTGGGTTAAGGCCGACCAGGCTGCCTACACTCAACCTGACTCCCTGAGTGCCGGATGCCGTCGCCCGCCGAACTCGCCTGGCTCATCCCGGTGCTCCCGCTGATAGGGGCCGCTATCGTTGGCCTGGGACTAATCAGCTTTAACCGCACGTTCAACCGCCTGCGCAAACCTGTTGCGCTGCTGTTGATTAGCTGTGTCGGGGCCGCTGCGGTCCTGAGTTACGCCGTGCTCGCGCAGCAGTTGGCGGGCGCCGGCACCACCGAAATCTTGTTCGACTGGGCCAACGCCGGGGCCTTCACCCTGGAGATGGGCTTCCGGGTGGATGCCCTAGGAGCCGTAATGCTCTCGCTGGTGACGACCATCGCCGTCCTGGTGATGATCTACTCCGATGGCTACATGGCCCACGACAAGGGCTATGTCCGCTTCTTCACCTACCTGGCCCTGTTCAGCAGTTCGATGTTGGGGCTGGTAATCAGCCCCAACCTGCTGCAGATCTATGTGTTCTGGGAGCTGGTGGGCATGTGCTCCTACCTGCTAGTCGGCTTCTGGTACGACCGCGATGGAGCCGCTAATGCCGCTCAGAAAGCCTTTGTGGTGAACCGCGTTGGTGACTTCGGCCTGCTGCTCGGCATCCTCGGAATGTTCTGGGCCACCGGAAGCTTCGGCTTTGAAGAGATCGGAGTGCGCCTCCAGGAGGCGATCAGCGCCGGCAGTGTCTCCAACGGCATCGCAATCCTGCTCTGCCTGCTGGTGTTCATGGGACCGATGGCCAAGTCGGCCCAGTTCCCGCTCCATGTCTGGTTGCCCGATGCGATGGAGGGCCCAACCCCCATTTCAGCTCTGATTCACGCGGCCACCATGGTGGCGGCGGGCGTCTTCCTGGTTGCCAGACTCCAGCCCGTCTACGTGCCGTTCCATGAAGTGCAGGTCGTCGTGGCCGTCATTGGAACAATCACCCTCTTCTTGGGGGCCTCGATTGCACTCACCCAGATGGACCTGAAGAAAGGTCTGGCATACAGCACCGTCAGCCAACTTGGCTACATGATGCTGGCGATGGGGTGTGGGGCTCCGGTGGCCGGCATGTTCCACCTGGTTACCCATGCCTTCTTCAAGGCGATGCTCTTTCTGGGCTCCGGCTCGGTGATCCACGCCATGGAAGAGGTTGTCGGCCACGAAGCGGTCCTGGCCCAGGACATGCGCTTGATGGGCGGCCTGCGCAAATTCATGCCGGTCACCAGCAGCACCTTCTTCATCGGCTGCCTGGCCATCAGCGGAATTCCGCCCCTGGCCGGCTTCTGGAGCAAGGACGAAATCCTGGGCCAAGCCTTAGGCAGCTTCCCAATCCTCTGGGCCGCCGGCTTTGTGACCGCCGGCATGACCGCCTTCTACATGTTCCGGCTTTACTTCCTGACTTTTGAAGGCGAGTTCCGCGGAAACGACAAGGCCATGCAGGCCCAGTTGATGGCCGCCGCAGGAAAAAGCGCCGATGAACACGGCGACGAGCATGGCGAAAACCATGCCCAGGCCGAGCATCCTCATGAATCCGGCTGGCAGATGGCCATACCCCTGGCCGTCCTCGCCGTGCCCTCGGTCCTGGTGGGCTTCTTTGGAATGCCCTGGAGCAGCCGCTTTGACAATCTGCTTAACCCTCAGGAGGCCGCAGAGGCGGCCGAACACTTCAGCTGGGGTGAATTCCTGCCCTTAGCCGGCGCCTCCGTCGCGATCTCCTTGATCGGCATCACTGTGGCGGTCTTGGCATATTCCCTTCGGAAGCTAGACCTGGCGACCGCGGTGGCGGCTCGCTTCCCCAGGATCAATACCTTCTTAGCCAACAAGTGGTATCTGGACGCGATCAACGACAAGCTTTTCGTTCAAGGCAGCCGCAAGCTGGCCCGCTCCGTCCTAGAGGTCGACTCCAAGGTGGTGGATGGGGTGGTCAACCTCACCGGCCTGGTCACCCTGGGCAGCGGCGAAGGCCTGAAGTACTTCGAAACGGGCCGAGCGCAGTTCTATGCCCTAATCGTTTTTGGTGGCGTGATTGCTCTGGTGGTTCTCTTCGGCGCCCTGGGTTAACCGCCGCTCACAACGCTCTGTGTGACATCGACCACTCCTAGGAGCGCGTCGTGGTGAGCATTTCTACACTCCGCCTAAAGCGATCCGCTTTCGGTGCTCCTGGACTTCGTTTCAACCCTAGCCGTCGCGGCGGAACAGGCGAGCAGCACGGCCTTCCCCTGGCTCAGCGCCTCGATCCTGTTCCCCATTGGAGCGGCACTCTGTATCCCCTTCATCCCTGACCAGGGAGATGGGAAGCAGGTCCGCTGGTTCGCCCTCGGGATTGCCCTAATCACCTTCCTGCTGACAGTGGGCGGGTACCTGACGGGCTACGACCCGAGCGACCCGAATCTGCAATTGGTCGAGCGGGTGAGCTGGCTCCCCGAACTCGGGCTGGCCTGGTCGGTAGGTGCCGACGGCATCTCCATGCCGCTTATCCTTCTCACTAGCTTCATCACAGCCCTAGCGGTCCTGGCGGCCTGGCCGGTGAGCTTTAAGTCGAGGCTGTTCTATTTCCTGCTGCTGGCCATGGATGGCGGCCAAATCGCCGTCTTCGCTGTCCAGGACATGCTGCTCTTCTTCCTGGCCTGGGAGCTGGAGCTGATTCCGGTCTATCTCCTGCTCGCGATTTGGGGGGGCAAAAAACGCCAGTACGCCGCCACCAAATTCATCCTCTACACCGCTGGCAGTTCGCTGTTCATCCTCCTGGCGGGGTTGGCGATGGCCTTCTACGGCGGCCACACCAGCTTTGAGTACAGCGACCTGATGGCCAAGGGATTCCCCTTGAAGTTCCAACTGTTGGCCTATGCGGGCTTGCTGATCGCCTTCGGCGTGAAGCTGCCGATCGTTCCACTCCACACCTGGCTACCGGATGCCCACGGCGAGGCCACAGCCCCGGTTCACATGTTGCTGGCCGGCATCCTGCTGAAGATGGGCGGCTATGCGCTGCTGCGCTTCAACTGTCAGATCCTTCCAGATGGGCACGCCGTCTTCGCCCCGCTGTTGGTGGTGCTGGGGGTGGTGAACATCATTTATGCCGCCCTCACCTCATTCGCCCAGCGCAACCTCAAACGCAAGATCGCCTACAGCTCTATTAGCCACATGGGCTTTGTGCTGATTGGCATTGGCAGCTTCAGCGCCCTGGGCTCCAGCGGGGCGATGCTGCAGATGATCAGCCACGGTCTCATTGGCGCCTCGCTCTTCTTCCTGGTGGGAGCCACCTACGACCGAACCCACACCCTTCAACTCGACGAGATGGGTGGGGTCGGCCAAAAGATGCGCAAAATGTTTGCGCTCTGGACGGTCTGCTCGCTCGCGTCCTTGGCCCTTCCTGGGATGAGCGGCTTCGTTAGCGAACTGATGGTCTTCGTAGGATTCGCCACTGACGACGCCTACACGCTTCCCTTCCGGGTGGCCATTGACGGCCTCGCCGCGATCGGCGTGATCCTGACCCCGATCTACCTGCTCTCCATGCTGCGGGAGATCTTCTACGGCAAGGAAAAAGCCGAGCTCGTTGACCACACCAACCTGGTGGATGCCGAGCCCCGCGAGATCTACATCATTAGCTGTCTCTTGGTGCCGATCATCGGCATTGGCCTCTACCCGCGGTTAATGACCGACAGCTACAAGGCCTCAATGGAACTGCTGGTGGCTAGAAACGAGAGCTCAATGAAGGCCCTCACCGCTCCTGCTGGAGCGGGCTTGATTCGACAGGCACCACTACTGCAGGCCCCTGCCCTCAGCTAGGGCCATTACGAAGCGCAGCCCCTTCGGGGTTGCGCGTGCCAGAACGAAGCGATCTCCGTAATCTCAAGTCAGCACGACCAGCGGCCCCGCGAAGCCATGAAGCAGCTGAACTTCCTGCTGATCTTCAGCTTTGGTTTGGCCACGGTGATGTTCACCCTGGAGAACACCGCTCCGACAACTGTGCGCTTTCTGCCCGGGGTGACCACGACGATGCCGCTGGCGGCACTCCTGCTTTTGGTGGGCGGAGTCGGCGCCACGGCTGCCTGGGTGTTTGCCGTGTGGACCGGCGTGATCAAACGGGTGGAAAGCCAGATGGATCCCGGCGAAATCGAAGCCCAACAGGTCCGAATTCGCGAGCTGGAGGAAGACGTCCAGCGCTACCGGGCCACCGTCGACGCGCAGCTGGGGCTGCTCCCGGCCGCCGGCGAAAGCTCCGCCCAGGGAGAAGCGGCCTAGTTCAACTTCAACCGCCAGATTCAGATCATAAATCCATCAAAAGAATGGTCTGACATCGCGGTTGGGGACTGGCTTAACCCGCTTAAAGCCGGTAGCGTCAGTTCAGTACGCAAGAAACCGTGGCCGAAGGTGGCGCCAGGCTTGCGATCCGGCTGTTGCAAGACGCCGCTGAACGGGGTGATTTAGACCCCTGGGACGTCGATGTGATCGCTGTCGTCGATGGCTTTCTCGATCAACTCCGCCAACGGATTGAAGTGCCCAAGCTGGTGGCGGCGCTGAACAAGGGACGCGGCGGAAGTTACGAGCAGGATCTCGCCGAAACCAGCGAAGCGTTTTTGGCCGCTTCGGTACTGGTCAGCCTGAAGGCCGAGGTCCTCGAAGCCCAAACCTTCCCAGCGGAGCCCGAACTAGAGGACGGGTTCGAATTTGATTTCGATGCCGAAGGCCAGGGTTGGCTGCTCACCCCAGGCCTGGAACTGCCCCGCAAACCTGAGCGCCATCTGCTGCGGCGCCCTGTCGCTCCGCCTCCTCTGCAACGGCCGGTCACCCTGGGCGAACTGATTCGTCAGCTCGAGGATATTGCCGAGCGCCTCGAGCAGGAAGAAGGACAAGTCCGCAACCGTCAACGGAGCCGCCGATACAGCGATCGTGCTGCGATCGAGCAGGTCGCCGCACTGGCCCACCGGGAAAAACTGCCCGAGACCACGGCGGCCCTCAGCCAATTCCTGCTGCAGTGGCCCCAATCCCTGGAGTGGACAGGCTTTGAGGGCCTGGTGGAAGCCTGGGCCGAGGTGGCGCCGGAGGACCTGGATCGCGATCGGGTCGGCGTTTTTTGGGCGCTGCTCTTCCTCTCGTCCCAGGGAAAAGTGGAGTTGGAGCAGCAGGGCGGGTTGTTTGGGCCCCTGCAACTCAAGCGCCTGCTCGATGAGCGGGAATCAGTGCAACTTCCGCTGCCCGCCGAACTCGAGTCAGCACGAGGGTCAGCTCGGGGGCCGGCTCGTGAACCCCTTGCGGCCTAAGTCTTTTGCGTAGGGTGGCGCGATGAAGGCGATGATCCTGGCTGCGGGCAAGGGAACCCGTGTGAGACCCATTACTCACACGATCCCGAAGCCGATGATCCCCATCCTTCAGAAACCCGTGATGGAGTTTCTGCTGGAACTTCTCCGGGAGCACGGGTTCACCGAAGTGATGGTAAATGTCTCCCACCTGGCTGAGGAGATTGAGAATTATTTCCGGGATGGCCAACGCTTTGGCGTTGAAATTGCCTACAGCTTCGAAGGCCGAATTGAAGACGGCGAGCTAATTGGTGACGCCGTTGGATCGGCTGGCGGACTCAAGAAAATCCAGACCTTCCAGCATTTCTTTGACGACACCTTTGTGGTGCTCTGCGGCGATGCGCTGATCGACCTCGATCTCAGCGAAGCCGTCAAACGCCATAAGGCCAAGGGGGCAATGGCGAGCCTGATCACCAAGCGCGTCTCCCGCGATCAGGTCAGCAGCTACGGCGTCGTTGTCACCGATGACGACGGGCGGGTGAAGTCCTTCCAAGAGAAGCCCTCTGTGGAAGAAGCAGCTAGCGACATGATCAACACCGGCATCTACATCTTTGAGCCGGAGGTTCTCGATTTCGTTCCCGAGGGCGTTCCTTTCGATATCGGCTCGGATCTCTTCCCCCAACTGGTCGCCAACGGCGCACCGTTCTACGCCCTGCCGATGGACTTCGAGTGGGTGGACATCGGCAAAGTGCCCGACTACTGGCAGGCCATCCGCAGCGTGCTCCAGGGCGATGTCCGTCAGGTTCAGATCCCTGGCAAGGAAGTGCGTCCGGGCATCTACGCCGGCCTCAATGTGGCGGCGAACTGGGACAAAATCCACGTTGAAGGGCCGATCTACGTCGGCGGCATGACGAAGATCGAAGACGGCGCCACGATCATCGGACCGGCGATGATCGGCCCGAGCTGCCACATCTGCGAAGGCGCAACGGTCGACAACTCGATCATCTTTGATTACTCCCGAATCGGACCAGGTGTGCGTCTGGTGGAGAAGCTGGTTTTCGGCCGCTACTGCGTCGACCGCAACGGCGATCACTTCGACCTACAGGAAGCCGCCCTCGATTGGTTGATCACCGATGCCCGACGCCAGGATTACGCCAAGCCTTCGCCGCAGCAGAAGGCGATGGCCGACCTACTGGGCACCGACTTAGCGATTAGCAACGCGGGCTGAACCCAGCCCGTTCCAGGATCAGCGGGATGCGCTCTTCAGCCTTAACCGCCATCAGGTGCACCCCCTGGCAGTTCGTGGCGTAACGGCTGACCTGTTCCGCGGCGATCGTGATTCCTTCATCGGCGGGATTGCTCGCAGCCGCGAGGCGATCAATGATCGATTGCGGGATGCAGGCGCCGGGAACGACCCGGTTGATGAAGGCGGCGTTCTTCGCAGACTTCAGCAGAAACACCCCTGCCAAGACGGGGAGTTCCAGGGGCGCGGTAATCTCATCGACAAAGCGCTTCAGGCAGTCCTCATCCATCACCATCTGGGTTTGGACAAAGCGCGCCCCGGCTTTCTGCTTGCGGCGAATCCGGCTGCTCAGACCACTCCAGCTCGGGCTTTGCGGATCTGCAGCGGCGCCGGCGAAAAGGTCCGTGGGACCGTCCGGTAGCGGGCCATCCACCGGATCCTCACCGCGGTTAAAAGCTGCGACCTGCTGCAGCAGGCGCACCGACTCCAACTCATTCACCGGCCTGGCCTGGGGTTGATCCCCGGCGCGCACCGGATCGCCGGTGAGACAGAGGATGTTGCGAATGCCTAAGGCATGGGCACCGAGGAGATCCGCCTGAATGCCAATGCGGTTTCGGTCACGGCAGGCCTGCTGCCAGACAGGCTCCACCCCGGCATCGAGCAGCAGGCGGCACACCGCCAGGCTGCTCATGCGCATCACCGCACGGCTGCCATCGGTCACGTTCACGGCATGCACCCAATCCTTCAAGAGCGCTGCGTGCTCAAGGGTCCGCTTGATCTCCCCACCGCGGGGGGGCATCACCTCTGCCGTCAGGGCAAAGTCGCCCGCCTCAAGCGCCTGCTGTAGCCGCAAAACAACCCTGCTTAACAGGGCCCATCATTAACCACCGCAGCCATGCCCAGACGGGATCTGATGCCTACAGTGACGAGGTGTCTCGGGGCATGGATGACTGATCGAAGCAGCCTCGGCCATTCCCCCATGGACCTCTCCGAGCGGGAACTGGAAATCATCCAACTGGTGGCCCAAGGCCTGACCAATCAAGAGATTGGCGAGCACCTCATGATCAGCAAGCGCACCGTGGACAACCACGTGAGCAACGTCTTCACCAAGACCGGCGCCAAAAACCGAGTGGCACTCCTGAACTGGGCGATGGATCACGGCAAGATCTGCCGTGATGGCTTCAATTGCTGCAACCTGCCTGGGGACGAGGCCTAGAGCCGGTGTCCCCCGCAGCAAATAGGGGTTCGATGCTGAACGCGCCCTCCGCCAAGGCAAACAGCTCGGCATAAGCAAGACACTCGGCCTGATCGAGCCCGGAGCATCGAAGTACGCCGTCCTGGTCGTAGAGGCCGAGCAATCCGATCCGAGCAAACGTTAAGCAAATCCTAAGCTAGCTCAGTTATTGCCCAGTGCGCCTCGCCAGGGGGCCTGCTCCGCCTCACTCCAGTGCCCAAACGGATGGCTGGCCAGGGCTGCGTTGCTGAAGGCACCAAGGCCCGTGATTTCTGTGGGGCACCAACCGGGTATCTCTAGAGCTTGATCCGCCTGCTCCAGCTCCACCTCGGCGATCACCAAGGGAGCGTTCTCCCCATCAAAGACATCCAGGACCCACTCACCACCGGGCAGGTTCAAGCCATAACGACGCTTGATCAACTTGGCCTTGCAGCGCTCCAGCAGGGCTGAGGCGTCCATCGCTGGAATCGGGTACTCAAACTCCTGGCGGGCGATGCCACCAGCCGGGAATTTGAGGGTCAGCCAGGCCTCCTCGGGGCCAGCGAGGCGAACCCGTGAGGTCATCGCCTCCGAAGAGTTCGGCAAATAGCCCTGGGCGAAATCCCGCTGCCACGCCACCACACCGCGCCACTTCTGGCCGGAAACCAAGAAGCGACGCTCAATCTCTAGGGCCATGGGCGCAGTTCAGTTCGGAGAGGGCTCAGAGGCCGTCAGACTGCCGGCCCAATGCAACTTATGGGTCAGGGTCCGGTAGTAGGAGGGGCTCTGCTCGAGCAGCACCATCAAGGCGTGATGGGGAGATCGGCGCACATCACAGCGATCCCCGGGCTCGAGGACAGCTGCAAAGGCCCCGTCCTTCCAGAGGCGTACTCGACTGTTGGTGGGACCCAGCGGCCAGACCGCCAATTGCGCCCGTGGTGGCACCACGAGCGGGCGGCTGGAGAGGCTCATCGGACAGATCGGGTTCACCACAATCGCCTCCACGCCGGGGTGAAGGATGGGCCCGCCCGCCGCCATGGAATACCCCGTGGAACCGGTGGCCGTCGACATGATCAAGCCATCACCCCGAAACTGGTCGACCACCTCGCCGTCGATCTCCAACTCCAGAACACAGGTGGGGGTGACCTCATCAATTCCCGGCCTCAGATAGAGGTCATTGAGGGCCGTGTGGACCGTGCCGCTGCTGTCGGTGAGGGCCTCGAGCATCATCCGCCGCTCTAAGGCAAAGCGGTCATCCCGCAGCCGTTGCCAGAGGTCGAAGGCGCCTTCGGCCTCATGGCCATGGCCCAGCAGCTTGCGCTCCTGGGTCAAAAAGCCAAAGTGACCGCCGACGTTGAAGGAGAGGATCGGCACCCCGAGGGGGGCCAAGTGGCGAGCAGCCCCAAGCACGGTTCCATCGCCGCCCAAAACCACCGCCAAGTCAGGATGAGTGCCCTCATCGGCCAACAGGCCAGGGAAGGGGTTCGCGCTGGCCCCACTCATGGCCACAGCAACCTTCACGCCCTGATCCCGCAGGGTTTGGGCACAGCGTCGGGCTTGGCGCAGGGCAGCCTGGCTGGCCGCTCGATGGATCAACCAAACGGTCTCAAGGCGCATAAGCCAGCTGTGCTTGCGCCCAGCCTGGCTACCAACGCAGCAAGTTGAAACGCTCCATATCCACCGTTTCACGGTTCCGATACAGAGAGAGGAGAATCGCCAGACCGACGGCGGCCTCGGCCGCCGCCACGGTGATCACGAAAATCGCGAAAACCTGGCCGCGAATCAGCTGACCATCGAGGTAGCTAGAGAACGCCATCAGGTTGATGTTCACGGCGTTAAGCATGAGCTCAATACTCATCAGCACCCTGACGGCGTTGCGGCTGTTAATCAGTCCCCAAACACCCGTGCAAAACAGAATCGCCGCCAGGGCGAGATAGGCCTCGAGAGGGACCGTGGTGGGCAGCTCGATGGTCATCAGTTGGTTTTCTCCAGGAGCAGAGGCGTGCGGGATTTCTCGATCAGGCCTTGGTCGACCGGTTCACCGGTGACCACATCGGAGCTATAGACGTCGCGGCGGGCCAGGACGATGGCACCGATCATGGCCATCAACAGAAGCACCGACGCCAGCTCAAACGGCAGCAGGTAATCGCTGAAAAGGTGCTCGCCGATGCGAATAGTTGCCTCTTCGCCGATGGGGATCGGACCAGGCAGGGCCCAGGGGGTGGTGAAGGCCACCCGCAGCAGCAGAACAAACAGGCCGCCGCAGACGGCACCGGAGAGGAGCCGACGCACTGCCAAACCGGGAATAGCCGCCAGGTCTTCCTTTTTATTCACGAGCATGATCGCGAACAGGATGAGCACGTTGACCGCGCCGACGTAGACAAGCACCTGGGCTGCGGCCACAAAGCTGGCATTCAGCAGCAGATAGAGGCCCGCCACCGAAAGGAAGACACCACCCAGCAGGAAGGCCGAGTAGACGATGCTTGGCAGCAGCACAACACCGAGGGCACCGATAGCCACCACGGCCGAGAGAACGACAAAGCAGATGAACTGCGTGGAGGAAGCGATGGTCATCAGGCGTTGTTCTCGTTCGGCAGGGTCTCAAGGACATCTGCGGGAAGTTTGCCGGCCCGCGGGCGATTGGGATCAACACCATGGGGATCCATCTCCCCCTTCGGCAGATAGGCCAACTCGCGAAGGGGGACGACAGCTGGATCGCTGGTGACGCTGGTGGGGAGCCGTCCCAAGGCGACGTTGTCGTAATTAAGGCTGTGGCGGTCAAAAGCAGCCAACTCGTACTCCTCGGTCATCGAGAGGCAGTTGGTCGGGCAGTACTCAACGCAGTTGCCGCAGAAGATGCACACCCCGAAGTCGATGGAGTAGTTGCGGAGCTCCTTCTTCTTGGTGGCCTTGTTCATCACCCAATCCACCACTGGCAGGTTGATCGGGCAGACGCGTACACACACCTCACAGGCGATGCACTTGTCGAACTCGTAGTGGATTCGGCCGCGGTAACGCTCCGACGGGATAAGTTTTTCGTAGGGGTACTGAACCGTGATCGGCCTGCGGCGCAGGTGGTCAAAGGTGACCGAAAGCCCCTGGGTGAGGTAGTTGGCTGCACCCACCGCATCGCGGGTGTAGTCACCGACTTTCTTGAGGAACCCGAACATGGATTGGTGGGAAGGGGCGGTAGCGCCGGCACCATGATGGCCTGGCGACCTGGCAAAGGGGGTAGGCGGTTGAGAATTAGCCGCCGAAGAAGGCCGGGAAAGCGAGTTTGAAGCCGGCGGTCACGAGCAGGTTGACCAGGGCGACCGGCAACAGGAACTTCCAGCCGAGATCCAGCAGCTGGTCGATGCGCACCCGGGGCACGGTCCAGCGCAGCAGGATCGCGAAGAAGACCAGCAGGTAGGCCTTCAGCACGGTCATCACGATGCCGGTCGTGGCCGTGATCACCTGCACCAGGGGAGCATCGATCGGTTGGCCGGTCAGGTTCACGACCCATTCCACCGGCAGGGGGAACCCCCAACCACCCAGGTAGAGCACCGCCACCAACAGGGCCGAGAGCACAAGGTTGATGTAGCTGCCCAGATAGAAGAGGGCAAACTTCATGCCCGCGTATTCGGTCTGGTAGCCAGCGACCAGCTCCTCCTCCGCCTCCGGCAAGTCAAAGGGAAGGCGCTCACACTCCGCCAAGGCACAGATCCAGAAGATGACGAAGCCCACGGGCTGGCGCCAAATGTTCCAGCTGAGGATCCCGGCGCTCGTCTGCTGGTTGACGATGTCAACGGTGCTGAGTGAGTTGCTCATCATCACCACGGCCAACACGGCCAAGGCGAGGGGGATCTCGTAGGAGATCGACTGGGCTGCCGCGCGCAGGCCACCCAGCAGGGAGTACTTGTTGTTAGATGCGTAACCGGCCATCAGCAGGCCGATGGGCTGGATGCTGCTCAGAGAGATCCAGAGAAAGATCCCCACCCCGACATTGCTGATGAGCAGGTGCTGGCCAAAGGGGACCACAAGCCAGCTCAGGATCACCGGAACGAGCACCAGTACAGGGCCCAAGGTGAAGAGCAGGCCGTCGGCCCGAGCCGGAATGATGTCCTCCTTAAAGAGGAGCTTCAGGCCGTCGGCCAGTGGCTGAAGGATGCCCAAGGCACCCGCATATTCAGGACCGATGCGCTGCTGAACGGCAGCCGAGATCTTCCGCTCCAACCACACGTTGACCAGCACGCCCACCACGGCGGCAACCAACACCACCAGCATCGGCAGCGGCAACCAGAGCAAGTGGGCCATCCCCGGCGACAAGCCGAAGCCCTGCAAGACGTCGGTGAAGCTGGCCTCGAGGTCGAGTCCGGCACTCACGACAGCGGGATTGGCGATCACCATGGGTGGTCTCTTGATGGAGGCAACTTAGGCCGCCGCAGCCCTTAACGGCCTTCGATGGGCTGCCAATCGCGACCGGTCGAACCGGTGTAGATCTGCGTGGGGCGGTAGATGCGGTTGGCCCCCAGTTGTTCTTTCCAGTGGGCCAGCCAGCCCGCGGTGCGGGCGATCGCGAAGATCGGCGTGAACAGATCCTGGGGGATCCCCAGCTTCCGGTAGACCAGGCCGGAATAGAAGTCGACGTTGGGATAGATCCCCTTGGGACCCAGACGCTCCGCGGCGACCGCTTCCAGCTCCCGGGCCAGGTCGTAGAGGGGGTCGTGGCCGAACTCGTCGAAGAGTTCCTCCGCCAATTTCTGCAGAATCACGGCGCGGGGGTCCTTGACCTTGTATTCCCGGTGGCCGAAGCCCATGATCTTGCGCTTCTCCGCCATGGCCTGATCCAACCAGGGCCGCACCTGATCAGCGGAGCCGATGGTTTCAAGCATGGCCAAGACGTCTTCGTTGGCGCCGCCATGGAGGGGACCCGCCAGGGTGCCCACCGCCGAGGCCACCACCGCGTAGGGGTCCGTCAGGGTGCTAGCGGTCACCCGCGCACTGAAGGTGCTGGCGTTGAGACTGTGCTCGGCGTGGAGGATCAAGCAGGCATCGAAGATCCGTGCCGCCAGGGGATCGGGCTCCCGCTCTGTGAGCATGTAGAGAAAGTTGGCTGCATAGGGCAGGCCATCCCGGGGCTGGATCGGATCCTGGCCTTTGCGGATCAGCTGGAACGCCGCGACCATCGTCGGGATCTTGGCGATTAGGCGCACCACCGCTGAATAGATGTATTCAGGGTTGTCGAGGGCTCGACGGGAATAAAAGAGCCCGAGGGAGGCCGCACTGCTCTGCAGGGCGTCCATCGGATGGCCGCTGGCCGGGAAGCACTTCATCATGTCCCGGATCCGGAAGCTGACCCGCCGGTGCATCTGCACCTCCTGCTCAAACGCCGCCAGCTGCTCCGCATCAGGAAGCTCGCCCCAGATCAGCAGATAGGTGGTCTCGAGGAAGGTGCTCTGCTGGGCAAGTTGATCGACCCGGTACCCGCGGTAGGTCAGCAGCCCCTTCTGGCCGTCGATATCGCACACCGCCGATTGCGTCGCCGGCACCCCTTCCAGACCCGGGCGATACGCCGGAGTTGCTGCTGTTGGGGTTGCCTCCTCAGCCATGGGATCGGGGTTGCTTCAACGGCAACCTAAGGCCCGCCCTCGCTTCGGGACTGTCGTCGACCGAGCAACACCCGCGGCGGCAGAACCATCACCAAACGGGCTGAACCCTGCAACTCCGCCCCCGGTGCCACTGGCCATTGCAACAGCAAGGCCCCCGCTTTCTTGAGCCGAATCGCCTGGGGGGCACGGGCCATGGGCACGCCGATCAAGAGGGCGGCCAGGGTGCTCAGGTCCGGTTCATGGCCCACCAGCGCCAGACGCTTCCAGCCGGGCCGAGGG
Source organism: Synechococcus sp. (assembly GCA_047285805.1). Taxonomy (GTDB): domain Bacteria; phylum Cyanobacteriota; class Cyanobacteriia; order PCC-6307; family Cyanobiaceae; genus Vulcanococcus. Next base: position 758,561 of record JBJBCN010000003.1, on the reverse strand, counting down.
GAAAGGGGCCCCAGCCAGCGCTCGAGGAGGGGCAGGGGGTCCGCCAGGGGCGTCAGGGCCGCCGCCAACTCCAACTCAGGCGCCAAGCCGGCACTCACGATCAATTCGGCGGTCTGGCGGGCCCGTACGAGCGGACTGCTGAGCACCAGGTCGCAGGACAAGTCCAACTCAAGCAGGCGCTCCAGCTGCTGGCTGGTGCGCTCACGGCCCTCCGGAGTCAAGCTGAGCTGGGCATCATCGAGGTCCTCACTGCGATCTTCCGCGATGCCGTGACGCACCAGCAGCAGCTCGCATTTGCGACTCGCCATGGTTCAGGAGTGCAGTTGCAAGAGGGCCCGAAGCCGCAGGCTGCGTTGCTCAGAGCCGTCGGGCTCCAGGCTCAAAGCGGCCCCATCGACCATCGGGGTCAGGGAAGAGCTCGAGAGGGTCCCCACCAGCCGCCAGGGCTTCCAGTGGCTCAAGAGGCCCTGGGCCGCCTCGGCATCCATTGACCACTGGAACGGTGCCTGGGGTGCCCCCAAGAGCTCCAGTTGATCGAGACGATCCTGGGGCGAACGACGACCTTCGTGCTGCTGGTTCAAGATCGCCAGTCCTTGCCCCCACCAGGCCAGGCCCCCTTGACTCGCCCGCGCTCCAGCCAGCTGCGCCTGAAGCTGGTCGGGGTTGCCCTTCACGGGGTTCGACTCCAGCCGGGTCCAAGCCTGGAGGGTCTGACCGCGGCTCTCCAGTGGAGACACGCTGTAGCCATCGGCCTCCAGGGCGGGCTGCAGGGTCTCCGCAGCTGGGCGATCCGCGCGGGTGCCCAGCAACCAGCCTTCACTCTGGTGGGCCCAGAGCAGGGGCCCCGAATCCGCCGCGGCCACCAGGGCCGGCAGGGGACCGTTCTCACTTTGCAGCGCCTTGGTCAGGGCTGGACCTAGCAGGCTGCTCCAACTATTGGCGTCCTGATCAGCGAGCAGTTGAGCCGGATTGGTCAGTAGGGCCAAGCTGTCGGCTGCAACCTGCACCTGACGCAGGAGCTCGCTGTTCACCTGGCCCAAGCTGGGTAGGGCATCCCGCAGCTCGGCCAGGCCATCGACCTGAAGCCCGGATCCCTGCGGCGTGAGCGCAAGCACCAACTCCACCGATGCGGCGTCATCTCCGACCGGCAAGCCCAGCCACTGCTCTATCGCTTCGGGGCGAGCCGTCAGCAGCGCCACCCCCTCGTCCAGCCGTTGGATGGCCTTTTGAATGGGGGCGCTGGCCGCCTGATTCAGTTCATCGATTTGGGAGACATCGAGCGCCTGCTCGAGCACGCCGCGACCGGAGGCGATTAAGACCAAGTCGTCATTGATCAGCGCCGTAGCCAGAGGTTGAGGGTCCTGCCCCAACAGTGCCCCACGGCCGCTGATCAGGCCCATGCCGCGATAGCTCGTTATCTGCAGATCGGTGCCCGCCAGGCTGCGGGTCTGCCAAAAGCGCTGCAGGAAGCGACGGGCCCCTTCGTTGTCACGGCTGCGCAGGGCCAAGACCCAGCCGGGGGCCTCCTCGCTACCGGGTGGGGTCAGCAGAGCGAAACTGCTTTCGTCACCAAGCCAAGGGGAAAGTTCTGAGGAATAGTCCAGGCCTGCGGCGGCAAACGCCCCATCGCGCAGGTGATCGGCGGCGGCCGCCGCCTGGCGGCGCTGCCGCGGAGGGGCGACGGCCCTGGCGTAGGCGGCGGGCTTATCAGGACCGACGAGCCAGTGCAGGCTAAGGGGCGCGGTCCGAGGGACGAAGCGTGCCGCCAGCGGCATCGAGAGGGCCTGGTGTTGCAACGCGAGGGGACTGCGCTGCAGCAGCAGCCACCAGCCCGCCAAGCCAAAGCTCAGCATCGCTAACGCCACCGCTAGCAGTGCCGCCAAGAAGGGGCGGGCCTTCATGCGTTGCTTACAGGATTGGCCTCATCTTTATGCATCAAGGCGATCTTTGGCACCCCCGTTGCCGTCGGTAGGGTTCAGCGATGGCAAGTCCCACAAGCATCAGCGCCAGCGAACTGAAGCGCCGACTGGACGCAGAAGAAACACTGCAACTGGTGGATGTGCGGGAAGCCATGGAGCTGGAACTCGCGCGGCTCCAGCAGCCCGTTATCCATCTCCCATTGAGCCAATCCGAGACCTGGATTGAGCAGATCTCAAGCCTGATCAACCGAGACGTACCGGTGGTCGTGCTCTGCCATGCCGGCATTCGCAGCTGGCAATTTGCCTGCTGGCTGATGGAGGCCCAGGGCTACGAGCAGGTCCTAAACCTGCAGGGGGGTATAGATGCCTGGAGTGTTTCCGCCGACCCCAGCGTGCCCCGCTACTAAGGGGTCAAAACTGCAGCTGCTTGCTATCGGTTGGCTGGTTGAGCCGGCCGATGTTTCCTCTGCTGCTGCCCCTCAGACTGTGGCGCTACTTCGGCAACCAGAGGCTGAAGGCGGTCCTGGCCATCCTCACGGTCCTCCCGGACCCGCTGCTGCTGGTCGGGATCCCGGTACTGCTGCAGCTGGTCATCGAGCAGATCATTGGCAAAGCCAACGGGGGCCCGCCGGTGGCGTTGCTCGTCCTGCTGCCCTGCGCCTGGTTGCTGGTGGCTGTGGCCTGCAATGGGCTCTCCATCCGTTTGTTTGCAGCCCTAGGAAGCCAACTAGGGACGAGCTTTCGCCATCGGCTGTTCGGGCAACTCCTGGAGCAACCCAACCCGAGCGACGGCAGAGCCGAAGGCAATGAGCAGGGCTTGCTAGCCCTGCAGATTCCCACCCTCGAAAACGTGGTGGTCACCCAGCTGCCGCTGTTCACCTGGACCGTTGCCCAGCTGTTGCTGGGGGTGCTGCTGCTGTTCACCAGCGACTGGCGGCTCGCCTTAGTGGCGATCGTGCTCACCCCGCTCTTGCTTGTAAGCCAGGTGGCCTTCACCCCGGCACTGGCCCGGCGGGAAGAGGCACGGGTCGAGCAGTCCGGCCTGCTGCTCAGTTACGCCAGCGAGCGCCTGCGCAGCCGGGAGCTCGTGGATCTCTTTGGCCTCCGCAGCCCCACCCGCTCGGAATTCAATCGACGCAACCGGGAGTTGATGCGCTGGGCCCAGCGAGTCGGGGCGATGTCGGGCCTCCAGCAGGCCGCCCTGACCGCCTCCGCGATGCTCACCCTGGTAAGCGTGTTCGCCCTCGGAACCTGGCTGGTGCTGGAGCAGCAACTCACGGTCGGGCAACTGGTCTCGGCCCTGGGGATCGCCACGGCCATGGTCAGTGGCATGTGGCAATTGGGGGCCTCCCTGCTGCCGCTGCAGGCCGCCACGACCGCCCTGAACCTGCTGGAGCAAGAGTTGCCGGCGGCGTGGCGCTCTGAGCAACGGCCGGCGGTGGCACGGGAGATTGAGCCCTGCCCACCGGACCTGCGGCAACAGCTGGCCATCGAGCAGGTGCAGTTCCGCTACCCAGGTGGAGGCGGGCTCAGCCAGTTCAACTTGACCATCCCCGCCAACAGCTCTCTGGCCCTTGTGGGCCCCAGCGGAGGGGGGAAAAGCACGGTGCTGCGCCTCCTGCTGCGGCAGATCGAGCCGCAACGCGGGTGTCTGCGGGTCGATGGGATTCCCCTCAGCGAGACCGACCGCGGCCAATGGCTTGAGCAGTTGGCCTTGGTGCCCCAGGAGACGGTGCTTTTCGATCTCTCCATCGCCGACAACATCCGTCTGGGCCGCCTCGAGGCCAGCGATCACGAGGTACTGGAGGCGGCCTTAGCCGCCGAGCTGGGGGACCTCATCCAGACCCTTCCGGAGGGCTTGCAAACCCCGGTGGGCTCAGGCGGAGGTCGCCTCTCCGGCGGCCAAAAGCAACGGATCGCCATCGCCCGGGCGATCGTGCGCAACCCGAGGCTGCTCCTGCTAGATGAGGCCACCAGCGCCCTCGACCCCAACACTGAAGAGGCCATCAACGCCACCCTGTGCCGGCTCAGCGAGGGCCGCACGGTGGTCTCCGTCCTGCACCGGCTGCGGGCGGCGGCGGCCATGGATCAGATCGCCGTGATCGATCGCGGCCAGGTGGTGGAACTCGGGCACCACAACGACCTCTTGGCCGCAGGCGGGCTCTATGCCTCCTTCTGGCACCGCCAGATGAGCGGCTTCAACCTCTCGCAACGGGTGCGGATCACGCCCGAGCGCCTCGCCACGATCCCCCTCTTCCATGGGGTGGATCCAAAGCTGCTGCGCTGGCTGGCCGCGGAATTTGTCAGCGACCGCATCCGCCACGGCGAGGAGGTCTTCCGCGAAGGGGATGCGCCGGATGCCTTCTACGTCGTGGTGGCCGGCACCTTGGAAGTGCTTCAAGACGACCTCTGGGGCGGGATTCCGATCAAGCAGGGGCTGGTGGAAGAGGGGGACTTCTTCGGCGATGCCGGCCTGATCGAGGATCAACCGCGGGCCGTCACGGTGCGGGCTCGGGGGGATGGTCTGTTGCTGCGGCTGGACCGCGATCGCTTCCTGGATTTGCTGGATCAGGACCCGGACTACCGCCGCTTTTTCCTGCATTCAGCCCGCGCCAGCGTTTAGGCCCCGTAGCATCCGCTCAGCGGCTCTGATGCACCGTTTTGCAGCCCCTGCCCCGCCGGCAACAGGAGGTGCTTCAGGCGACGGTGCAGCACTACGTCGACACCACGGAGCCTGTGGGCAGCCAAATCCTGGTGCGACGCTTTGGCCTGAAGGCCAGCCCCGCCACGGTGCGCTCGGCGATGGGCGCCCTCGAGCAGCGCGGACTGCTGACCCAACCCCACACCTCCGCCGGCCGAGTCCCAAGCCAACTGGGCTATCGCCACTACGTGGACTGTCTGCTGCCCGCCCCCGGGGCCGCCGCCACTCAACTCAGCCGCGAACTCACGGGACTGAGTCTCCAGTGGGCGGCCCTGGATGACCTGCTGCTACAACTCGCCCGCCGCCTCGCGGACCTCACCGGCTTGATGAGCCTGATCACGCGGCCCCAGGAACTGGGGAGCAGCCTCGAGACGCTCCGCCTGGTGCCCAGCAACGACCGACTGCTGGTGCTGCTCGTGGAAAAGGGGGCGGCGGCCAGCTGCTTGAACCTGCGGATGCCAGAGGAATTCGGGGCCCAGGTGCCGGCCCTGGAGCGCTGGGCAAGCGATCAACTGCAAGGGGGCGCCGGCCGCCTGAATTGGAAGGCCCTGCCGAGCCAACTTGGTAGCAGCGGCGAACTCCTGCGCCAGGGGCTGAGCAGCCACAGCCTGGCCCGGGGCGGCAGCGGCGAAGGGGCGGTAAGCCTCGGGGTGGCGGGACTGCTCGGGCAACCCGAGTTCCAAAGCAGCTCCAGCCTGAAACCGCTGCTTCAACTCGTGGAGCTCGAGCCGCAGCAGGTCCTACAAAGCGAAGCCGCCAGCGGTCATGGGGGGGTCTGGATTGGCTCAGAGCATCCCCACCCCGCCCTGCAGCACTGCGCCGTGGTGTGGGCCAGCTATGGAAGTAGCAACGGAGCGAGTGGCCAGGTAGCCCTGATCGGTCCGATGCGGATGGCCTATTCCACCGCTCGATCGGCGGTGAAGGGCGTCGCGGGGTACCTGGACCGCCTGCTCAGCTGAGGGCGCTGCCGAGGCGATCCGCCACGGTGTTGACGTCCTTGTCGCCGCGACCGGAGAGGTTAAGCACCACTTCAGTGCCAGGGGCCAGGGTCGGACAGAGCTTGTCGAGCCAGGCGAAGGCGTGGGCGGTCTCCAGGGCGGGAATGATGCCCTCGAGCTGACAGAGCAGCTGCAGGGCATCCAGGGCCTCTGCGTCCGTCACGGCGCCGTACTCGGCCCGGCCGATGGTCTTGAGGTAGCTGTGCTCGGGGCCCACGCCGGGATAGTCCAGGCCAGCGCTGATCGAGTGGGCTTCTTGCACCTGCCCCTCGTTGTCCTGCAGCAGCAGGCTCATCGCGCCGTGGAGCACCCCCACGCGGCCTTCGGTGATGGTCGCGGCATGGCGCCCCGTCGGGACACCATCGCCAGCGGCTTCCACACCGATCAAGCGAACGTTGATGTCAGGGACAAAGGGATGGAACAAGCCCATGGCGTTGGAGCCACCACCCACACAGGCCACCAACACATCGGGGTTGCGGCCGAAGGCCTCATGGCACTGGCACTTGGTTTCCTCACCGATCACGGCGTGGAAGTCGCGCACCAACATTGGGAAGGGATGGGGGCCAGCGACTGAGCCCAGGATGTAGTGGGTGGTCTCCACATTGGTCACCCAATCGCGGATCGCCTCACTGGTGGCGTCCTTCAAGGTGGCCGTGCCAGCGGTCACGGGCTGAACCGTGGCACCGAGCAGGCGCATGCGGAACACGTTCAGGGCCTGACGGCGCATGTCCTCGGCGCCCATGTAAACGACGCACTCGAGGCCGAAGCGGGCACAGACCGTGGCCGTAGCCACGCCATGCTGACCGGCACCAGTTTCAGCAATGATCCGCTTCTTGCCCATACGCAGGGCCAGGAGCGCCTGCCCGAGCGCGTTGTTGATCTTGTGGGCGCCGGTGTGGTTCAGGTCTTCTCGCTTCAGCCAAATGCGCGGACCGCCCTCGGCTCGGCGATAGTGCTCGCTGAGGCGCTCCGCTTCATAGAGAGGGTTGGGCCGGCCGACATAGGTACGCAGCAGATGGTTGAGCCGGTCGGTGAAGGTGGGATCCTTCCAGGCTTCCGCAGCGGCCTTCTCGAGTTCCGCCAGGGCGGGAATCAGGGTTTCGGGAACGTACTGACCACCGAACTGGCCGTAGCGACCCATGTTGTTGGGCCTGGACTCCAGGGCCAGCTCCGCCGGGTCGGGGACGCCCTGGGCCGACGTCATCGAAGGAATGGTGCTGGTCACCAGGAACGCGCGGATTCAGTCCAGGGTAGGAACTGGCGGTGGGGGCAGGACTGGCCAACCCGCGGGTTGATCGATCCGGATGCGCTGGGCCTCCTTACGGCAGAGGTCGCTACCGCTGACGGAACTCGCCAATGAACCGCTGCTGGGCTGGGGGCGACAGACCTCCTGGGGGGGCTGTCCCTGCAGACCCAGGCGCCATACCTCTACCTGAACGGCCGGCAAATCCATGGTTGGCCTCCGTTGCGCTGAACTGGAACCAACACATATCCAAAGCGATGCCGAAGGGTGGCTGGCAAGAATTCACACGGCCTGAAAGCCTTCAGAGGGCCAGCGGCGCCCCTGCGGCATCGACCCCAAAAGCCCAGCAGCGGGTACGGGTGCAGCGCACCAAGGCTGGCAAGGGCGGAAAGATGGTGACGGCCATCACAGGGCTGGAGGCAGCAGAGAGCGACCTCAAGGCGCTGCTGAAACAGCTCAAGGCGGCGGCAGGCACCGGCGGGACCGTCAGGGACGGGGTAATCGAACTGCAGGGGGATCAGGTGGCCGCTGCCCTCGCCGCCCTGGACAAGGCGGGGTATCGGCCCAAGCAAGCCGGCGGCTGAGGGTTCGACCAGCCAGCGGGGAGAATGGCCCGACGTCGCTCCCCAGGCCCGCCATGACCGCATCCCCCATCTACGGAGAGCTCACCAACACAGGCGCCTCCACCAACATCGCCTGGCACCACGCCTCGGTGGATCGCGCAGCCCGCGCTGAGCAGCGGGGTCATCGCAGCGCCATCCTCTGGTTCACCGGACTCAGTGGCTCCGGCAAGAGCACCCTCGCCAACGCGGTCAACCAGGCCCTGTTCCAGCGCGGCCTGGCCTGCTACGTGCTGGATGGCGACAACATCCGCCACGGGCTCTGCAAGGACCTGGGCTTCTCCGATGCGGATCGCGAGGAGAACATCCGGCGGATCGGTGAAGTGAGCAAGTTGTTCCTGGATGCCGGCGTAGTGGTGCTGACCGCCTTCGTTTCCCCCTTCAAGGCCGACCGTGACCGAGCCCGGGGCCTGGTCACGGTCGGCGACTTTGTAGAGATCCACTGCGCCGCCGACCTGAGCGTCTGCGAAGAGCGGGACACCAAGGGCCTCTATGCCAAAGCCCGCGCCGGGGAGATCAAGGAATTCACTGGCATCTCAAGCCCCTACGAAGCGCCGGAGAACCCTGAACTGCGGGTCGACACCGGCAGCCAAAGCCTGGCGGCCTGCGTGGAGGTGGTGATCAACCACCTGCGCGAAGCGGGCGTGATTCCTCAGTGATCGCCTCGGGGGCAGGCTGCTGCCCCCAGGCATCCAGCAACGTTTTGAGGGAGCCGGCGACCGGAACCGCCAGCAACAAGCCGAGCAAATCGCCAAAGCCCATCAGGCTGCCCACGCGGGCGCCGATCGGCAATGCGACCAGCAGCCAAGCGGGCTGCAGGCCAACGATGCTGCCCATCAAGCGCGGCTGGATCACCTGGTCGACCACCTGGCCGACGCTGATGGCCGCCGCCAGAACCTCAATGCCGGTGCGGGGATCATCCAAGGCGAGCAGAACGCTCACCAGAACGATGGTCAGGGCACTGGCGTAGGGCACCAAGGTGGTGAAGCCAATCGCCACCGCAAAGAGCACCCCATAGGGAATCCCAAGCAGGGTGAAAACTACGACCTGAAGGGCGCTGAGTATCAAGGCCAACAGGACCTGACCGGCGAAGTAGCCCCGGAAGGTGCGATTCAAGGTGCCGATGACCAACTCACGGATGCCATCCGGTAACCAGCGTGCCAGGCCCGCCACGATCGGGTCGCCGCCCAGCAACAGGAAGATGGCCAGGACGGCCACGATCACAATGTTGACCGTGAGCCCCACCGTGGCCCCAAGGATCCCTATGGCCCGTTGGCTGAGTTGACTCGCGAGCTGACTCGCCCGGGCAAAGAGGGTGCTGCTCAGGTCGGTGAATTCCGTGGGCAGACCGCGATCGGCGGCCCAGATCTCAAGGCGATCCAGCAAGGCCTCCGCCTCCACCAACCACGAGGGCAGGGCGTTGATCAACTCGCCCAGCTGCTCGATCAGCCGCGGCACCAACCAGAGGGCCGCCAAGACCAAAAGGGTCAAGGACAGGCCCACTACCAACAGCACCGCCAAGCCCCGGGGCAGCCCGCGGCGGGCCAACCAACGGGTAGGCAGGTCGAGCAAAAAAGCGATCAACGCCGCTCCAACAAAGAGCGCTGGGAAGGGGGCAAGCGGCAACAGCAACTGCCGCAGCACCCAGAGATTCAAGGCCAACAGCGGTAGCGCCAGGCTCAGGCGCAACCATGGCGGCAGAACCAGACGCTCAAGCATGGGTCACCCCAACACCGCCTCAGCCAATCACATTTGTGCCAAGTAAGCGGCACTGCCCAGCTCCAGCAAGCGGGCGTCCTTGGCGGCCACTTGATCGTGGAGGGAGTGGCGGTACTCCGCCAAGCGGGCCGCGAGGGCGGAATCGGCCGTCGCCAGGATCTGGGCCGCCAGCAGGCCAGCGTTGGCGCCATTGCCAATTGCCACCGTGGCCACCGGGATCCCGGCCGGCATCTGCACGATCGAATGCAAGGAATCCACACCGGAGAGGGCCCGGGTCTGGACCGGCACTCCGATCACAGGCAACACCGTCAAGGAGGCGACCATCCCTGGCAAGTGGGCGGCGCCACCGGCCCCCGCGATGATCACCTTGAAGCCGCGGCCGGCCGCGGCTTGGGCGAACTCAACCATCTCGAGGGGCGTGCGGTGGGCCGAGAGCACCCGGACCTCCGTCGACAACCCCAGCTGCTGGAGCATCTCAACGGCGGGCTGCATGGTGGGCAGGTCGGAGTCGCTCCCCATCAACACAGCCACCAGCGCAGCATCAGACATCGGCACGTTTCGGCTTTCGCAGCGAGGATGACATGGTTCCGTTCTCGCATCGAATGCGCTGGCTGAGCCACGTCCGCCTGCCTGGAGAGCCAGGGCTCTGGCGCATCGGCCTGGCCCAGGAGCGGATCGCCAGCATCCAGCCCATGCCCCCGGGCAGCGCCGCCGCCGGGGAGCATTGGCAGGGGGACTGGCTAAGTCCCGCCGGAATCGACTGGCAGATCAACGGCGGCTTGGGACTAGCCTTCCCCGAACTGCAGCCCAGCGATCTCCCGACCCTGCTGGAGCTGCTGGAGCTGTTCTGGCGCGACGGGGTTGAAGCAATCAGCCCGACCCTCGTGACCTGCGCGGTCGCCCCGCTGCGCCAAGCCCTGACGGTGCTGCAGCAGGCACGCCTACAACACCGCAGCGGCCGCTGCCGCCTGCTCGGGGCCCATCTGGAGGGGCCCTTCCTCGCCCATGGCAAACGAGGCGCCCACCCGGCCGAACACCTTGCCGCACCTAGCCTGGAGGCCCTGGAGGCGCGCATCGGCGGCCACGAAGGGGAGATCGCCATTGTGACCCTGGCGCCGGAGCTGCCGGGGGCCGACGCGGTCATCGCCGCCCTACGCGCTCGAGGGATCCTGGTCAGCCTCGGGCACAGCGAGGCCACGGCGGAGCAGGCCAGCCACGCCTTCGAGCAGGGGGTGGGGATGTTGACCCACAGCTTCAACGCGATGGCGGGACTCCAGCACCGCAGTCCCGGTCCGATCGGAGCGGCGGCCCGACGCGGCGACATCGCACTCGGCTTGATCGCCGATGGGGTCCATGTGGATCCGACCATGGCGGTCCTGCTGGAGCGACTGGCGCCCGATCAGGTCGTGCTGGTCAGCGATGCCCTGGCCCCCTATGGCCTGGCCGACGGGCTGCACCGCTGGGATGAACGCACGCTGATCGTCGAGCAGGGGAGTTGCCGGCTCGAGGACGGCACCTTGGCCGGGGTCACCCTGCCGCTGCTCGAGGGGGTCAAACGGCTGGCGCGCTGGAGCGGCGATCCGGATCGCGCCATCGCCGCAGCAACCGTCCTGCCCCGGCGTCTTCTGGGTGGGGGGACCCGGGTGCAGCATCAACTCCAGGGGCTGCCCCTCGGCGAAACCCTGCGTTGGACGGGACCCAGTGCTGACCTGCGCTGGAGCCGGGCCGCCTGAATAGGATCCGCCCATCTCCCCCCTGCTCCGAATGCCCGCCGATCAGCTCCTCAACGACAAGGCCGCGGACAAGCAGGCCGAGAAGCAAGAGGTGAAAGGCTATTTCGAAACCACCGGGTTCGACCGCTGGAACCGCATCTACAGCGAATCCAGTGACGTCAACAAGGTGCAGCGGAACATCCGCATCGGCCACCAAAAGACCGTTAACAACGTGCTGGCCTGGCTTCAGGAGCAAGGAAACCTGGACGGCCGCAGCTTCTGTGATGCCGGCTGCGGCGTCGGCAGCTTGACCCTGCCCCTGGCACAGCTGGGGGCAGGCTTCATAGCCGCCTCCGACCTCTCAGAGGCCATGGTCCAGGAGGCGGAACGCCGGGCCAATGCTGCCAGCATCGCCCCCGGGCAGGTCAGCTACTTGGCCTCCGACCTCGAGAGCCTCAGCGGTCGCTACGACACCGTGGTCTGCCTGGATGTCTTCATCCACTACCCCCAGGAACCGGCTGAGGAGATGGTGCGCCACCTCGCCTCCATGGCCGAGAAGCACCTGATCGTCAGCTTTGCGCCCTACACCCCGGTGCTGGCCGTCCTGAAAAAGATCGGCCAGCTCTTCCCCGGCCCCAGCAAGACCACCCGCGCCTACACCCTGCGCGAGAAGGGCATCGTCCAGGCCGCTGAAGCGGCGGGCTTCGTGCTCAAGCGCCGCAGCCTGAACAAAGCCCCCTTCTACTTCTCACGGCTGCTGGCCTTCGAGAAGGCCTGAGGGCAGCGGCGCCTCCAGCTGCAAACCCTCCGGCTCTAGGCGGAGGCAGTGAGCATGAAGCTGATAACCGCCCGCTCCGGGGAGCACCTCCGGGTGCGCCCCTCCCCCCGGCAAATAGAGAGGATCGCCCAGCAGTGGCGATCCGATGGCCGCGGTGTGAATCCGGATCTGATGGGGGCGTCCCGTGGCGATCTCCACGTCCACCAAGCAGCCCTCCGGCCGGCGCTCCAGCACGGTTAGCGCGCTGCGGGACGGCAGGGCGCAGTCGTCGTACGCCGAGGCCGCACACCACAACTCCCCCAGCATCGGATGGGGCTGGAGCCCAATCGGGGTCGTTATCGGGCGGGTCTCCCCCAGCTCCCAATCGGCCGGCAACGGTGCGGTCAACGCCCTGTAGACCTTCCGGCAGCCCTGGCTGTAGCTGGCATCTGCGGTGCTCTCCCTGAGGCGCGAACTCAAGTTGGCGCGCGTTCCGCGCCGCCGCGCGCAGACCAACACCCCGGAGGTGAAGCGACCCAGGCGATGCACGGGCCTGGCCTCCGGTGCCCAGGCCCGCAGCTGGCTCAGCAGAGTGTGCCCCAGGAAGCCCCCGGCGGGCAGCACCGGCAGGCCGCTGGGTTTGTTCAGTACCAGCAAGTCCCCGTCATCGAAGACGACCGCGTGCTGGCTCAGCACCGGCACGGTGGCCTCCTCCCAGGGTGGCCGATGCCAGACCAGTTGATCCCCGGCGGACAGCGCCCCATCGGCCCGGAGCTGTTGGCCGTTGCACCAGATCTCACCAGCGGCCAAGCGGTTCCTCCAGACCGACGGATCGGAATGGGCATAGCGCTCGGCGTAGTAGCGCACCACGCTGGCCGCAGCCGCCTGAACCCGGTCCCGGTAGCGGTGACCGCCGTTCAGGGCCGCCGGCAGCCAGTCTTTACTCAACCAGTCCGTTTTCCAGGGCGTAACGCACCAGTTCCGTGCGGCTCGCGGTGCCGGTCTTACTGAAGAGCCGGCTCACGTACTTCTCGACGTTGCGAATGGAGGTCTCCAAGCGCCGGGCGATCTCCTTGTTCATCATTCCCTCCGCCACTAGCTGCAGCACCGAGGCTTCCCGGGGGGTGAACTCGTGCTTCACGGCCGCCGCCGGTTGCTTGCTGCCACCGGTGGCCAGCAGTGAGCGGATCTCGGTGATCTGCTTAGCCATCTGACCGATGTCCGCATCGGCAAAGCGGGCGGCCTCGGTCAGAAGCCGCTCCTGGCGCTTCACCACGTTGTGGACCCGCGCCACCAGTTCGTCAGGGTCAAACGGCTTCGGGATGTAGTCATCGCAGCCGGCCTGGAAGCCCTCGATGCGATCGGCCGTCATCCCCTTGGCCGTCAGGAAGATGACCGGGGTCCCGCCCAGACGCTCTTCCTCGCGAAGCTTGCGAAGCAGGCCATAGCCATCGAGGCGGGGCATCATCACGTCGCTGATCACGACGTCGGGCAGCAACTCCTGGGCCTTCGCCCAGCCGTCTTCTCCATCGACGGCCGTCGTGACCTGGAACCCCTCGTCCTCCAGGTAGGCCTGCACCGCGGTGCGCAACCCCGGTTCGTCATCCACCAGCAGCAAGCGGGCGGGTGCCGTTGGAGTGACGTCTGGTTGGGTTTCAGGTTCGAGGCTCATCTTCGCAATCTATCGAGGGTTGCCAGGCAAGACCTGCTGCTGCTCAATCAGCTGACCGGAGTAACCCAACTGCCTGGCCAAGGCCTGAAGGGTCGAGGGATCCTTTCCGGCCTGCTCCGGGAAACAGGCCGCCCACCAAATCTTGTGATCTAGGCGATTGGCCTCGGTCACCTGGCCGCCGGGGTTGAGCTCTTTGATCAGGAGCGCATTGCCGCGCTTGGTCAGGCGCATCGGCGCGCTGACACTACAGCGCAGGTTATCGACAGCCAACTCGACCCCCGTCGGCGATTCCACCCAGACGACTATCGTTCGGGCAGTGGCGTCATTAGGGTCAGGATTCACTCCATGCACCCCGATCAGGTGCACACCCTCAATTGTTCCCCACTCCCGCAGCACCACCAGATCGGCGGGGCGCTGCTCCGAGGGCTTGAAGAAGACGCCATCACGCACCTCCTGAGCCCGGGCGCCTATACCGAAGGAGGCGGAGCCCAGCAGCAACGACAGGAGTGCAATGCGAAGGCTCATGGCGCCCGAGAACGGCAGCATGGTTGCCAGCATGGGCGGAGATGGCCTCAGGCGTCACCTACCTCGATTACCAATCCACCACCCCCTGCGATCCGGCGGTGGTGAAGGCGATGGCGCCTTGGTGGATCGAGGACTTCGCCAACCCCGCAAGCCGCCTGCATCGCCCGGGCCTGACCGCGGCCGCCGCGGTGCAGCACTCCAGGAGCACCATCGCCGGCAGCCTGTGCTTCAGCCCCGAGGCACTGATCTTCTGCAGCGGCGCCAGCGAAGCCAACAACCTGGCGATCAAGGGGGTCGCGGAGGCGGAGCTGCGGCGGGGCGGATCCCGCCGGCGCCTGATCTGCCTGGCCACCGAACACCGGGCCGTCCTCGATCCGATGCGCTATTTGGCGGGGCATGGCTTTGAGCTGGTCTGCCTCGCACCCCAGGCCGATGGCGGGATCGACCTGAAGCGACTGAAGGAGGCCCTGACAGCGGAGACGCTGCTGGTGAGCGTTATGGCCGCCAACAACGAGATCGGCGTCCTCCAACCAATGGAGGCCATCGTTCAGCTCTGCCACGAGCGACAGGTGCTCGTCCACTGCGATGGGGCCCAGGCGGTCGGGCATGTGCCCCTGCCGTCCGGCCTCGATCTGCTGAGCCTCAGCGGTCACAAGCTCTATGGCCCCAAAGGCGTCGGCGCCCTGGCGATCCGCCCTGGGGTTGAGCTCGCCGCCCAGCAACACGGGGGCAGTCAAGAGCGGGGACTGCGCGCGGGCACCCTCCCGGTGCCATTGATCGTCGGCCTGGCGAAAGCCGTGGAGCTGGCCGAGGCGGATCGGAACAGCCGCGGGCCACGGCTCGCGCAACTGCGGGATGCGCTCTGGGAGCGCTGCCAAGCCCTGGGGGGAATCGAGCGCAATGGGAGCCTCACGCAGTGCCTGCCCCACAACCTCAACATCACCATCCAGGGAGTCGAGGGAACCGCCCTGCATCAAGCTCTAAGGCGCAGCCTGGCGGTCAGCAGCGGCTCCGCCTGCGCCGCGGGCGAACCCTCCCACGTGCTGCAAGCCCTGGGCCGGAGCCGCCTGGAGGCGGCCGCTTCGGTCCGCTTCAGCCTGGGACGCCCCAGCTCCCGCGCCGACGTAGAGCGGGCCGGAGACGTCCTGGAGGAAACGCTCAAGACCCTGCGGCGGTCCTAGCGCGTCAAAAATTCAAGATTGGTGGGCAGGCGCTGTCGCGGTCGCTACTTTCCGGCCAAACACCAGCTTTTTCGATGGGATTGCCCACCCCAGGTACCAACAAGCTCTCGATTCTGCGAGCGATTGAGGATGGATGGCAGGCCTTCTGCCGCGCACCCTGGCCCTTTGTGCTCTTCCAGGTGCTGGTGCTCGTGATCATGGCCCCCTTTATCGGACTGATCACCAGCGGGCTGCTCCACCTGGCCGTCGGTGCACCGGCCCTGCTGCACCCCGTCGCCACCAAGATCGGCCTGGTGGTCGGAATCATCGGCTACATCATCGTGGCCCTCTGGGCCGCCGTGGGCCTGACCCGCGGTGCCTGGACCAGCCTCGAAGGCCACAAGCCCAGCTTCAGCAGCTTCACCCGCTGGGATAGCGATGCCAGCGGCCGCCTCTTCGGCTCCAGCCTCCTGCTGGTCATCTTGCTCGCCGTCGTCGGCGCCGTGGCCTGGGGCATTGGCTTTGGTCTCGGCAAGGTCAACACTGTCCTCTTCTGGATCCCTGTGATTGCCTTCGCGATCTTCAAGATCTGGGTGGTCGTCACCCAGCAGTTCCTGGTGCCGATGTCCCTATATGGCACCAATCGTCCCGTAGAGACCCTCCAGGCCGGCATCGACGGCGTGAACCCCAGCTGGTGGACCGTGCTCTGGTTCGTGATCGTCGAGAGCATCGTCGCTGGCGTCGCCTACCTCTTCAACGCCGGCGGTCTGCTGGTGCTCGCGCCGGTCCTGATCTGTGTAAGCACCGCGGCCTACCGCCAGCTGTTCGGCAGCCAGGACCACACCGGGATCATGAGCAATAACTGATCAACTCAGATCGCGCTTTCGCGCGACACGCCATTTGGCGGAACGGCTGCGAGGGTTGGAGCTCTGCTCCTCCTCTCCAGCCATTTCAGGTTTTCGGGTGACCCGTTGCAGCCGCTCATCACTGCTGAAGGCGATTTTGACGCGGCGATCCTCGAGGGAGTGAAAACTGATCACCCCCATCAGCCCGCCTGGCAACAACCAATCAGGAGCCTGCTGCAGGAGGCGATCCAAGACCCCCAGTTCATCGTTCACGGCAATCCGCAGGGCCTGAAAGGTGCGGGTCGCCGGGTGAATCCGCCCGTGACGCGCCTTGGGGGCGTAGCAACCAGCCACCAGATAGGCCAGGGCATCGGTACCGGCAAAGGGTCCCTGCTCCGCGAGGTGCTGCTTGATCTTGCGAGCGATGCGCCGGGAGAGCCGCTCCTCGCCATAGGCGTAGATCAGATCCGCCAGCTCGGTTTCCTCGAGACGCTCGATCAACTCCGCGGCGGTCTCCCCGACCTGGGGATTCATCCGCATGTCCAGCGGACCATCCTGGCGAAAGCTGAAGCCCCGCTCCGCTAGATCCAACTGGGGGCTGCTCACGCCGAGATCGGCCATGACCGCCAGGGCCGGCTCCTGGGGCTGGTAGTCCGCGAAGTTGGTGGCGACAATCGTGATCCGATCAGCGAAGGGGGCCAGGCTCTCCGCCGCCGCCTGCCGGGCCGTGGGGTCCTGGTCCAACCCCACCAGGCGCAGGCTGGGGTGTGCCTCGAGCAATATGGCGCTGTGGCCGCCGCCACCGAGGGTGCAATCGATCAGCAGACCACCGTCCCGCTCCTGCAAAAGGGGTTCCAGCGCAGCGAAACTGGCCATCACCTGCGCTGCCAGCACAGGCACGTGGTCATAGGCCTGAACCAGCGGACGTGTAAGCAACGGGCCCTTCCTTCCTAAGATCCCACAAGCGAGCCCTCTTCCTCGGCCCCATGACGCAGCTGGAAACGCGCACGGAGCCGATGGTGGTGAACTTCGGGCCCCACCACCCCTCGATGCACGGGGTGTTGCGGCTTGTGGTCACCCTGGACGGGGAGGACGTGGTGGATTGCGAGCCGGTCATCGGCTACCTCCACCGAGGCATGGAGAAGATCGCCGAGAACCGCACGAACGTGATGTTCGTGCCCTACGTCAGCCGCATGGATTACGCGGCGGGCATGTTCTACGAAGCAATCGTGGTCAACGCCCCAGAGCGCCTGGCCGACGTGCCGGTGCCCAAGCGAGCCAGCTACATCCGCGTGTTGATGCTCGAGCTCAACCGCATCGCCAACCACCTGCTCTGGCTTGGCCCCTTCCTGGCGGACGTGGGCGCCCAGACGCCGTTCTTCTACATCTTCCGCGAGCGGGAGATGATCTACGACCTCTGGGAAGCCGCCACCGGGCAGCGCCTGATCAACAACAACTACTTCCGCATCGGTGGTGTCGCAGCGGACCTGCCCTACGGCTGGCTGGACAAATGCCTGGACTTCTGCGATTGGTTCGGGCCGAAGATCGACGAATACGAAAAGCTGATAACCAACAACCCGATCTTCCGCAAGCGGATTGAGGGCCTTGGCACGATCACCCGTGAGCAGGCGATCAACTGGAGCCTTTCCGGCCCAATGCTGCGGGCCTCCGGGGTGCCCTGGGACCTGCGCAAGGTCGACCACTACGAGTGCTATGACGACTTCGACTGGGATGTGGCCTGGGAGAAGGAAGGCGACTGCTTCGCCCGCTACCGCGTCCGCATCGAGGAGATGCGCCAGTCCCTGAAGATCCTGCGCCAGGCCTGCCGGATGATCCCCGGCGGCCCCACCGAGAACCTCGAAGCGCGGCGTATAGCCGAGGGCAAGGGAAGTGAATTTACCGGCTTCGATTATCAAATCGTGGCCAAGAAAGTGGCGCCGACCTTCAAAATCCCCAACGGTGAGCTCTACACCCGCCTGGAATCAGGCAAGGGTGAAATCGGGGTGTTCCTGCAGGGCAACAACGATGTGACCCCCTGGCGCTTCAAGATCCGCGCGGCCGACTTCACCAACCTCCAGATCCTTCCTCACATCCTCAAGGGAGCCAAAGTGGCAGACATCATGGCGATTCTGGGCTCCATCGATGTGATCATGGGCTCGGTTGACCGCTAACCGGTTTCTTCAACGGATTCGAAGCAGCGGTTGTCTGCTGCCTACTGGCCTCACCTGTTCCCTGTGGCTGAAGGGCCTGCACCCAGGCCTGCCCGGCTGGAGCTGTCCGTTTCGGGCGCTCACGGGCATTCCCTGCCCGACCTGCTATCTGACCCGCGCCACCGCCGCGAGCTTGACCGGCAACCTGGATCGGGCACTACAGCTCCATGCCTTTGGTCCGTTGGTGGCCGTTGCCCTCGTGACTTGGTCCATCGTCTCGATCCGCCAACGCCGCCTGCTGCCGCCAGGGATTCCGGCGTGGCCCCTCGGCGCTGGTGTCATCGCCCTCCTGGGCTATTGGTTCCTGCGCCTGGGAGTGAGCTTGGGTGGTTGGACCGGCCCAGGCCTGCTGCACTTCCCACTGGCGCAGCTCCACTAATCAGCCCCTTGTTGCAGGCAGCGGCGACGCCATGCCATCCCGCAAACTGAACCAATGGTGAAGACCCCAATGCGGGTTTGACTGCAGCGAGCAATGAATCCGAACAGCTGGTTGATTCTTTGCCGCAGCGTGCGTTTCGGCGAAACCGATGGCGCTGGCGTGATGCATTTCCAACAGCTCCTGCGTTGGTGCCATGAGGCCTACGAAGAAAGCCTCGAGCGCTTTGGCCTCAACGCCGCCGAGATTTTTCCGACCCCCCGCTGCACCCCAGAAGTGGGACTCCCGATCGTTCACTGCAGCGCTGATTTCCGCCGGCCGCTGATCTGTGGCTCACCACTGACGATCCAGGTCAAACCAACGCGGCTCGATCCCAGCTGCTTTGAAGTGCGCTACAGCTTCAGCAGCGAAGACCAGCTGGTAGCAGAAGGGCTCACCCGCCATGTCGCCATCCGAACCGACGGACGGCAGCGCTGCGAATTGCCACAGGGAATCAATCGATGGCTGGAAGCCTCTGCCCTTCAAGGCGGGATTCGGCCCCTTTAGAGATCACCCCAAGGCACCAAAACAGGGCCGCCAATTGCAGCGGCAACAAGCTGGCGAGAAGTGCAACGGGATGAAATCCATCCACCGGGATTGTGGCAAACAGGCCCACACTCAAAAAAGCAGAGAGCGGCAAAATCCAGAGATGGGCCGACCTCACAGCTGCACCTCAGAACCACTCTTTGCTGTTCTGTAGATAGATCGACTCGAATTCGTCTGGAGACTTCGTGAGATAGATGACGCCTTCGATGATTCCAATCACCCCCATCACAAAACCTGCGACCCCACATGTCAAGACCGTGACGAGCAACATGATCAAGCCAGCGGTGTTGTAACAGAGCACAAATTTGTGAACACCGAATGAACCCAAAAAGATCGCGAGCAATCCAGCGGCGAGCTTTTTATTGCTGGCTTCGGTGAGGTTGCTCTCGGCCATGGGTCCTCCCGCCATAGGCCGCTTTTAGCAACTCAGGCGCGATCTGTCACGGCCGGGACTCAACCCATTGGAGCCAGCGCTGGCGCTCCCACTTGCCCATCGCGTTGCGCTCCAGGCCCTTACAAAGCAGCCATTGCCGGGGCCGCTGCGCCGGCGGCAAGTGCTCAGCCAACTGCCGCAGGCTCCGCTCCAAGGCCGGCCAATCTTGGGGCTCGGCCGGCCGCACCAGGGCCGACAACCGGGCTCCCCAGAGGGGGTCGTCCTGGGGAAGCAGCAGCAACGCCTCGATCGTGAGCCCCGCCTCTTTGATCAGCCGAAACAGCGCCTCTTCCACCTGCTCGGGGAAGACCGTTTCAGCGCCGCTTTGGATCGCCCCATCGCGGCGGCCCAGCAACTGAAGACCACGGGCCTCCATGCGAGCCAGATCGCCACTGCTCCACCAGCCCTGCTGCAGCGGCAACGGTTGCCAGGCGTCCCCGGACCAGAGGGCCGCCGCCAGGCTGCCGCTGCGGATCTGCAAGGCTCCACTGCTGGGATCCAACCGCAGCTCGGCATGGGGCAGGGGCTGACCACACCCGCTCTCTCCCGCCAAAAACGCCTGAGGTGCCAGGGCCGAAACCATCGCCCCGGTTTCGGTACTTCCATAGCAAGGGGCCAGGGGGAAGCCCTCCCGGCGGCAGACCTCCGCCAGGGGCTGAGGCAAGGCCGCACCACCTACCCAAATGAGGGCGCAGCCCCGCAGCCAAGCCAGGCCGCGGGGATCCTCGAGCAGACGCTGCAGTTGCGTGGGCACCAGCGAGAGCAAGGCCGGCCGCGCAGGATCCAAGGGGGCCTGATGCGCCAGCAGGGCCGGTTCCCGCAACCACTGCGGCGGCAGACAGCGCACGGGCACCCGCCAGTTCTCTGCGCGGACCAGGGGCATCAGACCGCTGATGTGGTTAAGAGGCAGCGGGTTCAGCAGCTCACAAGCGCCTGCATCCATGCCGATTCCCTCAAGCCATTCGGCCGTGGCCCTGGCCGCTCGCTGCAGATGGGCCAGAGGCTGCAGGCACCACTGGCGACCGCCGGTGCTGCCGCCGGTACCCAGAACCAAGGCCGGCCCCACGGCTTCCGGCAACGGCGCCGCCAGGAGAGGCTCGAGCTGCGCTCGCTCTTGGGGGGTGACCACGGCGGTTGTCCGGCCTTCCCGACAGTGCTGCCGCAGCTGCTCGGCCAAAGCGGCGCGATCCCCCTGGTCCAACAGCACCTCGATCCCACTCATGGCGCTGCCGCCTCCCAGACCGCCTGCGGATCCGGGCTGAACAGTGGGCCTTCCGGCTGCCAGGCCGGCGCAAAGCCCGGTGCTACCGGGGTGGGGCCCAGGGCCTGCAGGCCAGCCAGGTGCTGAAGAAAACGGCGGCCGATCCCGGTTTCAAAGGCCGTACTGACCATCACGCGAGGCACGCCCCGCTGCAACTGCTCCAGCAACGGACGCGGGTCCGCCTCCGCCAAGGGCCGATGCACCAGCCAGCCGGGCCAGCCCGCATCAACGCACTCCGGGCACTGCCGCAGGGATTCATCGAGGGCGACCGGCAGCCGCTGCGCCAGGGCCTGCAGCCCCTCCAGGTCGGCGGGCTCCAGGGGCTGCTCCAGCCACTGCAAACGCGGCTCGCCGACGAGGCGATCCGCCCAACCCTCCGCCACCGGGCGATCCCAGCCACCGTTCGCATCGAGGCGCAGCCCCCAGTCAAGCGGGAGCTGCTCCAACAACCGCTCGAGCAACACGCGTTCCTCGGCATCGGCGACAACCGCGACTTTCCACTTCACGCAGCGAGGATGATTGCCGGATCGCTGCCGCAGTGCCTCCAGCGCCGGCAGCACCGCCTTCCCAGCCGGCAAGAGCTCCGCGGACTCCGGCGCCTCCAGCCAGCCAATGCCATCGAGTTCCGCTAAGGCCATGCCCAAGCCACAGGCGAAGGCCCTGGGCAGCGCGGGCAACTGGGCCTCCAGACAGGACCGGTCCAGCTCCTTAGGAAGCTGGGCGAGGGCCTCCGCAAGCGGAGGACGTTCGGGCTCTGGGGTCCGCCAAGCCGCTGGCAAATCGGGAACTTCCCCCCAACCCAACCGCCCATCTGGAGCCTCCAGCCGCAGCAGCCAACCACGACGGTCGAGCCAGCGCCCTTGGGCACTGACCAGGGCACTGGTCAGCCGGAAGGTGTAGGGCCGCCATTGCAGCTGCATCAGCCCAGCAAGGGCCCAAGGGCCAAACCGAGTGCGAGGCCCAAACCGTTCAGGGCCTGGAAGCGCAGGGCCAAGAATTTGCTGCCGACAATGCGGTCAGGTTCGCTGTGATGCTCGCGCAGCAGGCGGGTCAAGGCCTGGGCCGCAGGCAAACCGGCCGCGCTCAGCAATGCTGTCAGGGGCCAGTGGTTGACGAGCACCGGGGCCCACTCAAAAGCGAGACAACCCGCCACAAACCAGGGCGCCAATGCCGCGGCCCGACCCGTTCCCAGCCGGACGACCGGCGAGCGTTTGCCGTGGGCGGCGTCCTCCTCCACCTGATGGAAGTGGGAGCAGAACAGCACCAAGGTTGTTGCCAGGGCGGGGCCACTCCCCAGCTCCAGGGCGGCACGCCAGGGCACCGCGGCCGCACCCGCGGGGGCAAGGGCCATCAAGCCAGCGGCTGTCGCCAAGGGGCCAAAGGCCAACCAGCAGAGCGGCTCCCCCAGCCCCCGATACCCCAGGCGAAAGGGCGGACCTTGATAGACATAGCCCAGGCCACAACAGGCGAGCACCAGGGCGAGGACCGCGCCGTTGCTGCGCACAGCGACCAGAGCCATCAAGAGCAAGCCCAGCAGCAGCGCGCCATTGGCGAGAAGCGAGACCCGATCCCGCCGGCCGGTGAGGTTCACCAGGGAATGGGGCTTGCCGGTGGCGTCGACGCCGGTGTCGGCATCAAAGACGTCATTGGCCAGGTTTTCCCAAGCCAGCAGCAACACGGCCGCCAGCAGAAAGAGGACAAGCTGATCGAGCCGCACCGTGAGCCCCTGCTGCATCCGCAAACCAGCGGCCAGCAGCACTGGCATCACGGCCACGGCGTACATCGGCCACTTGATCGCAGCCTTCCAAAGGCGCCTGCGCTCAGCGACAGGGGCATGAAGGCTTGCGACGACCTGAGGCTCGTCAGCGGGCAGAGGCAACTCTAGGTGCGGGAAGGCCCATACATTTGAGCAGCCGCATCGGCCCGTTTCGGTTGCAGGCCCCCACCAGCGTCACAACCCGCTTCAGCGATCTGCTGACCGCCGCCCAGGCCGGCGAGCGCCAGCTCGAGGGAGAGGGCGTGCTCAGCCTGGCCATGGCGATTCCAAGCCGGGATCCGATGGCCCTGCTCAGCCAGCTGGAGGAGGGGGAACGGTTCCGCTTCCTATGGGACAGCGCCCCAGGGCTTTGCTTGGCCGCGAGCGGACGCTGCAACAGCCTTGAACTCAGCGGCCCCCGGCGCTTTGAGCTGGCCCAGCGCTTCAGCGCCGTCAGCCTCAATCGCCTCGCCGCACCGCAACACTGCCCACCCCTGGCACGGCCACGGGTCCTGCTGGCCTTCTCTTTCTTCGACAGCCCGCTCCACGAGGGCGAAGGGGTTCCAGGGGTCCAGGCGGTCTTGCCCCGCTGGCAACTCAGCAAACAGGGCCGGCACTGCTGGCTGCGTCTCCAGCGCAACCTCGGCGGCGATATCAGCGCCCGCAGCGTCGCCGAAGAACTCTGGGAGCAGGCCGAGCGCCTCGGTGCCCTGCCTTGCGCGGATCAAGGCGATGCCCCCGGCCCGGCCATTGCCAGCCGCTCCTCCTGGCAGGAGGGCTACCGCTCGGTGGTGCAGCGCGGCGTGGAACTCGTCGAAGAAGGCCGCCTGCGCAAATTGGTGCTGGCGGTGCGGCAGCAACTGCTGCTGGATCAACCCCTCGACCCCCTGCAGCTGCTCGCCCAATTGCGGCGGCGCCAACCCGGCAGCTGCCGCTTCCTCTGGCAGCAAGCCGGAGGCCCGGCCCTGCTTGGGGCCTCCCCTGAGCGACTCCTGACGGTGCGGCAGGGCCAACTGCGCAGCGATGCCCTGGCCGGCACCGCACCGGTCGGTCCCACCGCTGACCTGCTGACCCGCTCCGACAAGGACCTCCGCGAACATGAACTGGTGGTGGAAGCCATCACGGATGTGCTGCGCGGGGCAGGCCTAGAAAGCCAGCGCCCCCGTCACCCCCGGCTCGCCAGGCACGGACAACTGGTGCACCTGCACACCCCCATCAGTGCAGCGCTTGGGGATCAGCAACCGCTCTCCCTGGCGGCCGCCCTGCATCCAACCCCAGCGGTAGCCGGCCTGCCCTGCCGCGAGGCGATGACAGCTCTACGCAGCCTGGAGCCCTTTGAGCGGGGCTACTACGCCGCCCCCATAGGCTGGATCGACAGTGAGGGGGATACGGAACTGCGCGTCGCCATCCGCAGCGGCACCCTCCAAGGACGCCGCCTCGAGCTCACCGCTGGCGCTGGCCTAGTGCGTGGATCCGCCGTGGAGCGGGAGTTGGCGGAAGTTGCCCTGAAGCTCGGGGTGCTCCAACAGCAACTCGATTTGCCCCACAGCGAGAGCCTGCGGTGATGCAGCCGGGGGCAGGCCTGGGGGTGGGGACAGTCATATTTGCCCTCGGCCTGCGGCAATGGCTCGGCAAGACCCGGCTCGAGCAGGTGATCTTCGAATCGGACACCCCCGCCGGCAAATCCTTCGACCTCGGCCTCCTTATTGGCATCAGCCTGAGCGTCCTGCTGGTGGAGCTGGAGAGCGATGCCCCCCTTGGACGTCGCTTTGGTCCCTGGTTCAGCGGCACCGAGCGAGTCTTCTCCACCCTTTTCAGCCTGGAGTACCTGCTGCGCCCTTAGCGCAGCCGCGCGCCCCTGCGCTAAGGGCGCAGCTTCTTTGGCTTGGTGGATCTGCTCAAGCATTCCCCCCCCGCTAACCATTGGGGTTCCCCTACTCCAATCGTTTCTGATCATCCGCGTGCTACGGCTGTTGCGTATGTTCCGGATCCTGAAGTTGGAGGCCTATCTCAACGAAGCCAATCAACTGCGCCAAGCATTGGTGCGGAGCCACTGCAAGATCAGAGTGTTCTTGCTGACGATCGTCGCTCTAGTGGTGCTGATTGGCACCTTGATGTACGTGATCGAAGGTCCTGAAAGCGGCTTCAGCAGCATCCCGATTCGGATCTATTGGGCCGTGGTGACGATCACCACGGTTGGCTACGGCGATGTCACTCCCGTAACCCCCTTCGGTCGCCTGGTGGCTGCGCTGGTGATGCTGCTGGGCTACAGCATCATTGCCCTGCCAACGGGAATCGTCGGCGCCAAATTCCAACAAATGCAGCGGCTTCAAACGACCCTCGTCCACCGGAGCTGCGGGCACTGGAACGCCAAATGCCACAGGGCTGAAGCCCAGTTCTGGGACAACTGCGGGGCGGCACTACCCGGCTAACAGACGCTCCATGGCCTGATCGGCCAAGGGGATGCCGCTCAGACGCTCAACCTCACGCACCCCGGTGGGGCTGGTGACATTGATCTCACTCAGGCGTCCATCGATGACATCGATGCCCACAAAGAACAACCCTTCGGCGCGCAGGGACGAGGTCAACTCGGCACAGATCTGACGCTCCTGATCCGTCAATTCGGTGGCCTGAGGTGAGCCACCGACCGCCAAGTTGCTGCGGAACTCCCCAGCTGCCGGCATCCGGTTCACCGCTCCAAGGGGCTCCCCGTCCACCAGCAGGATGCGCTTATCGCCCTCGGTCACCGCCGGCAAAAACGCTTGCACCATCACCGGCAAGCCCTGCTGGGCCGTTACCAGTTCCAGCAGGGCCTTCAACCCGGGGGCTTCCCCATGGCTGCGCACGACCCCCTGGCCGGCCCGGCCACCCAGGGGTTTCAGCACGACATCACCGTGCTCCGCGGCGAAGGCCGCCAACTGCTCGACATCCGCACTGACCAGGCTGGGGGCCATCAAATGGCTCCAGCGCAGGGCACCAAGCTTTTCGTTCCAGGCCCGCAGAGACGCGGGGCGATTCAGCACCCGCACCCCATGACGCTCGGCCAGCTCCAGCAGATGGGTGGCGTAGAGGTAGGCCTCATCCACCGGCGGATCCTTCCGCATCCAGACCAGGGGGAAGCTACACAGGGGAAGCCAGCGGGGTTCATCGGCTTCGAACCAACGCTCCGGCAAATCCCAACCGCTGGCCGTCGGGAGGATCTCAGCCAAACGGATCGGCTGGGCCAGCACCAAGGTGCTTTGACCTTGAACGGAGAGTTGAGCCGGCGTGCAGACCCAGACCTGATGACCAGTCCGCTGGGCCGCCTGCATCAGGGCAACGCTGGAGTCCTTGGTGGGACGCAGCCGCGCGATGGGATCTATCACGAACAACTGGGCGGGCAGATCGCTAGTGAGCGCGCTCAAGCTCAGGCTCCCAGCAGGGCATCGAGCTGACCGCTGCGCTCCAACGCATAGAGATCATCACACCCACCCACGTGCTGACTATCAATAAAAGTCTGAGGAACACTGGTGCGCCCACCCGCCTTCTCGGACATCGCCTGGCGAGCGGCCTGATCGCCATCGATGGCGTACTCGGTGTAGGTCAACCCTTTGCGGTCCAGGAGGGCCTTAGCGCGGATGCAAAACGGACAGGCGCGCCAGGTGTAGATCTCAACCGTCGGCATCGCGCCAATTCTCAAGTATGGGGAAATCCTAGAAGCGAGATTTGAGGGGCTTGGACGGGAAGCCGCCCTGCGCTCGAGCTGCACTGATACGGTCAAACCAAGTTCCTTCCTGCCCGGTGCTCGACCTCACCGACTTCAAGCGCGATCTCTCCGAGCTCACTGACCGCCTGGGCAATGCCCAGGACTGTCTTTGACGTCGCTGCACTGAACGCACGGCAACAGGACCTCGAGCAACTGGCCTCCCAGCCCGACTTCTGGGATGACCAGAAACAGGCGCAAGCCAAGATGCGCCAACTGGACGAGGTGAAGGCTCAGCTCGAGCAGCTCGCCCAATGGCAGGGCGCCGTGGCCGACGCCGAAGCCACGGTCGAGATCTACGGCCTGGAACCCGACGAGGAGCTGCTCAGCGAATCGGATGCCGCCCTGAAGAAACTGCGGGCCGACCTGGACCGCTGGGAACTCGAGCGCCTGCTCAGCGGCCCCTATGACAAGGAAGGAGCGGTCATCAGCATTAATGCCGGTGCCGGCGGCACCGACGCCCAGGACTGGGCACTGATGCTGATGCGGATGTACACCCGCTGGGCCGAAGACCACGGCATGAAGGTGACCGTCGACGAACTCAGCGACGGGGAGGAGGCGGGCATCAAGAGCTGCACGATCGAAATCGAGGGCCGCTACGCCTACGGCTATCTGCGCAACGAGAAGGGCACGCACCGGCTGGTGCGCATCTCCCCGTTCAACGCCAACGACAAGCGCCAAACCAGCTTCGCGGGCGTGGAGGTGATGCCAAAGATCGAGGAGGAGGTGAAGCTGGACATCCCCGAAAAGGACCTGGAGATCACCACGTCCCGCTCCGGCGGCGCCGGCGGTCAGAACGTGAACAAGGTGGAGACCGCTGTGCGGATCCTCCACATTCCGACCGGCCTGTTCGTGCGCTGCACCCAGGAGCGCTCCCAGCTCCAGAACAAGGAAAAGGCGATGGCCCTGCTGATGGCCAAGCTGCTGGTGATCGCCCAAGAGCAGCGGGCCGCTGAGATTGCCGACATCCGCGGCGACATCGTTGAAGCCGCCTGGGGCAATCAAATCCGGAATTACGTCTTCCACCCGTACCAAATGGTGAAAGACCTGCGCACCCAGCACGAAACCACCGACGTGCAAGGGGTGATGGATGGGGATCTCGATCCCTTCATCCAAAGCCTGCTGCATGCCAGCGTCGAAGTCGCAGGAGCCAGCAGCGATGACTGATCCCTCAACGCCACCCTCGGGCGAGAACCCCAGTTTCACGAAACTGGCGATGCGCAACATGGTGCGGAAAGGGAAGCTGAGCATGTTCCATTTCGGCTTGACCGGCCTGGGCTTCCTCGGCTTCATCCTCCTGGTGGCCTGGCTAGGCAAACCCCAACTGCCTGGAGCCTGAGGCGATGACGACGGACCCGGATCTCGACTTGGCCTTTGAGGCCGCGGAGGATCTACCGGAGACCCTGGTCCAGGACGCCGCTGACCTCTGTGATCCGATCAGCGGCATTGAACCGTGGCATGGGCTGATCAGTGGCTGGTTGGCCCAACTCAGCGCCGAACTGCCTGAGTCCCTACTGGCTCCGGCCTACAGCCTGGGCCTGAGCCTGGTCTGCGATGAGGAGATCGCAGCCCTCAACAGTGATTGGCGAGACAAAGCCGGGCCGACGGACGTGCTGGCCTTCGCCGCCCAGGACGATGGCCTCGACGATGCCCCCGCCATCCCGATACCGGACTTCGACGTAGAGGACGGACTGCTCGATGGCCTGGAGCTGGGCGACATCGTGATCTCGATCGAGACTGCCGCCCGTCAGGCCCCGGAGCACCAGCACAGCCTGCGGGATGAACTGCTGTTCCTGGCCACCCATGGCTTGCTCCATCTGCTGGGGTGGGATCACCCCGACGACGCCAGCCTCGAAGCGATGCTGCAGCGGCAGCAGCAGCTTCTCGACTGAATCCAGCAGCGGTAGGGTGCGGCCAAAGGCCTGCGCTTGGCGCCTTTGCCGATGCTCCAACCCAAGGAATCCACCCCGAACGCCAGACCCAGCCTCCAGCAAACGGCTGAGTCAGCCAGCAAGGTGAGGAGACTTGGAGCCTGGCAAGTGGCCAACAATCTGCCCGCGAGTTTTCGCTATGCGGCCCAGGGTCTGATCTACGGCTTCCGCAGCCAGCGCAATTTCCGCATCCACGTGGTGACCGGGGTCTGCGTCTTTGGCCTGGGCCTCTGGCTGCAGCTGCCCTTGCCGCAGTTGGCCGTCCTGGTCTTAACCGTGGCCGCGGTCCTGGTGCTGGAGCTGATCAATACCGCCACCGAAGCGGTGGTGGATCTCGCGATCGGCCGGCAGTTCCACCCCCTGGCACGCATCGCGAAGGATTGCGCTGCCGCAGCGGTCTTGGTGGCCGCCCTCAGTTCCGTAGTGATTGCAGCGCTCCTGATCTTCCCCGCCCTCTTGGTCCGTCTGGGCGTTTGAATGGTTCCCTGGCTGCAGGGCTGATGCTTCTCGTTCTCGACAACTACGACAGCTTCACCTTCAACCTGGTGCAGTACCTGGGTGAACTGGCGGCCGACCACCCGATCACCGAGGACCTGCGGGTAGAGCGAAATGACGCCCTCACGCTGGAGCAGATCCGGGCGCTGAATCCGGACGCGATGTTGATTTCACCGGGTCCTGGCGATCCTGATCAATCCGGCGTCTGCCTCGAGGTCCTGCGGGGACTGAGCCCCACCATCCCCACCCTGGGGGTTTGCCTCGGCCATCAATCCATCGCCCAGGTCT
Source organism: Synechococcus sp. (assembly GCA_047285805.1). Lineage (GTDB taxonomy): Bacteria > Cyanobacteriota > Cyanobacteriia > PCC-6307 > Cyanobiaceae > Vulcanococcus. The sequence continues at coordinate 729,613 of JBJBCN010000003.1, read as the reverse complement.
ATGGCGGCAAGGTGATCCGGGCAAAGGAACTGATGCACGGCAAGACCTCTCCGGTGCTCCATGAGGGAGCTGGCGTCTTCGCCGGCCTGCCCAACCCGCTGACGGCCACCCGCTATCACAGCCTGATCGCCGAGCGGGAGTCCCTGCCGGACTGCTTGGAGATAACGGCCTGGCTGGATGACGGCACGATCATGGGCCTGCGTCACAGGGAATTTACCCACCTACAGGGGGTGCAATTCCACCCGGAAAGCGTGCTCACCCAGAGCGGTCATCAGCTGCTGGGGAATTTCCTGGCCCAAGCGGCAGCCGGCTAACGTTCGGCCCAACTCCAGCTGCTCCATGGCCCTGCTGATCCGCACCCTGGCTGCCGCAGCCGTCGCTCTCCCCTTGGCGGCAAGCGCCGGCACCGGTGTGACGATCACCAGCTACGGCCACAGCGCCCTCATGATCCGAGGCGGTGGAGCCAAGGTTCTGATCAACCCTTTCAAGGCCGTGGCCTGCGCCGCGGGACTGGCGGAACCCAAGGTCAAAGCCAACGTGATCCTGGCCAGCAGCCTGCTGCTAGATGAAGGGGCCCCTGTGGCCAGCGGCAAGTTTCTAAGCCAACCCGGCTCCTACCGCCTGGCCGGCCTCAAGATCGAAGGCATCTCGGCACCCCATGACCGCTTCGGCGGACGTCGGTTTGGACAAGCCACCCTCTGGCGCTGGCGCCAGGGGGGCCTGACCTTTGCCCACCTGGGGGGCACGGCCGCCAAGCTGACTCCGGAAGATCGGGTGCTGCTTGGCAAGCCCGACGTGCTGATCCTCGGTGTTGGCGGTGGCGCGAAGGTTTACGACGGCGCGGAAGCCGCGGCGGTGGTGCGCGAGCTGGCACCCAAACGGGTCATCCCAGTTCAGTACGTCAGCGGCAAGACCCCGGCGAACTGCGACCAAAGCAGCGTTGAACCCTTCCTCGAGGCCATGAAGGGCACCAGCGTCAAACGGGTCGGCCGCGTGCTGAGCCTGCCCGGCCAGCTCGGTGAGGGCACCCAAATCGATGTGATGCGCTAAGTCGCGAGCCCATCGAGGGCCGCATAGGCCGCCCAGAACTGCTGCATCTGCGCCGTGGTGCCCAGGCTGACCCGCAGCGAGCCATCAATCAATCGCTTACCGGTCATGGCCCGCACCAGAATCCCGGCCTGACGAAGCCCCTGATCGATCAGCGCCGGATCAGCCTTGGGCCAGACCAGCAGGTAGTTCCCGCCATCGATGTGGTGTCGAACACCTGCGGCCTGGAGCGTCTCCGCCAACCAGGTTCTGGCCTGGAGGACCTGCTGGACGTAGGCATCCACGTATGCCTGATCCTTCAGAGCTGCGAAGGCCGCCGTCACCGCAAAACTGTTGATGTCGTAGGGCCCCGTGACCCGGCTGACGCGATCGACCACGGCGGCGTGCCCCATGGCAAAGCCGATGCGCAACCCAGCCAAACCGGCGGTTTTGGCCAGCGAGCGCAGCACCAGCAGATTCGACGTGGCTGCGAAGTCGGCACTGGGGAGAACGCTGTCGCCTGTGAAGGCCTCGTAGAGCTCATCCACCACCACCAACGTCGATGGTGCTGCGGCAGCGAGCTCGCAGATGACATCTGGAGCGAGGCGGGTCCCGGTGGGGTTGTTCGGATTACAGATCAGGAGCAGTCGGGGCTTTAGGGCCTTCAGGCGCTCGCGAATCGTCTCCAGCGGAAAGTCAAAGGCCTCCCCCACATAGGGAACCGCCTCGATCGTCATCCCCTGCATCTGAGCGCAGGGCGTGTAGTAGCCAAAGGTCGGCGACGTGGTGAGCAACGTCTCCCCGCGGTCGCCATAGGAGTGAAAGACGGCGTGGATGGCCGCATCGACACCGTTGAACAGTCCGACTTGCTCGGGCTGTAGCGGCAGTCCCAGGTTGGCGACGACGGCTTCCCGCAGGCCGTCGTACTCGGGGTAAATCCCGATCTGATCAGCAGGGATGGCTCGCAGCGCCTCGACAACGCAGGGGCTGGGGCCGACGGTGTTTTCGTTGAAGTCGAGTCGCAGCAACGACCGGCGTCCCTCCAGGGGAGCGCTGTAGGCATGGAGGCTCTCCACTTCAGGGCGAGCCGGTGGCCACGCTTGCTCCATCACATCCGATCCAGCGTTGGGATGCCCAACAGACCCAACCCCAGTTTGAGGGTGTCGGCGGTGAGACGGCAAAGGGCGAGACGGGAGGGAAGAGAGTCTGGGTCAGCCTTGAGCACGGGCACCTGGTCGTAGAAGCGGTTGAACACCTGGGAGAGCTCAAACAAATAGGTGCAGAGACGATTGGGCAGCAGCTCCTCCTCGACCTCGGCGACCACGGCATCGAACTTGAGCAACTCCCGCACCAGGGCCCATTCCTTGGGCTCATTGAACTGAAGTGGCCCAATCGCGGCCGTATCCAGGTCCCCGCCTTTACGGGCGATGCCGGCAATGCGCACCACCGCGTAAAGCAAGTAGGGAGCTGTGTTGCCATGCAGGGCCAGCATCCGATCAAAGCTGAACTGGTAGTTGGTGATGCGGTTCTGGCTGAGGTCGGCGTACTTCACGGCCGCCAGACCAACCGTGGTGGCGACGTGCTCGATGAAGGCCTCGTCCTCGCTGCGGCCCTCCTCCTCGAGGCGACGACGCAGGTCCGCCTCAGAGCGCTCAACGGCCTCATCCAAAAGATCCCGCAGGCGCACAGTATCCCCGGCACGGGTTTTTAACTTCTTGCCGTCTTCCCCTTGAACCAAACCAAAGGGCACGTGCTCCAAGCGCGCACCCTCGGGCAACCAACCAGCCCGGCGGGCCACCTGGAAGACTCCCGCGAAGTGGTTCGCCTGGCCAGCATCTGTCACGTATACAACCCGGCGGGCGCCGTCCCCCTCCGGGGCTGAGCCAAAGCGATAACGAATGGCCGCCAGGTCGGTGGTGGCGTAGTTGAATCCGCCGTCACTCTTCTGGACGATCACCGGCAAGGGCTTGCCGTCCTTGCCGCTCACCCCCTCGAGAAAGACGCAGCGCGCACCGTCATCCACCACGAGCAGGCCCGTGGCCTCCAGGTCGCGGACGACCCCTTCCAGATAGGGGTTGTAGAAGGATTCACCCCGTTCGCTCAGGCGAATGTCGAGGCGGTCGTAGATCTTCTGGAACTCGCGGCGGCTCTGATCACAGAGCAGCCCCCAGGCCTTCAGGGAGACCGGGTCACCGCCCTGGAGTTTCACCACCTCCTCTCGTGAGGTGGTCTGGAAAGCCTCGTCCTCATCGAAGCGTTTTTTGGCCTCGCGGTAAAATGCCACCAAGTCACCAAGATCGACCGCATCTGCGGTCTCCAGCGCTTCCGGGGCCACCTGCTTCAGGTGGGTGATCAGCATCCCGAACTGGGTGCCCCAATCCCCCACGTGGTTCAGCCGCAGGACCGGATGATCGCGGAACTCCAGAACACGGGCCAGGGAGTCGCCAATGATCGTGGAGCGCAGGTGCCCCACGTGCATCTCCTTGGCAATATTGGGGCTGGAGAAGTCCACCACCACCGGCGCGGCCTGCTCCACGGCGGGAACGCCGAGGCGGGCATCCCCAAGTCGCTGCTGCACCTCCGCCGCCAAACGCTCGGGCTGGAGCGTGATGTTGATAAAACCTGGGCCCGCAATCTGCGGGTCCTGGCAAAGGGCCATGAAGGCCGCATCGGCCATTAGCTGCTCCACCACCGCCTCGGCGATCTTGCGGGGGGGCTGGCCCAAGGGCTTGGCCAGGGGCAAGGCACCATTGGCCTGAAAATCCCCGAATTCCGGCTTACTGGCCGGGGCGAGCTGGGGATCAAAGGCCTGCCCGGCCGCCGCGGCCTCGGGGAAGGCCCGTTGCATCGCATCCCGCAGCTGGTTCTCCAAGGAGTGGGCGATGCGGAGCATGGAGATGCGGGGGAGATCTTCAGATCATCCCTCTCCGCGGGAATGGCTCAGCTGGAGAAGCGCATGCTGAGGTCCAGCCAGCTGCTGCGGGTCACCGGGGCGCTCGTGGAAATCAGATCAATCCCTGTAGCCCCATAGGCACGCAGCTGATCCGGCTGCACGCCGGAAGCCTCGAGCACCACCGGCCGGGGGCTCAGGGCCCGCAAGCGGGGGACCAGGTCCCGCAGCTCCTCCGAGGTGAACTCATCGAGCAACACCCCATCAGCTCCCGCCTCAACCGCCGCCTGGGCCTCAGCGGCGGTCTCGGCTTCCACGATCACGCGAGCCGGCCAGGGGGCCGCTGCGCGGACAGCGGCGATCGCGGCGGCCACCCCACCGGCCCAGGCCAAGTGGTTTTCCTTGAGCATCGCCGCATCGTCCACACCGAGGCGATGGTTCACGCCACCGCCGCAGCGCACGGCGTACTTTTCCAGCACCCGCAGCCCTGGGGTGGTCTTACGGGTGTCCGCCAAGCGGACCCCGCTGCCCTCCAATTCGGCCACCAGGAGGGCCGTGGCCGTGGCAATTCCAGAGAGGTGCATCGCCAGATTCAGGGCCGTGCGCTCGGCCGCCACCAAGGCCGCCGCCTCAGCCTCCAGGTTCACCAGGCGTTGCCCGGGGCTCACCAGATCCCCGTCCGCCAGCAGCAGCTCCACGCTCGCGGTCGGATCCAGCTCGCGGAAGACAACGTCCAAGAGTGAGCCGCCGCAGAACACCCCAGGGGCCTTGCTGATCCAGTGGGCCTGGCAGCAACCAGAGGCCAAGGCGGGGGCGCTGAGGTCGCCGCGGCCCAGGTCCTCCTGCAGCCAATTGCGCAGCTGCTGCCGAAGGGCTGGCGTCAGGGGAAGCGAGGCGGCGCTCATCTGAATTCACAGGACCCAAGGGCAGCTTGCCCTAGCTCCTGGCCTTATTTGCCGATGCAGAAGCGGGAGAAGATCCGATCGAGCACCGCCTCGGTGACCTCCGCACCGGTGATCTCCCCGAGGGAGCGCACGGCCGCCCGCAGATCAATCGTCCAAAAATCCCAGGGCAACTGCTGCTCACCGGCCTCCAGGGTGCGCTGCAAGCTCGCCGCCGCGGAAACCGCCAGGTCCAGCTGCCGTTGATTCAGGGCCACCTGTAGCCCCTGCTCACCGCCGTGGCCGCAGCGCTGCAGCAGACGATCAACCAACTCCCCATGACCGGCACCTGTCAGGGCACTGATGCATACATCGGCGTGGGCGGGCGGCTCCGCTGCCGCCTGGTCCGCCTTATTGGCCACCAACAGATGGGGGATGCCTGGCGGGAGGGACTCCAGCAATGCCTGGTCCTCGGCCAACCAACCCTGGACCAGGTCAAACAAGAGCAGCACCACGTCCGCAGCCTGCAGGGCGCAGCGACTGCGTTCGATGCCGATCTGCTCGACGCGGTCCTCGGTGTCACGGATCCCGGCGGTATCCAGCAGGGTCAAGGGGACGCCCTTGAGCACCAACTCGCTCTCCACCAGATCGCGGGTGGTGCCAGGCAGGTCGGTGACGATGGCGCGATCGCTGCGGCTGAGCAGGTTGAGCAGGCTGCTCTTGCCGACATTCGGGCGACCCACGATCGCCACCTTGAGGCCCTCCCGCAGGAGTTGACCGCGCTCACCGTCCGCCACCAGCTCCAACAGTGCGGTGCGCACAGCCCGCAATTCAGAGGCCACCGCGTCGCCATCCAAGGGCGGCAGGTCGTCTTCGAAATCCACCCGCGCCTCCAGCTCTGCCAGCTGATCCAGCAGGCGCAGGCGGAGGGAACTGATCTGACGCTCAAGACCACCATCTAGACCGGCCATCGCCAGCTGGGCGGCTCGCCGGCTACGGGCCGTCACCAACTCACTGATGGCCTCAGCGCGGGTGAGATCCAGCCGACCGTTGAGGAAGGCCCGTTGGCTGAATTCACCGGGCAAGGCGCGTCGAGCCCCGGCGGCCAGCACCAGCTCGAGGACGCGCTGCACGGAAATCAGCCCGCCATGGCAATGCAGCTCAACGACGGTCTCGCGGGTGAAGCTGCGGGGCGCGAGCATCAAGATCAGCAGCGCTTCATCCACCCGCTCACCGCTGCCGGGATCGCGCACATGGCCGAAGAGCACGCGGTGGCTCTCCCAGACCTGCTGGCCGGGCGCTTCAAACAAACGCGCTCCAATGGCTTCGGCCTCGGGCCCGGAGATGCGCACGATTGAAACGCTGCCCTCGCCGGCGGCGACGGCGGTAGCGACGGCAGCGATCGTGTCGGAGGGCATGCCTCCAGTGTCTCTTTTCGCTGCCTCAGCTCGTTGTGAAGCCTGGGCAAACCATCAAGTCGATGTGGCCGCCGGGGGGATGGCGCCACTCGCGGAACTCATCCATCAGGGCCTGATGGGCAAGGGGTTCGCCTTGACCGAGGCTCTCCAGGCGCTCCTGCACCAGATCCAGAGCGTCATCAATGAGCTGCGCAGCCTGTTCAGAGGTCATGGCAACGGGTTGGTCTAGTCCGCTCTTGCTACAGAAACTGGCCAGCAGAAGCTGTAGCCCAGCTGACCAGCCGAGGCGTTGGTGTGTAGACCCAAACTGATCAGGGGCTAGCCGATACCCGCCCGGGCAATGTCCAGTACATCCGCCATGGAGCGGATCTGATTCATGGTGTTCCGCAACTGATCGGCGCTCTCCAGCTCGACCTTCAGGTCGATGCGCGCGGGGCGATCGGGGTTGGTGCGCACCCGGGCATCGCTGACGTTGATGCGGTGATCGGATAGGCGGGTGAGGATGTCCTTGAGGACGCCCACGCGATCTAGCACCTCGATGCGCAGCTGAACGGGGTAGCGGCGGCGATGGGAATCGCTGAGCTGGGGATTCCACTGGACCGGCAAGCGCCGCTCGGCCGGAACGGAACGGAGGTTGGAGCAGTCCTGACGGTGGATTGTGATGCCATGATTGCCTAGGGCAACCGTGCCAACAATCGCTTCGCCGGGCAGGGCACTGCAGCATCCACCCAGCCGGTATTCCAGGCCCTCCAGACCCAGGATCGGGCTGGCATCGCCGTGGCCTGTGAGTGGGGTCGAAGGGCCCGAGGCCAGCTCACCCTGCTGGGACAGATTGCGAGCCAGCTCCTCATCGCTGACGACCGGAGTCTCGGACTCAGTCGCCAGGCGCAGTTCTTCCCGCAGGCGGTTCAGAACCTGGTGAAGGGTGACTCCGCCAAAGCCGATAGCCGCCAGCAGGTCTTCGGTGCCAACGAGGTTGCAACGGCGAGCCACCTTCGCCATCGCCTCACCATTGAGGAGCGCATCGAAACCATCACGGCCCAGCTCGCGCTCAAGCATGTCGGTGCCGCGCTGGATGTTCTCCTCGCGATGACTCTTCTTGTACCACTGGCGGATCCGGTTACGCGCCGTCGGCGTCGCCACAAAATTGAGCCAGTCCAGGCTGGGGTGCGCGTTCTTCGAGGTCAGGATCTGAACGAAGTCGCCGTTTTGCAGCGGCGTTGCCAATGGGCAAAGGCGGTCGTTGATGCGAGCGCCCTGGCAATGGTTACCCACCTCCGAGTGAATCCGATAGGCGAAGTCCACCGGGGTTGAGCCATTGCGAAGGCCCACCACGTCCCCACCAGGGGTGAAGACAAACACCTCTTCATCGAAGAGGTCCTCCTTGATCGAGCGCAGGAAGTCGCCACTGTCCTCACCGACGCCATCCTTCTGCCAATCCACCAGCTGCCGCAGCCAGTTGAAGCGCTCGGCATCGGATCCCGTGGCGGCCGGAGAGCCCCCCTCCTTGTATTTCCAGTGGGCGGCGATGCCGAACTCCGCGACCCGATGCATCTCCGCCGTGCGGATCTGCACCTCAATCGGGCGATGGCGACCGATCACCGCCGTGTGCAGGGACTGGTAGCCGTTTGGCTTGGGCAGGCCGATGTAGTCCTTGAAGCGGCCAGGGATTGGGCGGAAGGTGTCATGCACCACCGCCAGGGCTCGGTAGCAGCTCTCGACGTTCGGGCAAATGATCCGCAACGCCGCCACGTCGTAGATCTCGTGGAAAGCCTTGCGCTGGCTCTGCATCTTGTTCCAGATGCCATAGAGGTGTTTCGGCCGTCCGCTTACCTCGCATACCTCCAACCCCACCGAGGACAACTTGCCGCTGAGGATCTCAGCGGTGACGCCGAGGCGCTGCTCCCGGTCACTGCGCTTGCTGGAGACCTGCTGCTGAACATCCCGGAAAGCTTCGGGCTCGAGGATCTTGAAGGCGAGGTCCTCCAACTCCCACTTGAAGCGACCGATGCCCAGGCGGTTGGCCAAAGGGCCATAGATCTCACGGGTTTCCCGGGCGATGCGCTGCTGCTTCTCCGGCTTGAGCGCCCCCAAGGTGCGCATGTTGTGGAGGCGATCCGCCAGCTTCACGAGCACCACGCGGATGTCACTGGCCATGGCCAGGAACATGCGGCGCAGGTTTTCGGCCTGGGCCTCGGTCTTGTTAGTGAAGTGAATGCCGCCCAACTTGGTGACCCCCTCCACCAAGCCCCGCACCTCAGGGCCGAAGTGCTGCTCTATCTCCTCGGGCGTGACCTCGGTGTCCTCCACTACGTCATGGAGGAAGCCGGCGGCGATCACCCCGGCGCTGGCACCGATATCCCGCAAGAGATCCGCGACGGCGACCGGGTGGCAGATGTAGGGCTCACCGCTGGCCCGCACCTGGCCGTCGTGGAGTTGAAAGGCGAAGTCGAAGGCTGAGGCCAGCAGCGCTTCGGTGTCGGTGGGGCAGCTTTCGCCAGCTCCTGGGGGGACGTGATCGATGCAGGTATGCAGCCACGCCGGCAGCTCAATGCAGTAGTCCGCGGGGCCATTGATGACCCGTCTGCCGATTGCGGCTCCGGGGGGCTGGCATTCAGCAGCGGCCTCTGCCTCATTAGAGGCGGATCCGTCTGCCGTACCGGGCACCGCCTGGAGCATTGCGCTCTGCGATTTGTCCCATCGTATGCAGTGGCCTTCACAAACCGACCACAGGTGAGGGTTTGCCCTTGCCACACCTGCCAGCCTGGGGTCATTGCAGCGCCTTCACCATGGCCGCCCCAGCCCATCCCGCTGCGGTCCTGGAGCTGCAAGGTCTGCGTGTCCGCTACCCAGGGAGCGCGAGCAACACCCTGGATGGCCTCAACCTGCGACTGCACGGCGGAGAGCGGCTGGCCCTGGTGGGGCCCAGCGGTTGCGGTAAAAGCACCGTCGCGCGAGCCGTGCTGCAACTGCTGCCCAAAGGCAGTCGCTGCCAAGGGAGCCTGCGGCTAAACGGAAGTGATCCGAGGGGCCTACGGCGCGCGGAGCTGCGGCGGCTGCGGGGCGAGGCGGTGAGCCTGGTCTTTCAGGACCCTATGACCCGGCTCAACCCGCTGATGACCATCGGCGAACACCTCGCCGATACCATTAGCGAACACCGTCCGGCCTGGCAGCAAGCCCAAATCCGGGAGCGGGCCCAATCCCTGGTGCGGAGGGTCGGGATTTCAGAAGAGCGCTACGGCAGCTACCCCCATGAATTCAGCGGCGGGATGCGGCAGCGGCTTGCCATTGCCCTGGCGATTGCCCTGCGACCGGCTCTGGTGATTGCCGATGAACCCACCACAAGCCTTGATGTGGCCGTGGCCGGGCAAGTCATGCAGGAGCTCTGCGATCTCTGCGAGGAAGCCGGCAGCGCCCTCTTGCTGATCAGCCATGACCTCGCGATGGCCGGGCGCTGGTGCGATCAAATCGCCGTCCTCGACCAGGGCCAGCTGGTGGAGCAGGCGCCGGCGACCACGCTGCTCACCCGCCCGCAATCACCCCTGGCCCAGCGCTTGGTGGGCGCTGCGCGAGCCCGGGAGGGGGGCCTGACACCTGCCCCCTCGAATGCCGCCCCTCTGCTGGAGCTAGAGGAACTGCGCTGCTGGCATCCCCTGCCGGGGTTGCCCTGGCAGGCCCGCTGGTACCGGGCCGTCGATGGAGTCAGCCTGCAGCTACGCCATGGGGAAACCATCGGCGTGGTGGGTTCCTCCGGTTGCGGCAAGAGCACCCTCTGCCGCGCCCTGATGGGCCTGACTCCGGTGCGGGGCGGCAGCGTGAAGCTCAAGGGGGTCGATCTGATGCGCCTGCGAGGCGAAGCCCTACGCCAGGCCCGCCGCCGCATTCAGATGGTGTTCCAGGACCCCCTGGCCTGCTTAAACCCCGCGATGACCGTTGGGGAAGCGATTGCCGATCCGCTCTTGATCCATGGGCTCGCCAGCCCGAGTGCCGCCCGGGAGCAGGCCTGCCAATGGCTCGAGGCGGTGGGGCTGCAGCCGCCGGAAGCCTTCGAAGCTCGGCTGCCCCGCCAACTCTCCGGCGGTCAGCAGCAGCGGGTTGCCATCGCGCGGGCCCTTGTGCTCGAACCGCAGGTGCTGCTCTGCGACGAGAGCGTGAGCATGCTCGATGCCGAGGTGCAGGCGGAGGTGCTGCAACTGCTGCGCTCCCTCCAAGACCGGCTCGGCTTGGGGCTGATCTTTGTCACCCACGACCTCTCGGTGGCCAGCGGCTTCTGTCAGCGGGTCGTGGTGCTCGATGGTGGCCAGATCGTCGAAGAGGGCCCGGGCGATCAGCTGCTCAGCCAGCCCCAGGCCGCGATCACTCGGACGCTGGTGGAGGCGTGTCCACGCCTGCCCGCCGCCGCAGCAGCTTGAGCAGCTTCTCCATCACCTCCGGCAGGGGGGCCTCAAACCGCATCCGGTCCTTGCGGATCGGGTGATCCAAACCGAGCTGGAAGGCATGCAGCGCCTGACCCGGCAGAGCCATGGGCAACTTGCGGCAGCGTGAGTAGACGGGATCGCCAACGATCGGGTGGCCGATGTGGGCGCAGTGGACGCGGATCTGGTGGGTACGACCGGTGTCGAGCTTGAAGCGCATTAAGGCGTAATCACCCAAGCGCTCCAGCAGGGTCCAATGGGTGCAGGCATGGCGCCCTGAGCCGTCGTGGACCACCGCGTACTTCTTCCGATCGGCGGGATGGCGGCCGATCGCCCCCACGATCGTTCCGTTGTCTCCGGCCGGTGCGCCATGGATCACTGCCAGGTATTCCCGGGAGGCAATGCGCTTCTGGATCTGCACCTGCAACTTCACCAACGCCTCCTGGCTTTTGGCCACGACGATGCAGCCGGTGGTGTCCTTGTCGAGGCGATGCACGATGCCCGGGCGCATCTCACCACCGATGCCGGGCAGATCGGGGCAGTGGTGCAGCAGGCCGTTCACCAAGGTGCCGTCCTTGTTGCCGGGGGCCGGGTGCACCGTGAGGCCAGCGGGCTTATTGAGCACGATCAGATCCCCGTCCTCATAGAGAACATCCAAAGGAATGTCCTGGGGAATCAGGTAAGGGAGCGGCTCCGGCGGCGGCATCCAGAGCTCCACCGTGTCGTTCTGGCGCAGGGGGGTTTTGGCCCGTCCCGTCACCCCGTTGACGCGGACATAGCCGGCGTCGATGAACTTCTGAATCCGAGCCCGGCTCTGCTCCGGGCGCTGGGCCACCAGCCACCGATCCAGGCGCATGGGCAGGGGCTTGGGGTAGGTGAGCGTCAGCAGCTCCCCTTCACCTTCCCCAAAAGCACTCACGGCAACTCCAAGGCAATCGGTCCGAGCATGCCCCGCCGGAAGTCATCGAGGAACCGTTGGGCCATCCGAGCGGTGTCGCCGCTGGTGTGCCGCTCCGCAGCCCCCGTCAACCAAGCGTGGACATCCGGTTGAGGCGCGCCCTCCCCAAGCAACGGGTCCACGGGAATCCCGTAGCGCCCCTCGAGCAGACCGGGCTTCACGCCGGACTGCTCCTTGGCTTCCAGGGCGGAGAGCATGTGCACAAAGGCCATGGCCGCCGCCTCGCCGTCATAGGCCGCCTGGCCGATGTCGTCGCAGAGCGCCAGCCGCAGGGCGGCGAGCTGGTCATCGAGCCGCGGGGGGAGCACCCCAGGGGCATCCAGCAGGTCGAGGTCTTGGCCCAGGCGCACCCAGCGCAGGCTGCGCGTCACGCCGGCACGGCGGGCACTGTCCACGACCTTCTGGCGGACCAGACGGTTGATCAGGGCGGACTTGCCCACGTTGGGAAAGCCGAGCATCAAGGCCCGCACAGGCCGGGGACGCATGCCCCGATTGCGGCGCCGCTCGTTCAGGGAATCCCCCGCCCGAATCGCGGCCAGCTGCAGCTGCTTCACGCCGGTGCCGGCCTTGGCATCGCTCCACCAAGGGGTTTGACCCTGGCTGCGAAACCAGGCATCCCAGGCTTCCTGCGCCTGGGTCGGGATCATGTCCCGGCGGTTCAACACCAACAGGTGCTGCTTGCCTTGAATCCAACGCTGAAGCCGGGGATGGCCGGTGGCGGTGGGGATGCGGGCATCGCGCACCTCAATCACCAAATCCACCTTGGCCAGGTTGTCGGTGAGCGAACGCTCCGCCTTCGCGATGTGGCCTGGGTACCACTGAATCGACGGGGCTGCGCTACTCAGCAGCTCACTCACGGCACCACCATCACGGGGCAAGGTGCCAACTGAATCACACGGGAGGCCGTACTCGGGGCATCCTCCGCTTCGAGGCTCAGCCCCCGGGTCCCCATCACGATCACATCGGCATTGATCTCATCGGCCACATCGCAGATCACGAAGGCCGGCTTGCCCTCGCGCTCCAGCACCTCGCAGCTCACCCCCTGCTCTTGAAAGCGACCGCGGGCCTGCTCCAGCAAGGCCGCGACGGCGGCGGGATCGTCCTGGCCGGGCTCCACCACCGAAAGCACCACCAAACGGCTGTCGTGCTGCTGGGCCAACTTCAAGGCGAAGGAGGCGGTTTCAGCCGCCTGCCGGCTGCGGTCGATGGGGAAGAGAACGATCTCGAACATGGCCGATTGGCCGGTGCTCCCTCTGTCTAGCGCCCACAGCCCAGAGAGCCAGCACTCACCCGAGAGGCCTTCCAAACAAGGAGACCCTTGACTGGCCCGCTAAATTCGCCCGACCTCTACTTCTTGTCTCACCCATGGCGAAGCGCTCCCTGGCCAGCCTTTCCGCTGACGAGCTGCGCAGCAAGCGCGTGCTGGTTCGGGTCGACTTCAACGTGCCCCTGAACGATGCCGGCGCCATCACCGATGACACCCGCATCCGCGCTGCCCTCCCCACCATCAATGATCTGGTCGGCAAGGGCGCCAAGGTGATCCTCTCGGCCCACTTCGGCCGTCCCAAGGGTCAGGTGAACGAGTCCATGCGCCTCACCCCCGTCGCTGCACGGCTGGGCGAACTGCTGGGCAAGGACGTGGTGAAGACCGACAGCTGCATCGGTGCCGACGCTGAAGCCAAGGTGGCCGCCATGGCCGACGGCGACGTCGTGCTGCTCGAGAACGTCCGCTTCTTCGCAGAAGAAGAGAAGAACGAAGGCGATTTCGCCAAGAAGCTGGCCAGTCTGGCTGACGTGTACGTGAACGACGCCTTCGGCGCCGCCCACCGTGCCCACGCCTCCACCGAGGGCGTGACCCAATACCTGAGCCCAAGCGTGGCCGGCTATCTGATGGAGAAGGAGCTCCAGTACCTCCAAGGCGCCATCGACGAGCCCAAGCGCCCCCTGGCCGCCATCGTCGGCGGCTCCAAGGTGAGCTCCAAGATCGGCGTGCTCGAGGCCCTGCTCGACAAGTGCGACAAGATCCTTGTCGGCGGCGGCATGATCTTCACCTTCTACAAGGCCCGCGGTCTGTCCGTAGGCAAGAGCCTGGTGGAAGAGGACAAGCTCGAGCTGGCCAAGGAGCTGGAAGCCAAGGCCGCTGCCAAGGGCGTTCAGTTCCTGCTGCCCACCGATGTGGTGCTGGCCGACAACTTCGCCCCTGACGCCAACAGCCAGATCGCCAAGGTGGATGCCATCCCCGACGGCTGGATGGGTCTGGACATCGGCCCCGACTCCGTGAAGGTGTTCCAGGACGCCCTGGCTGACTGCAAGACCGTCATCTGGAACGGCCCCATGGGGGTGTTCGAGTTCGACGCCTTCGCCGCTGGCACCAACGCCATCGCCACCACCCTGGCCGACCTCAGCGGCAAGGGCTGCTGCACGATCATCGGCGGTGGTGACTCCGTGGCCGCCGTTGAGAAGGCCGGCCTGGCCGACAAGATGTCCCACATCTCCACCGGTGGTGGCGCCAGCCTGGAGCTGCTCGAAGGCAAGGTCCTCCCTGGCGTGGCCGCCCTCGACGAAGCCTGATCTCCACTGGCGATTCAGCTACAGGGGCCCCACGGGGCCCCTTTTTTTGTCCCTCAGGAAGGGCGCTGGTGATGGCTTGGCGGAACCGGCAGCTTGTAGCGCTGGCGCAACGCCTGAAGTTCGCGCCTCCAGAGGGCACCGTTGTGGCGGTGCCGGCGCTCAAAACAGGTCGATGCCTTCGCCTTGGCCGTGCGATTCAGGCAGTTCTGCAATCGAGAGAGCTCCGCTTGGCGTTGATCAAAGCGGCGGCGCTGCAGCACCCGCAGGTCATCGAAATAGCGATGGCGCTGCTCACGGCTGAACTTGGAGAGGGCCTCCGCTTCCAGCTCAGCGAAGGCGGACTTCCCCTCCCCCATCGACGGCCGTGACCCCGCCCAGACGGGGACGCTGGTGCTCAGGCAAAGCACCAGACCCAACTGCAGCGCGCGCGATAGCGGCTGGAGGGGGCGCACAGGCGAAAAAACAGAAGACGACATCGCGGTGAATCAACGTGCCCCCACAGGCTGCGCGGGATCGACCGCGCAGCTGTGACCAAGACCGCCGCCAGCTGTGACCACATCCGACTGAGCTAAGCCGCCGCGAGGGAGTGGGCCATCAGCACCACCGCAAATCCCCGCTCGCTCTGCAGCCGGCTTAGGCCGCCGCCATGGCTCGCGGCGACGCGGGCGGCAATCGCGAGACCCAAGCCGCAGTGGCCGCTGCCACCCCGCGCCCGGTCCAAGCGTTGGAAGGGCATCAGGGCCTGAGGCCACTGGTCCGCCGGAATCCCTGGACCTTGATCCCAGACCTCAATGCGGAAGCCATCCGCCTCCGCCGGACGCAGCACCAACCGGAGCGGAGCCTGGCCGTGGCTGAGGGCGTTCTCGATCAAGTTGCCCACCGCTCGGCCCAAGGCCACCGGCTGCACGCGCGCCTCCAAGGCAGTGAGATCGAGCTGCACCTGCTCCGCCTCCAGGGGGGCGGTCAACTCCGCCAACCACTGATTCAGGGGCAACTGCACCGCAGGTTCCGCATCGCCCCCTCCTGCAAACAGGAGAAACTGACTGGTGATCCGCTCCAGCGCATCCAGGTCCGCTTCCGCCTCCTGCTGGTCCGCCAGCCGCAACCGCAGGCGGGTCAAAGGACTCTTGAGGTCGTGGGCGATGCCCGCCAGCATCGTTGCCCGCTCCCGGTCATTGCTGGCCAGGCGCTCGACCATGGCGTTGAAACGCCCCGTCAACGAGCGGACCACCCGCGCGCCCCGCTCGGGCAGAGCTGGTTGCAAACCCGAGCGCCCCACCGACCCCAGCGCCTGCTCCAGCTGCTGCAGGGGCGTTTGCACCTCTCGCCAGAGGAACAGACAGGAGGCGGAGATGCTGCCGGTCAACAGCGAGAGCCCCAGCAGGAGGGGATCGGGCGGCCAACGCTGGGCGGGACCCACGGGGGTGAACAGCCAGATCGGCTCAAGGGGCGACAGCAACTCGACCCAGAGCCCCGGCGTCTCGCTGTCGGCCGGCAGCACCGGCGGACAGGGCCGCACCCGCTGGCACAACTCCTGCTGCAGCAGCAACGCCTGGCGTTGCAGGAGCCCATCGCGGCTCACGGGAGGGAAGGGACCCACCCGCAAAGGCAAACCACTCAGCCGGGCCAGCGCCTGGGGGGGCAGGCGATCCAGCGCCAATTCCCCGAGCCGCAGGTTGAAGGCCACCTCCGGCCCCATCTGGGCAATCTGCGCACGCTCCAGACGCTGGGCCAGCAGGGACTGCAACACCACCAGCCCCAAAGCGGAGATACCCGCCCCCGCCAGGACGTACTTAACGGGTGCGTGCTTGGCCATCGGGCACAAAGACGTAGCCGTACCCCCAGACCGTCTGCAGGTAGCGGGGCCGGGAGGGATCGGGCTCCACCAACTTGCGGACCCGGGAGATCTGCACATCCATGCTGCGACTATCGGTCTCCGATTCCGGTCCGCGGGCTAGCTCGATCAGGCGTTCACGGGAAAGGGGGCGATGGGGGTGCTGCACAAAGGCCGCCAACAGGCTGAACTCACCACTGGTGATCACGACCGGTTGGGCATTGCGCTCCAGGCGGCGGTTGGCCAAATCCAGCCGGTTCTCACCGAACTCCACCAGCTGGCCCTGCGCTAGGGGCGTTCCGGCGGGCAGCGCCACCCGGCGCCGCAGGACCGCCTCAATCCGCGCCGTCAGCTCTCGCGGCAGGAAAGGCTTACCGAGGTAGTCATCGGCCCCCTGCTCCAGACCAATGATCCGATCAATGCCATCGCCTTTGGCCGTCAGCATCACCACCGGCAAGTCATCGCCGCCATCCCGCAGCCGGCGCAACAGCGTCAATCCGTCCTCCCCGGGGAGCATCACGTCGAGCACGACCAAATCGGGTCGTTGGCTCTCGAGCCGAACCATGAGTTGTTCGCCACTACTCAGGCAGCGCACGTCGTAGCCCTGGTCGGTCAGATAGGTGCCGACCAAACGCCGCTGCTCCGGATCGTCATCCACGACCCAGATGCGTTGGGGAGAGCTCCGTGCAGGCACGGCCATGGGTCTGCAGGCGCAACGTCATTTCCGACTGTATGGAGATCGAGCCGCGGAAATCGCGCTAGACAGATCTGGTCACACCTTGCCGATCCACCAGGCCGATCGCCGGACGGGGACTCCATAGCCTGATGCCATGAGGCGCCACCGCTCCCGTTTCCTGTTTGCCGCTGGCGCCGGCCTGCTGATGACCTACTCCCTGGCCGTGCAGGCCCAGACGCCGGAGGAAATCAAGGCCTACGAACGGCGCCTGCAGCAGCTCTTCGAGCAACTGGACCGGGACGGCAACCGACAGCTCGATCGCCAAGAAGTCCAAGGGCAGCCCTACCTCGAGCGCCATTTCGAGCGCCTCGACCAACAACGGCGGGGGTACCTAGCCCCCGCCGATCTCAAACCCAGCCGCCAGCAACCGCCGCCGCGCGCCGAGCGGGTCTTGCGCAAGGCCGATCAAAACGGCGATGGCCGGATCGGTCGTCAGGAAGCCCAGGGCTACCCCTGGCTGCGCAAACACTTCGACGCCATCGACCGCAATGGCGATGGCAGCCTGGAACGCCAAGAACTCAACACCCTCTCGAAACCCGCCCATGGCCAGTGATCAGGCAGGCGCCGTGAGCTGCATTGGCCTGGGGGCGCTTGGGGCCCCCATGGCCCGCAACCTGCTGCAGGCCGGCTGGCGGGTCACCGTCTTCAACCGCAGTCCCGAACCCGCGACAGCCCTGGCCGAAGCGGGGGCCCATCGGGCAGCGACCGTGGCTGAGGCGGCAGCAGCCTCACCGCTGCTACTGCTCTGCCTAAGTGATGACCAAGCTGTCGAAGAGGTGTTGGCGCTCGCCCGAGCCAGCCTGAGGCCTGGGGCCCTGGTGATCGACTGCTCCACCATCAGCCCAAGCACCAGCCAACGGCTGGCCCAGGAGCTAGCGAGCCAAGGGGTGAGCTACGTCGATGCCCCCGTCACCGGTGGCACCGAAGGGGCCCAGGCGGGAACCCTGCGGGTCTTGATCGGGGCTGACGCGGCGTGCCTTGCGCGAGCCCGGCCCGTCCTGGAGGTGATCGGCGGCAGCCTGCACCACTTCGGCCCCGTTGGCGGGGGGCAACAGGCCAAAGCCGTCAATCAGGTGCTGGTGGCCGGGAGCTACGCCGCCGTCGCTGAAGCCTTGGCCCTCGCCGATTGCCTGGGGCTACCCCCTAAACCCCTGGTGGAAGCCCTGAAGGGTGGCGCCGCTGGCTCCTGGGCCCTGGAGAACAGAAGCCAACAGATGATCAACGACTCCTATCCATTGGGGTTCAAGTTGGCCTTGCACCGCAAGGACCTCGGTATCGCCCTAAACGCCGCGGCAGAGGCCCAGTTAGAGCTGCCGGTCTGCGAACAGGTGGCCGCCATTGAAGACGACCTGATCGATCAGGGCTGCGGCGAGCTGGATGTCTCGGCGCTGGCCCGCTGGTTCAAAGGGTGAGGTCGGAGCGCTTCGTCACCACCCGCACCTGCTTGGAGGCCGCGACGATCCCCTTGGGGTGCACCAAGAGCACCGCCCAGGTCTGACTTCCGGGCAGGAAGGGCGCCTGCACGGTCTTAAACAGACCACCACCGCCGAGGGCCTCAAGCTGCAAGTCGGGTGCCTGCAGGCGCAGCAGCTCACTGACGGTGACGGGCTTGATCGCACCGGCCACCACGGCACCGTTGAGGGGGTCGTCAAAGATCACGTCGAGGTCGTAGCGCTGCCCGGTCAACACGGCGTCGGGGATCAGCAGGCTGACCCTCAAGTTGGGATCACCGCTGCGCAGGATCGAATTGGATTCGATCACGTCCTGGCTGTTGAAGCGCTCTCCACTGCTGCCGAGCACCAGTTTCTGGGTGGCTTCAAAGCGGAATTTGTAGGGACCCTGGTTACGGCTACCCGCGACAGTGACCAGGGTGGTGGCCCGTCCGTCCTTCAGAGAGACACCTGGGCTGACCTGCCAACTGGCATCGGGGAACTGGGCCCGCAGGAAATTGCGGCGCTGCAAGACCAGCTCGGGATCGAGGCCATTGCCGGCCTCCATCAAGGCGGAGATCTCCGCGGCGGAGCCGTTATTGAGGGCGTCCTGCAACGCCTGAAGACTCGGAGCTGCCCGAAGGGGCGAGCCCAGGGCCAACCCGGTCAGAGCAATGGCGGCAGTCAGAAGAGAGCGCAACTGCACGGGAGCTCAACGGGGAGGTGCCCTTAAGTTAGGCGCGCTTATCAGTGATGCCCATGTCACGCCTGTTGATCGCTGCCAGCGGCACCGGCGGGCATCTCTTCCCAGCCCTCGCGGTCGCCCAGGCGCTGCCCTCCGATTGGGAGGTCCAGTGGTTGGGGGTCCCCGATCGGCTGGAGACCGAGCTGGTGCCGAGCAGCATCGGGCTGCACACCGTTGAAGCCGGTGGCCTCCAGGGACGGGGTCTGCGCAAGCTCTACAACCTGTTGCGCCTGCTGGGCGCAACCGTTGCGGTCCGTCGTCTACTCCGCCGGGAGCGGATCCGCCTGGTCTTCAGTACCGGCGGCTACATCGCAGCACCGGCAATCCTCGCGGCCCGCTGGTGTGGGGTGCCGGTGGTGCTGCATGAATCCAATGGCATCCCCGGGAAAGTGACGCGGCTGTTTGGACGGCTCTGCAGCCAAGTCGCCGTCGGACTGCCGCAAGCGGCGGAGCGCCTGCAGGGGTTCCGCCCGCGGGTCACGGGCACCCCGGTGCGGCGCGCGTTTCTTCAACCAGCAGCCCTCCCCGGTTGGGTGCCCCAGGGATCCGGCCCGCTGCTGCTGGTGATGGGCGGCAGCCAAGGGGCTGTGGGGCTCAACCGGATGGTGCGGCCGCTGCTGCCCCGGTTGCTGGAGTTGGGCTGCCGGGTGGTGCACCTCAGCGGGAGCAACGACCCCGAGAGCGGGACGCTCCACCATCCCCTCTACGCCGAGCGCCCCTTCAGCGATGAGGTAGCCGGGTTGCTGCAACACGCCGATCTGGTGATCAGCCGGGCCGGTGCCGGCAGCTTGAGCGAATTGGCGGTCTGCGGGAGCCCAACCATCCTGGTCCCCTACCCCCAAGCGGCGGACAAACATCAAGACGCCAACGCCGGTGCCGCCGCGGCCGTCGGTGCGGCGGTAATCGTCTGGCAGCACCCCCCCGAGCATCCCGCCCTGGCGCAAACGGTTTGGCGCCTGCTGGGTCCGCGGCTGCGGGGGGCTGGCCCAGGGATTGATCCGCTGCTGCACCTGCGGCGCGGGATGGAGCGCCTGGCGGTCCGCGATGCGGAAGGACTGATTGCAGAACTACTGCAGGAGCTCAGTGCCTAGGGCCCGCAGCAGCCGCCTGTTGCCGGCACGGTCCTGAAGGCCGATCCGCAACCAAGACTCCCCCAGCCCCGCGAAGGAGCGACAATCACGCACCAGGATGCGATGACGCTTTTCTAACGCCTCCCGTAGCGGTTGCAACGAGCCCTGCTCGGCGCGGAGCAGGAGGTAATTCACCGCCGAAGGGTAGGGGTGGATGCCGGGCAAGGCCCGCAGGCGCTGCTGCAACCACTGGCCCTCCTGGGCGACCCAGCACTGCACGCGGGCGCACCAGCGCACATAATCGCGCGGGTTCCGTAGCAAGGCATTGGCCAGGGCCCCAGCCCAAGCATTGATCGGCCAAGGATCCCGCCACTGGGCCCAGCGCTGCAGCCGCTCGGGCTGGACGACGGCGTAGCCCAACCGGACTCCAGCAATTCCGTACAGCTTGGTCAGGCTGCGGATCACCACCAGGTTCGGGTGCTGCGCAACCAGGGGGATCAGGGACTGCTGCTCACCGCCCGGCACCAACGGCAAGAAGGCCTCGTCGCAGATGACAAGGTGATGGCGCGCCAAGAGCGGCTCGAGGGACCCCCGGCTCCAGAGCTGCCCGGTGGGGTTGTGGGGATTGGTGATCCAGAGCACCTCAGCCGCTGCTGCAGCGGGAAACGGCTGCGGGAAGGCCTCGGCCCACTCCAGAGGAAGCGGCCATGAACGCTGCTTTCCGCCCCAGCACTGCAGGCTGCGCCCGTAGTCGGCGAAGCCGGGCTGGGGCAGGAGGGAGACACCGCTGCTAGCCGCATCACGGGCCGCCCAAGTGAAGAGTTCGGCCGCACCATTGCCGGGGAGCACCGCCTCGGGAGCGAGGCGATGCAGCTGGGCGATCTGCTGGCGTAGGCGCCAATGGCTGCGGTCGGGGTAGGCCCGCAGGTCCACCTGGCGCAGGGCACGGCGGGCCGCCCGCGGCAGGGCAAAGGGTGCCAGGGAGGCACTGGCATCGAGGATCTGATCAGGCCGGCACCCCAAGCGCCGAGCCGTGGCCTCCAAATTGCCGCCGTGGGCTTCCATCCCACCAGCCTGATCGACGGGGGGAGCCAAGACCGTTAGAACGGCGCCAGTTCGGCCGCACAAGCCCATGGCTCGCCTGCGCCCCTCACTCGCGAGCTTGGTTCTCCTTTTGGGGACTGACGCCGCCTGGGCCGCCGACGACCAGCTCTGATGCGCACCCTGGATCATCGGGCCTGTGAGCGCTGCATGCTGCAGGACGCCGATCTGGTCCATGCCGATCTGCGCGATACCCGTCTGAAGGAAGCCCAACTGGAGCGAACCAACCTGAGCGGCGCGAGACTCGATGGGGCTGACCTGCGCGAGAGCAACCTGCGTTTCACCAGCCTGGCGGCAGGGTCAACTGATCCAGCCAAGTCAGCCGCCGGCCATCCAGGACCATCGCGGTGATCGCCTAATCCTGCAGCTCGAGGTAGACGCGCTGGGGGAACAGCCACGCTTGCAAGGGGCCAAAGCGCTCTTGAACTCCTGCGAGCACCACTCGCCTACCGCTTGCTCTAGCCGCAAGCTATCGAGACTTCAGCTCCAGGGCACCCCAGAGCCCACGGCTTCGTTGATGTTGCGGAAGCCGTGACGATCGAGCTGCGCGCTCAGACCCTCCAGGATCTCGGGAACGAGGGCCGGTCCGCCGTAGATCCAACCAGTGTAGAGCTGCACTAGGGAGGCGCCCGCGGTGATCCGCTCCCAGGCGGACTCCGGGGAATCGATTCCTCCCACCCCGATCAAGGGAAGGCTTGGGCCCGCGGTCACCCGCAGGCGACGCATCACCTCCAGGGCCCGCTGCCGCAGGGGCGCACCACTCAAGCCCCCCGCTTCCTCGGCCAGGGTCTTGCCGGTCTGGGCCAGCCGACGGCCCTCCAGACCCTGACGATTCAGGCTGGTGTTGACCGCGATCACACCGGCCAGGCCCTCCTCGTAGGCCAGGCGGGCAATGGCATCGATCGCATCGTCCTCCAGGTCGGGAGCGATCTTCACCAGCAAGGGCGGGCATGCCGGCAGGCGCCGCAGCCGCTCCACGAGGCGGCGCAACTGCACTTCGTCCTGGAGCTCCCGCAGACCAGGGGTGTTGGGGGAACTGACATTGATGACCGCGTAATCCGCCAGGGGAGCCAGCAGCTCCAGGGAGGAGGCGTAGTCGTCCGGGGCCAGGTCCAGGGAGGTGACCTTGGACTTGCCCAGGTTGATCCCCAGGACCGCGGGGCGCTGACCGGCCGCGGGCAGGGCCTGGCGTTCCAGGATGCGCCGCGCGGCCTGGGCCCCCTGGTTGTTGAACCCCATCCGATTCAGGGCGGCTCGCTCTTCGGCCAGGCGGAACAGGCGGGGCCGGGGATTGCCAGGCTGAGCGTGCCAGGTGATCGTCCCGAGCTCGGCAAAGCCAAAGCCAAAGAGGTGCCAGATGCCCGCGGCGACGGCGTTCTTGTCAAAGCCGGCCGCCAGGCCGACCGGATTGAGGAAGCGGCAGCCGAACAGGGTCTGCTCGAGCCTTAAGTCCTTGCGCTGCAGTTCCGCCCCCAGTCCCGCCAGTGAGCTGCTGACCAGAGGCCAATTGCGACGCAGCGAAGCCTGACCGAGGGCCTGCAGGGTCAGCTGGCTCAGCTGCTCGGCATCCGCCCCGTCATCACGGCTGAGCAGGGGGCCCACAAAACGCTGATAAAGCGATCCAGTGCCGACCTCAGCCATCTCCTCGCTCCTCGCCATGGGGCACCCCTGATCCTGACGCGTCACGGCATAGACGCCAGCGTCCGTCCTCCAGAGGCAGGACCTGCCAGTCGCGCCAGCGCCACGGCCCCTCACGCCCCTCCAGGGTCTTCAGGGGCTTCTCGACCAGCTGTGCCAGCTCCATCAGGCTCAGGCCATACTCGCCAGCAGCCAGGCGATCCGCCAGCTCCAGGCGTGTCAGCAACTGCTCCAGGGCCGGGGGAGCCACATCGGGCGCAGGGGGAGTGGCCACGACTTCACCGGCGGCCAGTCTGATGGACTGGCCTTTCGAGAAAGACACCGCGATTACATCACAGCGGTCGTTGTCCGGGTCACCGCTGTGGCCCTTCACGTAGGTCAGGGACAACCCCTGAATCCGGGCGGCATCGAGGGCCTCCCAAAGGTCGCGGTTGAGGACGGGACTGCCGGAGGCGGTCCGCCAGCCCTTGCGCTTCCAGCCGATGATCCACTTGCTGAAGCCGTCGATCAGGTACTTGGAGTCCGTGCGGATGCTCAGATCGGGGTGACGGGGCAGCACCGCCAACTGCTCCAGCAGGGTCAGGGCCGCCCTGAGCTCCATGCGGTTGTTCGTGGTGTTGGCATCGGCCCCACCGAATTCCCGGACGCTGCCGTCGTCAAAGCGCAGCAAACAGCCCCAGCCGCCTGGACCTGGATTGCCACTGCAGGCCCCGTCGCAGGCGGCGGCCACCACCTTGGGCGTATCACTCACCACTGGGCTTGCCCCACAACATCCGGTACAACACAGCTCTCGTCAGGAGCCAAGGAGACATCCCATGCAGCGAAGCTACCTCCCGTGGACGGGCCTCGCTCTGCTCAGCGCAGGCCTGGTGGGCAGCCAAGCGGCCGCGGGCGTCTTCCAGAGCCAACCCCTCGAGCGAGAGCGCCTGGCCGTCCTGGGGCAACCGGTGGGCAGCCAGGGCTGGAAGTTGGTCGTGCTGGAGCAGCTCAAGCCAGCACCGAAGTGCTGGGGGGAGCGACGGGATGGCTTGATCGATCCGGCCCTGAACCGCTTCAACTTCAGCGGGATCTGCAGCCGCTACCTCGACAGCAATGGCTATTCGCTGCGAGTCGGCGATAACGATGTCTCCCCCCGTTATCGCCTGCGGCTTGAGAGCCAAGGCAACACTTTGGTGCTGCTCGCCATGTCCGGCAGCCACCCCACGGAGTTGGTCGTGGGTCGGGGGGCCATTCCCCTGCGAGACCGGAGTGGCTTTGTCACCCTCAAGCTGGAGCCGGGCTGGCAACTCGAGCGACGGATGTACGGCGAGCGGAGCCTCAGCCACGTCTATTTCGCCAACCCCCAGCCCCTGGATGGGCTGATTGCCCAGGCGGAACGGAACCAAGCGCGCCCGGTGGCGAGCTATGGCAACACCCGCCTGGGCAAGGGCCCGGTCGCCCTGCAGGTCATCCCCTACGGCGGACAGGCACGACGATTCTGATCAGGGACAGTTGAGACAGCGGTCCTCCGCCGCTACCTACTCTTTTCGCTGGCTGTAGTTTTTTTAAGTGTGAGGAGTACGGAACACCACTTCCGGGGTCGAAACGAGGACAGACTCCCGGAAGCGTTCCGACTCAAAGCCCTGCCTTCGGCGGGGCTTTTTTATTGCCCAGCCGACAGCCGCCATAAAAAAACCGGCCCCCGCAGGGACCGGTTGGAGAAAGGAGTGGGCCGCCAAGGCCGCCCACGGCGGGATCACTTGAGGGAGACCTTGCCGCCAGCCTCTTCGATGGACTTCTTCATGGCTTCGGCATCAGCCTTGGCCACGCCTTCCTTGACGTTGCAGGGAGCGCCTTCGACAAGAGCCTTGGCTTCGCCCAGACCCAGGCCGGTGGCCTCGCGGACGGCCTTCAGGACCTTGATCTTGGCAGCCGCGTCGAAGCCCTCGAGGTGGACGTCGAACTCGGTCTTCTCTTCAGCAGCTTCACCGCCGCCAGCAGCAGCGCCGGGGGCAGCCATCACGACGCCAGCGGAAGCGGCGGCGGACACACCGAAGGCCTCTTCGATCTGCTTGACAAGCTCAGAGGCTTCCAGCAGGGAGAGGGACTTCAGCTGCTCGAGGATTTGGTCGGTAGTAGCAGACATGGTTGGGAATCAGCAACAGATCTGTGTAAACAGTCGGATCGGAGAGCTCAGCAGAGCAGGCCTCAGTCGGCCTTGCCCTCGCCATCGGCGTGCTGCTTGAGCGCCCGAGCAAGACCGGAAGGAACTTCGTTGATGCCCACAGCCACCTTGGTGGCCACGGCGTTGATCGCACCTGCGATCTGCGCCATGAGCACCTCCTTGGAGGGCAGATCCCCGATGGCCTTGATTTCGGATTGGGAAAGGAGCTTGCCTTCGAAAAGGCCTCCCTTCGTCTCCGATTTCTTGGTCTCCTTCTGGAAGGTCTGAACGGCCTTCACGGCACCGCCCACGTCGCCCTTAACGAGCACGAAAGCATTGGTGCCGGTGAGGAGGGAATCGAGTTCCGACCAAGCGCTATTGCCATCAATGGCACGGCGCATCAAGGTGTTTTTGGTCACCTTGCACACACCGCTGCTGGCCTGCAGACGGGTCCGCAGATCAGACATTTCCTTGATGGACAGACCCTTGTAATCAAGGACCAGCGCCATTTCGGCCTCGCCAAGGAGCTGCTTCAGCTCTTCGACGATCTGTTGCTTGTTCTCCAGAGTGCGGCCCATGGTTAAGGATCGGATCAGGGGAACAAGCCGGGTACGCAACCCCAGTACCGATTGGCACTCGAGGGGCTGCGGCTTGCTTCACCCAAGCCGAACTCCCGTGGGAGCCCTGGTGGGAAAGACCGTCGCGGACACCTCGGCAGGGTTTAAGGACTCAGGTTCTGCGAGCAGAACAGGAATTCGACCTGCTGTCTTGGGTAGGGCGCGTAACCCTTCTGGCATTAGCCAGATGATGAACATACAACAACGCCCCCGCCGAGGCAGGGGCGTTGAGCAGAGGAACGGGGACGATCAGCCCTCTTGCTTGATGTCCTGCAGTGCGGTCACATCCACTTCCACGGAGGGGCCCATGGTGGAGGTGATGTAAAGGCTCTTCCAATAGCGCCCCTTCGCACCGCTGGGCTTGTTGCGGTCGATGGTCTCCTGCAGGGCCTTCAGATTGTCCAGCAGCTTGGCAGCGTCAAAGCTGGCCTTACCGAAACGCACGTGGACGATGCCGGTACGGTCAGCGCGGAATTCCAGTTTGCCGGCCTTGAACTCGTTGATGGCCGAGGCCAGATCGGTGGTGACGGTGCCGGCCTTGGGGTTGGGCATCAGTCCACGGGGGCCGAGGACGCGACCAAGTTTGGCCACCTTGGGCATCATGTCCGGGGTAGCGATCAGCAGATCGAATTCCATCTCGCCCTTGGAGATGGTTTCGACCAGATCGTCATCACCGGCCAGGTCCGCACCGGCAGCCTTGGCTTCAGCAACCTTTTCGCCGCGGGCAATCACAGCAATCCGGATGCTCTGACCGGTGCCGTGGGGCAGCGCCACGGTGGTGCGCAGCTGTTGGTCGGTGTACTTGGGGTCGATCCCAAGACGAGCGTGGGCCTCGACGGTCTCGTCGAACTTGGCGGTGGCGTTGGCCTTCACCAGTTCAACGGCCTCTTGCGGGGCGTAGACGCGTTCTTCGACCTTGCCGAAGGCGGCGGAGTAGCGCTTGGAAATTTTGGGCATGTCAGGAATGGGGTGCAGACGAGCTCAGGAGCTCTCCCCCGCTAAGGAACAGAAAGGAAGGGACGAGTCGGGATGAACCCGTGGCTCAATCCTTCACAGCAACGCCCATGTTGCGGGCGGTGCCTTCGATGATGCGCATGGCCGACTCAACGCTGGTGCAGTTGAGGTCGGGCAGCTTGGTCTTGGCGATCTCTTCGAGCTGTGCGCGGCTGATGGCCCCGACAGAACCCTTGGAAGAGGTTGCGGCACCCTTGGCGATACCGGCTGCCTTCACGATCAGCACGGAAGCGGGAGGGGTCTTGGTGATGAAGGTGAAGCTGCGGTCTTCAAAGACCGAAATTTCCACCGGAATCACGTATCCGGCTTTGTCCTGCGTCCGAGCGTTGTACTCCTTGCAGAACGCCATGATGTTGACGCCGTGCTGACCGAGGGCGGGGCCCACCGGTGGCGCGGGGTTTGCTTTGCCGGCATCGAGTGCCAGCTTGATCACAGCTACAACTTTTTTTGCCATCGTCCTGGCGTCTTGAGCAATCTGCGGATCCGCGACACTAGGGCAGCGTGTGCGGCGGACTCCGAAAACCGAAGCACCGCCTTAGGCCGCCCTCCGCAGGGAGACGGCCGCACGGGAATCAGCTTTGTTTGCTGATCTGGGAGAACTCGAGTTCCACCGGGGTTTCCCGACCAAAGATCGAGAGCAGAGCTTTGAGCTTGTTGCGATCTCCGGAGACCTCGATGACTTCGCCTTGGAAGTCCTTGAAGGGGCCTGCCGTCACCAGAATCTGATCGCCCTCGGCCAGATCGACCTTCACGACAGGCTTCTTCTCGGCAGCCCGCTTGAAGATGCGATCCACCTCCTGGCGGCTCAGAGGGCGGGGCTTGATATGACCACGCACCTTGCCGGTGGCACGGCGATCTTCCGCACCCACGAAGTTGATCACGTTAGGGGTGCTCCGCACCGCCATCATCGTGTCCTCATCGAGGACCATCCGAACCAAGACGTAGCCGGGGAACACCTTCTCTTCGGTGCTCGTCCGGCTGCCGTCTTTCTTGAGTTTGACCGCGGGGGTCTGGGGGATTTCGATCTCGAGGATGCGGTTGTCGACGCCGAGGGTGACGGCCCGCTGCTCCAGGGTGGCCTTGACTTTTTTCTCGCAGCTGGAGGCCACCTGAACGGCATACCAGCGAGCAATCGGAGCCCGGCCTTCAGCGGCAGGCGCCGCAGGTTCAGCGTCGGCAGCCAGATCCGCCGCGGCGAATTCTTCAGTGGTCAGGTCGACGTCGGACACGGGCAAAGGAATAAAGAGGGCGAACGATTCAGCGGGTCAGCGGAACACCTGGGAGCTTCCCCAGCCGTAGAAGCGATCGACGGCGGCGATCGCAAAGGCCGAGATGGTGACCATCAAGATCACCGCGACTGATTCACCAAACAGCTGCTGACGGCTCGGCCAAACCACCTTGCGCAACTCAGCGACGGTGTCCGCCACAAAGCCGGTCTTCACCGGCTCCGTGGCGACAGTCTCGTCGGACTTGACTTGTGGTTCGGTCTGGGATTCCACGGATGAAGATTCCACAGGGGAAATCAGGGTCAAGCCTCATGGACAGAACATGAAGCCTGCTGAGCCTTCAGCGGGCCGCGCGGCGTTTGAGCCCACGCGCCGGCAAACAAACACACTAACGGATGTCCTATTCAGGGCCTGCGATGGGTTTGAAGCAGAGCGATTGGCCGCCCTCGCCCAGGCTGACCTGAACGGCGGCAGCACCCAGGAAGCGCTCCTCGAGCAACTCGGTCGCCAAGGGGTTCTCGATCTGACGCCGCAGGAGCCGGCGCAGAGGCCGGGCCCCGTATTCCGGTTCGTACCCCTGCTCCGCCAGCCAAGCCACGACCGGCTCGTCCACCTGCAGAGCCAACCCCTGCTCCTGGAGCAACTGGGCCAACTCCAGCACTTGTAGACGCACGATCCGCTGCAGGTCGGCCGGCCCCAAAGGCTGGAAGCGGATCACTTCATCAATCCGGTTCAGGAATTCTGGCCGGAACTGACTGGCGAGGGCGCGCTCCACCTGCTCTTCCAAGGCCGCCGCATCAGCCTGGCCGCGGGCAGCATCCAGGATCGCCCGGCTGGCCAGGTTGCTGGTCATCACCACCACGGTGTGGCGGAAGTCGACCGTGCGGCCCTGGGAATCGGTCAGGCGGCCTTCATCGAGCACCTGCAGGAGCACGTTGAAAACATCCGGGTGGGCCTTCTCCACCTCATCAAGCAGCAGAACCGCGTAGGGACGGCGGCGCACCGCCTCGGTGAGCTGGCCTCCTTCCTCGTAACCGACGTATCCCGGAGGTGCACCGAGCAGCCGGGCCACGGCATTGCGCTCCATGAACTCGCTCATGTCCAAGCGCACCAGGGCTTCTTCCTCATCGAAGAGGGAGGCCGCCAGGGCCTTGGCGAGTTCAGTCTTGCCCACACCGGTGGGGCCGAGGAAGAGGAAGGAACCGACAGGACGGCGGGGATCCTTCATGCCGGCGCGGGCGCGACGGATCGCCGCGGCCACCGCCCCCACGGGCTCCCCTTGGCCGATCACCCGCTCCGCCAGGCGCTGCTCAAGCTCCAGCAGCTTCTGGCGCTCACCCGCCATCAGGCGCTGCACCGGAATCCCGGTCCAGCGGGCCACCACATCGGCGATATCCCCCTCTTCCACCTGTTCCCGCAGCAGGGACTGTCCGCTCTGCTGACTCGCTTGGAGTTGATCCTCCAATTCGTTGCGGCGCTGCTGCACGCCATGGAGTTGGTCGTATTGCAGCCGGGCCGCCTCCTCAAGATCGCCATCCCGTTCGGCCTCGGCGATCTGCAGGCGTAGGGCCTCGTCATCGGCAAGGAGCTGACGCAACTCCGCCAACTGCTCGCGCTCCGCAGACCAACGCTCCTGCAGGGACTGCAGCCTCTCGCTCACCTGGCGGCGCTGTTGCTGCAACGCGACCCGTTCGGCTTCCGGGGCACTCTCAGCGGAGAGCAGGGCCAACTCCACCCGGCGCAGGTCGCTCTCGGCTTCCTCTACGAGACGCGGCTTGGAGGTGACCTCCATCCGCAACTGGGCAGCGGCCTCATCGATGAGATCGATGGCGGAATCAGGCAGGCAGCGATCGGAGATATAGCGATCCGCGAGGCGGGCTGAGGCCACGACGGCGCCATCGGTGATCGCCACCCCGTGGTGGAGCTCGTAGCGCTCCTTCAGCCCCCGCAGGATCAGGGTGCTCTCCTCCAGGCTCGGCTCCTTGATAAGGACCTGCTGGAAGCGCCGGTTCAGCGCAGGGTCCTTCTCAACGGTGCGGCTGTACTCCTCCGGGGTCGTGGCGCCGATGCAGCGCAGATCACCCCGGGCCAGCGCCGGTTTGAGGATGCTGCCGGCGTCGCTGTTGGAGCGCTCGGGCCCCACGACGTTGTGGAGCTCGTCGATAAAGAGGATCACGCCACCCGCCTCGGCGCCCTCGGCCTCGCGCACCTCCTTGAGCACGCTGCGCAGGCGCTCTTCAAATTGACCGCGGAACTTGGCGCCCGCGATTAAGGCCCCCAGATCCAGGGAGACCAGGCGCTGCCCCTTAAGGGCGTCGGGCACTTCACCCGCCACGATCCTTTGGGCCAGCAGCTCGGCGATGGCGGTCTTACCCACGCCGGGCTCGCCGATTAGGACCGGGTTGTTCTTGCCTCGGCGGGAGAGCACCTGCATCAGGCGCCGAATTTCGGTGTCGCGGCCGATGACTGGATCGAGATCACCCGCCCGGGCGGCCGCCGTGAGGTCCCGGCCGAACTCTTCGAGGGCAGCCGGCTCCTGCTCCAGTTTGAGGCCGTTCTCAGGGACGGAGGGTTCGCTCGGGGGAGTGCTGAAGACGGAAGGGCGCTGGGGAGCAGCGGGCTCCACGACAGGAGCCGGCGGAGCGCTGGGAGCAGGAGCCGGCCTGGGGCCAGCGCTACGCAGGTCCTCAGGGGTCATCCCCTGCTGTTGCAGGAGGGCGCCCGCGATGCGGCGATCGTCCAGGAGGGCCGCCAAAAGATGGGGAACATCGATGAAGCGAGAGCCCCACTGGCCCCGCTGGCGATCGGCTTCCTCGAGGAGCAGTTCCAAGTCCTCGCCGACGAAGAGATCCCTGGCGCTGCTGGTGGGTTGATCCGCACAGAAGTCGTCCAGCTGATCGAGCAGGCGGGAGGCATCGAGCGGCAGGGGGTCCACCCAGGCGCCGTAGCGCTCGTCATTGAGCAGCACCTGAAGAAGGTGCTCCACGTTCATCTCACCGTGACGCCAGCGCCTGGTCTGCTCCTGGCTGGCCAGCATCAGGTCCCAAGCGGCATCGCTGAAGCGATCAGGAACCGTGGTGAGGCTGTCGAGGCCAGCGCCAGCGGCGTAGGAATCAGGCCGCATGGGCGCGCGAGCTCATCTCAATCAGTTCAACCTTGTAACCGTCGGGGTCCTCGACGAAGGCAATCACGGTGGTGCCGTTCTTCATAGGGCCTGGTTCGCGCACCACGTTGCCCCCCTTGGCGCGAATCTGGTCACAGACCCCCACAATGTCGTCCACCCCCAGGGCGATGTGGCCATAGCCGCTACCGATGTCGTAGCTGCTGGTGTCCCAGTTGTGGGTGAGCTCAAGAACGGTGCTGTCGCTCTCCTCCCCGTATCCCACAAAAGCGAGGGTGAAACGGCCCCCGGGATAGTCCTTGCGGCGAAGCAACCGCATCCTAAGAATCTCGGTATAGAAAGCGATCGAGCGCTCCAGGTCGCCGACCCGCAGCATGGTGTGGAGAAGGCGCATCTGGACCGTTCTTGACGGCCGCATTCTGACCAAAGTCAGCGGATTGGTGCCAACGGCCACCATGACCCCCGGCAGGGCGACCCATAAGATCCCTGCAAGGACCCATGTTGTGCGTAAGGCCGCTGTGATCGACACTCTCGACCTCGTCATCGACACCATCGTGGCCCGGGAGGTTCTCGATTCCCGTGGCACACCTACCGTGGAAGCCGAGGTGATGCTGGAGGGCGGAGCCAGTGGCCGCGCCATCGTTCCCAGCGGCGCCAGCACCGGCGCCCATGAAGCTTGCGAACTGCGGGATGGCGGCAGCCGCTACTGCGGTAAAGGTGTGCTGCAGGCCGTCAGCAACGTCGAAGAAAAGATTGCCCCTGCACTCTGCGGCCTGAGTGCCCTGGACCAGGGCACCGTTGACGCCGCGATGCTCGAGCTGGACGGCAGCGACAACAAGAGCTCCCTGGGCGCCAACGCGATCCTGGCCGTGAGTCTGGCCACCGCCCGCGCAGCAGCCAACGGCGTCGGCCTGCCCCTTTACCGCTATCTGGGCGGCCCGATGGCCAACCTGCTGCCGGTGCCGTTGATGAACGTGATCAACGGCGGCGCCCACGCAGCCAACAGCCTGGACTTCCAGGAATTCATGCTGGTGCCCCACGGCGCCCCCACGTTTCGCGAAGCGCTGCGAATGGGCACCGAGGTGTTCCACACCCTCAAGGGCCTGCTCAAGGACAAGGGCCTGAGCACGGCCGTGGGTGATGAAGGCGGCTTTGCCCCGGACCTGGGCAACATCGAAGCCGGCGATCTGCTGGTCCAAGCGATCGAGAAAGCCGGCTACCGCCCTGGCGATCAGATCTCCCTGGCCCTTGATGTGGCCAGCACCGAGTTCTTCAAGGACGGTCGATACGCCTTCGATGGCGGCAACTACACCAGCGCTGAGATGGTGGACCAGCTGGCCGCTCTGGTGAACCGCTTCCCGGTCACCTCCATCGAAGACGGCGTCGCCGAAGACGACTGGGAAGGCTGGGCCCTACTGACCGAGAAGCTCGGCAAGACCGTTCAGCTGGTGGGTGACGACCTGTTCGTGACCAACAGCGCCCGGCTGCAACGCGGCATCGACCTGGGCGTGGCCAACTCGATCCTGATCAAGGTCAACCAGATCGGCACCCTGACCGAGACCCTCCAGGCCATCGACCTGGCGGGCCGTGCTGGCTACACCAGCGTGATCTCCCACCGCTCCGGTGAGACCGAAGACACCACGATTGCCGACCTGGCGGTGGCCACCCGGGCCGGCCAAATCAAGACCGGTTCCCTGAGCCGTAGCGAACGGGTCGCCAAGTACAACCAACTTCTTCGCATCGAAGACGAACTGGGCAGCCAGGCCATCTACGCCGGTACAGAAGACCGCGGCCCCCGTGGCAAGGCCTGAGCCCTGTAAAAACAGCAATCCCGGGGCCACGGTCCCGGGATTTTTTTATGGGTGTCGCTCAGGAATTGCCGAGCTTGTCGATGCGGGCGTCGCGCTTGAGACGGGCCTGCAGCTTCAACCAGCTCAGACCCACCGGGACACCGGCGACCACAGGAATGCAGGTCAAAGCCGGCTTGGTGCTGACTGCGAGCATCGCGGCTGCGATGGTGAGAGCGCCAAGCAGCACGGATTGCCCCGCGCTCTGCTGACTCAGGGCCAGACGGCGCAGCAAACGATCGGTTTCACCGGCGCGAATCTGCACCTGGAGATCACCCTGCTCGATCCGGCTAAGGCTGTCCTCCAGGCGCTGGGGCAATCCCAAGGCACGGCTCCCGACTTCGACGGCCTGACGCCCCAACTGATTGAAGAGATCGTTGGGTCCGTTGCCACTGGCGGTCATGAGCGGAAGCAGATAGGGACGGGCGATGGCCACGAGGCTAAAGCTGGGATCCAGGCTGCGGCCGACCCCCTCAAAGGTGGAGAGGGCCCGCATCACGAAGATCAGCTCCGGGGGCAGACGGAAAGGCTGCCCGTAGACCAAGTCGTAGAGATCGCCGGAGAGTTTGTCGAGGATATTGGGGGAGAACGGCGGCGTGAGGGCCTCCGCGAGCATCACGCGCACCATGCGGCGTACCGGGCCCGGATCAATTTCGGTGGCGATGACACCGGCGGCCTGGAGTTCACACACGAGGCTCGACGCGTCCCGAGCGGCGGCGGCGGTCACCATCCGGCCCAGACGACTACGCAGACGCTGAGACAAGGTGCCGACCATGCCGAAGTCGTAGTAGATGAGAGCGCCATCACGGGCTACAGCTAAATTCCCAGGGTGGGGATCGGCATGGAAGAATCCAAAGCACACCAGCTGCTGCAGGTAGCTGGCTGCGCCTTTTTCGGCG
This sequence comes from Synechococcus sp., assembly GCA_047285805.1. Lineage (GTDB taxonomy): Bacteria > Cyanobacteriota > Cyanobacteriia > PCC-6307 > Cyanobiaceae > Vulcanococcus. Next base: position 696,033 of record JBJBCN010000003.1, on the reverse strand, counting down.
ACGGCTGAGGGATCGATGCCGGCCTCAATCAGGGCCTGGCGGTCGTTGATCTTGATCCCGGGCACATAGTCGAGGCAGAGCACCCGGCGGGTGGTGAGTTCCCAGACGACCGCTGGAATTCGAATGCCCGCATCATCCAGAAATTGCTGGCGGAAACGGGCGGCATGTTCGGCCTCCAGGCGGAAATCGAGCTCCCGCAGCAGCACGCGTCGACATTCCTGAGCGATGGAGACCCAATCGCGTCCCACCCCCCACTGGGGATGGCGCTGCAGCACCGCAGCCACCTGTTGCATGACCTCGAGGTCCAGGCGGAAGAGGCGCTCCAAACCAGGCCGTTGGATCTTGAAGACCACCTGCCGGCCACTGCGGAGGCTGGCTCGATGCACCTGAGCCAGACTGGCGGCGCCGAGGGGCTGCTCTTCGATATCGATGATCTCGGCACAGCGCTCACCGAGCTCCTGCTCCAGAAGAGACTGTGCCGTATCAAAGGAGAAGGCCGGGACGCTGTCCTGAAGGCTGGAAAGTTCCGCGACCCAACTGGCCGGCAAGACATCCGGCCTGGCCGAGAGCAACTGACCCAACTTGATGAACGCCGACCCCAACGCGAGCAACTGGGTCGTCAGCCAGCGGGCACGGCGCCGCTGGCGGAGCTCTTGCCGATCCTGGGTGACACCGCCGGGATAACTCCAGGATTGAGCATCCCACCAAAGAAACAGCAGGAGCTGAAGAACGGCAGACCAGATCCGCAGGGAGCGAAGCGCGCTCACCAGTGCAGGTCCAAGGCGGCTCATCAAGCGGGCCCCTCGAGGCGGCGGGCCAAGCGAGTGACCTGGGCGCGGAGCTGATCGATCTGTTGCTGGGGATCTAGCGGTGGAGAAGACGAGGCCATGACGGACTCCGCCGCCGGCACCTCCTGCTCGCCATGCTCGAGCCGTTGGGCTTCGAGCTCCACCTCTTCTTTAAAAAGGTCCCACTCCTGGCGCAAACGGTCGGGGGCGTCTTGGGCCAGGACCGTAAGGCCAGCAGCGGCATCCGCAAGACCGCTTCCCAGGCGGGCACTCAGACGATTAAGGGCCGCCTGAACAAGGGTCTGAGGCTCACTCATGGCGGACCGCTCGAGAGTCACCCAAATCGTGGCAGATCGGAGCTACTGAAGGGGAGGCAAGTCCAAGAGAGGAACCGATGACTGCGGCCTGTTGGGTGCAGGGGTCTGCAATTGGGGCTTTGGCGCAACCGGTGGCTCTTCGGCCTGGTTGGTTGCTGGCTTGGCGGATTGAGCGGGCTTCGGCGGAGCGGCCTGGCCGGCGGCTTCACGCTCGGCTTTGGCTTCGGCATCCGCCTTGGCCTTCTCGAGCGCTTCGGCATGCTCCTCAGCCTTGCGCAACAGCTCCAACTGCTGGGGATCGAGATCGGAACGCAGTTCCGACGGCTGTTCGCCGTAACGCAAGCGCATGTCCTTGAGGCTCACCCCAGGGGTCTGCTTTTGCTCAAAACGAGGGCTCAGGCGAATGAAATCGCCCAGGTTGATGGCGCTCAGGCGGTGGGTGATCCCATAGGCCAAAGCGAAGCTGACCCCTGCCACCAACGGACCCATCCAGATCCGGGGGAGACCACTCGGAGCCAGCTTATGGGGTGCTCCGGCCTTAGCCATCTCAACTGGTCGATGGTGTTTGATCGTAGGCATGGCTTTAGGTCATGTAGTCGGCGTTGATGGATACGTACATGCATGTTGCGGCCAGACCCCTTGCTATGACAGGGTTGCGCTCCGACAGCACTGGTGTTACCCTGGTGTTACCTAGAACAGTCATCACGTAAAAACGCTGTGGTGATGGTGCTGGTGTTACCAAAGCGTTACCCAAATGCCTGCCGCAGCACTGCGGAAAACACAGAACGTCCTTGATAGAAAGGACATTCCTACTGATCCCTACTCCTATGTCTATCGGCGTGGAGACAAGGGTGGTAGATGGCATCTGTATTTTTACGATCGCTTTGCTGGCACAAGGCATAGGTTTGCGCTCAAGGATCACAACGGCGTAGCACCAGAACCTATTAGTGAAACCCAAGAGCAGGCTTGGATGCTTGGGTTAGCCATGTACATGGAACTAAAGGCTAAGGCTGATAGAGGCGAAGCAATACGCTCACTGGGATTCGGAAATATGTGCAAGGAGTTCCTTTCAAAGGAAAAGAAGAAGATAAGTTCTATCCCACACCAGGGAATCTCTGCCGCCAGGTATCGCTTACTTGAGACTCAACTACGCTGGGTTCGTGATTATGTCGGTGACGATAAGAAGATTATTCATAAGTTCAAACGCTCGGCGTTCCTGAACTATGAGACGTGGAGGAAAGAAAGAGCACTGGAGTTCGGCAAACAGATTCCAGTACAGACAACAATCCTCCAAGAAATGTCAACGCTCAAGAGAGCTTTTGATGAGGTTGGTATAGCTCAGGGCTATGTCTCACGCGACAGCCTTCCTCAGATACCCAGCATCAAGCTACCGAAGGATAAGAAGCACCGCAGGGATGACCTTACAGAGCGCGAATGGCTGGAACTAGAACGCGCCTCTCGCCTCTACTGGATCAACGGGCTAGAGCGGCAACTAGACAGTGATGGTGAGCCTTTGAAGAAAGGTTCTTCATATGTCACCAAGCAGAAAGTGACTGGGAAAGGTGAGCGCAGTACGAACCAACTTATCCACCGCAAACTTCTCTACTACGCAATGCGGATCATGATGGATACGGGAATAAGACCCGGTTCATTGTGGAAAGTGCAGTGGAAACACATCTCCGAAAACACATCCATTCCCAAGGCAGAAAGGAAGACGTGGATCATCATCGAAGTACCACCTGAAAACACTAAGACTGGTAGGTACTACAGAATCTCAGCGCCTATTGCTGCACACCTTGAAAAGATTCGGGAAGTCACCAAGCACAGCAAAAAGGATGACTACATCTTTTGCAATCAACGTGATGGACGGATGTTCAGTGAACGCATAAGGCGTGATGGATTCTGTGAAGCATTAGTCGAAGCACGTCTTGCTGACTGGAGTGAAGATGATTCCAATAGTTGCCGCAAGGTTGACATGAAGTCGGGGAAGAACATCACGTGGTATTCATTCCGCCATACGCACATCACGATGCGACTTAAAGCGGGAACACCGCTACCCGTACTTGCTGCCAATACAGATACAAGTATGCAGTACATCGAAGATCATTACTTCCACTACCGTGCCGATGAAGCAACCGAGATTCTCGGAAAGGGTAGGAAGTCGCTTAAGAAAGCAGAAGACCACCTTGAGTGGACGCAGTAATCAAGGACGCACAAATAAGAAAACACTTACCAATGACTGAACTGAAGTAGAAGCAATTAGTTAGTTGCTTCGGTGGTTTGATTCCATCGCCAGTCCTTGCCTGCCGGTTCTGATCAAACCGGTGGGCTTTTTCTTTTGATCAATTACAGGTAATAACAATTAGACAATGCCTAAAAACAAATACCAACACAGGCGCGGTATGCGTCCGAGTACTACTGCTGCGTCTGCGGTACAGACAGAACTAATCCAAGGTCCAAGTGCACATTCATCACAATCATCTACCGATCCTGGTCGTGAAGCAGCACGACAGATCAAAGAACAGAACAACCCGAACACCAGGTACATCGACAAACCTGATGCGACTACCAACAAGAATCAACTCCGTGCTGCACAAGCGCGTCAGCAGGCTGCTATGGGCGCTGTACAGCGTCAGGCATTAGGCGAGGGTGCAGGAGCGTCTCTGAAGCCTTCTGGGACGTTCTCAGCACCATCTGTACCTCAGCCACAACCTATGAAGATGCAGCTAGTCACCAAGGGTGGTGCTGTTCGTCTTGCTCCTATACCTGCCGTCGGTGCCAACCTCGCTGCTGCTGGCGCTGCAATGGCGATTGAACAGGCAGCACAACCTGCCATTGGCTGGTTAGCAGAAAAACTTGCTCGTGGTCTTTATGCAGGGTCTGAAGCGATCTTTGGCGACAGAGATGGACTCACATTTGATGAATGGCAAGAGATATTTGCTCAAGTCAAAAAGGATGTAGAGCAACAACGACAACAAGGACTGCAACCAAGTACCGAAGAAATCCAAACACAGATTGATGTAATGCGTAAGCGGATTGCGGACATGAATAAGCCAAACCCACGTTTTGGCTCTGCTCAAGAATCACTTCTATCCCAATTCAACCAAAAACAAATGCGACAACTTCGCTCAGCGCAAAACCTTGAGGAACAGGAGAAACTTGTTCGTCAGTTCAAGCAGCAGAACTCTGCACTGCAACAATCCAAACAAGAATCGTCAGTAGAGCAACCCCAAGCGGCAACAAAAGCAGTACAAGATGGCCTGAGCGACCCTCAAGTTGATCCTCGCAATCGTGAGTATCACCTTCGCCGAGCTGCATTAGGAGCCAGTCCATTTAAGGAGGACATGGCTGCAGTTCTTGCGTATGGACTGGAACAACACAGGCTCAACTTTCCAGAGTTGTACAGGGATAAGACCCCTAACCCATTAATGCAAGACTTCTAGTTCTTTGCCAGTCGTTGTACGAATGCCATGACATAGATCACAGGCATAAAAGCAAGTAGCAGCCAAAGGCTTGAGAAGTCGTCCATTAGGCCGATTGCATTGCGGAATAGACATGTGCATTAAAACGGAATATCCTGCCAAGTTCACCTCTTAATTGGGAAAGAGCTGCTTTCGTATTACGATTGGGCTGAAGCGTCTTTAGAAATGGGCGCAGGGCTTCATAAGCCTCAATGCTCAGGACAACTAGCCACATACAGAATTCCAGCCATTCATTCGCTTCTATAGCAGCCAAGGACTTATCAAAGGGCCGAGAGACCTTCACGTGAACGACTTCAGGAGCGACTTTCTCGTGCTCCTCCATTTCTTTTTTAGTATTTACTTGGACATTGCTGATATGCTCTTTCTCTTTTGCCTGCTTCTCAATATTGAGAGCACATTCCCGTAGTTTCTGATCCAGATATAAGGAGAACTCAAGGTAGTTAGTCGAGCAATGACTTGCATTCTGGGCTAGATACATCATAGATAAACGGCTTTTTGCAGCTTAAGCCTGCGTCTATTGGCAATGGTCTCAGTCTTTACATTAGTTCAACCCAATACCAAATCAAAGCCTGCAGATTCGTCCATCAGGCTGCTCTTCGCAATGAGAACTTATCAGCATCCAATTGCTGCAGTTCGATCATTAGTCGCAGGCTATGCAGATAAGTTGATTGCTTATCGTTTGCACACAGATCGCACTGACAACGCACAAGAAGGGTTGGACCTTCCTGCTTTTTAAATGCAACAACGTTGTGTGCATAGCGTGGTGGGATGGTCATAACGCAACGGTCTTGTAGTAGTCAATTCCATTCGTCTCGATCATCGTCCTGATAACTGCTGTGTTGAGCGAGTACTTGCAAATGTCGCCGCACATATCGTGCTTCCAACCAGCAGGACGAGATATGCGAGACGCATAGTCAATAAACCCGTAAACGTTGGGAGGGTAGTGACGAGGAGGAATTGGGGACATCAGATCACTGAGCCATGAAGGATGCGTACTTCTCTTTTAGTTCTCTGTTCTCTTTCTCCAGTTCCTTAATCCTCGCCTTGAGTTTGCCCACCTCACCTGCCTTCTTGGTGATCGTCATCACCTTTCCTTGATACTCGGAAGAGAGGTTTTTGATCCAGTCATCCGCCATCTTCTCGGTGACTTTCTTACCCGCCTTGAGGGTCTTCGTAGCCTTCATCTGAACCTCAGGATCAGCGTTGGCGATGCGATTAAGAGTCCGAGAGGAGAGATTGATCAGAGCACCATCTGAAAGGTCGCTGTCCTTCAGCCACTTATCCCAGCCATTCGCCAAGTCCTGAGCAACCTTTGGCGAGATAGGCAGAGCACCGCTCTTAATGAACTGATTCCAAAGCTTCCGCTTAGCCAGCGCTCCACGCAGGTGATAAAGCTCCTGCGCGGCACTACGCATAGCAGCACCAGCAACAGCAAAACTCGTTTGCACACTGGCAACAGTTTCCTTCATCAACTGGATCTGCACCCCGTTGCAGCCGACCACCGCGCTCTCTGGAAGCACGACTTTATCGGCGTCTCTTACGTCTAGAGATTCGACAACGTCAACGATCTCGGACATCAAGAAGGCGCACCTGCGACAAAACTATCTACCAGCAGGACAAAGCACAAGTGCCGCCACGATTTCTGCAACCCGCCAGCACGAGGCGAGAGGCGCAGACGAGGAGGCGAAACCCAGTCATGCCAAGGGTTCTCGGCATCGACTGGACGAATCGTCCAATCTGGACTGCTGCGCCAGAGCACGCGCTGACCGACAGGCGCAATCAGTCAAAGAGCGCCAGGAAGCCGACTCTGGCTGGCAATCCATCACATCCCATATAGCCTGTGCATAACGCTGCACAGAGAGCCATACAGGCATTACACATACACATTAAGAACGACAATGCCACAGAACAAATACAACCAGAGCAGGCGGCTTGGCTCTGCAGACAAAGGAATCCTCTACTACTTCTGCATTAAGCAGTTCCGCTTCAATACTGAAAAGCACCCGATCAACCAATCAAGAGAAAGATGCGCTGCATCTCTTAAGGCGGTCGTATCGCACCAAGAAACGCAGATTATCGAAGGTCTTAGCAATACGCTTGAGTGCAATGAAAGGCAGGCTTTGAGGATTTGTATTTACGAATTTATTTCAGCTGGCTGTCCTGTCCTCGACAGAGATCTAGAGCGATGCAGGTCTGGAGCAACAGAGAAAGGTCATGAGAGTAGAAATGAAAAATTAGTACTCAAGCTTCCTTCCGCCGAAAAGAAAGAATTACAGGCTGCCGCAAAAGAAGTCGGGTTAACAGATGGAGAACTACTGAGACTTTCTTTTATATGGCTTAGAAATCAAATCAGGATCGAAGACCTCGCCAAGCTCGACAATTCCAGCAGGCGTAGTCAAAAAGAACTATTTAGAAAGTGGAGCTCTGCCCATGATGGTGCTCCTACTAAGCTCACCAGCCTCAGGGATGCATCTCAGGAGGCTTGGGATGAAGCCGAAGAACGCGCGTTCGATCGCTATCTGGAGAGGGAGCAGCAAAAGAAGCTGCGTCGCCTTTATAAGGCTGAGAACAAGTATGCAGACAGCAATGAGATAGATGCACTGATCCAGTTAGGCATGCAGAGACTGGATCCATTTGAATCGGAGATTCAGCAACTGCTCAATGAAGGCAAGTTTGATGACAGAGAGGCCGAGATAAGAAGACTCATGCATCACCTTTGTCTATCCAGAATTGATGCAGAAGCGGCTTTAGATAGTGAAGACGATAGCGACCTTACAGAGGATGAACTCGAATTAATGATTCATCTCTTGTTTGAAGAGTTGCATCAAGAACGTATAAGTGAATGGTTAGATCAAAACTTTGACGGCGACTGGAAATCACTAGATACTGCAACTCTCAAAAAGGTACGAGATAAGGCAGAAGCCGATATGAAAGCAGTTGAGCAGAAACCCATACAAGTCCGTTATCGGGGTCGTGTTCTAACGGACATACCTGAACTCAAGATTCCAAAGAATCAGAAACCCTTCCACGGGATTGGTACCTATTTCCATCCTTCCTATCAAAAGCCTGATGAACACTGACTTTTAGCCCTTACCCTCCTACTACGAAGTAGGGAATAAAGAGGTAAACCCTAACGACAAAATTTCTATTTACTTATTTGTTGTGAACGAAGGAGCGAAGCGACTGAGTGAACACACATACTTTAATTAATTTCTCTTACTGCGTGGATCTTATTGAAGCCTATAAATACTTACTTAGAAGACATTCAGTAGAACAAGTACATAAACAATAGTTCCTGGCAATCCAAAGCCAAAGAATAAAGTGGTAAGACCCGCTTTCCATCCATTCTTGTCCCAACCAGCCTGTTCAGATAGCCAGATACCAAGCCCAAAGCCTGCCAAAGGTACTCCTACAGTAATAAGAAAAATGCCACCGCAAATACTCTTGATCTTCTGCCAAGCAGGATTGTTTGGATGATTAGTATTTAGGTAAATAGTGACCCCAATGATGAGAAAAATAATGATTAACGTCTTAGGGACGTACATCACTTTCAAGTGAGGGTGAATAACTCAAGACTAATGACATACGCAGCAACCATCAAGTGATCTAAGAACTGGAGCATTACCAGTTGGTTGTCTACCCGTAGAAGTCATGCTCTACGGGAAGTCAGAAGGGTGGACTGACTTAACCAATTACTTAATGTGTAAAACGAATGTCTGGCGACTCAGCAGTGGTTCGATTCCACTGGTTCGTCTTGGGTGCGTTCCATTTCCCGTTGTGGAGATGGTTAACGAAACACCCTTCAAAGAAAATGAAAACCGCTAATCAAACTTATGTAGACAACAAAGTTCTAACAATCATCACTTGTTCCCAGTGTGGAGCAAAAACAAAAGCAAAAGGATCTCTTACCAGTAAAGCAGTAGAAGACTGTCTATCACGTCCATGTAGGACTTGTAATCCTCCATTCATCCCACATAAAGAAGGATGGTGGAAAGAGTTAGGTCTCAATAAAAACCCTTTCGTCTATGGTCCTATGCCGTGGAAGAGGACAGGAGAAAGGTTCCGAATGGAGGAAGCCCGAAGAATGGGATGGATGTCATGGACTTGGGACGATGAGTACAAGGAGGAACGTAAAGCTAGACAAGGACCTTGGAAACAACTAAATTGCTGAAAGCCTCTGATCGATGTGAATGACAAAGTTTGGCAGAATCTTCTATACAATCCTTATTAACTGCACTCTCGGTCCTGCTCTTCTTGCGTCTTGGATCTTCTTCTTCAGTGGACCGACTGAGCCAGACAATGTGGCATATTGGCTAGCTGCTCGGGCTGGAGTATTCAATCTGCTCAGCCAGCAAGCGTTATAATTGAGCTTCTTCTGGCTTGCATCCTTACTTATATTTATACCGACTTGCATAGGCGCATGTGGTCTAAGCAGAAAAAGTGAAATATTTTTCTCAAGGGGTATTACATAGGTACCAGTACGCAGTAAGCCCCGTGCCGGGGTGTCGTTTTCAGTACCCCTCCTAGATCGAGTGATTTATTACTTAAGGATTGGATTGTGTTTAGTTCTCAACAAACTTACGTAATCTCCTTGAACTTTTCTCACACGCCCTAATGCTTAGCTTCATTGCATTTGGTGCGTTCTGCCAAGTCTCACGCAGCCAGCAAGGCGCTCATACCGTCTTTCTGTACCAACTAGCCCAAAGCCTGAGTAGACACGCCTCATAGGCTTATCTTGCGGGCGCTTAGACGATGAGATAGATTGCCATTAGAGCCGTGAAGGGACGGCTTTTGTCCAAACCAAGCGTTTCTGGACAACGAGGGAGTCGAAACCCAGCGTCATAACTGGGTTTTTCTCTTCTGCGTAACTTTCATTGATGCAGATACGCGCCAAGTTGGACAGCGCAGAACTGTCTCAACAACTCTTCACCAGCATCTAAGTAGGTATTTCTACCTACGAATCATGCTTGTGTGAGTGGCGTATCAGTAGACGTTTTTGGTTCCGCCACACGTGTATCAAGTCTGTTACCCGACCGTTACCCAACGACTACCGCAGCTGAGAACCCTTGCAAATACAGGTGTTCTGGACTACGTAGTGTAGTCGGCGTTGATGCGGACGTACTGATCAGAGAGATCGCAGCCCCAGGCAAAGCCGCTACCTGAGCCATCGCCTACCGAAAGGCGGATCTGAATACTGTCCTCCAAGAGGTAGGCGCCAACAGCCCGATCGCGCATGTAGGCCGAGGCAGCTGCACGATTGAAGGCCAAGGGTTGACCTGCTTCCATGAGCTGGTGTGCCCCTAACCAGAGCGCGACGGCCCCGGGCTGGAACGGAACACCTGCTCGACCTGCCGCTGCCACGATCCGGCCCCAGTTCGGATCGCGGCCGTGGACAGCGGTCTTGACCAAGGACGACCCGCAAACGGTGCGGGCGATAGCCAGGGCATCCGCCTCACTGATGGCTCCTTCGACCCGCACTTCCAGGAGACAGGTGGCCCCTTCGCCATCCCGGGCAATCGCCTTGGCCAGATGCTGCGAAACGGCAGTCACCCCCTCTTCCAGGGCCGCGTAGTGGGCCGGGTCAAGGGCGGGACCGCCCGCAAAGGCCAGATAGGTGTCGTTCGTGCTGGTGTCGCCATCGACCGTGATCGCATTGAAGGAGCGCCGCACGGCGCGGGAGACCATCCCCTGCCAAACCTCCGCGGGAACACCAGCATCACAGCTCAGATAGCCGAGCATCGTGGCCATGTTCGGGTGAATCATTCCCGAGCCTTTCGCCATCCCACCGATGCGAACGGTCTGACCACCCAGATCAGCCTCAAGAGCGATTTGCTTGTCGATCAGGTCCGTCGTGAGGATCGCCTGGGCTGCCGCAGGGCCGCCCTCTGACGAGAGGCCTTCCGCCAGCGGGTCGATGGCCTGCAACAAGGTCTCCATCGGGATCGGGACCCCAATGACTCCGGTGGAGCAGATCAAGACCTCTTCAGCGGCGAGCCCAAGGCGGTCAGCCACGGCCTGGGTGGCGCGGATGCTGTCAATCAGGCCACGGTCACCCGTGCAGGCGTTGGCCTGACCGGAGTTGGTGAGCACCGCCCGGGCGGTGCCCCCACTGGCCGCCAATCGGTCGGAGCAAAGGTCCACACAGGCCGCCCGCACCAACGAGGTCGTGAAGGTCCCCCCACAGGCGGCGCCCTCAGGGGCCAGCAAGAGCGAGAGGTCCGGCTTGCCGGAGGCCTTCAATCCGGCGGTCATCCCGGCGGCTTGAAAGCCCCGGGGCGCCGTCACGCCACCTGCAATCAATCGCCAGGACTGCGTCACAACTGGTGAGCGAGAGGAACTCCTGCGATTCTGAGATGCAGTCAGCCCTGCCTCAATGAGCCGGTCGTCACGTTGGTGCGGAGCGCAACGACGGATCGGCCTGACCGGCGGCATTGCGACGGGCAAAAGCACGGTTGGCCGGCTGCTTGAAGCCGAGGGGCTCCCCGTTCTGGATGCTGACCACTACGCCCGCGAGGTCCTCGCTCCTGGCCGCCCTGGTGCCGCAGCTGTGCTGCAGCGCTACGGCGACACCGTTCGAGCCGATGGCACGGGCCCAGAGTGGCCGACGATCGATCGCGGGGCCCTCGGCTCGATTGTCTTTTCTGACCACTCCGAAAAACGCTGGCTGGAGCAGCTCGTCCATCCGCTCGTGCGCCAGCGTTTTGACCTAGCTCTCGCTGAGCTCGTGGCGGAGCCAACGGTGGTGCTGATGATTCCACTGCTCTTCGAGTCCGGGCTCGAAGAGCTCTGCAGCGAGATCTGGCTCGTGGATTGCGACGAAGCGCAGCAACTAGAACGCCTCATGCAGCGCGATGGGCTGAGCGTTGTCGAGGCAGAGGCGCGGATCAACGCCCAGTGGCCGATAGACCAGAAAAGACCCCTCAGCGACGTGCTGATTGACAACAGGGTGTCAATCAGCACGGAAAAACATTTAAAGAAAGGCATCCAGATTGTGCTCTGAATGCCTCACAAACAAAGAGGCTATCCTTTCAACTTCTGGCTCAAGATCTGGTTTGCCAGTTTCGGATCAGCCTTACCACCAGTCTTCTTCATCAGCTGACCGACAAAGAAGCCCTGTAGCTTATTCTTTCCGCCGCGGAAGGCTTCGACCTCTTCAGGGTGAGCAGCCAGAAGCTCTTCCACGATCGCGGTGATCGCGGCAGGGTCACTGATCATGCCGAGGCCCCGCTCATCGACAATCTTGGCCGGTGAGCCACCCTTCTCCAGCAAATCAGGAAGGATTTCCTTGGCGATCTTGCCGCTGATCTTGCCATCGTCGATCAGCTTCACCATCTCCGCCAGCTGTTCCGGGCGGAAGGCCAATTCCGTGTAGCTCAGACGGTTGGCATTGACGTATGCGGCAATGTCACCGGTGATCCAATTCGACACACCTTTGGGGTCTGCTCCGGTGGCCACAGCCGCCTCGAAGAATTCCGCCATCGGACGCTCGTCCGTCAGCACGCGGGCGTCGTACTGGGACAGGCCGAGGTCTTCGGCGTAGCGGTGGCGCTTGGCTGCCGGCAGCTCGGGCAACTCAGAGCGCCAACCTTCCCGGAGCTCGGCGCTTACTTCTATCGGTCCCAGGTCAGGATCGGGGAAGTAGCGGTAATCGCTTGCTCCCTCCTTACTGCGCATGCTCTTGGTGAGCTGCTTGCCCTCATCCCAAAGGCGTGTCTCCTGAACGATCGGTTCGCCCGTTTCGTAGGCCTTGATCTGACGCTGAATCTCGTACTCACAGGCCTTCTGGATGGCCGAGAAGGAGTTCATATTCTTGATCTCCACCTTCGTACCAAAGGGCGCATCCGGCCCACGGCGCACAGAGATGTTGACATCACAGCGCAGGGAACCCTCCTGCATATTTCCGTCGCTGACGCCCAAATAGCGCATGATCCGGCGGATCTCCGAGGCGTACTCCGCCGCCTCCCGGCCGGTGCGTAAATCGGGCTTGCTCACGATCTCAGCGAGGGCCACACCAGCGCGGTTGTAGTCCACCAAAGAATGGGTGGAGCCGGCAAGGCGATCACTACCGGCGTGGACCAACTTGCCGGCATCCTCCTCCATGTGGAGGCGCTCAATTCCAATCTTTTTGAGATAGGTCTCTTTGCCTTTCTCAGCAACTTCGACATCAATCCAGCCGTCCTCAGCGATCGGTTCGTCGTACTGGGAAATTTGGTAGTTCTTGGGCAGGTCCGGATAGAAATATTGCTTACGATCGAATTTGCTGTGCTCAGCAATATTCAGGTTGAGGGCCATCGACGCCTTCACTGCGTACTCCAGCACCTTCTGATTCAGCACCGGAAGGGTGCCAGGCAGACCGCAAACCACCGGATCGATATGGGTGTTGGGATCGTCCCCAAAGGTGGTGGAGGCACTGGTAAAGATCTTGCTGTTGGTCCCCAGTTGCACATGGGTCTCCAAGCCGATCACTGCTTCCCAGGCGGCCTCAGCAGCCATGTCAAAACTCCGTCAATCGTCTGATCCTATGGAAGGGCCGCTGGTCAGCCCTGCGCATCACCTGAAACACTGGCGGTTCGGGTTGGACCGGCTATGACAGCCGCCCAGGGCAACGGAGTTCTGATCGTCGGGGGCGGCCTCATGGGTCTTGCCCTGGCCCATCAGCTCGCCCGGGCTGGACGCTCCGTCGAAGTGCTCAGCCGTCAACGCAGCGAAGCGGCGGGTTTTGTGGCCGCCGGGATGCTCGCGCCCCATGCCGAAGGGCTCAGCGGTGATCTGCTGCGCCTCGGCCAAGAAAGCTTGGGGCGGATGCCCGGCTGGGTAGCCCAGATCGAAACCGAAAGCGGCATCTCCTGCGGGCTGCGGGAGTGCGGGATCGTGGTGCCCTTCGCCTCGGAGGCGGAGCGTGACGTCTATCCGACGGCTCCCTGGGGGCAAGCCCTGGATCGAGCCGGCCTCGAGCGTGAAATCCCGGGCATCGGGCCGGGCTGGCAGGCCGGACTGCTCTTCCAGCAGGACGGTCAAATCGACAACCGCCGTCAACTTATGCGCGCCCTGGAGCGCTCCTGCGTCGACCTGGGGGTGCGTTTTCAGGAGGGCGTTGAAGTCCTGGAGCTGCTCCAGAAGGACCAGACGCTCCAGGGGATCCGCGTCCGCAACGCTGAAGGCGACCTCCAGACCATCGATGCAATTGAGGCAGTTCTCTGTTGCGGAGCCTGGAGTGCCGAGCTGCTGCCCGAGCTACCGATCTATCCGGTGAAAGGACAGATGCTCTCGCTGCAGGGCCCCAAAGATGCCCTGCCCCGCGTGATCTTTGGCCCGGGCACCTATCTGGTCCCTCGGGAAGACGGCCTGCTGGTGGTCGGAGCCACCAGCGAACGGGATGCGGGATTCACCACCGGGCTGACCCCCTTCGGCCAAAGACAACTGCAGGCGGGCATCGCGGCGCTCCTCCCTGAAGCAAAACACTGGCCGCCGATGGAGCGCTGGTGGGGCTTCAGGCCCTGCACCCCCGACGAAGGGCCCCTGCTAGGGGACAGTGCGATCTCAGGCCTGTGGCTTGCGGCAGGGCACCATCGCAATGGTGTTCTGCTAGCCGCCGTTACCGCCCAGCTCTTGCGCAAGTGCCTTCTTGGCGAAGAGCTGACGCCGGATGAAGAGCAGCTGCTGGGTGCTTTCAGCTGGAAACGCTTTTCCGAACGCGACCAGCGCGCGGCATAAAAAAACCGGGGGCTTGCGCTCCCCGGTCTCGTTGGAAGGGGAGGGATCAGCCCTCGACGCGCCAGCCCTGATCCGAAGGGGTCCAATCGCTGAGCTCAGAAGCCTGGAACCAGAGGCCGATCTCGAACTGAGCGGTTTCAGGGGCGTCCGAACCGTGGATGACGTTGCGGCCGATGTTCACGGCGAGATCACCGCGAATGGTGCCGGGCTCAGCTTCCAGGGGCTTGGTGGCGCCGATAAGCTTGCGGGCGCTGGCGATCACGCCGTCGCCTTCCCAAACCATGGCCACAACCGGGCCCGAGGTGATGAAGTCCACCAGGCCAGCGAAGAAGGGGCGCTCGCGATGGACGCCGTAGTGGCTCTCTGCCAGTTCACGGCTGGGGGTGAGCTGCTTGAGCCCCACCAACTTGAAGCCCTTGCGCTCGAAGCGGCCGAGAATCTCGCCCACCAAACCGCGCTGAACACCATCGGGCTTGATGGCGACAAAGGTGCGCTCGGCAGCCATAACAAAAAACGTCAGATCCGGGCCATCGTCCGTGGCCGCCCTACCGCTTGGCAAGTACACGTGGCGGCGCGGGCACGAGTCCTTAGATTTCCGGCATTGCCCCGCTGCCAGCTCGATGGTCTCCGCTGAAAACACCAGCTGGAGCGCGGCCGACAGCGCAGCCCTCTACGGCATCGACCGCTGGGGAGATCCCTATTTCTCTGTCAATGCCCGCGGCCACATCAACGTCCAGCCCAAAGGGGAGCGGGGCGGGAGCCTGGATCTCCTGGATCTCGTCCAGGGCCTAGAAGGTCGCAGCCTCGGGCTCCCCCTGCTGATTCGCTTCGACGACATCCTCGAGGATCGGCTCGAGCGACTCCATGCCGCCTTTGAGCGCGCCATTACCCAATACGGCTACTCCGGTCGCTACCAGGGGGTCTTCCCCGTGAAGTGCAACCAACAGCGCCATGTGGTCGAGGAGCTCGTGGCCTGCGGCAAGCGCTGGCACTTCGGCCTGGAGGCCGGCAGCAAAGCGGAACTACTGATCGCCCTCTCCTTGGTGGATGACACCGAGGCGCTGCTGATCTGCAACGGCTACAAGGATCAGCGCTACATCGAGACGGCCATTCTCGCCAGACGCCTCGGCCGGCAACCGGTGGTCGTGATCGAGCAGGCCGACGAAGTCGAACGGATCATCCAGGCCAGCCAAGACCTAGGCGCAGCACCCTTTATTGGCATCCGAGCCAAGCTCTCCAGCCGCAGCACCGGACGCTGGGGTAGCTCCGTTGGCGCCAAAGCGAAATTTGGCTTGGCCATCCCCGAACTCCTCGCAACGGTCGAGGCCCTGAAGCAGGCCAACCTGCTGAACGACCTGAAGCTGCTCCACTTCCATGTAGGCAGTCAGATCAACGACATTGCAGTTCTCAAGGACGCCCTGCAGGAAGCCGGACAGATCTATGTCGAACTGACCAAGCTCGGCGCTCCTATGGGATTCCTGGACGTGGGTGGTGGGCTCGGGGTCGACTACGACGGCAGCCGGACCGCGACGTCGGCCTCAACGAACTACTCGCTTCAGAACTACGCCAACGACGTCGTCGCGACAGTCAGGGAATGCTGCGAGCCCCACGGTGTTCCCGTTCCAACCCTGGTCAGCGAAAGCGGCCGGGCCATCGCCAGCCACTTCTCGGTGCTGGTGTTCAACGTGCTCGGCCAGAGCACCGTGCCTAGTGGCTGCCCAGCCACCGAGGGCGAGGAAGCGCTCACGGTCCGCAACCTGCGCCAAACCCTCGCGGAGATTGAAGCCTTCGATGGGGAGGGCGATCGCGATCTCTCGAAGCTGCAGGAGACATGGAACGACGCCCTAAAATTTAAAGACGACGCACTGAACGCCTTCCGCCTGGGCTACATCAGCCTTCCGGAACGCTCCGTAGCCGAGCAGCTCACCTGGGCATGCGCCCAGGCCATTGCCCAAAAACTGCCGAGCAATGAGGCTATTCCCGAGGAGCTCAGCAACCTCAAAGCCGAACTGGCAGCGACGTTCTACGCCAATTTGTCGGTCTTTCGCTCCGCCCCCGACAGCTGGGCGATTGAGCAACTCTTCCCGCTGCTGCCGATTCACCGGCTGAACGAACAGCCCGAGCAGCTGGGGCACTTCGCAGACCTGACCTGCGACTCCGATGGAAAGCTGGCGCGGTTCATCGCCCAGGGGCAAAGCAAACCACTGCTGGAACTCCACGCGCTGACTCCAGGTGAGCCCTACTTGATCGGCCTGTTCCTGGGCGGGGCCTATCAGGAGGTGATGGGCAACCTCCACAACCTGTTTGGCGCCACCAATGCGGTCCACATCCGCCTCTCACCAGGCGGCGGCTACCAGGTGGACCATGTCGTGCGGGGAGACACCAACGCCGAAGTGCTTGAAGCGATGGAACACGACCCGGAGGTGCTGCTGGAGCGCCTGCGGGTGACCAGTGAGGCGGCCATCCAAAAGGGAAGCCTCAAAATCCAGGAGGCCCGGCGCCTGATGGATCACCTGGAGACGAGCCTCAGGCAAACGACTTACCTGCAGAGCTAATCGATCAAACAGCGCAGCTCGGGTGAGCCATAAGCTCATGGGCCATGTGAAGGGGCGTATCCTGGGGCTCCAGCCAAGTGGAACAGCGCAGGGGCTCTTCCCCTTCACGGCAACCCTCCAGTTGGAGTCGGCTACCCATCAGCACCAACTGAAAGCTCCAGTGGTGCCGGGCGTGAATCTCAAAGGAGCTCGCCATCGGGACTCTCCTGCAACAGGTCTTGGCTTCAGGGTTCCTCTCCTGCCGCTCTCCTGGCAACGCCAGGAGAGCGGTTCAGGAGCTGTCTGGATCAGCCCAGGGCTAGGGTCAGCTCGCCTTTGGCCTGCTCCAGCGCTGCATCAAGGGCTGCACCATCGCGACCGCCGGCCTGCGCCAGGTTCGGCCGGCCGCCACCACCGCCGCCACACGCCTTGGCCACGGCGCCAATGAACTTGCCGGCCTGCTGGCCTTTGGCGATCACACCCTTGCCGAAGGCGGCCACCAAGATCACCTTGCCCAGATCAGACGGATCCGGCAGGCCGCCAAGGACAACTGCGGCTCCATCGCCGAGTTGATCCACGAGCCCCTGGGCCGCGCTCTGCAGGCCACCACCTTCCACGCCATCCAGGCGACTGATCAGCAGCTGGCACTCGCCGAGCGCTTCGGCTTGGCTCACCAGGGCAGCTGATTTCGCCAAGGCCAATTCCCCGCGGGCAGCGGCCAGAGCCTTCTGGCTGGCCTTCAGCTCGCTCTGCAGGCTGACGACCCGCTCAACGATCTCTGCCGGTTGGGCCTTGAAGCGCTCACCGAGCTGCTTCACCACCGCGTCGCGCTCATTCAGATAGGCGAGCACCGCCGCACCCGCGACCGCCTCAATGCGTCGGATGCCCGCGGCCACACCGCTTTCGCTGACGATCTTGAACAGGCCAATCTCAGCTGTGTTGCTGACGTGGGTGCCGCCGCAGAGCTCCATCGACACGCCCGGGACATCGACGACCCGAACCACATCGGCGTACTTCTCACCGAACATCGCCACGGCGCCGGCGACCTTGGCCTTCTCGATCGCCATCTCCTGCACCTCGAGGTTGTGGGCCTCGGCAATCCAACCGTTGATAAGGGTCTCAATCTGCTCGAGCTCCTCAACGGTGATCGCACGGGGGCAATGGAAGTCAAAGCGCAGGCGATCGAAATCAACCAGTGAGCCGGCCTGCCCGATCCCGGGATCGACAACCTGCTTGAGGGCCGACTGGAGCAGGTGGGTCGCCGTGTGGTTCGCCTGGGCCCGACGGCGGCAGGCCCGATCCACCTGGCCGTGGACCACATCGCCAACGCTCACGCTGCCGCGCTCCACCCGGCCGCTGTGGACAAAGACGCTGCGGTTTCGGCTCACGGCCTCAATCGCGACGATCAAGCCGTCTCCGCTGAGCACGCCGCGGTCGCCCACCTGACCGCCGCCTTCGCCGTAGAAGGGAGTGATGTCGAGAACCACCTGAACACTGTCGCCAGCCTCGGCCCGCTCCGCCGGTTCACCATTGACCACCAGCGCCTGAACGCTGCTGCTGTAGTCCACCAGCTCATAGCCCTGGAAGCGAGTGGCCTCCAGATCCGCCGCCATCTGATCGATGGCGTCTTGAAGGGTCAAATCAATCCTCACCGCCGCGGCCTTCGCCCGCTGGCGCTGGGCCTCCATGGCCTGCTCAAAGCCGTCCAAGTCGACCACGAGGCCATGATCCTCGGCGATCTCCTGGGTCAACTCCACGGGGAAGCCATAGGTGTCATAGAGCTCAAAGGCCTGCTCGCCTGAGATCTGCTTGGGCTTGGCCGCCAGCACATCCGCCAGCAGCTTCTCGCCCCGCTCCAGGGTTTCCAGGAAGCGCGCCTCTTCGCGCTTCAGCTCGCTCAGGATCACCTCCTGACGCTCCCGCAGCTGAGGGTAAGCCGACTGCATCAGGGCAATCGACGCTTCACCCATGGCCGTCAGGAAGGGCTTGTCGATGCCCAGGAGACGTCCGTGGCGGACCACGCGACGAAGCAGCCGGCGCAGGATGTAACCGCGGCCGAGGTTGCTGGCGATGACGCCATCACAGATTAGCTGGGTTACAGCGCGACTATGGTCCCCGATCACCTTCAGCGACGTCTGGCCTTTGGCGTCGAGCTGCTTGTAGTCGATCCCGGCCAAACCCGCCGCGGCCTCGATCAGCGGATAAATGAGGTCGGTCTCATAGTTGTTCGGAACCTGCTGCAGGATCTGGGCCATCCGCTCGAGGCCCATCCCGGTGTCGATGTTGCGATTCTCCAGCGGCGTGAGGGTGCCCTCAGCGTCGCGGTTGTATTGCATGAACACCAAGTTGTAGAACTCGATGAAGCGGCTGTCGTCCTCCAGATCGATGTCTTCATCGCCCAGTTCGGGCTTGAAGTCGTAATAGATCTCCGAGCAGGGACCGCAAGGGCCCGTGGGACCGGAGGCCCAGAAGTTGTCTGCCTCATCCATTCGGATGATCCGCTTGGGGTTCACCCCCACGACATCGCGCCAGATCTGCTCGGCTTCGTCGTCCTCGCGGAAGACGCTAACCACCAAGTTATTGGGCCTGATCCCGAACACAGCGGTGCTCAGCTCCCAGGCCCACTGGATGGCCTGCTCCTTGAAGTAGTCGCCGAAGGAGAAGTTCCCGAGCATCTCGAAGAACGTGTGGTGCCGCGCCGTGCGCCCCACGTTTTCGATGTCGTTGGTGCGAATGCACTTCTGGCTACTGGTCGCGCGAGCCGAAGGCCGGGGCTGCTGACCAAGAAAGACCGGCTTAAACGGCAACATCCCGGCGATGGTCAGCAGAACCGTCGGGTCCTCCGGCACCAGCGAGGCACTGACCATCGGTTTGTGGCCCCTCTGCTCGTAGAAGTCCAGAAAAGCCGCACGAATCTCAGCACCAGTGCGGGGAGCGGCGGCCATGGCGAAGCAAAACGAGCCTTAACCCGCCATGATCGCGCAGCATGAGCGCCGCCTCCCCCGCCACCTCTGAGCCCAGCCGGGCCGAACTGCGGCTGCGATCGATCGCCTGGGCCCTGGGGGCCGGCTTCAGCGCCTTGATCTTGGGGCTGCCACTCGGCTTGGAATCGGCCCTTAGGGCCGGCGGTTGCGGTCTTTTCTATGGCCTCCTGGCCTTCCACCTACAGCGGGTCGACGCCAACGATGGCCACCTGCAGGCGGGCCTCGTCGGAGCGGTCTGCGGCATCCACAGCCTTGGCCGGCCGGCACTTTTGCCCTGGCCGCTGCAGGGCCCTTGGCCCCAGACCTTGGCTGAGGTCGCGCCAACTGTGATGATGGAGTTTATTCGTGCTTGGTTGCCGCTGATCGGCGCCGCGCTGGTGTTGCACGGATCGATGGCCCTATCGCGACTTGTCGTGAGCCGGGTTGAACCGATCCAGCGGCGCCCCTGAACCCCAGGCCCCGCCTCCATGAGCCTGCTGCATGCCACCTGGCTGCCCGTCGTCCCGGCGGGGAGCTTCGCCAAAGGCAAGGCGCCCACCGCCGGCCTCTTGATCTGGGCTGACACCTGGCGTGTGGCTGAACCCGTCAGCCCGAAGGACGAGGCCCCCTTGCACCCCCTGAGCCTGGACCTTGACGATCTAGCCACCTGGCTAGACGACAACAAATTCTGGTCCGAGGACCTGCGTCAAGCCACCGTCACCCTGACATTACCCAGCCGTCAACAGCAGAGCCGCGGCACCAAGAGCACAGACAGAAGCCCCTGGAGTGGCCTACCGCTGCAATCCGGGGAACCCCTCCCCAAGGACCTGAGCTGGTGGCCCTGGCAGGTGGAGGGTTGGTTCCTCAAACCGGGGCCCGCGGCCACCTGGCTCAACCAATTGCCCCTCTCAGGCGCCTATGAGGCGGGCCTGGGGGATGACCTGCTCTGGTGGTGCCACGTCCAGCGCTGGTGCCTCAGCCTGATCGCCCGTGGCCGCTGGCTACCGGAGAGCGCGGACGGCACAGCCAGCTGGCGCCCCTTGCTGAACCGGGAAGACGACCGCCGCCGGCTAGAGGAGCTCGCCTCCCAGATGCCCCAGGTGGTGGCCGCCTCCAGCCCCGATCCCCAGTTGGCCTGCGGTCGTCCCCGCTCCAATCGGCTCCTGGTAGCGAGCATCGTCGACAAGCTGGTGGACGGGCAGCTGCGGGAAGCCTTCAAGCCGGGTGCAGCCGGCCTAGACCCCCTGCTGGCAGCCTGGGAAGAGGGCCTCGCCAGCCGCGACGGCAAGCTCAAGCTCGACGAGGAAGAACAGGAGCGCCTCTGCGGCGCCAGCAATCACTGGCGCGAGACTGTCGCCGGCAAGGTCGCTCCCGCCAGGGCCTGCTTCGAGCTCTTCACCCCGCCGGAAGGGGAGGAACTTTGGGAGCTGAAATTCGGTCTTCAAGCTGAGGCTGACCCGACCCTGCGGTTGCCCGCCAGCTTGGTCTGGGCCGCAGGCGACAGCAGCCTGGCCCTCGGTGAACTGCAGCTGGAGCAGCCCGGAGCACTGCTGCTGGAGGGCCTGGGCCGCGCCCTCTTGGCCTTTGAGCCCCTCGAGCGGGGCCTCGATGCCGCCACCCCCGAGGCGATGCAGCTCACCCCCGCTGAGGCCTTTGTCCTCGTGCGCACCGCCGCGGCGCGCCTGCGGGATGTGGGTGTCGGCGTGGTCCTCCCGGCCAGCCTCTCCGGGGGCCTGGCCAGCCGCCTGGGCCTGGCGATCACGGCCGAGCTACCCGAGAAATCCCGCGGCTTCACGCTCGGCGAAAGCCTGGATTGGCGCTGGGAATTCATGATCGGCGGGGTCACGCTGAACCTGAAGGACCTCGAGAAGCTCTCGGCAAAGCGCAGCCCCCTGGTGCAACACAAGGGCGCCTGGATCGAACTGCGCCCCCTCGACCTGAAGAACGCCGAGAAGTTCTGCTCCTCGGAGCCGCCCTTCAGCCTCGATGAAGCCCTGCGCATCACTGGCAACGAGGGCGAGACCTTGGCCCGGCTCCCGGTTCACGCCTTCACGGCCGGGCCCCGCCTGCAGGCGGTCCTCGAGCAATACCACCAGCAAAAGGCCCCGGATCCGCTGCCGGCGCCCCCAGGCTTCGCCGGCCAACTGCGGCCCTACCAAGAACGCGGCTTGGGCTGGCTGGCCTTCCTGCACCGCTTCGATCAGGGCGCCTGCCTGGCCGACGACATGGGTCTGGGCAAAACGATTCAGCTCTTGGCCTTCCTGCAACACCTCAAGGCCGAAGAGGAGCTCAAACGCCCCGTGCTGCTGGTGGCGCCCACCTCGGTGCTGACGAACTGGAAGCGGGAAGCCGCAGCCTTCACCCCGGACCTGACGGTCAACGAGCACTACGGCCCCCGCCGCCCCTCCAGCGCGGAAGCCCTCAAGAAAGCGCTGAAGGGCGTGGATCTCGTTCTGACCACCTACGGCCTGCTGCAACGGGACAGCGAGCTGCTGGACAAGGTCGACTGGCAGGGGGTTGTGATCGATGAAGCCCAGGCGATCAAGAACCACACCGCCAAGCAGTCCATGGCGGCCCGGGACATGGGACGCTCAGGCAAGGGGCCCCGCTTCCGCATTGCCCTGACCGGCACACCGGTGGAGAACCGGGTCAGCGAGCTCTGGGCCCTGATGGATTTCCTCAATCCGAAAGTGCTCGGCGATGAGCCCTTCTTCCGCCAGCGCTACCGAATGCCGATCGAGCGCTACGGCGACATGTCGTCCCTACGAGACCTCAAGGGCCGCGTGGGCCCGTTCATCCTGCGCCGCCTGAAAACCGACAAGTCGATCATTTCCGACCTGCCCGAGAAGGTGGAACTGAGCGAATGGGTGGGTCTGGCGCCCGAGCAGAAAAAGCTCTACTCCAAGACCGTGGACGAGAGCCTCGATGCGATCGCCCGGGCACCACTAGGCCAGAAACATGGGCAGGTGCTGGCCTTGCTCACTAAACTCAAGCAGATCTGCAACCACCCGGCACTCGCCCTCAAGCAGGACCCCGCTGACGCGGATGCCAGCTTCTTCAAGGAGTTCGCGGCCCGCAGCGCCAAGGTGCAGAGGCTTGAGGAAATCCTCGAGGAAGTGGTGGAAGCCGGCGATCGGGCCCTGCTCTTCACCCAGTTCGCCGAATGGGGTCATCTGCTCAAGGCCCACCTCGAGCACAAGTGGCGCCAAAAGGTGCCCTTCCTCTATGGCAGCACTAGCAAGACCGAGCGTCAGGCCATGGTCGACCGCTTCCAGGACGACCCCCGCGGCCCCCAACTTTTCCTGCTGTCCCTTAAGGCTGGTGGCGTCGGCCTCAACCTGACCCGCGCCAGCCACGTCTTCCACATCGACCGCTGGTGGAACCCCGCCGTCGAAAACCAGGCAACCGACCGTGCCTACCGCATCGGTCAGCAGAACCGGGTGATGGTCCACAAGTTCATCACCAGCGGCTCCGTGGAAGAGCGCATCGACAGGATGATTAAAGAGAAGTCGAAGCTCGCCGAAGACATCGTTGGCTCCGGTGAGGATTGGCTCGGCGGCATGGATGTGAGCCAACTCAAAGAACTCGTCACCCTCAGCGAGAACTAATCCCATGACTCTTTCTTCCAACAGCATCACAACCCAACTCGGCAATGAAGGTCTGAGCCAGCAACCCTGGTGGGTTGAGCAGTGGATGGAGCTGATCAACGGATACCGCTTCAAGAAGCGCTTGGAGCGGGCCTGGGCCTACGCCCGCGAAGGCAACGTCCTCTCCATCCGCTTTGAAGGCCGCCGCGTTCACGCCCGGGTGCAGGGCAGCGGCGAAGACCCCTACAAGGTGAAGCTCTGGCTGGATGTCCTCAACAATGAGGACTGGAACTACGTCCTTGAGGCCCTCGGGCAAAAGGCCCGTTGGTCCGCCCAACTCTTGGCGGGGGTGATGCCGCAGGACATCGAGCGGGCCTTCGCGGCCAGCGGTAAGCGCCTCTTCCCCTTCAAGTTGCAGGAGGTGCGCAGCGAGTGCACCTGCCCGGACAAGGTCAACCCCTGCAAACACGTCAGCGCCGTCTACTACTTGATGGGGGAACGCTTCAGCGAAGACCCCTTCGTCCTCTTCCAACTGCGGGGCCGAACCCGCGCCCAGCTGCTCAGCGACCTGGCTGTGAAGCGCAGGGCCCTGCTCGCCAAGAAAGCCAAGGAGGCCAAGGCCAACCCCGACGCTGAGCCGGCGATCACCCCTCAAGCCCACCCCGCGCCCGTCTCCATTCGCGAGCCCAAGCGCTGGTGGCGCTACGGGGCCGCCCTGGATCCCGGCCTGGTGGTGATCACTCCGGCTATGGAGGGGGACACCGGCTTGGATGAAGCCGGTGCGATCCCCTTGGCGGAAGACGGCCGCTTCCCCGAGGCCGGCAAGCAATTCGTCGAGCACCTCAAGGCCCAGGGGGCCAGCTTCGGTGCCACAGCGATGGCCACAGCAATGGCGGCCGGCAGCAACCAGGACGACTGAGGTGCCCCTGAGCGACCGGCGGCACCGCCTGAGGCGGCAACAACTCAAGCAAGCACCAGCCCCCTGGCTTACCCCGGGGAAGTGGCAGTTAGCCGAGCTAATCCTCCGCTCCCACGTGCAGGCCTTTGGCCGAGCCCTGGCCCCTTCGGCCCAGGAACTCTTTTCAGCGGATCTTGTCGTGCTGGCCCATGACGGCAGCAGTGACCCCTGCCTGACCTACGCCAACGCCGCCGCCCTTCGAGTCTGGGAGCGCCCTTGGGGCGCCATGGTCGGGATGCCCTCGCGCCTGACCGCCGAAACCCAAGAGCACCAAAGCCGCTCGCTGGTGCTGCAGCAAGCGTTGCGGCAACAAGCGATCGAGGGCTACAGCGGAATCCGCATCAGCAGCACGGGCCGGCGCTTTCAGATCCACAACGCCCGGCTCTGGTGCCTGAGCGACCCCGATGGACGACCGTGCGGCCAGGCGGCGGCCTTCAGCGATTGGTGGTGGATCTGAACGCCGGTTCGGGCCCCACGACAAACCAGGCGTAGCACCCGAACTCGAGGGGTGAGGGCCGTACTGGGAGGGTCGGTTCTCGCCCCTCTTGCTTCTCATTCAGCGGGGCCACATTGGCGTTGCGGGCAACACCCCGCCCAGTCAAGTCTTGGAGGAACAGCCATGCTGACCCTGCGCCAATCACCCTTTGATCTGTTCGAACAACTCGAGCAGCAGCTGCACACCGCCGAGCGCGTCCCCGCCGCTGAGGTGCGTGAAGCCGAGGCTGGCTTCGCCATCACCTTGGAACTGCCCGGCGTGAACCGTGACTCGATCGATGTCAAAGCCACCGATCGCACCCTTGTCATCAGCGCCGAGCGCCTCGCCCCCGAGGAGGCCGCCGACACCCAAGCGCCGCTCCTGAGCGAATTCCGCTACGGGACCTGGAGCCGCAGCTTCCGCTTCCCCTCCGGCATTGACCGGGAGGGCCTCGAGGCCCACTACCGCGACGGGCTGCTGCTTGTCACCGCCCCCAAGGCCCAAACCATGACCACCGTTTCGGTGAAGGTGGAGGGCTAAGCGACCAGAACGATCACAACAACCAGAGAGAAACGGGACCGAGCCCTGGCCACACGTCAGGGCTTTTTTTTGGCCGCACCAAGGGCCATTAGCCAGCTCGCTGGAGAAGCTCCGTAGAGTTGACTCATCCCCCTGGTGATCCCATGGCTGTCGTTGCCAGCACGCCCCGGCTGAGCCTGCAGTGCGAGGCCATCGCCAGCGACACCACCACGATCCGCTCCCTGGACTGGGACCGCAGCCGCTTCGACATCGAGTTCGGCCTGCGCAACGGCACCACCTACAACAGCTTTCTGGTGCGGGGTGAGCGCACCGCCCTAATCGACACCAGCCACCTCAAGTTCGAAGGGACCTGGCTAGACCGGCTCAAAGAACAGATCGACCCGAAAGCGATCGATGTCCTGATCGTCAGCCACACCGAACCGGACCACTCCGGCCTGGTGGGTCACGTCATCGACCTCAACCCCGACATTGAAGTCGTGGGCTCCAAGATCGCGATTCAGTTCCTGGAAAACCAGGTTCATCGCCCCTTCAAAAACCACGCGGTCAAAAGCGGCGATGAACTCGACCTGGGCACCAACCCCGAGAGCGGCATCCATCACCGCTTCGAGTTCCTCAGTGCTCCCAACCTGCACTGGCCGGACACGATCTTTTCTTTCGACCACGGCACCGGGATCCTCTACACCTGCGATGCCTTCGGGATGCACTACTGCTCCGAGGACACCTTCGATCTCGACCCCGGCGCCCTCGCTCCGGACTTCCGCTTCTATTACGACTGCCTGATGGGCCCAAACGCCCGCAGCGTCCTCCAGGCGATGAAACGCATGGATGGCCTTGAGGGCACCATCAACACGATCGCCACCGGCCACGGCCCGCTGCTGCGCCACCACCTCAACCTCTGGATGGGGGACTACAAGGACTGGAGCAGCGATCGCAGCAAAGGTGAGGCCTATGCCGCCGTTTGCTATCTCAGCCAATACGGATTCTGCGACCGCCTCAGCCAGGCCATCGCCCGGGGCATCGGCAAAGCTGAAGCCCAGGTGCAACTGGTGGACATGCGAGCCACCGACGCCCAGGAACTCAGCGCATTAATTGGAGAAGCGAGCGCCGTCGTCGTACCGACCTGGCCAGCCAACCCCGACCCCGAACTCCAAGCCTCCATCGGCACCCTGCTGGCGGCCCTGAAACCCAAACAGTGGATCGGCAGCTACGACGCCTACGGCGGCAACGACGAGCCGATTGACGCGGTCGCCACGCAGCTGCGCAGCATGGGCCAGAAGGAAGCCTTCGAGCCCCTGCGGGTGCGGCAGGTGCCCGATGGCAACGACTACCAGCGCTGCGAAGAAGCCGGCACCGACCTCGGTCAACTACTGACCAGGGCCAAGACCATCGCGGCCATGAAGTCTCTGGATGGCGATCTCGATAAAGCCCTGGGCCGTCTCTCTGGAGGCCTCTATGTGGTGACCGCCCGCCAGGAGGAGCGCGCCTCCGCGATGGTCGCCAGCTGGGTCAGCCAGGCCAGCTTTGATCCTCCCGGCATCACCGTGGCCGTCGCCAAGGACCGGGCCATCGAAGCCCTGCTGCAGGTGGGCGATCGCTTCGTGCTCAACATCCTGCGGGAGGACAACTACCAGGACCTGATGCGCCACTTCCTCAAGCGCTTCCCGCCGGGGGCAGATCGCTTCGCCGGCGTCAACACCCTCGAGGGCGTCGCCAATGGCGGCCCGGTCCTCGGCGATGCTCTGGCCTTCCTCGGCTGCCGCGTCAGCCAGCGGATGGAGGGCCCCGATCACTGGATCATCTACGGCGAGGTGGAGCAGGGAAATGTCTCGGACACCGAGGCCCGCACAGCTGTCCACCACCGCAAAGTAGGGAACCACTACTAGGCAAATAATCTTGTCAAGAAGACTGGTCGGACAATATTTTTACTACCCGAGCAGGAATACCTGTCACAAGCACTCCTGGCGGAACATCTTTAGTAACAACAGCACCAGCACCTATCATTGCGCCCTTGCCAATACGGATACCAGGCAAGATCGTTGAATTAGCACCGATACTCGCACCCTCTTCAACAACTGTTTTTGGAAAGTTCTCTTGATGCACCATACTCCTTGGGTATTTGTCGTTTGAAAACGTGACGTTTGGACCAATGAATACATTGCTTTCTATATTTATTCCATCCCAAACCTGAACGCCAGCCTTTATGGTCACATTATTGCCAATTTTGACGTCATTCTCAATGAAGACATGTGAGCATATATTGCAATTCTCCCCAATAATAGCACCTCTCAATATGACGCAAAATTGCCAAATCTTTGTATCTTTACCAATCTCGGTAGACTGGCAATCAGTGAGCGAGTGAATGAAGCTCATTTACTTTTTCAACAAAACACCAATTAGAAAAGTTTGCCTTAAAATTGATCCCCACCAGAGACGAAGTCTTTCAGGCTAACCCTTGAACACCTATCCAACAGACCATCCATGCGAGAACCGATAATGAGCGTGCCTTCCCAGTAACAAGAGAAAGTTGAATGTTGGCCAAGAAAATTGAAAAACAATTGAAACCCACCCAGACGCCAGTCTTCAAGGAGAAAGTGAGGATGCACTACTGATGGCCAGCGCCACCGCAGAACGCCAGGTCATCCAGATTCCGGTTGAACCGGGCCTGGTCTGCCTGCGGGGCCTGAGCCCCAAGCGCCTGCGCTTTGAGGTCGAGTACGGCCTGGAGCGCGGCACGACGGCCAACAGCTTTCTGTTCATGCCCAGCAGTGAAGAGGCGGAACAAATCGGCAGCGCCGCCGCGCTCTTGGTCCACCCCCCTGGCGCCTCCTTCGCAGAGCCCTACCTCGAGCAGCTCGGGGCCCTGGTGCCCAGCAGCAGCGAACTGCAGGTAGTCGTCAGCCACGTCAACCCCAACCGGATTGCCCTGCTGCATGAGCTCGCCCGGCGCTGGGACAAGCTACGACTGATTGCCTCCAACCCCGGCGCCAAGCTGCTGCAGGACCTCTGGGCCCAGCGCAAACCAACGCCCGCCGGCGAACCGGAAGGCCCGGCCATGCTGCCGCTCCCGCCCCTGACCGTGGTACGGGGCGAGGACATCATCGAGCGCCCCGACGGCTACACGATCAACTTGCTCTCGGCGCCAACCCCGCGCTGGCCCGGTGCCCTGATGGCCTTCGAGGAGACCACGGGTCTACTGATGAGCGGCAAGTTCTTCTCGGCCCACCTCTGCATCCAGGACTGGGCGGAAGCGAACCGAAGCAGCACTGAGGAGGACCGGCGGTACTTCTATGACTGCCTGATGGCGCCCATGGTCCGCCAAGTGGAAGCGGTGCTCAACCGCCTCGATGAGCTCTCCATCCGCTGCATCGCCCCCGGCCATGGTCCCGCCATCGCCGAAAGCTGGCGCAGCCTGCTGGTGGATTACCGCCGCTGGGGTGAATCCCAGGAACGCTCCAGCCTCTCGGTGGCCCTGCTCTTCGCCAGCGCCTACGGCAACACAGCCGCCATCGCTGATGCCCTCGCCCAAGGGGTATCCCGCACCGGTGTCCGGGTCGAGAGCGTCAACTGCGAATTCACCCCCGCCGAGAAACTGCTGGAGACGATCCGCAGTTGCGATGCGCTGCTCATCGGCTCCCCCACCTTGGGGGGGCATGCCCCGACTCCGATCGTCTCCGCCCTGGGCACGGTGCTCGCCGAAGGGGACCGATCAAAACCCGTTGGGGTCTTCGGCAGCTTCGGCTGGAGTGGTGAGGCGATTGATCTGTTGGAGAGCAAGCTGCGGGACGGCGGCTTCACGTTCGCCTTTGAGCCGATCCGGGTGAAGTTCAGCCCCGATGCCTCCACGATCAAAACCCTCGAGGAAATTGGAACCGGTCTCGGCCGCAGCTTGATCACGGCCCAACGCAAGGCCCAACGCCGCAGCGCCAGCAGTGGCGGCCTCCGCGAAAGCCGCAGCAACCCCGCCGTCCTCGCCCTTGGTCGGGTCGTCGGGTCCCTCTGCGTGCTCACCACCCGCAAAGGCAGTGGCGAAAGCCAACTCAGCGGCGCCATGGTGGCCAGCTGGGTCAGCCAGGCGAGCTTCACCCCGCCGGGCCTGACCGTGGCCGTTGCCAAGGACCGGGCCGTGGAAGCCCTGCTGCACGTCGGCGATTCCTTCGCCCTCAACGTTCTGGCCTCCGGCCGTGAGAGCGGACTGATGAAGCAGTTCCTGAAGCCCTTCGCCCCCGGCGCCGACCGCTTCGCGGGTCTGGATCTCGAGGAGAGCCCCGGCGGTCAGCCGATCCTCCCCGAAGCCCTGGCCTGGTTGGACTGCAGCGTCAAACAGCGCATGGAGTGCGGCGACCACTGGCTGATCTACGCCCAGGTGGGATCCGGCGCCCTGCTGGATGGAGAAGCCACCACCGCCGTCCACCAGCGCCGCAGCGGTGCCAACTATTGAACTGCCTGCAAGATCTCGTGATCTGCAGCGGAAGAAAACCTGAATTCAGAGGAGCTCAGCCCCACAAGGGCTGAAATGAATTTCTGAGGTCACAGCAACTGGATGGGAGCGCTCACCAACCCCAGTCCAACCTCACAGCGCTGGATCGTTCGCTATCGCGGCTTCGTCCTGATCCCGCAAAAGAACCTGTCTTGGATGGTCAGGCCCGAGCGCAGCCCCATGAAGCTGTTGCCCTTTCGCGCACCAGCGCGCTCAGTGGAAGACGTCAAAGCGTTGATTGACTGGCGCCTCGGCCAGAACGCCGACTAGGCGGCTTGCGGAGGGGGCGGAGTGGATCCACCAGCCTGGAACGGCAGCACCACGGTGGCCCAATGATCAGGGCGGGCCGGACGGGCACGGCGGGGACGGCGAACGCCGAAGGGAACGCGAACCACGTTAGTGCCTTCAACCCGCAGGGTCTGACCGGTCATCGCTGCCTGATTAAGGCTGCCCTGCAGGGAGGGGAGCTTCACACCCTGTTGGTCTTCGAGGATGGTGATTTTGGTCTCGTCGTTCATGGGCCCCCTTGAACTACAGCGATTCCTGCAGTTGCAGCAGATATTGGTGGGAAATCAAGGGAAGTAGCAGAAAGAAATTCTGCACTTTCCCTTCGCAAGAGCATTTAAACCCAAATTAAGCCGCCGTTGGCGATGAAACGGCCATTTCCTGAACAGAAGGGCAGGTACAAACCAAGTTGCGATCACCAAAGGCGTTATCAATGCGGGCCACCGCCGGCCAAAGCTTGCCCTGTTGCACCTCCTCTCCCTGGGGGTAAGCAGCCTGCTGACGGTTATAGGGACGGTCCCAAACATCCGCCGTCACCGCTGACAACGTATGGGGTGCACGTTTAAGGGGATTGTTCTCAGGATCCATCGCTCCCGACTCAATCGCCGCGGCCTCTGCACGGATCGCAGCCATCGCGTCGCAGAAGCGCTGCAGCTCGGCCAACCCCTCGCTTTCCGTGGGCTCCACCATCACCGTTCCGGCGACAGGCCAACTGACCGTAGGGGCATGGAAGCCATAGTCCATCAAGCGTTTGGCGAGGTCATCCACTTCCAAACCGGCACTGCGCTTCAGCGGCCGTAAATCAAAGATGCATTCATGGGCAACCCGTCCTGATTGGCCGCGATAGAGCACCGGGAAGTGATCCTCCAATTGATGGGCCAGCCAGTTAGCGGACAGCAGGGAGACCGCACTGGCTTGGCGCAGGCCAGCCCCACCCATCATCCGGATGTACATCCAACTGATCGGAAGAATGCTGGCGCTGCCCCAGGGAGCCGCGCTGATCGGACCGATGGCCTGATCGCCCCCACAGGTCTCCGCGGCGGGATGGCCGGGCAGGAAGGGCACCAGGTGCGAAGCCACGGCGATCGGCCCCACGCCCGGGCCACCACCGCCATGGGGAATGCAGAAGGTCTTATGCAGGTTCAGGTGGCAAACATCGGCGCCGTACGCACCGGGCTTGGCCAGGCCCACCTGGGCATTGAGGTTGGCGCCATCGAGGTAAACCTGACCACCGTGCGCATGCACCAACGCGCAGATCTCGCGGATGCCTTCTTCAAACACCCCATGTGTGGAGGGGTAGGTGACCATCAGGGCCGCCAGCTCCTGCTGGTGGGATTCAACCTTGGCCTGCAGATCCGCCCGGTCGATATTCCCCTGGTCGTCGCAGGCCACGGCCACCACCTTCAAGCCTGCCATCACGGCACTGGCTGGGTTCGTGCCATGGGCACTGGTGGGGATCAAGCACACCCGGCGCTGCGCGTCGCCGCGGCTGCGGTGATAGGCGCGGATCACAAGCAATCCGGCGTATTCCCCTTGGGATCCCGCATTGGGCTGCAGGGAGACCCCGGCAAAGCCGGTGATGGCCGCCAGCCAGTGCTCAAGATCCGCCACCAGGCGGCGATACCCCGCGCTTTGGTGCGCTGGCGCGAAGGGATGCAAACCGGCGAACCCTGGCCAACTGACCGGCAGCAGCTCCGCCGCCGCATTGAGCTTCATCGTGCAGCTGCCCAGCGGAATCATCCCGTGGACCAATGAGAAGTCCTTAGAGACCAGCCGCTGGATGTAGCGAAGCAGCTCGGTCTCGCTGCGGTAGCGGTGGAAGACCGGCTGCTGCAGCCAGGAGCGACTGCGACGGGGCACCAGGGTTCCCCAAAGCCGCTCTTCGATGGACTGGCCCTGGGTCTCCTGCAGCAGGGCGTGCTCCAGTTGGGTCAGATCCGGAGCCGTTTGGGGCAGGGC
Source organism: Synechococcus sp. (assembly GCA_047285805.1). Taxonomy (GTDB): domain Bacteria; phylum Cyanobacteriota; class Cyanobacteriia; order PCC-6307; family Cyanobiaceae; genus Vulcanococcus. The sequence goes on along the minus strand of JBJBCN010000003.1, from coordinate 663,954 downwards.
CGCCAGTGCGGAGAGCAGCCGTTGCAACTCCTCCAGGTCGCTCAGCTCATCGAGGCTGATCGCAAACCCGTCAGTCTCGGGGCGCAGGTTGAAGCCCGCTGCCGCCGCCCGAGCAATCAATTCCGCCCCATCGGCGCAGCGCACCCGCAGGGTGTCCAAGCCAGGCGCTGGCTCGGCGGGGTGCCCCAGGGTTTCCAGCCCGCGGCGCAGCAACTCCCGCAACAACACCAAGCGACGGGCGATCGCCGTTAGGCCATCGGGACCGTGGTGCACCGCGTAGAAGCTGGCCATCACCGCCAGCAGAACCTGAGCGGTGCAGATGTTGCTGGTGGCCTTGTCCCGGCGAATGTGCTGCTCACGGGTCTGCAGGGCGAGGCGCAGCGCCGGATGGCCCTCGGCATCCACCGACTGGCCCACCAAACGCCCTGGGATCTTGCGCTGGTGGGTTGGGGTAGTGGCAAAGAAGGCCGCATGGGGTCCGCCAAATCCCAAGGGGATTCCCAGGCGCTGAGTACTGCCCACCGCAATCTCGACCCCCAGTTCGGCCACCGGCGCCATCAGCACCTGGGCCATGGGATCGACTGCAGCCGTCACGATCACCCCCGCATCGCACGCCGCAGCAATGACGGCCCCGGGGTGCCAGAGGGCGCCGGAGCTGCCGGGCAACTGCAATAGCAGACCGAAGGCATCACTAAACGCCTCAGGGCGGTCCAACAGCTCCTGGGGATTGACCCGCTCCAGGACAAGCTCCAGCGGTTCAGCCCTGGTCTCCAGGACCGCCCAGGTCTGCGGGAAGACCGCTTCATCCACCAGAAAACGGCGGGCGTTGCGGTTGCGGCAGGCCCCCAGGCTCAGGGCCATGGCCTCGGCCGCTGCCGTGGCCTCATCCAGCAGCGAGGCATTGGCAATCGGCAGGCCCGTGAGCTCACTGATCAGGGTCTGGAAATTGAGCAGCGCCTCCAGACGCCCCTGGCTGATCTCCGCTTGATAGGGGGTGTAGGCCGTATACCAGGCCGGGTTCTCAAAGACATGACGCTGGATAAGCGCCGGGGTAATACAGCCGTAGTAACCCAAGCCGATGAGCGAGCGGCGCACCTCGTTGGCCGCCGCGATCTGCTGCAGCTCCGTCAGCGCCTGGGCCTCCTGGCAACCTGCGGGCAACCCCTCAAGAGCCTGGGCGGGCACGAGGCGAATCGGCTCGGGGACCACCTGGCGCACCAGGGACTCCAGATCAGCCAGTCCCAGGTCCCGCAGCATCGTCTGCTGCTCGGCCGGGGTCGGACCGATATGGCGCTGAACAAAGGCGCTCAACTCCATCAGTGGCCTTCGACCTTGGCGCCGTAGCTGGCTGAATCCATCAGGCCATCAACCTGGGCGGGAGCCGACGGTCGGACCAACAGCAACCAACCCTCGCCGTAGGGGTCGTTCTGGAGCTCCTCCGGGCTCGCCAGGACCGCTTCGTTGCGGGCCTCCACCGTCCCGTCGATAGGGGAAAGCATGTCCTCGACCGCCTTCACCGACTCGACCGAACCGAAGCTGAAGCCCTGGGTCAGGCTGTCGCCCACCTCGGGCAACTCTACGAAGACGATGTCGCCGAGCTGATCGACCGCAAAGGCGCTGATGCCAACGCGCACCAGCTCTCCTTCGGACTTCACGTACTCGTGACTGTCCGAGTAGCGGCAGTCATCGGGATAGTGCAGACCCATGGGCCGCGCCGCAGCAAAAGGTGGTGCTCAGTCTGTCGAATTTGCGGGGGTGCGGTTGTTCCCAGGGCCACCCTTGTAATGGGATTCAGCCAAGGCAAATAGGGCCCGCTCCAAGGCGAGCTCAGCGTGGGCCTGGGTTGTGCCGCCCTGGGCGTACAGGACATAGGGCTCCCGAAGGGGGCCATCGGCGGAGAACTCGCTGGTGCTGCCGTCGATAAAAGTGCCACCGGCCATCACCAACTCACTGGCGTAACCCGGCATCGGCGCCGGGATCGGATCGAGATAGGACCCCACGGGTGAGCAAGTTTGGAAAGCACGGCAGACCGCCTTCAGCGGCTCGGGAGACTCCAGGCGCACCGCCTGGATTACGTCACTGCGAACGCCGCCAACCAGGGGCTTAACCGCGTAGCCCAAGCCATCGAACACCGCCGCGGTGAGCTCCGCGCAGAGCAGGGCCTCTGTCACCATCTGCGGCGCCAAAAACAGTCCTTGGAAGAGGAGGCGATGGAGGTCAAAGCCCGTGCCCCCTTCACTACCGATCCCCGGCGCGGTCAACCGGCAGCAGGCCTGCTCCACCAGCTCCTCGCGACCGGCGACATAGCCACCGGTGGGGGCAATCGTTCCGCCGAGATTCTTGATCAAGGAGCCCGCCATCAGGTCCGCCCCGACGGCAGTGGGCTCCTGCAGCTCCACCAACTCGCCGTAACAGTTGTCGACGAAGACCAAACAACCTGGCTGAATCAGCTTGACCCGCTCCACCAGCCGGCCGATCTGGGCCACGGTCAGGGAAGGGCGCCAGCTGTAGCCGCAACTGCGCTGGATCAGCACCATGCGGGTGGGCTGCGCCAAGGCCTCCGCGATCCCCTCCTCATCGACGCTGCCATCCGGCAGGAGGTCCAGCTCTTCATAAGCGACCCCAAATTCCGCCAAGGACCCCTGGCCCTCACCCCGGATGCCGATGACCTCTTCCAAGGTGTCGTAGGGCCGACCGGTGAGGGCCAACAGCCGATCGCCTGGGCGCAGCACGCCATAGAGGGCAGCGGCGATGGCGTGGGTACCGCTCACGAATTGCAGGCGCACCGCCGCGGCCTCGGCCTGCAGAACCCGAGCAAAGACCCGATCAAGCACCTCCCGTCCCAGGTCCCCATGGCCATAGCCACTGACGGAGGCAAAATGGTGCACCCCAAGGCGTTCCGATGCAAAGGCATCGAGAACCCGCTGCAACCGGGGCTTGATGCCCACCCGCCGCTGCTCAGCCACCGGCGCCATACGCGCGAGGGCGAGCGCCAATTGATCAGCAGCCCAGGCCTGGTGGGGGGAGGTCATGTCGATGCACGGGTGAACTCATGCTGCTCCCGCGTGACGATGGCCCAGCCGTCTAGATTTTTCAGTTAGATGTCTTGACCACAGCCCCGGGCTGCAGACCGACATCCCAGGCCATTGGTGCGCAGGCTCCCCCGTTGGAGCAACCCAGCGACCCGACGCCTGCGCCCCCTTCAGGAGTTCACTTTGGTCCTAGCCCACGACACCGCTGCGGCGGCAGCCTCCCAACGCGACGGGGCGGACCAAGCCGGCGGATCCAATGGGTACACCGCGGCCCAGGAGGCGCGGATGCGCGCCGCTTTGGTGGTGCCCCGCGCTCAACTTCCCCGTAGTCAGAGGAAATACAAATCCGGGACCACCGGCTTCATGCTGGCGATCCACATCGGTGCGGTCTTTGCGCTGCTGCCCCAGTACTGGAGCTGGCAAGGGGTTGCCGTGCTCGCAGTCCTTTACTGGACAACCGTGATCGGCGTAACCCTGGGCCTCCACCGTCTGGTGGCCCACCGCAGTTTTGTCGCACCCAAGTGGGTAGAGCGCGTCCTCGTGGTAATGGGCACGCTGGCCTGCCAGAGCGGTCCGATCGAGTGGGTCGGCCTGCACCGTCACCACCACAAGTTCTCCGACCAGCCCAACGACCACCACGACGCCGCCCGCGGTCTTTGGTGGGCCCATAGCGATTGGATGCTCCATGAGATCCCCGCGCTGAAGGAGATCCATCGCTTCACGGGCGACATGCTCCAGGACCCTCTCTACCGCTGGCTGGACCGCTGGTTCCTGCTGCTGCAAATCCCCCTGGGCGCTGCCCTCTACTGGTACGGCAACGCCGCGCAAGTCCATGGCGGCGGCTTGGGCTTGGTGCTCTGGGCCATCCCATTGCGCTTGGTGCTCGTGTATCACGTGACCTGGCTGGTGAACTCCGCCACCCACGCCTTCGGCTATCGCAACTTCGACTGCCCTGACCTGTCCCGCAACTGCTGGTGGGTGGCGATTCTGAGCTTCGGCGAGGGCTGGCATAACAACCACCATGCCCACCCCTCCAGTGCCCGCCACGGCCTGCGCTGGTTCGAGTTCGACATCACCTGGCAGCACATCAAGCTGCTGCGCAAGCTGGGCTGGGCGAAGCGAGTTCGCGAAGCCCGCTATAGCGGGTAAGCCTGCAACTGACGGCGGATCGCCTCCGCCAGATCGGACTCCCCGTCCCCTTGGCCCGGCTGCTCCAGCAGTCGGGCTTTTTGGCGCAACAGCTCCAGAAATTGGTCGGCGCTGAGCTCCTGCTCATCCGCCGCGCCGAGCACCGCCAGGGTCCGGCGCAGATCAGCCAACTCCGCGTCGAGCTCCTCAGCGCTGTACTCCCGCTGACCGGCCATGACCTCAGCGAAGCGCTCCCTCCGCTGCCGCTTCTCGGCAGGATAAGCCGCGATTAATTGCTCCCGGCAAACACGCCAGGGACGCCCCGCGGTCAGCAGTTCCGCCAAGGCGGCGCTCAGGCCTGCGGCTTCCACCGCGTCGATGCGCAGGTCAAAGGCCCCCGGCGGCTGACGCAGGCCGACAAAGATCTCGAAGAGCTGCGCCGGGCCCAACGCTTCACCGGAATCACTCAGCAGCGCCAGGGACGAAGCCTGAAGGGCGGCAAGCAACTCGGGCTGATCGCTGACCTGCTGCTCGAGCTCAGCAGAGAGCCCCGCAGACCCCTGTGCCGCCAACAGCTCATTGATACGACCCAGCGCCACAAACAGCTCCGGCCCAGGGGAGGCCAACTTGCGATTGCGCAGGTTGGAGAGCTGGGAGTTATGGACCCGGCCTAGCTCCAGGCGCTCCGCCAAGGCCGGCAAAACCCTCTGACTCCAACCGTTCCGCTCGTGCCAGACCTTGATCAGATGCCCGAAGGCATCACGACCCGCTTCGAGTTCGTCCCGATAATTCACTCGTTACGAATCCGTACTGCTACCATTTTAGCGAGAACATCTCGTCCGTATCGGGAGGGGGGGTATGACCACCACCATCAGCCGCAGCAGCGCTTGGGCGAACCACGCCCAAACGCCAATCACCAAACTTCCGCGCAACTGGGGAGTGATCAGCTTCATGGGCGCCCTGCATGGCCTGGCGCTAATCGCCCTCCTTCCGGCGTTCTGGAGCTGGGAATCCACCGCAACCCTGCTGATCCTCTATTGGGTCACGGCCTGCCTGGGGGTCACCATCGGCTACCACCGGGTGCTCTCCCACCGGGCCCTGCGGCTTCCGAAATGGCTGGAGCGCTTCTTCTCCACCTGCGGAGCTCTGAGCTGCCAGCACGGCCCCATTGACTGGGTCGGCCTGCACCGCCACCACCACAAGTTTTCGGATACGGATTCAGATCACCACAACAGCCATCGCGGCTTCTGGTGGAGCCATATGGGCTGGATGTTCCGCGACATCCCGGCTGAGCGGGCGGTCCCGCACTTTACCGGGGACCTAGCCAAAGACCCCTACTACCGCTGGCTGAACCGCTGGTTCCTGATGCTGCAGATCCCCCTGGCAGGAATGCTCTTCTGGATTGGCAGCGTCACCAACGCCGGCGGCTGGGCACTGGTGCTCTGGGGTATTCCCCTGCGCCTGGTGCTCGTCTACCACTGCACCTGGCTGGTGAATTCCGCCACCCACCGTTGGGGCTACATCCGCCACAGCAGTGGCGACGGCTCCCGCAACAACCCCTGGGTGGCCGCCCTGACCTTTGGCGAGGGCTGGCACAACACCCACCACGCCTATCCTCACTCCGCTCGCCACGGCTGGGGCTGGCGGGAACCGGACCTCACCTGGATGCACATCCAGCTGCTGCAACGGCTGGGAATGGCAACCCAGGTGCGGCTGCCCGCGCCGCTGCTAGCACAGGCCGCGAGTGGTGGCGTAGTCTGATCAATCGCCAAATTCGCTGATCGTTCGACTGCAACCCCATGGCTAAGCGTGTATCCATAGTCCTCAGCGAGGACGTCCTGAGCCTGGGCAAGAACGGTGACCTGGTGGAAGTTGCCCCCGGTTATGCCCGCAACTTCCTCCTCCCCCAAGGCAAGGCTGTTGCCCTGACCCCCGCGGTCCTGAAGCAGGTGGAGCACCGTCGCGCCAAGGAAGCCGAGCGTCAGGCCGCCCTCAAGCAGGAAGCCCTGGACTTCCGCACTGCCCTCGACACCATCGGCCGCTTTACCGTCAAGAAGCAGACCGGTGGCGACGACGTGCTCTTCGGAACCGTGACTAACGCCGACGTGGCTGAGGCCATCGAGGCCGCCACCAAGAAGGAAGTGGATCGCCGCGACATCGTCGTCCCCGAAATCCACCGCACCGGCACCTACAAGGTGAAGGTCAAGCTCCACAGCGCAGTCACCGCTGAGATCAACCTCGAAGTCGTCAGCCACTAAGAACCGTTCAGCGTGGTCTAGGCGAACCTCAAGGTTCCCGCCACAATGAGCGCCCCCTTCGCCGTCAGGCCCCAACGGGACTGACGGCTTTTTCTTTGAAACCCCTCCCAAAGCAATGGTGAGCGTTCCCCTAAGCCAAAGCGACGCCGAGGAGGGCGGCGGCCGCGGGGCGCCCCGGGGCCGGCCACGGGAGGACGAGCGTTTCGAGGCAATGCCTGATGGGGTGCCGCCCCAGAACCTGGAAGCCGAAGAAGCGGTCCTGGGCGGAATCCTGCTGGACCCGGATGCAATCGGGCGCGTGGCTGATGTTCTACAACCGGAGGCCTTCTATCTCTCCGCCCACAGGGAGATCTATCGCACGGCCCTGATGCTCAACAGCCAGGGCAAACCCACCGACCTAACGGCGATGACCGCCTGGTTGGCGGACACCGGCGCCCTCGAGAAGGTTGGCGGCAGCAGCCGGCTGGTGGAGCTGGTAGAGCGCACCCTCTCCACGGCCTCGATCGACCAGGTGGCGCGCCTGGTGATGGACAAGTTTCTGCGCCGTCAGCTGATCCGCTCCGGCAACGAGGTAATCCAGCTGGGCTTTGATCAAGGCAAGCCCATGGAGCAGGTGCTCGATGAGGCCGAGCAGAAGATCTTTGCCATCAGCCAAGAGAAACCCAGCGCGGGTCTGACCCCCACGGCTGAAATCCTCACGGCCACCTTTAACGAGATCGAGAGCCGCTCCTTGGGAACGGCCGTGGCCGGCATCCCGGTCAACTTCTACGACCTCGATGCCATGACCCAGGGGCTGCAGCGCAGCGACCTGATCATCGTGGCCGGACGCCCCGCCATGGGGAAGACCGCCATCACGATGAACCTGGCCAAGAACGTCGCCCAGCTCCACAACCTCCCGGTCTGCGTCTTCTCCTTGGAGATGAGCAAAGAGCAGCTGACGTACCGCCTGTTGGCCATGGAGGTGGGCATCGAGAGCGGCCGGCTGAGGACAGGCCGGCTGCAACCCGAGGAGTGGCCGCTGCTGGGCCAAGGCATCAGCACCCTCGGGCAGATGCCGATCTACATCGATGACAAACCCAACGTGGGGGTGCTGGAGATGCGCTCCCTCTGCCGGCGGCTGATGGCCGAAAGCGGCAAAGAGCTCGGGGTCGTGATCATCGACTACCTGCAGCTCATGGAAGGCGGCGGCTCGGACAACCGCGTCCAGGAGCTTTCCCGCATCACTCGTGGCCTCAAACAGATGGCCCGTGAACTGAACGTGCCGGTCATCGCCCTCTCCCAGCTGAGCCGGGGCGTGGAAGCCCGAACCAACAAAAGGCCAATGCTGAGTGACCTGCGGGAATCGGGCTCGATCGAGCAGGACGCCGACCTGGTGCTGATGATCTACCGGGACGAGTACTACAACCCGGACACTCCCGACCGGGGCATCACCGAGATCATCGTGACCAAGCACCGGAACGGGCCGGTGGGAACGGTCAAGCTGCTGTTTGAGCCGCAGTACACCCGCTTCCGCAATCTGGCGGCGCCGTAGCGTCAACCCATGGCTTCCGCTGACTTCGCCCCGATCGAGCACTTCGACGTGATCGTCGTCGGCGGCGGTCATGCCGGCTGCGAAGCGGCCATCACTGCTGCGCGTCTGGGCTGCAGCACCGCACTCTTCTCCCTCAATCTCGACCGGATCGCCTGGCAGCCGTGCAATCCGGCTGTGGGCGGTCCGGCCAAGAGCCAGCTGGTCCACGAGGTGGATGCCCTCGGTGGCGTGATCGGTCGGCTAGCCGATGCCACGGCCCTGCAGAAACGGGTCCTCAACGCCAGCCGCGGCCCCGCGGTCTGGGCCCTACGCGCCCAAACCGACAAACGCCAGTACTCCCTTCAGATGCTGCGGCTGCTGCAGCACACACCAAACCTGGCCCTGCGCGAGGCGATGGTGACCGGACTCGTGGTCGAGGACGCCGCCATCCAGGGCGTGAGGACCTACTTCGGCAGCACCTATAGCGCTGGAACCGTGATCCTGACCGCCGGCACCTTCCTGGGCGGGCAGATCTGGGTGGGCCATCAATCCATGTCAGCCGGCCGCGCCGGTGAGCAGGCCGCGGAAGGCCTGACCGAGGCCCTGCAGGAGCTGGGCTTCCAGACCGACCGCCTGAAGACCGGCACCCCGGCCCGGGTGGATCGCCGCAGCATCGCCCTCGATCAACTGGAGGAGCAACCCAGCGACGCCGCCGATCGCTACTTCTCCTTTGATCCAGCCAGCTGGGTCAGTGGTGAGCAGATGAGCTGCCACATCACCCGCACAACCGCGGCTACCCACCAGCTGATCCAAGACAACCTGCACCTCACCCCGATCTACGGCGGGGTCATCGATAGCAAAGGACCCCGCTACTGCCCCTCGATCGAAGACAAGATCGTGCGCTTTGCCGACAAAGACAGCCACCAGATCTTCTTGGAGCCCGAGGGCCGAGACACCCCAGAGATCTACGTCCAGGGCTTCTCCACGGGACTGCCGGAGCGGCTGCAACTGGAGCTGCTGCGCACCCTGCCAGGCCTGGAACAGTGCGTGATGCTGCGCCCGGCCTACGCCGTGGATTACGACTACCTGCCCGCCACCCAGCTCAAGCCCTCACTGGAGACCAAACGGGTAAAAGGCCTCTTCAGCGCCGGCCAACTCAACGGCACCACCGGCTACGAAGAAGCGGCAGCCCAAGGGCTCGTTGCGGGCCTCAATGCCGTGCGTCAGCTACGGCAGCAGGAGCCGGTCAACTTCCCACGGGAGGGGAGCTACATCGGCACGATGATCGATGACCTGATCACCCAGGATCTGCGAGAGCCTTACCGGGTGCTAACAAGTCGCAGTGAGTACCGACTGGTGCTGCGCGGTGACAACGCCGACCGCAGACTGACGCCCCTCGGGCGCGAGCTGGGCTTGATCGACAACCGTCGCTGGGGGATCTACGAGCGCAAACAGGAAGCGATCGAGACCGAAAAACAACGGCTCGAGAGCGTCCGCCTGAAGGTTAGTGACTCTGTGGCGCCAGCAGTGGCCGAGGAAACCAAGGCGGCCATCAAGGGATCGATCACCTTGGCCGACCTTCTGCGGCGTCCGGGATTCCACAGCGGAGACCTGGTGCGCCATGGCCTCGCCAAAGCCGAGCTGCCCCTCGACGTCCGCGAAGGGGCAGAGATCGACATCAAATACAGCGGCTACCTGGCCCGGCAGCAGCAGCAAATCGATCAACTGAAAAAACAAGCCGAGCGGCGCATCCCCGAGGGAATCGATTACGAGCGCATCGGCACCCTCTCGCGGGAGGCCCGCGAAAAACTCAGCGCTATTCAACCCAGCAACCTTGGTCAGGCCTCGCGGATTCCGGGGGTCAGCCATGCCGACGTGACGGCCCTGATGCTGTGGCTGGAGTTGGAGAGTCGCCGCAACAGCACCCTCGTCAGCAGCCCGCAAAGCCGATAGGGTTCAGCTACAGCGCTGCCCCGTGTGAGCCCTCTCCGCTCAACCACCAGCTCGCGGTCCTAGTGGGAGCTCAAAGCAAAGCAGGTGATGGATCGGGTCTGCCATCCCGACAGCGTCCCGGCACATGAACTGCAGGAGACGATAGAAGTCGACGTCCGCGAAGCAACGCCAAGCCAGGCGAGCGATGCAACCGCAACTTCGATCGCCGAGCGCCTACGCACCAAGCAATGGGTCGTCGTCGCGGTGATCCTCTGCTCCCTCGGCGTCAGCGTGGGGCTCTGGCAGGGCTGGAGCACGGCCCAACGCCAACTGCGGCTGGACAGCAATGCCCGTTTGCTGAGCGACCTGCGCAACCTCAGCCCAGAGCGTCACTGCCGCCACCGCCCGTGGAGGAAGCCTGGATCGCCCAGCTCCCGCCGCTTCCCGCGGTTCCAGCCACCCTGGAGAGCACGGCTGGCAAGCCGCAGCCCGCACTGCCCGAATTGGTCGGCGTGGTCCAAATCCCGGGCCAACGGGGGTCGGCCATCTTTCAGCAGGGCGCCAGCTCCAGCAACGCCCTCGTCAGGGAACAAATCGGCAGCAGCGGTTGGCGGCTGGTGGCCATCCAGGCGATGGGGTCGTGATTGAACGCAATGGGATGCGGCGGCGCGTCAGCATCGGATCTTGTCTTTGACGCCAAGATCCTGAGCAGCCCGCATCAAGCCACCGAGCTCTGGCCCTCGCCCCAGCCCCTCTGGCAAGCCGCACCTGAGGCGGTGGCCGCCGGTCTCTGCGGCGACGCCAGCAGCGGTAGCCCGGAACTCAGGGGCCCCTGGCGCCTGCTGCTGCTGGGGGATGGCAGTCCCACCCGGCACCTGCAATCACTCACCGGGCAGCCCGTTCAGGTGGAAGTGATCGCGATGCAGGCCGATCAACAGGTGGCTAGCGAAGCACCCCAGGAGGTGGAGGAGCTCGAGCCCCCCTTGCTGCGGCGCCAGGTCTGGCTGCGCTGCGGCCCCCTCACCCTGGCCTGGGCCGAAAGCTGGTGGAATCAGCAGCAAGCGGAGCGCCACCTGCAGGCCCGCAACCAGCCGATCTGGACGAGCCTCACCGCGAACCGCGCCGAGCTCTATCGGGAGGTTGATGGCCTGGCGCGCGTGCAAGCCCCCTGGCTGGAGGACGGATTTGGCATGGCGGGCCCCTACTGGAGTCGGCACTACCGCTTTTTCCGCGGCGGTCGAGAGCTCACCGTGATCCGGGAAGTCTTCTCACCGCTCCTGGAGCGCTGGCTCGGCCCCGCCGAACACAAAACTCCATGACATTTTCTTGCAGGTGTTACGAGTTGAACCAGAAGAGGGTTGACAGCTTGCGTCCCGATGTGCTGGCGGGATGATTGACTTAGCGCAAGCGATGGTCATCACCGTGATTCCCCTCAGGAGCCGCTCCCGCAGACGGCCCCACACCAGCGCCAGTCCGTCCCAGTCAACCCTCGTCGAACAGTGGGCTTCCCTCCTTGAACTGCTCTCGGACGGCTGCGCCTCAATCAGTACCAGCGTCGAGCAAATGGCCGAGGACGTTCCCCGCGACTTGATCGCACCGGTGAACGCCCAACTGCGCGAGCAGGGCTGCACATTCCAGGTGCAAGAACGTAGAACCCGAACCCGGCGATCCAAGCACCAGATTCAGCGCGCCCGCCGCCGGGTTGAGCGAGGCAACGACCTACCCAGGCCGGCATCGAACGGCTGAGAGTCAACGACCTCCACGGTCCGATCTGAGCTGGTTCGATCTGCACGAGAGCGATCCGAACGCGCGGGATCCGGCATCCGTGGGCTGGCCTCGCGCTTCCAGCGGTTCAGCGTGAAACTGTCGTCTTGCGGCCAAGTGTCCGGATCAACAGGTTCTTGGGCCAACGCCAGGACACTGGGTTCTGGCTGAGCCTCAAGGCGAACGGATCGGCCCCGGCGGGAGATCGCGTCTAAGGGTTGGCGGCGGCTCTGGGGTGGCGACGCAGGCTCTTCCCAGGACTCGCGCCAGCCGTCATCATCTTCCAGCAGCCAGTCGATCTTGTCCTCCACCCAACGTCCGACCTGATCCAGGCGAAGGCCCGAAGACGAGCGGCGACCACCGGGTCGGGCGCCAGAGACACCATCGACCAACTGGCGACCCGCTGACACCCACTGGTCCATCCGTTGGTCCAAGCCTCGCTCCCCACGCCGGTACGCCGAGCGCTCAGGTCGCTCGGAAGACCAGTCGTCGTAGGAATCGCGCATCAACCCAGCCTAGTGAGACCTAGCCCCGACCCAGGCGGCGGGCACGCAACCAGCGATCACGCCCAAGGCCCAGCAAGGCGATCGAGACGCCGCTGAGCTGCCAAACCAAAAGAACCGTGGTCATGGGCGGAACTTAGGCCGCGGAGCGCTCGAAGACCAGCTGGAAACGGGCGCTCCAACGGCCCCCTTCAAAACGATCGCAGCAGCGCCGGCACGCCACCCCCTGGCGGCGACGGCGATAGGGAGACTGCAGACCGCAGCAGGGGCAACGGGCCAGCCACTTCGCCGGTTGGGCTGGTACCGGAAAACTGTGGCGGACGCTGACTAAAAACTCCTGCTGCGCCCCATTAATAGCCGCCATCCGCGCCCGGAAATGGGGACCGTGGACCTCGTCGGCACGCACCACCCGATGGATCCAGGCGTGGATCATCTCGTGGCAGAGGGTGCTGAGGCAGGCCTCCAGCGGCAGCGGTTCGAGCAGGGGCCGCGAGAGAACGATCTCGCTGACACCGGGGCCATAGCGATACAGGCCGGCGCTGCGCCGCATGCGCCCATCGCTCCAACGAACGCTCACAAGGCTGGTCCCATCGGCGCTGGCCAGGGAACCCTCGAAGTGCTCGCGGTTTAGGCGGTGATACAGCGGCAGCAGCGGTGCGAGGGGCACGCCGGAGGAGCTGGACGGCTGCGCCGCATTCTGACGGGTCCGTCAGTCAGACTCATGGGCCGCATGTACTTGTCCCGGGCGCGATGGACCTCAATACGGCCCTAATCTCTCAGATCGGCACCAAAGCCCTGTTGGCTGGCGCCGGGGCCCTGCTCCTGTACTGGACCATCAGCGCCGTGAAGCTGGTGCTGAACGCCCGGGGGATCAATCCGGTCATCAAGCAATTCTTCACCCAGGTCGCCTCCGGCCGCATTGACGCCGCCTACCTGCTGACCACAAAGAACTATCGCTCCCACGTGAACCGGCAGCAGTTCATTCGCTTTTTGGCCGGCCTGCAGCTGAACAAGTACCGCAACCTCAAGTCCGGTCGTCCCCGCATCCAGGAGGACCAGATCACCCTGACCGTAAAGCTCAAGGCTGAAGACAACGCCGAGCTGCCTCTGGACTTCACTTTCGTGAAGATCGAGGACGACTGGAAGGTCGATCGCATCCAAAAGATGGCCGCTGCCTGATCACTTCCTGCCTTGACCTGCGAGCCCCAGGCACGCGCAAGCGAATTGCGTGCCCTTCTGAACCAAGCCGCGCACACTTACTACGTGCTCGATTCCCCCGTGATGGAGGACCCGGTCTACGACCGCCTCTATCGCGAGCTCCTGGATCTGGAAAGCGCCGACCCCAGCCTGATCAGCGCCGATAGTCCCACCCAGCGCGTGGGGGGACCGCCGGCGGCGGGCTTCAGCAGCGTGCGCCACCGCATCGGCCTGCTCAGCCTCGACAACGCCTTCAACACCAGCGAAATCGAGGCCTGGTACGGCCGCCTGCTCAAGGTGCTCGATCGCGAGCCTGGCACTGCGTTGCCGATGGTGGGTGAGCTGAAGATCGACGGCAACGCCCTGGCCCTCAGCTACGAGAACGGGGTCCTGGTGCGAGCCGCCACCCGCGGCGACGGCGAGCAGGGGGAGGAGATCACCGCCAACGTCCGCACAATCGCCTCGGTCCCGCTGCGATTGCAGCTGGAGAACCCACCGGCCTGGCTGGAGGTTCGCGGCGAGGCCCTGATCCCCGATAGCACCTTTGCGGCCATAAACAGCGAGCGTCAGGCCCGCGGCAAAGCCCTCTTCGCCAACCCCCGCAACGCATGCGCCGGCACCCTGCGGCAACTGGATCCCAAGGTGGTCGCCGCACGCAAGCTCGACTTCTTCGCCTACACCCTGCACCTCCCCGAGGACTGGACGGACGGCCCCACCAGTCAGTGGGACGCCCTGGAATGGCTAAAGCTGGCCGGCTTCAAGGTCAATCCCAACGCCGCCCTGCTTCCTGATTTAGGGGCAGTCGCGGCTTTCTTGGAGCAGTGGGACGATGGCCGCCGCCAGCTGAACTACGCCACCGATGGCGTCGTCGTGAAGCTCAACGACCTCAGCCTTCAAGACAGCGCGGGATTCACCCAGAAGGCTCCCCGCTGGGCCATCGCCCTGAAGTACCCGGCCGAGGAAGCTCCGAGCAAATTGCTGCGGCTCAGCTGCCAAGTGGGACGCACCGGAGTGATCACCCCGGTGGCCGAATTTGAACCCGTGCCGCTCGCCGGCACCAGCGTCAGTCGGGCCACCCTGCACAACGCCGATCGCCTGGTGGAGCTTGATCTCCACGCTGGCGACACCATCGTCGTGCGCAAGGCCGGCGAAATCATTCCGGAGGTGGTCCGGGTCCTACCGGAGCTGCGCCCCACCGGATCCCAGCGACTGGAACTCCCCTACACCTGCCCGGAATGCGGCTCGGAACTCGTCCGCGAAGAAGGGGAAGCCGCCACCCGCTGCGTGAACAGCAGCTGCCCGGCGATCCTGCGCGGCACCCTGCGCCACTGGGTCAGCAAAGGTGCCCTCGATGTCGATGGCCTGGGCAGCAAGTTGATTGAACAGCTGGTGGATCGGGGCCTGGTGGGCTCCATCGCCGACCTCTACCGGCTCGACGGTGCCCTGCTCTGCAGCCTGGAGCGCATGGGCAGCAAAAGCGCCGAGAACCTCGTGGCCGCCCTTGCCCAGTCCAAACAACAGCCCTGGCACAGGCAGCTCTACGGCCTCGGCATTCACCACGTGGGCGAGGTCAACGCCAAAGCGCTTGCCAAGGCATTCCCCAGCGCGGCGGACCTAGCCACCGCCGCCACGGAAACCCCTGAAGCGATCACCGCCACATACGGCATCGGCGACGAGATCGCCCAAAGCCTCCAGCAATGGTTCTCCACCGGCGCCAACCAGGAGCTGCTGAAGAGCCTGGGGCGCCTGGGTTTCAGCCTGGCCAGCGCCGAAGAGGCGCGGCCCGAGCCGAGCGGGCCTGCCCTATTGGCCGGCCAGACTTTCGTGCTCACCGGCACCCTGCCCAGCCTCAGCCGCTCCCAGGCCCAGGCCCTGATCGAGGCCGCCGGCGGCAAGGTGACCGGCTCGGTCAGCAAAAAAACCAGCTACGTCGTGGCGGGCGAGGAAGCCGGCAGCAAGCTGAGCAAAGCCGAGAGCCTGGGGATCCCCGTGCTCGACGAAGCCAGCCTGCAAGCCCTCCTGGTCCCATGAGCAACCCGCAGCCAGCCGCGATTCACCGCTGGATCAAAACCGAGTGCGGCCGAGCCAAGTACGCCGATCTCGCCCAGCGCCGCGGCCCCCTTGCCAAGCTGCGGCTGGGATGGTTCGTGCTGATTGCAGCACTGCGCGACTGGCGCCTGCCGAATCACTCGGAGGGCTGAGCCGCACTGAGGGCCCTCTGAGCAGCCCGGCCCACCAGCCAGACAGAGGCCACCGTGGCGGCGATGCCCACCACCCGCAGGGTCCAGGTGAAGGGATCCGCCTCACCGCTGAGCACCTCACCGAAGCGGGCCACATCACCGGCGAGGGCCCCCAAGCCGCAGAACAGGATCGTGCCGGGGATGATCCCTAGCAGACCAGTCGTGTAATCGCGCAGGCTCACCTCGCTCAGGCCATAGGCCAGGTTGAGCAAGGAGAACGGAAACGCCGGAGAAAGGCGGGTCAGCAGCACCAGCTTCAACCCCTCACGGCTAACTGCCTGCTCCACCGCCTGCAGCTTGGGGAACGACTCAAGCCGGCGCATCGCCCAACCACGCAGCCACGTGCGTCCCAGCAAAAAAGCCGCTTCAGCCCCGAGGCAGGCCCCAACAAAGACGATCAAGCTGCCCCACCAAGTGCCGTACAAGGCACCGGCCAACATCGACGCCCAGACCCCCGGCAACAGCAGCGTTACCCAAACCGCATATAGGGGGATGAACAGCAGGGCCCCCGCGGGGGACTGCAGAACCGGGAGCCAGCTCTGCCAATCCATCAACCCAGGTCGGCCAGGCGCTTGCGGGCCAGCTCCGCCTGGGCCTCCGCTTCCGCCAAGTTGGCCTGGCACTCCACCACCACCTCAGGGGGAGCCTTCGAGGCGAAATTGGGGTTGGAAAGGCGACCCGAGAGCCCCTTGATCTCCTTCTCCGCCTTGGCAATGTCCTTCTCCAGCCGGCCCCGCAGCGCATCGAGATCCACCAGACCGTCGATCGGCAGCAACACCTGAAGTTCACCGCTCACCCCGGCCAGGGCCTTCGCGGCGGGATTGGCCTCAGCGGCGGCAGGGTCCAGCACCTCCACCCGCTCCGCCCGGGACAAGGCCATGATGTCCGGGGTGGCGGAACTGAGCACCGACGCCAACGCACTGCGACCCGTTACGAACCGCACCGGAACGCTCTGGCTGGGCTTCAGACCCGCCACCGCCCGCAGGTTGCGCACCACGCGAATCGCGTCAATCAGGTCGGCGAAGGACGCCTCCAAGTCTTCATCCAGAGCCGAGACGTCGAAGGTCGGCCAGGGCTGCAGGGCCAGGAACGTCTCCTCGAGCTCGCCGTTGAGGCCATGCCAGAGCTCCTCGCTGAGGTGGGGCATCAGCGGATGCAGCATCACCAGCAATTCATTCAGAGCCTTGGCCAGCACCTGGCGGGCCGTGCGTTGATCCGCGAGGGCTTCAGAACTAGGGTTCTCGCCGGGGTTCAAGCGGCGCTTGATCAGCTCGACGTACCAGTCGCAGACCTCGTTCCAGGCGAATTCATAGAGCCCCTTGGCCGCCTCGCCAAGGCCGTAGCTGCCATAGCGCTCAGCGCTATCTCGGTTCACTCGGGCCAAACGCGACAGGATCCAACGGTCCGCCAGCTGCAGGGCAGCGGGATCTGGCTCACCCAGGCTCTCAGGGGTCTCGCCGCCCAGGTTCATCAGGGCGAAGCGGGTGACGTTCCAGAGCTTGTTAGCGAAGTTGCGTGAGGCCTCCACCGTCGCGGAGGTTTCCGACTTGCGGTCGTAGTCCAGGCGAATGTCCTGGCCGGCACCGGCCACCTCGCGCACCAGGGCAAAGCGCAGGGCGTCGGCGCCATAGCGATCGATCAGCAGCAGCGGGTCGATGCCATTGCCCGCCGACTTGCTCATCTTGCGGTTGTTCTCATCCCGCACCAGGCCGTGGATGTAGACGTCCTGGAAGGGCATCCGCCCAGTGAAGGCGCCGGCCATCATCGTCATCCGGGCCACCCAGAAAAAGATGATGTCGAAGCCCGTCACCAGCACGCTGGTGGGGTACCAGCGCTGCAGATCGGCCGCCTCGGCATTGGGCCAACCCATGGTGGAGAAGGGCCAGAGACCACTGGAGAACCAGGTGTCGAGGGCGTCCGGATCCTGCTCGAGGGCAGCACCAGCACCGAACTGGGCATCCGCTTTGCCCTGGGCCTCCGCTTCATCACGCGCCACCACATAGGGGGTGGAGTCGGTGATAACACCGCCGGTCTCGCTGACCACAAACCAAGCCGGGATGCGGTGGCCCCACCAGAGCTGGCGGGAGATGCACCAATCGCGAATGTCCGTGAGCCAATCGCGGTAGACCTTGCTCCAACGCTCCGGCACAAATCGGGGATCAGCGTTCTCGAGGGCCTCGCGGCAGCGGGCCGCCAAGGGCTCGGTTTTGACGAACCACTGGGTGGAGAGCAGGGGCTCCACGGGCACCTTGCCCCGGTCGGAGAAGGGAACGCTGTGGCGGTAGTCCTCCACTTTCACCAGCAAGCCCTCCTCCTCCATTGCCGCCACCACGGCCTTACGCGCTTCAAAGCGATCGAGTCCTTGAAAGCGACCGGCGGCCTCGTTCATCGAGCCGTCCTTCGCCATCACCGTGATCAGCGGCAGGTTGTGGCGCTGGCCGATCGCGAAGTCATTGGGGTCGTGGGCGGGGGTGACCTTGACGCAGCCCGTCCCAAACTCGGCGTCGACGTGGTCATCGGCCACGATCAGAATCTCCCGGCCCACCAGCGGTAGGGTCAGGGTTTGGCCCACCAACTCCACATAGCGGGGGTCCTTCGGGTTCACAGCCACGCCGGTGTCACCGAGGAGGGTTTCGGGGCGGGTCGTCGCCACCTCCAAGAAGCCCTGGCCGCTGCTGAGGGGATAACGGAAATGCCAGAGGTGACCATCCACCTCCTTCATCTCCACCTCCAGATCGCTCACGGCTGATCCGGAGGCTGGGCACCAATTCACCAGGTACTCGCCCCGGTAGATCAAGCTCTTCTCATGCAGGCAGTTGAAGGCCTCGATCACCGCTTCGCTGCAGCCGGCGTCGAGGGTGAAGCGCTCCCGGCGCCAGTCCACCGAATAACCAAGGCGGCGCAGCTGCCCGACGATAGTGCCGCCGCTCTGGGCCTTCCACTTCCAGGCCTTCTCCAGGAAGGCCTCACGGCCGACGTCTTCCTTGCGCTTGCCGTCGGCTTTGAGCTGCTTCTCTAGGATCGTCTGGACGGCGATCGAGGCGTGGTCGGTGCCGGGCAGGCACAACACGTTTTTGCCCTGGAGCCGCTGGAAGCGGACAATCGTGTCGATCAGGGCCGTGTTGAAGGCGTGACCCATGTGCAGGCTGCCGGTCACGTTCGGCGGTGGAATCACCACCGAAAACGGCTCACCGGGAGCCTTCGGGTCCGGGTGAAAGGCGCCTTGGGTTTCCCAGGCCTGCTGCCAACGCGCCTCGGTGCCCACCGGGTCGTACGTCTTGGATAGACCCTCCGCAGCGGTGGCAGGAGCAGCGGCGGTGAGCTCGGTCACGGAAGCAGATCAGGCAATCCACCCATGCTCGCAAAGGGCCGCCGGCGACTTAGCCCGCCGCCAGGCGTTTGAGATAGCCCTCGCGGCTGCCGGCATTGATCCAACCGGTGGCAATGGTTTTGCTCTCGCTCTGATTCACCCGGCCGCGATGGATGTGGGAAGGCCCGGCAGGGAACAAGACGAGCTTGCCGCGCTGAGCCTCTTCGTGGTGCCCCTGCCAGTGGAACTCGGTGCCGGCCTCCTCGACGCTGTTGCAATACAAGATCCAGGCCAAGACGCGGTGCACCGGCTCAGTGGCCTCATCGCTGATGGTCCAGTCGCAGTGCCAGCGCTTGAAGCCCTCGCCGGGGGCATAGCGCTGCAGGTTGAAGATCGGATTGACGAAGAGCTCCTGGTCCGGGCAGCAGTCACGGAACAGCGGCCGCTCCTGCAGGTAGCGCTCCAGGCCAGCCGTCACCCCCCGCAGGATCACCTCCGCCAGGGCGAAGGCCTCAGGGTCCGAGCGGTCGATCGTCACCAGGCTGATGTCGGTCGAGACCTTGGCGGGCTCTCCTTGGCCCTCAGGGCCAAACGCCACACCAGAGCGCTGCAGGTCCGCGCGACGATCAAAGAAGGCCATCACCCCATCGGAGAGGGCCTCAAAACCGGGATTGCTGTAGCGGGCGATCAGGTCCGTCACAGGGACTCCAGCCAGGGGATCGCCACGAGAGAATCCAAGCGTTGCCAGCGCTCCCGCTCCACCGGCAGCCGCTCGCTCAAACCGACACGCTCCAGCCCACGGGCAATGCGATCGAAGTCGAGCACCTCATCAGCGGGGCCCTGGGGCAAAACCAAAACCTGCTGTTCCGCGGGATCGGCCATCAGCTGCAGTTCCAGATCCCCCAGCTCCCGCTCGAAAAAGACCCGGCGCATCCGCGCGGTCTGCGCCGCACCGATGGACTCCGCGAACTTCTTCAGGCCCGACTGGTCGCCGCTGCAGCCGCAGTTCAGGGCCAGCCAAATCAGCAATTTCGCCCAGCTCTCACTGGTCCAGAGGGGAGGAAAGCTGTCGCGGTTTTGGCGCACCAACTCTGCCAAGGCGAAATCCACCAAGGTCGCCTGCAGGGCAAGTGGGTCAGGAGATGCAGTTGTCATGACATCCATCCTCCTCATTGGTGTGCAGACTGCGGTCAAGTGAACGCCGAGCCATGGCCCTCGACTTCAACGACGCCGAGCTGGAGTTTTCCGATCTGGTGTACGCCTATCAGAGCTGGGTGATGGCCGTCATCAATGACGAGAAGCTTGGCGGAGACAAGCTTCTGACCGACGAGATCACCGACGACGCCCTCAGCGCAATGCGCTTCCTACCCGGCGAGGTCACCGCAGCGATCGAGACCAGCCTGGCCCGCGTTTACGACGTGGATCCCGACGAACTCGCCTCCCTGCTGTTCCCCGAAGACTGAGTTGCGGGGCGATGGCCTCGGACTACGTCCTCGGAACCCATCAGAGCGAGCTGGAGCGGCTGCGCTTTCAGCACGAGCTCTGGTCCCCCGTCAGCGAAGCGGCCTGGACGCGGGCCGGCATCGAGAGCGGCCAGCGGTTGCTGGATTTGGGAGCCGGTCCTGGTTTTGCTGCCGCTGACCTGGCGGCCCGCGTAGGCCCCACCGGACGAGTCCTGGGGCTGGAGCTCAGCGCCGACTACGCCGCCGAGGCCCAAGCCCTCGCCCAAAGAAACGGTCTGCCGCAACTCGAGTTCCGCCAGCACGATCTGCTGAAGGATCCCTGGCCGGACGAGCACTTCGATCTGGCCTGGTGCCGCTGGCTGGCGATGTTTCTGCCGGACCTCGAACCCCTGCTGGCGGGCCTGGAGCACTGCCTACCGGTGGGCGCCCAGCTGCTCGTCCACGAATACGTCCACTGGGACACCTTCGCCCTCCATCCCAAGGCGGATGCGGTCGCGAGGTTCGGGCAGGCCTGTCAACAGAGCTTCCGCGCCGCCGGCGGAGATCCGGACGTGAACCGCAGGCTGCCATCCCTGCTGAGTACTCGGGGCTGGCAGATCGAAGAGTTGCTCCCCCTGCCTGTGCTGGGCCCCCAGGGATCGATGGCGGCCCAATGGATGGAGCGCTTTGTCGCGGTCTATGGGCTGCAACTGCTGCGGCTCGGGCTCTGGAGCACGGCCAATCAAAACGAAGCGCTCGAGCAGATCCAGGCGGCCGCCTCAGACCCCGGCAGTTTCTGGGTTGGGCCCACGGTGCTGGAGCTGCGGGCGAGACGATTGGGACCGTAGTGCCCGACCTCAACGTGCCCTGGACCACCGCTGACATCCCCGATCAACGGGGGCGGACCGCCCTGATCACTGGCGCCAACAGTGGCTTGGGCCTCGAAAGCGCGCGGGCCCTGGCCGCCAAGGGCGCCACCGTGCTGCTGGCCTGCCGCAGCTTGGAGAGGGCCAGCAGCACCGCCGCAGCCCTGCGCTCGGAAACCGGCGGAGAGCTGATCCCGCTCGAACTGGACCTGGCGGACGTGGAAAGCGTGCAGCGGGCCGCCACCCAAGTCGAACAGCTCGACCTCCTGCTGAACAACGCCGGGGTGATGGCACCGCCCCGGACCTTGAGCCGCCAGGGCTTTGAACTGCAATTTGCGGTGAACCACCTGGGCCATGTCGCCTTGACCCAAGCCCTACTCCCCCTGCTGAAGCGGAGCCCCAGCGGCCGGATCGTGCATGTGAGTTCTGGAGCGGCCTACTTCGGCCGAATCCAATTCGATGATCTGCAGGGCGAGACGCGTTACCGGCCCTGGGATGCCTACGGCCAAAGCAAGCTCGCCAACGCCATGACAGCCCTCCTCCTCCAGCGCCAGCTGGAGGAGGAGGGCTCTAGCGTGCTCTCGCTTGTGGCCCACCCGGGGCTGGCCCGCACCAACCTGCAGCCCACCTCCGTGGCTGCCAAAAACGCCAAGTTCGAGGGGTTGGTCTACCGCCTGATGGATCCGCTCTTTCAGAGCGCCGCAATGGGGGCCCTACCCCAGCTCTTTGCCGCGACGGCACCGGACGCCAAAGCCGGGGTGTTCTACGGACCGGGAGGGTTCGGGAACCTCCAGGGCTACCCAACCATCTGCCGCATGCCCCCTCAAGCGCTGGACGTCGAAGCCTGTGCACGCCTCTGGACCGTAAGTGCAGCACTGATAGGGTCGGCCCCAGCGGGTGATTCCCAGTAGGGAACGCCAAACGACAGCAGCCGCAGGCCCTATGAATCTCGCCCTCAAAGAATGGTGGGGCAAGCCCCATCGGGACATCCTCTCGGGCCTGGTGGTGGCCTTCGCGATGATCCCGGAGGCCATCGCCTTCTCCGGCATCGCCGGCGTGGACCCGAGGGTCGGCCTGTTCGGCGCCTTCATGCTGTCGGTGACCCTCGCGGTTTTCGGCGGGCGCACCGCGATGATCACCTCGGCCACGGGCTCCACCGCCCTGCTGATGACGGGGCTAGTGGAGCAGGGCAACGCCCTGGGCGAAGGCATGGGCCTGCAGTACTTGCTGGCGGCCGGGATCCTGACGGGTGTTCTGCAGATCGCCTGGGGCTATTTACGGCTTGCCCACCAGATGCGCTTTGTGCCCCAACCGGTCATGGCGGGCTTTGTGAACGCCCTGGCGATCCTGATCTTCCTGGCGCAACTGCCCCAGTTGGGACTTGATTTCTTCCACCCCGAGAAGGTGGCGGTCACCGCGGGGCAGCTGCCTGAGGTCTGGGGCCTGATGGCCCTGACCCTAGTGATCATCTACGTGATGCCGCGCTTCACCAAGGTCGTTCCTTCAGCCCTGATGGCGATCTTGATTTCAACGGGGATCTCCATTCGCATGGGCCTCGACGTGCCCACCGTGAGCAGCCTTGGCACCCTGCCGAGCGGCCTGCCCCAATTCGGCATCCCGCAGGTTCCCTTCACCACGGGGACCCTGGGCCTGATCCTGCCGACAGCCCTGGCCATCTCCCTGGTGGGCCTGATGGAAACCTTCCTGACCCAGGACATCCTCGACGACGTCACCGACAGCTCGTCCCACAAAAACCAGGAAGCCCGCGGCCAAGGCATCGGCAACATCATTAGTTCGTTCTTCGGCGGCATGGCCGGCTGCGCCCTGGTGGGCCAATCGGTGATGAACGTGGGCTACGGCGGCCGCACCCGCCTCTCCACCCTCACCTCGGGCGTGAGCCTGCTGGCGATGATCCTGCTTGCCAGCCAATGGGTCAATCAGATCCCAATGGCCACCCTGGTGGGGGTGATGGTGATGATCGCCATCAACACCGCCAACTGGGATTCGATCCGGAGCATCCGCCGCATCCCCAGGAGCGACACCTCGGTGATGCTCCTGACAGTGGTCGTGACTGTGCTGACCCACAACCTGGCGGTGGGCCTGCTCTCCGGTGTAGCCCTGGCGGGGATCCTCTTCAGCCGCAAGGTAGCCAAGGTGATCGAGGTCAGCAGCGAGCTCAGCGGCAGCGAGCACCGCATCTACCGCGTCCGCGGTCAGCTGTTCTTCGTCAGCAGCATCTACTTCCGGCAGGGCTTTGAGCTGCACGAGCATCCCGCTCGCGTCACGATCGACATGGGCGAGGCCCACATCTGGGATCAAAGCGGTGTGACCGCCCTCGATCAGGTCATCCGCAAGCTCAAGCTCGGCGGCACCCAAGTCGAGGTGATCAACCTGAACGACGAGAGCCTGAACCTGTTCGCCCGGATCGGCGTGGCGGAAGAGGCGGGCGGCCGCGGAGGTGAGCTGTCCTCAGCTCACTAACAACGTTGATGCCCGGTGCCGGGTTCGAACCAGCGACATCCTGGCAGAAAAGCTTGCCGCCCTCGCCAAGGTTCAAGAGAAGGCGATGGCCTCGAATCAGCTCGGGGCTGCTGTGGGTGCTGTTCGTCTTGCTGCTGAACTGGCCCAGCTGGTTTGACCAGGCACACCGGAAGCCCTTACGAAATAAGGGGTGACGCAATACAAACGCACGCTCAACGGATAGGACTTCGTCTGCATTCAGCGCTGATCACGCCACCTACCCCACTCACCAGTAGACGAATTCTGCTCGCAGCTGCTGCCAACGCTTTGGCGATGCTGCCTGCTCAAGCCAAGGCCGAAGAGACGTACGGGGACAAGGCCTACAACCGTTGTATTGAAAGCAAGGGCTACACCCTCTAAGACAACAACACCTACAAAAAGACCACCCTTGAGGTAATCAGGAGCTGTAGTGCCTCACATAGTCGTTGATCAGAGGATTCCGAGAGGCCCCTTCTTCTTGCAGTAGCCAGCGCCAATATTCATCCAGCCCTCAAGGCATGCCTTGCCGTGGGTTGGAGCCACCTCGTAATAGATGGGTGAGACGCAGGTTGTTCCAAGCGTGTTGACATAGCCCAGTGGGCACTGGTCATGGCCTTCAGCCTTGGGGATCTCCTTCTGGCCAAGTGCAGGTGAGGCCGATGCCAGCAATAGTGCAGCCGCAAGCAAGACCTTCATCGTGATCAGAAAAGGAAGTAGCCGATAAGCAAGCCAATTATGAGGCCTTTCACCCAGACGAGAGCTGCCATTTGGTAATCTGTGAAGCCAAGCTTCTTTTTGATCCAAAGAAAGGCTTGCTCGTCAGCGAAAAAGACGGCGCGAATGGGCCGGACGATCCATTCCATCAGTGACCCAACAGCTTCAGGTACTTGGTTAAATCACCACCGTTGCAGTAGTGAACGGCCACGGGTCGCTCGATGAAGCCGCCTTTGCCATCCACGTCAGTGAACTCAACGCCCGCCAGGTTGATGATCCCAGTCTCTGCGTTCTTGACGCAGTTCACGAACTCTTTAGATTGCTTGGCTATTGGCACCATAAGAAGAAGAGCCCCAAGGACAGCTGCCCCGATCAGACCCTTTTCAACATTGAGCTGCATGCGAGTCGGCTATTGCTCCAAAAGGTATAGGCATGGAGTGCGTTAATGACTACTTATCTCTTACCGACCGCAATTAACTGGCACAGCCTCCCAAAGAGGCTTTGCTCAGAAAACGCTTGTCCTGATCAAGTGCATCACCCGCAGTGCTTCGTAGTCGTCCGTGCACTGCTGACAGCTACAGGGGACGCCATGTAGATCCCAGCGGTCCAGCGTGTAGCCAGTCAGTTCAATCAAGTCTTTGTGGAACTGAGGCAAAGCTAGAAGCCGAAGGCGGGGTTGCACACTCTCCAGTAAAGGAATGACGAACGGTTGCCGATTTCGTTTATGTCAGTGGGATCACATCAATCCCCAGCGCTCTCGATCATCGCCAGTTCCTTGGAACATCTCCGGGTAGCGGCGCTTACACATCAATCACGCCTGCTGACCCGTCTTCCAGGCCAGCTAGGTGGTCGCGGTTGGCATGAAACTGAGCGCTGCTCGTCTCTGAGTCCAGTCCAGGAGGTCTTAGGCCCCTGGCTCTAGGTGGCACTTTCATCAGAGATGTATCGCCTAAGACGCCAGCTCAACTGCAACCGGAGCCATCACTGATCTATGCGCAGGCTTCGTGAGTGGAAACAACCTTCATAGCCCGTCCAAGCGACGAGGACTTAGCCCTCTTGTGGCCGACCACCCCTTATACCTGTTGGATCGGCGGCGACATTTCATTGCCGTGCAGGTGTGAGCTGTGCACTGCTCACCGACGTTTGCGCTGGGAAGAGGAAGAGGGGTGACGCCCAACAGCCCTTCCGGCTTCAGATAGAGAAGCGCCGGGAGGGTGTTGGTAGGCGGCTGGGTGCCCACAGCCGCCACACGGATCGAGGAGTTCACGTCTCGTCCTCTGGGGTTATGGCAACGTCTGTGAAAACAGGCAACAGCTCCCCGACCCACCGCTCAGTAGCGGGGAGCTACTAGGTCGGCGGAAGAGGATCCTGCGCTAGGTGATCGCATTGCCAACTCTTTCGGGGAGTAAGCGAACAAAAGAAAACCCATGAATAAACAGGAGTTTGGCCTTATGCCCGGTGCCGGGTTCGAACCAGCGACATCCTGCTTGTAAGGCAGGCGCTCTACCGCTGAGCTAACCGGGCGGCTAAGGCATTCTGCAGGGCAGCACTCACCCCCAGCAATGGCAAGCGGACAGCAACACGACCGCGCCACCTGCTGGCTGGCCCTGCCCTATGGGCTGCTCTGGTGGCCCTGGTTGGGCCCCAACGGAACACTCGTGAGCGCCCTGGCCTTCCTGATCGGAGGCCTCTGGCTCTCCCCCGATCTCGACACCAACTCCCGGCCGTACCAGCGCTGGGGGCCGCTGCGCTGGTTGTGGTGGCCCTACCGGAAGGCCCTGCGCCATCGCTCGGTTCTGTCCCACTCCCCGGTGCTGGGCACCCTGGTGCGCGTGGGCTACCTCACCGGCCTCGCCCTACTGCTGACGGGCCTTGCCCACCCCCATGCCAGCACGGACCTGCTGAGATGGCTCCAGCAGCAGTGGAGCCGGCCAGAACGATTGCTACTGGTTGGCCTGATCGGGATCGAAGCCAGCGCCTGGCTGCACCTCTTGCAGGACGGGGACCCGATGCCACGAATGGGGAGACGTCGCTAGAGCAAAGGCAACGGCTCCGGGTGATGGCACGCCTTGATTTCGATGGCGACTACGGCCGCCACTACGACCAGAGCATTCGCCGGATTATTCCCGCCTATGACGCCCACCTTGAGCTCGCCGCGGCCGCCCTCAGTGCCCTAGTACCAACGGCCTCATCGGCTCTCGTGGTGGGCCCTGGGGCAGGGGAAGAACTGCCAAGCCTGCTGAAGGCCATGCCTGGGGCAACCCTGAGCTGGTGGAACCGAGCGAGCAGATGCGCGGATTTTGCAACGCCGTGATTGCAGAAACCCAGGCGGGCCACCAAATCGCCTGGGGGCCCAACGCGCTCAAAGAGCTGGCGGGCCGTTTTGACGCGGTGATCTGCCAGAACGTCCTGCACCTCCTGCCACCGGCTGAGCAAGAACTAGTCCTCCAGAAGCTTTGTGCCCACGTCGGCCCAGGCGGCGTGCTGGTAATCAGCAGCTTCAGTGAAGAGAAGGACGCGGACCTGAAGCTCTGGCAGGCGATCGCCCGCGCCCGGTTCCAAGCACAAGGCCTGGAGTCCGAAGCCATCGAGCGCGTCATGGACTCCCGCAATGCCGGGGTCTTCTCGCTAGATCCCGATCGCCTGGCAACGCAGTTGCGGCTGGCCAAGATGGAGACCCCCACGCCACTACTTCAGGCGCTGTTCAACCGGCTCTGGTTCAGCCGCAGGCCCCGCGGTCAATGAGATCGTGAGGGGGCAGCTGGCCCCTTCCTATGCGCGATGCCCTTCAAGAGCTGATCGCGGTGGTGGCCAAGCTGCGGGATCCCGATGGGGGCTGCCCCTGGGACCTGGAGCAAACCCACCAGTCCCTCGTCCCCTACGTGCTCGAGGAGGCCCACGAGGTGGCCGACGCCATTCGCTACGGGGATGACGCTCACCTCAAAGAAGAGCTCGGCGACCTCCTGTTGCAGGTGGTGCTCCATGCCCAGATCGCCCAGGAGGAGCAGCGCTTCGACCTCGAGGCCATCGCCCAGGGGATCAGCGAGAAATTGATCCGGCGCCACCCCCACATCTTTGGCGATGCCGTCGCCCAGGACAGCGCAGCGGTCAAGGAAACCTGGGAGGCGATCAAGGCCAGCGAAAAAGCAGAAGCCCCGCCATCAGCCAGCCCCCTCAGCGACCGCCTGGCGGGCAAGGTACGGGGTCAACCCGCCCTCGCCGGGGCGATGACGATCTCCAAGAAAGCCGCCAAGGCCGGCTTCGAATGGGACGCCATTGAGGGGGTCTGGGAGAAGGTCCACGAGGAGCTCGATGAACTCAAAGAAGCCGTGGCCTCAGGGGACAAGGCCCATGCCCAAGAGGAACTCGGCGATGTTCTCTTCACCCTGGTGAACGTGGCCCGCTGGTGCGGCCTCGACCCGGAGTCCGGCCTAGCCGGAACCAACCACCGCTTCCTCGATCGCTTCTCCCGGGTCGAGGCCGCCCTGGGCGGCGACCTTGAAGGACGCAGCATTCGCGAACTGGAGACCCTTTGGCAGCAGGCCAAGGCTCAGATCCGCAGGGAGCAGCAGGGTCCGGTCTGAACGGGAATCAGCAGGGCCCTAGAGGGCGAGGCGTCGTTCAAGCGGGGGGCGGCGGTGCGCAAATCTGGAGAGATCTCCCCGCGCCTTCGCGATGGCCGACAGTGCCACTCCCGCTCCAACACCCGGTTGGGTCGACGAAGTCTTTGATGGTGTCCGCTATGGCCTCGCCGGGCGGGTGATTGCCGAGGAGCAGTCCCCGTTCCAGCGGGTCACGATCATCGAGAGTGAGCGCTACGGCAAAGGTCTGCTGCTAGATGGCTGCTGGATGACCGCCGAGCGCCAGGAGCGGCACTACCACGAGTCGATCGTGCACCCCGCCCTCTGCAGCGCCGCCGCGGTGGAGCGGGTGCTGGTGATTGGCGGTGGCGATGGCGGCACCGCCCGTGAGTGCCTGCGCTATCCCTGGGTTCAGCACCTGGACATGGTGGAAATCGACGGGCTGGTGGTGGAGTGGAGCCAGGAGCACCTCCCCTCCATCGGCGGAGGCTGCTGGAGTGATCCCCGCTTCCACATGACCGTTGGCGACGGAATAGCTTGGACCGCCAACGCCGCGGACGCCAGCTACGACGTCGTCATCGTCGATGGCTCCGATCCGGCGGGACCCGCCGAAGGCCTGTTCAACCGCGACTTCTTTGAGCAGTGCAGCCGCATCCTCAAGCCCGGCGGCGTCTTCGCAACCCAAAGCGAATCGCCGGAGGCCTTCCGCCAGGTGCACATCGACACCGTGAAGGTGATCCGCGAGGTTTTTGGCCATGCCGATCCGATGTACGGCTGGGTGCCGATGTACCCGAGTGGTTGGTGGAGTTGGACCTTCGCCGCTCTCGACGGCCGTCGGTATCTGGAGCCGGATCCCTCCCGTGCCGCGGCCGTCGTCGATGGCTGTGAGATCTGGAGTCCCCGCTGGCAGCGCGGCGCCTTTGACGCCATCCCCGCCGACATCGAACGCGCGATCAACGCATGAACGACCTCTTTGACAGCGACGGCGCCATTTACATGGGCAGCCAGCGGGATCCCACCGGCTGCCGGGTCGGCCTGTTTGGGGTGCCCTACGACGGCACCACCTCCTTCAGGCCGGGGACCCGCTTTGGGCCAGCCGCCATCCGCGAGGTCAGCCCCGGCCTGGAGAGCTACTGCCCCCAGCTCGACCGGGATCTCGAGGAGTTAGCAATCGCCGACCTCGGCGCCGTGGACATCCCCTTTGGCGCCCCCGAGCCGGTTGTCGCCGCCGTGAAGGAGGCCACCAAAACGGTCCTGGGGCTGGGTCTGAAACCGATGATGCTGGGGGGAGAACACTCGATCAGCTCTGGCGCGGTCGCCGCCGTGGCCGAACAGCACCCTGACCTGGTGCTCGTGCAACTCGATGCCCACGCGGACCTGCGCCACGAATGGCTGGGGGCCAACCACAGCCATGCCTGCGCCATGCGCCGCTGCCTGGAGGTCCTCCCCAGCCAGCAGCTTCTGCAGATCGCCATCCGCAGCGGCACCCGCGAGGAGTTTTCAGAACTGCGGCAGACCGGTCGACTGGTAGCGATCGAGCGAATGGCCGAAGCGCTGAAGACCCTGCGCGGCAAGCCGCTCTATCTCACGGTGGATCTGGACTGGTTTGACCCGGCCGTGATGGCCGGCACGGGCACGCCTGAACCGGGTGGCTTCCTCTGGAGCGACTTTGCGGCCCTGGTCGATGAACTGAGTCACCTCAACCTGGTGGCGGCGGACGTGGTGGAGCTGGCGCCTATGCTGGATCCGACTGGGGTAAGCAGCGTTCTGGCCGCCAAGGTGGTTCGCAGCCTGCTGTTCCTGCTGGATCGCTGAATTCAGTAAGCGCAGGTGCCGCTTGCGCGCTGCTCCCTTAAACGCTCGTGCTGCTGGGCAATCAACTGCACCGCCAGGGTGGGGTGGTTGTGCAGCAGGTTCAGGAAGCGCAGGCGGTCAAGTTTCACGAACTCAACAGGGGTCCGAGCAACGGCGTCATTGCGATAGACCCCGTCCTTCCAGACGATGTCCTCGTAGCTGAAGAGCTCGCCGGGGCGGCAGCAGAGCTTGGCACCGCTGCCATCGATCACTTCGACGATGCCCCGTCGCACGCCGTAGATGGCGTTGGCGCTCTGGCCGCTGCTGAAGATCGCGGCCCCCGTGGGGCACGAGAGGGTCTCGCAGTCCACCTGAGCGGACATCAGCTCAATCGGAGTACCGACGGTGGAAGTGACCATGGACCTCAAACCTCCACAACGCCAAAACCTGTTCGCGTCAGCTTGACACTTTCAAGCAGACCAACCAGGACATCCAAACAACAAAAGCAAAAGAAAAGGGGATCTTCGGTTTTGCTTCAGTTTTCGAGAACGTCCGTCAGTGCCAACTGACGATCGCGCGTGGGCGGTTGCAGACCGTCGTCCTGACCCACCACGGGAAGACGTGGCGGCCGAGCCGTCCAGTGGTGGCACCACAACTCCCCAGCCAGCTCCGGATGAATCGGCAGCTTGCGCAGACGGCACCACCCCAACTCAACCCCTTTCGGGGAGGCGCAGTGGCGGCAACTTCTGCAACACGGACGCGGGCCTATCGCTCTAGGGGCTTGGGCTGCCAAAAGTAATCACGCCGTCCTGAGCCGGCCACAGAACAGCGAAAAGCTCCGGGATCTCTTCCTCTTGTTGAAAGAGATCCATAGGATCCGCATGAGCAATGGACCGCCATGGCCGCTTCGCCTTCCCTCCAGCGCACGCCCCTCTTCAATGCGGCGCGGGAGGCGGGCGGGCGGATGGTGCCCTTCGCCGGCTGGGAAATGGCCGTGCAATTCAGCGGCTTAATCGACGAGCACCAGGCCGTGCGCAGCCACTGCGGCCTCTTTGACATCTCCCATATGGGTGTCCTGCGGCTGCGGGGGGCGAACGTCAAGGACGCCATGCAGGGCCTCGTGCCCAGCGATCTCTTTCGGATCGGTCCCGGCGAAGCCTGCTATTCCGTCCTGCTCAATGACGAGGGGGGCATCCGGGACGACCTGATCATTTACGACCGGGGCTGGCTAGAGAGCGAGCGGGTCCATGAGCTCGTGCTGGTGATCAATGCCGCCTGCGCCGAGAGCGATACGGCCTGGATGCGCAGCCAACTGGAGCCGGCAGGCATGGAACTGATCGACCTGAAGGAATCCGGCACGCTCCTGGCCCTCCAGGGACCGGACGCCACGCAACACCTGGAGGCACTAGCCGGCTGCTCCCTCGCCGGACTCCCGCGCTTTGGCCACCGCGAGCTGACGCTGCCTGGCATCGGCGAGGCTTTTGTGGGCCGCACTGGTTACACCGGAGAGGACGGCTTTGAGCTCCTGCTCTCCGCGGATGCCGGGCAACGCTTCTGGCGGACCTGCCTCGAGCGGGGCGTGAAACCCTGTGGTCTCGGCGCCCGCGACACCCTGCGCCTGGAAGCCGGAATGCATCTCTATGGCAGTGACATGGATGCCAGCACCTCCCCCTTGGAGGCAAGCCTGGGCTGGTTGGTACATCTGGAGATGCCCAAGGACTTCATCGGCCGCCCAGTCCTCGAGCAACAAACCGCAGACGGACTCAAGCGACGCCTAGTCGGACTGAAGCTCCAGGGCCGAGCCATCCCCCGCCATGGCTACCCGGTCCTAAAGGACGGAGAGGTGGTTGGGACCGTCACCAGCGGCACCTGGTCCCCCAGCCTGCAAGCCGGGATTGCCCTGGCAAGCGTGACAACCGACGCCGCCAAGCTCGGGACCCCCCTAGCGGTCGAGATTCGGGGCAAGGCCGAAGCCGCAGAGGTGGTGAGGCGCCCCTTCTACCGGCGCTAAGCCCACCCCAAGTGGGACAATCGCCGATCACCCACTTGTTTCCACATGCGCAGCCACGGATGCGGCGACCTGCGTCAGAGCGCCACCGCTCAGGCTGTGCAGCTGTGCGGCTGGGTGGACCGCAGCCGTGACCACGGCGGTGTGATCTTCATCGACCTGCGCGACCGCAGCGGCACCGTTCAGATCACCGTCGACCCCGACAACGGCGCCGAGATGTTCGCCGTGGCGGAACACCTGCGCAACGAGACCGTCATCCAGGTGGAAGGGAAGGTGCGCGAGCGCCCCGCCGATGCCATCAATGACAAGCTCCCCACCGGCCAAATCGAGATACTGGCAAGCGCCATCACCGTCCTGAACAGCGTCAAGGGCAACCTGCCCTTCGCGGTGTCGGTGCACGACGAGGAGAACAGCCGCGAAGAGCTTCGGTTGCGCCACCGCTATCTGGACCTGCGCCGCGAGCGCATGAACAGCAACCTGAGGTTGCGAGCCCAGACCATCCAGGCGGCGCGCCGCTTCCTCGAAGAGCAGGGCTTCATTGAGGTGGAGACCCCGATCCTGACCCGCTCCACCCCCGAGGGGGCACGCGACTACATCCTCCCCAGCCGGGTCTGCGGCGGCGAGTGGTTTGCCCTGCCCCAATCCCCTCAGCTGTTCAAGCAATTGCTGATGGTGGGCGGCATCGAGCGCTATTACCAAGTGGCGCGCTGCTTCCGCGATGAGGACCTGCGGGCCGATCGCCAGCCGGAATTCACCCAGCTGGACATGGAGATGAGCTTCATGGATCAAGAGCAGATCCTGGAGCTCAATGAATCCTTGATCGCTGCGATCTGGAAGAGCGTCAAAGGCATTGATCTGCCCCGCCCCTTCCCGCGGCTGACCTGGCACGACGCCATGGAGCGCTACGGCACCGATCGCCCCGACACCCGCTACGGCATGGAGCTGGTGAACGTGAGCGACCTCGTGGCCGACATGGGCTTCAAGGTCTTCAGCGGCGCCGTGGCCTCAGGCGGCTCGGTCAAGTGCATCGCCGTCCCTGGAGGCAATGACGCCGTCTCCAACGTGCGCATCAAGCCCGGCGGGGACGTCTTCAGCGAAGCGCAAAAAGCAGGGGCAGGTGGGCTGGCCTTCATCCGCGTCCGCGAAGGCGGCGAGATCGACACGATCGGCGCCATCAAGGACAACCTCAGCGACGAGAAGAAGGCCGAACTGCTCCAGCGCACCGGCGCCGAGCCCGGCACCTTGATCCTGTTTGGTGCGGGCGACACCGCCACAGTGAACAAAGCCCTGGACCGCGTGCGCCAGTACCTGGCCCGGGAACTGGGCATGGTCAAGACCGACAACGAGAACGACAGCTGGAAATTCCTGTGGGTGGTGGATTTCCCGATGTTCGAGTTCAACGCCGACGAGAACCGCTACGAGGCACTGCACCACCCCTTCTGCGCCCCAAATACGGACGACCTGGGCAGCGATGCCAGCCAGTGGGCCCAGACCCTGCCCGGGGCCCGCGCCCAGGCCTACGACCTGGTGCTCAACGGACTAGAGCTCGGCGGCGGCTCCCTACGCATCCATGACTCGGCGCTGCAGCGCCAGGTGCTGGAAACCGTGGGCCTGCCCCTGGAAGAAGCCAATGCCCAGTTCGGCTTCCTGATGGAAGCCCTCGACATGGGCGCCCCGCCGCATGGCGGCTTGGCCTTCGGCCTGGACCGGATGGTGATGCTGCTGGCGGGCGAAGAGTCCATCCGCGACACCATCGCCTTCCCCAAGACCCAACAGGCACGCTGCCTGATGACCAACGCGCCTGGGGGCGTTGCCGAGAAGCAGCTACAGGAGCTGCATGTGGCCAGCACCTGGGTGGACGAAGAGGACTGATCTGCGCGGCGCAGAACCCGAACACAAACCAAGGCTTTCGCGCACTGTCTCAGTTAAGACTCGAAGCTGGTGGTTGGCATCCGCCATTGGCCTATGAGCAAAGGTCCTCCCCGTCCAAAAGCGAACTCCGGCGGTAAGCGCGGCAGCAGTGATCTGGTGCGCCTCTACCTGCAGGACATCGGCCGCGTTGATCTGCTCAGCCACGAGGAGGAGCTCACCCTGGCTCGCCTGGTCCAGCGCCGAGAGCAACTGCTGCAGGAGCGCCGGCCCCTCGCCAAGCAGTCCAAAGAGCTTCAGGCCCTGGTGGACCTAGAGCACAGCCGCCAGCAGCTGGCCTCCCATCTAGGGCACTGGCCCAGCCTGCAACTGTGGTCCGAGCACCAACAACGCAGCGGCGCTGAGCTGAAAGAAGCCCTCAAGGCCGGCCACGAGGCCTGGGCACGCCTATCGGCGTTAAGCAGTGGCGAGCTCAAGCAAGCCCTGCACCAAGGGCGGCGGGCCAGGGACCGGATGATTCAGGCCAACCTGCGCCTAGTGGTGGCCGTCGCCAAAAAGTACCAGCAACGGGGCATGGAGCTGCTGGACCTCGTGCAAGAGGGCACCCTCGGCCTCGAGCGGGCGGTGGAGAAATACGACCCGACCCGGGGCTTCCGCTTCAGCACCTACGCCTACTGGTGGATTCGCCAGGGGATCACCCGGGCCATCGCGACGCAAAGCCGCACGATCCGCCTGCCGGTCCACGTCACCGAGAAGCTCAACCGCATCAAAAAAGCCCAAAGGCAAATCGCTAGCGAACACGGCCGCCTGGCCTCCGTCGCCGACCTCTCCAAGGAACTGGGCCTGAGCGAAGAAGTGATCCGCATGACCCTGATGCGTGTGCCACGCTCGGTCTCCCTGGACACCCGGGTAGGCCGCGACATGGACACCGAGCTGGGGGAACTCCTCGAGGACGGCCACGCCACCCCCGAGCAGGCCCTGACGAAGGCCCAACTGCACGACGACCTCGAAGCCCTCCTTGAGGAACTCAGCGGCCGCGAAGCCGAGGTCATCCGCCTGCGCTTCGGCCTGGAAAACGACACCCCGCAAACCCTCTCCCAGATCGGTGAAGACCTGCACCTCTCCCGCGAACGGGTCCGGCAGATCGAAACCCGGGCCCTGCTCAAACTGCGGCAACCCCAGCGCCGCTGCCGGGTGCACGACTACTTGCTGAACATGGATGGAGACAGCGCTCCCAGCGGCTGAAAATCCACCTATCACTCGGGCAGACGCGTGCACGAGTGATGCCAGCACCATGCCCAGCATCGACATCGGCATCCCTGAAGCCGAGCTGCAGGAGGTCGCCCAGGGCCTCAGCCGCCTTCTCGCGGACACCTACGTCCTCTACGGCAACACCCACGGCTTTCACTGGAACGTCACCGGGCCGATGTTCAACACGCCCCATCTGATTTTCATGGACCAGTAAACGGAGCTCTGGACCGCCCTGGATGTCATCGCCGAGCGCATTCAGACCGTGGGGTCGTCGCTCCCCATGGCGGGACGACCCTGAGCCAACTGGCCTCGATTGCCGAAGCGCCCCAGCAGCCCTCAGCCCTCAGCCCTCAGCCCTCAGCCCTCAGCCCTCAGCCCTGGAGATGATCCGGCTGTTAGTAAGCGGCCATAAATCCGTGGCCAGGACCGCCCGCGGTATTTTGCCGCTGGCCGATGCCGCCGTTGCTGAACCGACCTCAGACCTGCTGACCCAACGGCTGCAGATCCACGAGAAAACCGCCTGAATGCAGCGCAGCCTCCTCGATCAATAGGCCTTCGCGGCGAGAGCCCCTAGATCCGGCCAGTACATTGAAGGCTCGCTTCAGGAACCATGGCCAAATTTGTCTTCGTGACCGGTGGCGTGGTGTCCAGCATCGGCAAAGGGATCGTGGCCGCCAGCTTGGGGCGTCTGCTCAAGAGCCGCGGCTACAGCGTTTCGATCCTGAAGCTCGACCCGTACTTAAACGTAGACCCGGGCACGATGAGCCCGTTCCAGCACGGTGAGGTCTTCGTCACCGAAGACGGCGCCGAGACCGACCTCGACCTGGGGCACTACGAGCGCTTCACCGACACCGCGATGTCGCGCCTGAACAGCGTGACCACCGGCTCGATCTACCAATCGGTCATCAACAAAGAGCGCCGCGGCGACTACAACGGGGGCACTGTGCAGGTGATCCCCCACATCACCGGCGAGATCCGCGAGCGCATCCACCGGGTCGCCGCCAACAGCGGTGCCGATGTCGTGATCACCGAGATCGGGGGGACCGTGGGCGACATCGAGTCGCTGCCCTTCCTGGAGGCCATCCGCGAATTCCGCGGTGATGTGGGCCGCAACGACACGACCTATGTTCACGTCACCCTGCTGCCCTACATCGGCACCTCGGGTGAACTGAAAACCAAGCCCACCCAGCACTCGGTGAAGGAGCTGCGCTCCATTGGCATCCAGCCGGACGTCCTGGTTTGCCGCAGCGACCGTGAAATCAACGAAGAACTTAAGGGCAAGATCGGCGGCTTCTGCGGCGTCCCAACCCGGGCCGTCATCCCCGCCCTGGATGCCGACAGCATCTACGCGGTTCCTATCACCCTCGAGCAGGAAGGTCTCTGCCGCGAGGTGCTCGATCTCCTGGACCTGACAGACCACGAGTCCGACATGCAGCGCTGGGAGCAGATGGTCGCCAAGCTACGCAAGCCCGGCGCCGCAGTGAAAGTGGCCTTGGTGGGCAAGTACGTGCAGCTGAACGATGCCTACCTCTCGGTGGTGGAAGCCCTACGCCACGCCTGCATCGACCGCGACGCCGCCCTGGATCTACACTGGATTTGCGCAGAACAAATCGAAGAGCAAGGGGCCGATGCCCTGCTGCGCGGCATGGATGCCGTGGTCGTTCCCGGGGGCTTTGGCAACCGCGGCGTCGATGGCAAGGTGGCCGCCATCCGTTGGTCGCGGGAGCAACGAGTCCCCTTTCTGGGCCTCTGCCTGGGCATGCAGTGCGCCGTGATTGAGTGGGCTCGCAACCAGGCCGGCCTGAGCGGGGCGACCAGCGCCGAACTCAACGCGGACACTCCGCATCCGGTGATTCACCTGCTGCCCGAGCAACAGGACGTGGTCGACCTCGGCGGCACGATGCGCCTGGGCGTCTACCCCTGCCGGGTCGCCCCAGGCACCCTGGCCCACCGCCTCTACGGCGATGAGGTGGTTTACGAACGCCACCGCCACCGCTACGAGTTCAACAACGCCTACCGGAACCTCTTCTTGGAGTCCGGCTATGAGATCAGCGGCACCTCCCCCGATGGCCGCCTGGTGGAACTGATTGAGCTGAAGAACCACCCCTTCTTCACCGCCTGCCAGTACCACCCCGAATTCCTCTCCCGTCCGGGCCAGCCCCACCCGCTCTTCCGCGGTCTGATCGAGGCGGCCCAACAACGGCTTCCCTCCAGCCCCAGTGAAGCGATTGCCCAAGGGGCGAACGTCACCAACGTATGAGTGAGCAGGAGCCATTGGGCTCCAACGGCCTACCCGTTGTGGAGACCTTCCACTCCCTGCAGGGGGAGGGAATCCATGCCGGGCGAAGCGCCTTTTTCATCCGTCTCGGGGGCTGCACGGTGGGCTGCAGCTGGTGCGACACCAAGCACTCCTGGCCCGCCGCCGCTCACCTGCAGCAGAGCCCCGAAGCCCTGGCCGACGCCGCGGCCCAGGCGGCTGAGGCGGGGGCTGCCTTCGTGGTGATCACCGGCGGAGAACCGCTTCACCACAACCTCGATCCCCTCTGCGCAGCCATCCGCCAGTGCTGCGCCCTGCCGATTCACCTGGAAACCAGCGGCGTCGACCCCCTCAGTGGGGCGCCGGATTGGGTCAGCCTCTCGCCCAAGCGCCACCAACCGCCGCGGGCCGAGCTGCTGCAGAGCTGCGATGAACTGAAGGTGGTCGTGCACGAAGCCGCCGACCTGCTCTTTGCCGAGGTCAGCGCCAGCCAAGCCCCCCAGGCGACGTGGCTGCTGCAACCTGGCTGGGACTGCCCCGAAGGACAGACCTTGGCCCTACGGTTCGTACAAGCTTGCCCTCGCTGGCGCCTGAGCCTGCAATCCCACAAGTGGCTTGGGGTGCGCTGAGGCGAGTGGCCATCATGGATACGGTGCCTTCCACCGAAGCCTTGCCTATCGCCATCGCCCTTCTCTCCGGAGGGCTGGATTCCGCCACCGCCGCCGCCCTCGCCCAAGCAGAGGGCTACCGCGTGATCGGCCTATCCTTTGACTACGGCCAGCGCCATCGGAGCGAACTCCAGGCCGCTGCCGCGGTCGCGCAGGCCCTGGGCTTGGCAGAACACCACAGCATCAGCGTCAACCTGGCGGCCTGGGGTGGATCCGCACTGACCGACACTGCCATGGAGATTCCCAACGCGGGGGTACAGGACGGCGTGATCCCCAGCACCTACGTCCCGGGGCGCAACACGGTGTTTATCGCCATCGGCCTCAGCCTGGCGGAGGCCCGCGGCGCCGAACGGCTGGTGCTGGGAGTCAATGCGGTCGACTACTCCGGCTACCCGGACTGCCGCCCGGATTACCTCGGAGCCTTCCAGACCCTGGCGGACCTGGCCAGCAAGGCCGGCCGAGAGGGCCATGGCACCCAGCTCTGGGCCCCCCTGGTGAAGTGGAGCAAAACCAAGATCGTCCAGGAGGCGCTGCGCTTGGGGGTGCCGATTGAACAGACCTGGAGTTGCTACAGCGGCGGCGAGCACCCGTGCGGGGTCTGCGACAGCTGCCGCATTCGCGATGCGGCCCTGATCGAGGCCGGGCGCCCCGACCTGACGAGCCACTAAGTGATGGGCAGCGCTCCACGGCCTAGCCAACGGCCACTCCCCTGGACCGAACCCGCTGACCTCGCCCGCCACCTCGCCGCGCGCTTCGGATCGGAGGGGCTGATCTGGCTCGATGGGGACGGCAGCAGCCTGGGCAGATGGGCCAGCTTGGCCGCCAATCCGCTCGAGCAGATCGTCTGCCGCGGCCTCCCGGAGGAGAACGGAAGTTGCAATCCCTTCAAGGCGCTGCGCCAGCTAAGGGAGGGGCATTGGTGCGGCTGGCTCAGCTACGAAGCCGCCGCCTGGGTGGAACCCGCGGCCCACTGGAAGGCCGATGCGATGGCGACCCTCTGGATCGCCCGCCACGATCCG
Source organism: Synechococcus sp. (assembly GCA_047285805.1). Taxonomy (GTDB): domain Bacteria; phylum Cyanobacteriota; class Cyanobacteriia; order PCC-6307; family Cyanobiaceae; genus Vulcanococcus. The sequence continues at coordinate 625,112 of JBJBCN010000003.1, read as the reverse complement.
ATCTTTCGCTTCGACCTACAGGAGCAGAGGCTCTGGCTGGAGGGGCTCGACCCCACGCGCCTGGAGGCCATGGCCGCCTGGGCGGAAGCACTGCCAGGGACCCAGGCCAATCCCATGGAACCAACGGCCATTGCCCACTGGCACTGGCACAGCAGCCCGGAAACGTTCAGCGCAGGGGTCCAGCGGATCCGTGAACGCATCGCCAGCGGTGACATCTTTCAGGCGAACCTCACTGCCTGCTGCTCCAGTCCACTGGAGGCCCCAGCTGAACCCTTGGCGCTGTTTGAGCGCTTGCGACGGCGCTGCCCGGCGCCCTTTGCCGGCCTGGTGGTCGCCCCCGGGGAAGCGGTGATTTCGGCCTCACCGGAACGCTTCCTGCAGGTCAGCCCGAGTGGCAAGGTCGAGACGCGCCCGATCAAAGGCACCCGGCCGCGCATGGTGGACCCCGAGCGAGACGCCGATCAGGCGGCGGAGTTGGTCTGCAGCAGCAAGGACCGGGCCGAGAACGTAATGATCGTCGATCTGTTGCGCAACGACCTCGGCCGCGTCTGCAAGAGCGGCTCCATCCAGGTGCCGCAATTGGTGGGCCTAGAGAGCTATGCCCAGGTCCACCACCTCACCTCGGTGGTCACCGGACAGCTGCGGACGGGTACCAGTTGGGTCGACCTCCTGCAGGCCTGCTGGCCGGGGGGCTCCATCACCGGGGCACCCAAGCTGCGGGCCTGCCAGCGCATCGCCGAACTGGAGCCGGTAGCCCGGGGGCCCTACTGCGGCTCCTTGCTTCGGCGGGATTGGGATGGCAGCTTCGACAGCAGCATCCTGATCCGCACCGTGCTCCAACACGGCACCACCCTGCGCTGCCATGCAGGCTGCGGCATCGTGGCCGACTCCAATCCCCAGGCCGAAGCCGAGGAATTGGGCTGGAAGCTGAACCCGCTGCTGGAGGCCCTGGGATGACAGGCCGCTGCCTGAGCTGGATCGATGGCCGCTGGGGGGAGAGGAACACGCCCGAACTCCCCCTGAATGACCGGGGGCTCCTGCTGGCCGACGGTCTGTTTGAGACGGTGCTGGTGCTGGATGGACGCGCCCGGTTGCTTGTGCCCCATCTTGAGCGCTGGCACCGCAGTGCCACGCTGCTGGGCCTGCCCGAGCCGCCCCAGACCGACGTGGTCCAACCACTGGTGGTGGAGGCGATTGCCCGTTGCGATCTGACCCATGGCAATGGCGCCCTGCGCCTGAACTGGAGTGGCGGCAGTGGCGGCCGCGGTCTGGATCGCCCGGAGGTCCTCGCGCCGCGCTTCTGGCTGCAGCTCAGTGCAAGCACCCCCCAGTTTTCAGCCGTGCGGGCGATCGTGAGTCGCCATGAGCGGCGCAATGGCTCCAGCCGCTTGAGCCATTGCAAGACCTTTGCCTACGGGCAAGGCATCCAGGCCCGCCGCGAGGCCCAAGCGGCAGGAGCCGATGACGCCGTGCTGCTGAACACGAGCGGTGAACTCTGCTGCGGAACCGCCGCCAACCTGCTGGTGCAGCGCAAGGGCCAATGGCTCACGCCACCCCTCAGCAGCGGCTGCCTTCCGGGGGTGATGCGCGGGCAACTGCTGAACCGTGGCCTCGTCCAAGAATCGCAGCTCGAGGCCCAACCCCAAAGCGGCGACCGCTGGCTGCTGATCAACAGCCTCAGCTGCAGACCGATCGAAAGCCTGGATGGCCAAGCCCTGCCCCCCCACAACCGGCAGGAGATCAGGGCCCTCTTTGATCCACTCGTGGCGGACTGAGATCAAACGCTGAGGAAGCGATTGACCACGTCTTGGCTCAACTCGGCGGTGGGGCCGCTGGCCACGATGCCCCCACGTTGCATCGCGTAGTAGCGGTCCGCCTGGCGAACAAAGTGGAGGTGTTGCTCGACGAGCAGAACGCCAATGCCGGTCTCAGCAATGATCCGGCGCACCGCAGATTCAATGTCCTGAACGATGTTGGGCTGAATCCCCTCGGTGGGCTCATCCAACAGCAGCAATTTGGGCTGCCCGAGAAGTGCCCGAGCAATCGCCAGTTGCTGCTGCTGACCGCCGCTGAGATCCCCACCCTTACGGGGTAAGAACTCGCGCAGGATCGGGAAGAGCTCGTAGACAAAAGGATCAATGCGGGGATGGCGGGCCAATCCCCCGGGGAGCGCCTCCATGCCGAGCATCAAGTTCTCCTCCACGGTCAGCTGCGGGATGATTTCCCGCCCCTGCGGCACGTACCCCAAGCCAGCGCGCGCCCGTTGATGGGGCGCCTGGCGATCCAGGACGGCACCGTTGAAATCAATGGAGCCCTGACGGGCGCGAAGCAGACCGATCAGCGACTTCAGCAGGGTGGTCTTTCCCACCCCATTGCGGCCAATTAGGCAGACCATCTCCCCGGCATTCACGGTGAGATCGACGTCCCGCAGGATGTGGCTCTCGCCGTAATAGGTGTTCAGCCCGCGGATCTCCAGCAGAGCAGTCATGGATGTTCCTCCTCTGATGTTCCGAGATAGACCTCAATCACCCGGGGATCGACCTGGACCTGATCCATGGTTCCCTCACAGAGCACATGCCCCTGATGCAGCACCGTCACAGGACTCTCCAGGCGGCGGATGAACTCCATGTCGTGCTCAATTACAAGCACTGTGTGGTCACCGGCAAGGGACTTGAGCAAGTCGGCGGTGAGGTCGGTCTCCTCATCGGTCAGACCGGCCACCGGTTCATCCACCAGGAGCAGGTCGGGGTCCTGGCCCACCAGCATCGCGATCTCGAGCCATTGCTTCTGGCCGTGGGAGAGGGCTCCCGCTTCCCAGTCCGCACGGCTCTGCAGATTGACGATGCCCATCAGGTGATGCACCCGCTCTCGCTCCTGGCCGCCGAGGGGACCAAACAGCAGGGGCCAGGGCTGCTTGGGGCGGCTCACCGCCAGGGCCAAGTTCTCCTGAACGCTGAGCCTCTCAAAAACGCGGGGGCTCTGAAATTTGCGCCCAATGCCCAGCCGGGCAATGCGATGCTCCGCACGACCCACCAGGGAGCGTCCTTGAAAAATCACATCCCCTTCCGTGGGTGCGGTCTTGCCCGTGATCACATCCAAGAAGGTGGTCTTGCCCGCACCATTGGGGCCGATGACCGCCCGCAGCTCTCCGGGCTGGAGGCTGAGGTTGAGATCACGCAGGGCCAGAAATCCGTCAAAGCTGACGGTGATCTCGCGCAGTTCAAGCAAGGGGGCACTCATGGCTCAACCTCCTCTTGTCCGTCCAATTCCAATTGCGGATAGGTGCCAATGCGCCGGGCGATGCCCAGGCGCGTGAGCAGGTTGCGGGGCCCATCGCTGCGCCACCAACCGATGACGCCCTCCGGCAAGGCGGTGACCACCAAGATGAACAGACCGCCTTGGATGAAGAGCCAGCTCTGGGGCATGGCCTCACTGACCAGGCTCTTGGCGTAGTTGATCGCGACGGCGCCCAAGATGGCCCCCACCAACGTGCCGCGACCGCCCACGGCCACCCAAATCACCATCTCGATCGAGAAGGGAACGGTCATGTATTGGGGCGAGACGATCCCGGATTGCACCGTGTAGAGCGCCCCCCCAATGCCGGACAAACCACCGGCAATCGCGAAGACGATCGTCTTGAAGAGGGTCGGGTTGAACCCCGCAAAGCGCAGCCGCGGCTCGTCATCGCGAATGGCAATCAAGACATCGCCAAAGCGACCGCGCACCACCCAACGCACAAAGGCCCAGGCCGCGATCACCATCAGCGCGGTGAACCAGAAGAAGCCGCGCTGCATCTCCGGCGAACCCACCATCTGGCCAAACAACTGGGTCACGTCGGTCTTGAGACCGTTGGTGCCGTTGATCAGTTTTTGCTGGCCGTTGAAGAAGTTGAAAAAGACCAACAGGGCCGCCTGGGTCAGGATCGAGAAGTAGACCCCTTTGATGCGGTTGCGAAACACCAGGTTGCCAAGCACGGCCGCCAGGACGGCCGGGATCAACCAGATCGCCACCAGGGTGAACAGGGGCGAATGGAAGGGCTGCCAGAACGCCGGAAGCTGCTTCACGCCATAGAGGCCGAAGAACTCCGGAATGCCATTGGGGAAACCGGAAGAGCTATTGAGCTGCAGATACATCGCCGCGGCATAGCCGCCCAAGGCAAAGAAGATCCCCTGCCCCAGGCTGAGCAACCCGGTGAAGCCCCAGATCAGATCAATGCCCAAGGAAACAATCGCCAGCGAGAGGAAGCGGCCCAGCAGGTTGAGACGAAAGACAGGCAGGACCGCAGGGGCCGCAACGATCGCGGCAATGATCAGCACCCACAGCAGGAGCTGCGGCCAGCGGGACTGCTGAAAACGTTGGAACATCGGCTCAGGCCTCCACCATGCGTCCCTTCTGCGGGAAGAGGCCCGCGGGACGGAACTGCAAGAACAGAACGATCAGGGCGAAGACCATCACCTGCGCCATGCTCGTCGTGGCGAAGAACTGCACCGTCGCGGCCAGCGGAGGCGGCATTGCAGGCCAGAGCGTCAGCAGACGACCGGCGCCGATCAGATCCGTGAGCCATCCAATGGCAAATGACGCCAGGACGGCGCCAAAGAGATTGCCCACCCCACCGAGGACCACAACCATGAAGCACCCGACAATGTAAGAGCCACCCACATTGGGCCCCACCGAGCCGAGGAGTGAGACAGCAACGCCGGCAATCCCCGCCAGTCCAGAACCAATGCCGAAAGTCAGAACGTCGACGGTGTCCGTAGGGATACCCAGGCAGTCACTCATTGACCGGTTCTGGGTCACGGCACGAATGCGTGTTCCCCAAACACTGCGGTTGAGGAAGAGGGTGACTCCAAGCACCGAGACGACGGTCATCACAATTATCACCAGCCGAGGCACCGGCAGGGTGAGATCGGCCCACTCCAAGCCACCACGCATCCATTGCGGCGCAGTCACATCGACGTTTCTGGACGTGGCACGTGCAATCCGCGAGATCTGCGAAGCCAGACCACCCGCCAAGAACACCCCGGCCAAGGCCGAGGTCACCCAACAACCGGCACGCACGAGTCGCGCCCGCGGTCCCTGCAGTAGGGGTGAGGGCAACACCAACGGCAAGCTGAAGCCCACCACCAGGGCGAGCACCAAGCCAGCGGCGGTGGCCAGGGGAACACTGCGCACGAACTGCTGCAGGATCAGGCTCACCCCCCAGGTCGCCAGCAAGGTCTCGAGGGGATTGCCGTAGAGACGGCGAATCACCGTCCGCTCCAACAGGATTCCGACGACGCCGCTCACCACGAAGGCCAGCGGAATCGCCACCAAGACATAGAGGTTGTAGACAGGTTCAAAGGCCGGCAGCTTGAAGATCAGCTGCACGACGTAGGTCGTGTAGGCGCCGAGCATGATCAGCTCGCCATGGGCGAGGTTGATCACCCCCATCAAGCCGAACACAATCGCCAGTCCAAGGGCGGCCATCAGCAACACCGAGCCGATGGCCACGCCGTTGAAGAGGCTTTCAAACAGCAGTTGCACGGAAATCCGAAGCAGGCAAGCAGGGGAGAAAGCAGAAAAAGAGGAGTCCCCGGAAGGACTCCCCCATCAGTCAGAGCAGCCGGAGAGGGCGATCAGAGCTTGTAGCGCTCACCCTTCTTGGCGTCCGTCCAGTCGCAGGCGTAGCCCTTGGAGCTGGGCTCGTACTGGTTCCAGGCCTGAGGAGCCACTGGACCGTTTGTGGACTGGAGGATCTTGAACTGACCGTCCTTGGTGATCTCACCGATGCGCACGGTCTGGGAGAGGTGATGGTTGGGCATCACCTTGACCTTGCCCTGGGGTGCATCGAATTCGATGCCGATCAGGGCTTCGCGCACCTTGTCGTCATCGAAGCTGTTGGCCTTCTCGACGGCAGCCTTCCAGAGGTAGACCATGTTGTAGGCCGACTCCTGTGGGTCAGCGACCATGCGATCGCTGCCATACTTCTTCTTGAAGTCAGCGGCGAACTTCTTCGATGCCGGGGTGTTGATCGACATCATGTAGTTCCAGGCGCCGTAGTGGCCCTCGAGGAACTCAGATCCAATGGTGCTGATCTCTTCTTCCGCGATGGAGTAGCTCATCACGTAGTAGCCATTGGCCGGGGTCAGACCGGCGTCCTGGATCTGCTTGAAGAAAGCAACGTTCTGGTCACCATTCAAGGTGTTGATGATCACACCGCCGTTGGGCATCGCCTTCTTGATCTTGGCGATGATCGGAGCCACTTCGGTGTTGCCGAGAGGCAGGTAGTCCTCACCGACGACCTTGCCGCCCAGCGACTTGAGCTGCTGCTTGGTGATGGTGTTGGAAGTGCGGGGGAAGACGTAATCCGATCCCACCAGGAAGAAGGGCTTGCCAGCGGCAGGCGACTTCTTAAACATGAACTCGGTGGCGGGCTCTGATTGCTGGTTCGGAGTCGCGCCCGTGTAGAAGATGTTCTTCGAACACTCCTGGCCCTCGTACTGAATCGGGTAGTAGAGGAAGGCGTCCTTCGACTCGTAAACCGGCAGCATCGCCTTGCGGCTGGCGGATGTCCAACCACCGAAGACCACAGGAACCTGGTCCTGATCGATCAGCTTCTTGGACTTCTCAGCGAAGGTCGGCCAATCGGATGCGCCGTCTTCAACGATGTACTCAATCTTGTATTTCTTGCCGTCAACGGTGACACCGCCGGCGGCATTGATCTCATCAATAGCCATCTTCTCGGTGTCCACCAGAGTGGACTCCGAAATGGCCATCGTTCCAGTCAGGGAGTGAAGAATCCCGACTTTAACCGTGTCGTCGTACTGAACATTTGAGGCGGAGTCACCGCCACCGCAGGCCACCAAGCTCAGCGAAGTCGCCAGGGCCGTTGCACCGGTCAGCAGACGCAACGAGGACTTGCGCATCAAAGGAGATGCCATAACTTTGAATCAATGAAGGCCGCCGCCGTCGTTAAGCGGTTGCTCGAACGTATCGAGCTGAACCATGCCAATTGGTATCAATAGGCACAAGACTGACAATTGCGAGACTTATCCGCATCGCGCGAATTCAAATGAGAATTTGGCGTTTTCGCGCCGCATCAACGGCGACAAATAAATTACCGCTTCGGTAGCTGTTGCAACAGAAAGATCTCGACCTTCTCGACTCCCTCGCCGCTGTGGAGGTTGGTGAAACACCAGCTTCGGCCCGGGCGCATCCGCTCAGTGTCGCGCTCCATCACCTCAAGGCTGGCCCCCACCATGGGAGCCAAATCGATCTTGTTGATCACCAGCAGGTCGGATCGAGTAATGCCAGGACCGCCTTTGCGCGGAATCTTGTCTCCTGCCGCCACATCAATGACATAGATGCAGAGGTCCACCAGCTCCGGGCTGAAGCTGGCCGCCAAGTTGTCACCACCGCTCTCGACCAGCACCAGATCGAGATTCGGATAGGCCTCCTCGAGATCCGCGACGGCAGCTCGGTTAATCGAGCAGTCTTCCCGAATGGCCGTATGGGGACAGCCTCCTGTTTCGACGCCGCGAATGCGCCCGGGCTCCAGCGCTCCTGCGCGGGTCAGGAATTGGGCGTCCTCCTGGGTATAGATGTCGTTGGTCACCACCGCCAACTCCAGTCGCTCACGCAGGCGACGGCAGAGCGCCTCCACGAGAGCCGTCTTCCCCGAGCCGACCGGACCGGCCACACCCACCCGCAAACGACTGGTCGTCATCGCCTTAGCCCCCTAGCACCGTTGAAGTTGAGCATGGTGATCTGCTCAGCTGCGGAAGAGACGTGAGTAAAGCTCCGCGTGGCGCAACTGGGCAATCCCCGCCCCAACCGCGCCGTTCCACTGCTGCCGCGGGTCCAGCGCCGCCAGCTCCTGCCCCCGCTGGGCCAAGAGCGGGGCGAGCTTGAGTTGCAGGCGTTGGGCTTGGGTCGGGCCGAAGGGAACCAAACGGACCGCCGCACTGAGCTGATTGGCAACCCAGGAGTAGAGGTAGGCCTCCTCCACCTCCGGCGAATCCAACGCAAGGGATACGCAGGCCCAGGCGTAGGCCGCTGGCCAGGCCAACGGGACCCCGACTTGGGGCAGGGGCCAACCGAGGTCGGCGAGCAACGTGACCAATGACCGTCCCATCTGGCGTTGCTGGGCTCGCAGCTCCACCGCTTCGCGCTGCACCAGCAACCAACGACCCAGGCTGCGCAGCTGCTGCTCCGCCTCCGGCTCACCAGCGCTCCAGGCGCGCAGCAGAGCCATCAAGGGCGCAAGCGCGGCGGCCTCCATGGCCACGCCACCACGCAGCAGCTCCGCCCTAAGCCAATCCTCCATCGCCTGCTCGGAGCTGAGCTGACCGGACTGAACCAAGACCTCCAAGCCCTCGGAATAGCTGAAGGCCCCCACCGGCAGCGCCGGGCTGACCAATTGATAGAGCCGGAGCCGATCAGCCATGGGAGTGGGCATGGGGAACGCCCTCGTAGGCACCGGCCTCAGGCCGGAAGGGCGCATCGAGACACTCCACCTGCAGCTGCCGTTGACGCAGGAGCTCCGCCAGGACACTGTCCTGCAAGAGCACCAGGCGGTCGGGATGCAACTCCATCGCCACGTGGCGATTCCCCAGGTGATAAGCCGCCTGGAGCAGGGCCAAGGGGTCAGTGCTGAGGACCTGCATCACCGGCTCCGCCGCCGCCTCGACCTGCACCCGCCAGTGACCGTCGTCGCTGATCAGGCAATCCCCGGGCTGCAGAGCCGCGCCACGGGGAAGCTGCAGCACGAGATCACGGCCACAGCAACTGCGGCGATGGCCCCGCAGGCTCGTACGCTCATCAGCCGTCAGGGCCAACTGCAAGGCGTAGGCCCCTGACTGGGGCAGCGCTCCCTCGGGGTAACGCTCCACCAAGACGATCGCTGAACCCTGCTCCACCTGATGGGATCCGAAGGGCATCACCCTGACGAGAGACCACCCCTGGCCTTTGTGCTGGTTGTTACCAAAGCAGGCGCGACGGGACCGGAGTATGCGGCCATGGCTGAACCGCAATCCGCTTGGCGAGGGAGTCTCGACCTCCAGTTCGAACGGCGGGGCTCAGCGGATAGCCAACGCACCATCCATCAAGGTCAGGCCAGCTCGCCGCTGAAGCTGCAGCGGGCACAGCTGCAGAGCAGTGGCCATTGCGAGCTTCCAATCTTGCACACCGCCGGGGGCCTCGTGGGCGGGGACGAACTGCAGATCACGGCCCAGCTCCGGCCCCAGAGCCAGGCCCTGCTCACCAGCGTCGCGGCCCAGAAGATCTACGGCAGCATCGGACGCTCCCGCCAACACCCCCAGGGGGCCTGGTCACGGCAAACCCTGACGTTCAACCTGCAGCAAGGCAGCCAGCTGGAGTGGCTCCCGCAGGAGCTCGTGCTCTACGCCAATGGCCTGTTTGAACAGACCTGCCGCGTCCAACTGGCACCGGGCGCCAGTTTTCTCGGGGCCGAGGTTGTGCGGCTCGGACGCACCGCAGCCGGCGAAGACCTCGAGCAGGGCCGCTGGCGCTCCGCCCTGGAAGTCACCCGCACCGGAGCCAAGGACGAGCACTGGGAATTGGTGGACCGCCTTGAGCTCCATGGAGCGGCACTGACGGGTGAGCACGGCATGGCGGACCAACCGGTCTTCGGCTCCTTGGCCTGGATTGCCGGGGAACCGCTGAGCTCAACCGCGATCGAGGCCTTGCTCCACAGCTGCCGCGAACAACGGGCAGGCCTGGAGGGAACCATGGCCTGCGGCGCCCTCGAACAGGGACTTGTGGCCCGCTACCGCGGCCCCTCCAGCCAGGCCGCCCGCTTCTGGTTCTGCCGGATTTGGGCCCTGATTCGAGCGGTCCAAGGGCTTGCCCCACCAGAGATTCCCCGGGTCTGGCCCTTCCAGGAGAGCCCGCTTACCCCCAGGCCTGACTGTTCAATCTGAACAGAGGAGAGCACAGCCCAGAACCAGAGTGATGGCTACTAATTAAGTGGATTAGGCTCCCGCCTCACCATGCATCTGACCCCTCAGGAGAAGGACAAGCTCCTGATCGTCACCGCGGCCCTGCTGGCCGAACGCCGCTTAAACCGCGGCCTCAAGCTCAACCATCCCGAAGCGGTGGCCTGGCTGAGTTTTCTGGTGCTCGAAGGGGCACGGGACGGGAAAACCGTTGCTGAGCTGATGGCCGAGGGCACCACCTGGCTGAGCCGCGATCAGGTCATGGAGGGGATTCCTGAACTGGTCCACGAAGTTCAGATCGAGGCGGTGTTTCCCGACGGCACCAAGCTCGTAACCCTGCACGACCCCATTCGCTGATCGGCCATGGCTGGATTAATTCCCGGGGAACTAATTCCTGAACCGGGCGAGCTGGAACTCAACAGCGGCCGCCCCATCACCACGGTTCTGGTGGCAAACACCGGAGATCGGCCCGTGCAGGTGGGCTCCCACTTCCACTTCTTTGAAGCCAACGCCGCCCTGCACTTCGATCGCGAGGCCACCCGGGGAAAGCGGCTCGACATTCCTGCCGGCACCGCGATTCGTTTCGAACCGGGTGACAGTCGCGAGGTGCAACTGGTTCCCTACGCCGGCGCGCGGCGCGTCTTTGGCTTCAACGGCCTGATCAACGGCCCCCTCGACTGACTGACACTCCATGCCCTACCGCATTTCACGCCGTCAGTACGCCGAGACCTACGGCCCCACCACCGGCGATCGTCTGCGTTTGGCGGACACCGAGCTGATCCTCGAGGTGGAACAGGACCTGACCGTCTACGGCGATGAGGTGAAGTTCGGCGGCGGCAAGGTCATCCGCGACGGCATGGGCCAAGCCCAGATCACCCGCGCCGATGGAGCGGTCGACACCGTCATCACCAACGCCCTGATTCTTGATTGGTGGGGGATCGTCAAAGCCGACATCGGCATCCGCGATGGCCACATCTGCGGCATCGGCAAGGCGGGCAACCCGGACACCCAAGCAGGGGTCGACATCGTCGTGGGCCCAGGCACCGAAGCCATTGCCGGGGAGGGGCACATCCTTACGGCGGGCTCGATCGACACCCACATTCACTTCATCTGCCCCCAGCAGATCGCAACGGCCCTCGCCAGTGGGGTGACGACGCTGCTGGGGGGCGGCACGGGACCTGCCACGGGAACCAACGCCACCACCTGCACTCCAGGGGCCTTTCACATCGGCCGGATGCTGCAGGCCGCCGAGGGGCTACCCGTGAACCTCGGGTTCTTCGGCAAAGGCAACGGCGCCACCCCGGAGGCGATTGAAGAGCAGGTCCACGCCGGGGCGTGCGGGCTCAAGCTTCACGAGGACTGGGGGACTACGCCGGCTGCCATCGATTGCTGTTTAAGCGTGGCCGATCGCTTGGATGTGCAGGTGTGCATACATAGCGACACGCTGAACGAAGCGGGGTTTGTCGAAGACACGATTCGCGCCATCGGCGGCCGCACCATCCACACCTTCCACACCGAAGGGGCGGGCGGCGGCCATGCCCCGGACATCATCAAGATCTGCGGTGAAGCCAACGTCCTGCCAAGCAGTACCAATCCCACCCGTCCCTACACCTGCAACACCCTCGAGGAACACCTCGACATGTTGATGGTGTGCCACCACCTGGATCCCAAGATCCCGGAGGATGTGGCTTTCGCCGAGTCACGTATCCGGCGCGAGACGATCGCCGCCGAGGACATCCTTCACGACATTGGCGCCTTCTCGATCATCGCCAGCGACTCCCAGGCCATGGGCCGCGTTGGCGAGGTCATCATCCGCACCTTCCAGACCGCCCACAAGATGAAGGTGCAGCGGGGCGCCCTACCAGAGGACAGCAGCCGCAACGACAACACCCGCCTAAAGCGCTACATCGCCAAGACCACGATCAACCCCGCCATCGCCCATGGCTTGGATCAACAGGTCGGTTCCGTGGAGGTCGGCAAGCTCGCGGACCTGGTCCTGTGGAAACCCGGTTTCTTTGGCGTGAAACCGGAGCTCGTCATCAAAGGGGGCTCGATCGTCTGGGCCCAGATGGGTGACGCCAACGCCTCGATCCCCACACCTGGACCGGTCCATGGACGGCCTATGTTCGCGGCCTTCGGCAAGGCACTGGCCCCCAGTTGCCTCACCTTCGTGAGCCAAGCAGCACTCGATGGCGATCTACCCCGAAAACTAGGGCTCGAGCGCCTCTGCGTTCCAGTGCTGAACACCCGCGGAGGCATCGGCAAGGCGGCGATGAAAAACAACACAGCCCTGCCCCGAGTGGAGGTCGACCCGCAGACCTACGAGGTCTTTGCCAACGGAGAACTGCTCAGCTGTGAACCCGCTGAGGTGCTGCCCATGGCTCAACGCTACTTCCTGCTCTAATTGAAGCCCTGCACAGAGATCCGATAGGTGAATCCGGTGGCGGATTGATAACCGCTGGCGCCGATCTTGAAATTCACTTGGTTTACCGTTTTGCCAGGAACGGCCCGCACATCCCACTGTCGCCCTGTGCCGACGTTGGGGGCACAGGAGTCATTCACCGCCCGAAGCTTGGAACCATCGGTGAATTTCAGGTAGGCCTGGATCGGATAGATCGCACTGACCGAGGAATTCGCAGTGAAAGCAGCTTGTAGTGGCTGTAGGGCTGATTGACGAAGAAGTCCGTGTTCAATTCGGGCGACTGAAGGGCAAGGGGCTACCCAAGTTGATGGTCTTGGTGACGATGTTGCTCTGGCCATGACCAGCGACGGGGGTGAGAAACTGGCAGGAGGCCAGTGCTGGCGAGGAGGCCATCCGGGCACTCCCGCTGATCAAGGCGGTGAGTCCAACACGCAGGACAGCCGACATCGAAACAACGCTCACTGATTTCGCTCTAGCCAGGGCTGACCAGGGTGGGAAGCGGGGCCTCAACCCACCCAAACAAATGACGATCTGCTGACACTGAGCGCGACCCGGGATCATCGGTGGCACCCACGCGACAACCTCCGCTCTAGGCAAATTGGCCTACAAAAAATAAAGCAGACGCAACGAGGGGCGATCCCAAAGAAAAGGTGAAACGCTGTTTCGATTGTTTTCTCAAGGCTCACGTTTGATTGCGTGGGGAAACAAACACTGAATCCGGTCCCATTACCCGGTCTTAAAAATCTTTCAATCAGCAGTCGGATTCATGGGCGACCATCTGCATCTCGTCGGACTCACCGGTGACGGCTGCCGGATCGCCCGCGATGGGGGTGGCGGCTACGTCGTGAACCACAACAAAAGTGACGGCAACTGGGAGCGCGTCGCCAACCTCCCCGCGGCCTACGCCGTCTGCGAGCGCTTTAGCCAACGGGATGCGCTCGGACTGCCCAACTGGCGGGCTGATCCTTGAGCCAACTCGAGCAAGCCTGATTAGCGTTCGTCCAAGACGCGGACGCTTGGGATGACAGCCCTCTCCAGCAGGTCGATGAAGCGACCGGGGCAGGCTGGAGTGCAGAGCAAGAGCTTTTCCGCTCTCAAAGAACAAGCCTTGGTCATCGACTTGACCCAGCGCTTAGCTGAGGCACAAATCGAGCAAGGGGATGCCGTTGCCAGTCAGGGTCTCTGGAATGAAATTGCGGCTCTAGAGATCGATCCGGAGCGGATCATTCATTTGCTCTACAACCGAGAACGACGCGGCAGCCACGCGGTCCTCAGAGCAACGGACGATCAATGGATGAACGACCAGCAAGCACAGCTCCCAAAGTACGGCTTGCTGCTTAAGACGCTAAGCCTTTTTTGAGGGGGATCGGCATTTCCACCATCGCTGGCTCAGGCGCGCAGCTCTCAATGCGCTGGCTGACGACCTCCCCAATCACCACAATTGACGGAGAAGTTAGCTCAGCCTCCTGAACCGCATCGGCCAATCCCCCCAAGGTTGACACCACGGCCTTCTGGCCGCGAACGGTGCCCTGTTGGACCGCGGCCGCCGGGGTGGAGATCTCCAAGCCACCGGAAATCAACTCCTCGCAAATGTGCGGAAGGTTGTGGAGGCCCATGTAAATCACCAGGCCGTCACTGCTGCGGGCCAAGCCGCGCCAATCGACGCCAGGCCGGCGCTTGTCGATCTCCTCATGCCCCGTCACGAAGGTGACAGAACTGCCCGCCCGGCGATGGGTCACGGGAATCCCCACGTAGGCCGGGGCTGCAATGCCAGCAGTTACACCGGGCACCACCTCTACCGCGACACCATGGCGCTCCAGATGGGCCGCCTCCTCACCACCTCGCCCAAACAGGAAGGGATCGCCACCCTTTAAGCGCACAACGCAGCGATGGCGCTTGGCCATCTCCACCAGCACCGCATTGGTGCTGGGCTGGGGCACGGAGTGATGCCCCCGGCGTTTTCCCACAAAGTGCTGCTCGGCGCCCTCCGGCACCAAAGCCAACACCTCCCGAGGAACAAGGGAGTCGTACACGAGGGCATCGCACTGGCTCAGCAGGCGATGGGCCTTCACGGTCAGCAGGTCGGGGTCACCTGGCCCCGCCCCCACCAAATACACCTTGCCGGCAACGTCAGCGGTCATGGCAGATCAAGGAGGAGGTTGAGCAAAAACTGACGAGTGGCGGGGCGCTCAAGCAGCGCCAAACAGGGAGACGCTTCGGCCTGCAGATGGGCCGTCATCCGGTTGGGGGCCAGGGCCAGGGGCAATGCCGCCGCATCGCCTTCACCACTGCGGTCTGCACTGAAGAAGGGCACACCCACGTACGCGCTCAAGGCGGCGATATAGCGATCCGCCACCCCTGGACGAAGTGGATGGTGCAGTACCGCGGGGGCAGCCAAGCCGCGCAAATGCTCCAGCCAGGGCCCCCAAGCACCCAAGAAAGGAAGGGCCTGAACACGATGACCCTGGTCACGCAGGCGCTGACGAATGGCCGGGACATCCGAGCGAACATGACTGCCTGGAGTCAACAGCAGCGGAACCAACACCAGCGGCAGGCCTTGGTGGGGCAGGTCCAGGGGATCCGCGGTCAGGGCCTGCATCCAGACGGGAGCCTGACGGCCCCGGACCAAATCGGAAACTAGATCCAACAGAACCTCTGGGACCTGACCACCGGATTGGCCATGGACGACCAGGAGTAGTGGGGAGTGATCGCCGGCAACGGACTTCGGTAGCAACGGCCACCGCGAGCGCCCTGTGCCTGCTGATGGAGTCACGTCCACAGGATTCATAGGTTCACCATGCCATCCACGCGTTCCCTGCCCAGCTCCCGTCGACGCCCCGCTTATGAGCGAACTGCTTACGAGCGCCCTGTCTATGGACGAAACGACTACGACAGGCCCCGCTACCGGTCGATGCAGTCCATCCCTGACTGGAGGCGTGAGCTGGATGCTGACTTGGCCGCCATGGGAAAGGTCTGGCAGATGATTCGCAACGGTGCGACGCGGATGCTGGGCGAAATCGGACGCCAATACTGAACGGCTAGGGACGAAAATCGACACCATCAACCCCGAAGACGTGGCACCTCTAGGTATCCGTTGACACGCTTTCCCCCACTGCTAACCAACAAGCACAATCCGTAGCAACGACGACACAGAAGTGGGCAGGGCGAGTGATTTGATTCACCCCACTAGTCGTTCATTTCTTTGGAAACGGCTCAGTTGCTGACCTCATAAGAACCGATTTTCCATGGTGGCGACGCCAACAATGACCAACGCATCTGAGACCTCCAACGCACTTCCCAGCTGGCTGGAAGGCAAGAAACTCAACAAGATCGAGCAGAACAAAGCAGCCAAGGACGGCCTGCTTGTTGGCAGTGAGATCGAGAAATTCGCCCAACTGGGTTGGGAAAACGTTGACGAGACCGACCTTCAGTTGCGTCTGAAGTGGTACGGCATGTTCTGGAGGCCCAAGACCCCGGGTCTATTCATGATGCGATTGCGGGTCCCCAATGGCGTGATCTCCGCAGAGCAGTTGCGGGTAGTCGGCAACGTCGTTGCCCGCTACGGCAGTAGCGGAAGCGCCGACATCACGACTCGCCAAAACATTCAGATGCGCGGCATCCTCCTCGAGGACTTGCCGGACATCTTGGGCCAACTCAAAGCGGTCGGCCTGACCACGATTCAGTCGGCCTTCGACAATCCTCGGAACGTCACCGGCAACCCGATCGCCGGTATCGACCCCCTGGAGATTGTCGACACTCGGCCATACACCCAGGAACTCGAGAACTTCCTCACCAGCAACCACCAGGGCAACCCCGAGTTCTCCAACCTGCCGCGGAAATGGAACACGGCCGTTGCCGGCGCCCGCGACAACTTCCTTCTCCACAACGACATCGCCTTCCACCCCGTTGAGCACAACGGTGAAATGGGTTTTGGCGTCTGGATTGGCGGCATCCTCTCCTCCCAGATGAATGCCTATGCCATCCCCTTGAACGCCTGGGTCAAGCCGGATCAGATCTGCGCCATCACCGAGGCCGTGATCAAGATCTGGCGCGACAATGGCGAACGGGACAAGCGTCCCAAGGGCCGCTTCCGCTTGTATCTCGATGAAGTGGGGCTCGAGAGCTTCCGTTCGATGGTGGAAGAGCGCTTTGGTCCGCTCACGCCAGATCCAGGTTCAGTCTTTAACGCCGAACCGCGCTCCCACTACGGCGTTCATTCTCAAAAACAAGAGGACCTGCACTACGCCGGAGTCCATGTGCCTGTCGGCCGCCTACGCGCTGAGGACTTCCAAGACATCGCAGCCATTGCTGAGCGCCATGGCGATGGTGCGGTCCGGCTCACGGAAGATCAGAACGTGATCTTCACCGGCATCGCCAGCGCCAAGCTCCAGGCCTTTGAGGCCGAGCCGCTGATGCAGCGCTTCAGCCTCCGCCCCAGCCACATTGCCGCTGGAACCGTGAGCTGCACCGGCAACACCTATTGCAGCTTCGCCCTTACCAACACCAAAGATCAGGCCCTCGCAGCCGCTGAAGTCCTCGATAGCGAATTGGTTCTGCCAGAGGAGCTCAAGATCCACTGGACCGGCTGCCCGAACACCTGCGGCCAGGCCTACATGGGAGCCATCGGCCTCACCGGGACCAAAACCAAACAGCCCGACGGCGGCATGGGCGAGGGCTACAACCTCACCATCGGTGGTTCACAAGGAGCCAACCCACAAGTAGGTGAACTGCATCGCAAAGGGATTCCAGCGAGTGAAATCCAAGCTGTTCTGAAGGAAGTTCTGATTGAACAGTTCGGCGCGAAGCCCCGGTCGTAAATAACGACCGTTGTCATCACAACCAAACCGTCATCTTGACGCATTCAGGTGCTCTTTTCTTTTGAAGCCTGACTCCGCTCGATGACAACTAAACCCTCAACATGACTTCAACTTCAAATAAAGCGAAGCAAGACCTTTTCTCTCGCTTGGTCAATTGGATCAGCAGCAGTGGCGATGACAAAACCCCGGTCTACCGACCTAACGGCAACCAAGACATCGTCTCCCGCTTTATGAACCGCATCAGCGGTTGATCACACCACCCACCTGCACTCCCCTGAGCGCACTTAGAGCGCGCAACCAACTCAATGGATTACGTCCTTCCAAATGAGCTCGTCGACGGCATGATTGCCGCCGGCGGCAAGAAATCAACGGTCAGCGTTAAAAACCTGCTGATCCGTGGCTTTTACTCCGGCGCCATTCTTGGCCTGGCTGTGATTTTGGCTCTCACGGTGGGCATCACCGTGAAAGCACCTTTCGTGGGTTCACTGCTCTTCCCCTTCGGCTTCGCCAGCATCGTGCTGTTCGGAATGGAATTGGTAACGGGCAACTTCGCCTTGCTACCGATGGCCACCTGGGCCGGCAAAAGCACCTGGGGCTCCACCTTCCGGAACTGGGCCTGGGTGTGGGTTGGAAACTGGCTTGGCACCGCAGTTGTGGCTCTGATCATGGCGATCAGCCTCACCAGCGGCACCATGAATGGTGCCGCTGACAATGTCGGACCGCCGATCTGGGATGCGGTTGCACAGAAGATCATGGCCCTGAACGTGATCAACGTTGAGAAGAAGTACGAGGCCCTGGGAAGCATGGGCTTCTTCCTTGCCTTCCTGCGCGGCCTGGTGGCTAACTGGCTGGTCTGCCTCGGCGTGACCATGGCCCTGGTGAGCAAGAGCGTGCCCGGCAAAATCCTGGCTTGCTGGCTCCCCATCACGGCCTTCCAATCGATGGGCATGGAGCACATCGTTGTGAATCAATTCCTTCACACCGCAGGTCCCATCCTGGGCTCAGGCGTTCCTTACACAAAAGTGATTTTCTGGAACTTCCTGCCGGTGACCCTCGGCAACATCGTGGGCGGAATGGTATTCATCGGCATGCTCTTCTACAGCACCCATCGCACCAAGGTGTCCAACGTCCTGCCGACTCAGCACGACGAGAAACTGGAGCGCGAATTGGCTGCCGAACTGGGGGCTCGCTGATCCATGGCAACTGCTGTCGCCCCTGTGTCCACCCTTCTTTCACCCCATGAAGAAGCTGCTTTAAGCGAGCGGCTAGGACGCTGGCGGCGACAGCCCCTTTCCCTGGAAGAACTCAGTGACTTTCTGCCTCGGGTCTGTGATCCATCTCTTGCCCTAAGCCTCGCTGAGCGCTTGGGGATGGCCGGACCCGAGGCCATTGCTTGGATTCTCCCCCTATGTCAATCGCAGGGCATCACGAAACCGCTGATCCGCGCCCTTGGCATCTGTCATCACCCCCAAGCCTGCGAGCAACTCTTGGCTTGGCTCCCGAATGCCGGCGACCTGGAACCAGAGGTGCTCGAGGCTCTTGGGTGTTGGGGAAACCTGATCGATTTCGAGATCATCCAAGACGCACTGCGTGCCCCAGGCCAAAGCCATCGCCTCGCCGGACTCACGCTGCTGACCTTCCGCAACCGCAGCCTCGAAGCCAGCGAAATGCTTCGGCTGACGGCCCCGTTACTCCAAGATTTCCGCGCCGACATCGTCATTGCGACGCTCAAGCTGCTGCAGCGCCGCAACGAACCCACGGTTCTCGAAGCGATTAGCCGCTGCATCAGCGACGACGCCCTGCCAGGCGTAGCCGAAACAGCCCTGCAAGCCCTTGGCTGCATTGGCAGCCTCGAGAGCTGCAAACATTTGATGGCACTCAGGAGCCAACTGGCCGGCACCATGCTGGAAGAAGCGCTTGAGCGTCAGCTAAAAGCCCAGGTCAGGCATCGCGTTTGGATTGAGCAAGCCATGGGCACTTAACGCGTCAGGTTCACAGGTGACGTTAAAAAAAGCCCCCATTCGGGGGCTTTTGCATGGGATATCAAATCACCACTTTTTATAAGGAAGGAATTTGCCACACATCGTCACCTTGACGCGGTCACCAGCGGGATCTTCAACTTTGTCGACATCCAGAGTGAAGTCGATAGCACTCATAATTCCATCACCAAACTTCTCTTGAATAACGTCCTTGAGGGCCATCCCGTAAACCTGCATGATCTCGTAGAAGCGATAGATCAAAGGATCGGTGGGCATCACGGGATCCAGGCCACCCTTAGTCGGAAATTCCTGCAGGGCCTCGGCAATGGCGTGATCAAGACTCAAGAGCTCGGCGAGCTTTTGAGCCTCTTCGGACGACGCAGTGGACTGGCCGTAGAACAACGAAGCAATCCAAACCTCGTCACGACCCAGCGCGGACTCAAGGTCGGAAAAGCTCAGGCCTTTAGCCTTCTTCGCTGCCATCAATGTGGCAGTGATGGTGGCTGGAGAAGGAGCAGCCAATGAAGGCATAGATACGGGAGCAACCGTCATGGAGACAGGCCAATAGCGATGAGAAGAGTGAACAGAATGGAGTGCGATCTACCATCCGTTCATCAACAAGAATCGCCGCAGTTACGCACGCGCAGCGCAGCCATTGCTACGGAGCCAGGAACCGCTTGGTAGCCGCTGCTACCGGAACCGGGCCTGCTGAGGCAGAAAATCGAATCAGTGTTCCCCTGTCGGCATGAGCATCGCCGCACCCGTCGCCGACAGCACCTCCCAAGGCCGAGCAACGTTCAAGACCTATCTGCAGAAGGTGGGCAGCGGCGAGCACACCAGCAGTGGCCTCAGCCGGGAAGAGGCCGCCCATGCCCTCGAGCTCATGCTCGACGGAGCGGCCAGTCCGGCCCAAATCGGCGCCTTCCTGATCGCCCACCGCATCCGCCGACCCGAGCCCCAGGAACTCACCGGGATGCTCGATGTTTACCGCCAGCGTGGCCCTCAACTCAGGACCGAGAAGCCAGCCATCAGCTTCGGCATGCCATTCGACGGGCGGACCCGAACGGCCCCGATTTATCCCCTGACCGCCCTGGTGCTCGCCACCGCCGGACTTCCTGTAGTCCTGCAAGGGGCGGGTCGGATTCCGGTGAAGTACGGCATCACGGCCATGGAGCTCTTCTCCGCTCTGGGACTCCAACTAGCCGGCCGCAGCGTTGCATGGGTGCAAGAGAAGCTCCAGTGCTGCGATCTAGCCCTGGTGCATCAACCAGATCACCTGCCCGACGCGGAATCCCTGATTCCCTATCGAGAGGACCTCGGCAAGCGCCCCCCACTCGCGAGCCTGGAACTGCTCTGGACTGCGCACCAAGGCGAGCATCTTCTGGTCAGTGGCTTTGTGCACCCACCAACCGAAGCGCGGGCCTGGAAAGCACTCGATCTCGCCGGCGAAACCAACGTACTCACCGTGAAAGGCCTTGAAGGAAGCACCGATCTACCCATCAGCCGGGCTTGCGTCACCGGGCGACCCCGCCCCACGGACGAGGGACGTCAAATCCTTCATCCCAGGGACAACGCCTGCTACGGGGCGGATCCTCTTTGGGAAGGACTGGAGACCTGGAGCAACCAAGCCGTGGCCGCCCTTGGCGGGCAAGGGGACTTCGCAACTGCCCTGGTCTGGAATGCCGGCACCTACCTCTGGCAGGCCGGCCTCGAAAGCACCCAAACCAACGGACTTGAGCGTTGCCGGGAATTGCTGAGCGCAGGGGCCGCCATGACCCATCTCCAACGGCTCCGCCAGGAGATGGGTTGAGAAGCGAACTCAGCGTTGGCCCAGGACTTGCCACATCGCGGCTTGACCGGCAATCACGGGCTGCACTGATGCAGGTGCGGCGGTTGAGACGGACGCGCTACGGATGAGCTGAACGCCCAAGGACGCAACAACAAAGGCCCCCAAGAAACCCGTGGCGATGGTCAAGGGATGGCGGCCCTGAGCCGCAACTCCAGTTTTGGTTGCCATGACGGCAGAAGAGATTCAACCCAACCACTATGGGAACGCCAGCCAGCCATCGCCAGCTGAACCGGTCCAAAACGTTGTAGAAGCAGCGGGCGCGACGGACCACGCGGCCGAACCGGCCAACAAGCGATCGCTACTCAGCCAGCCGTGGGAGCCACCCAGCAGAACCCCAAGAACAACGGCGAGACGCATAGCTGAGCAATCGGATGTACAAAGTTTGAAGAGATCAACGGACGCATTTGGGTGCCGTTGACACCAAACCGTTCACCCCACTGCCAGCAATCCTCAGAAGCGTCAAAATCACTACTAGAACCACGTCCAGCCGTGACCTCTGAGGCCCTCTCGGCAAGCCATTGCTTCGACTTCGAAAGCGATTTCATCGGCAATTGGCGCTGCATTCCCCTCTGCGTGCGCCGCAAGCTAGATCTCTGTGGCGTCAAGCTCAAGCTCAACCACTGGCTGGCCCTGAACCAAACGCAACGGCAGAACCTCGTCGACTGGAGGGACACGCCGGAGGACCTGGATCAACTGCGCAAACACCTGCTGACGTGCACCGAGTCCATGGCCGATGGTCAGGCCAAAACGCTGCCAATATCAAACGAGGAGGCCTGGCAGAACCCTCTCGTGATTCCCGAGCTCCTTACCGCCGCGGCCGAGACCCGCGGCATCACCCTTCAGCCTGAGGAGTGGTCGGCCCTCAACGAGCTCGAGCGCTTTGCCCTCTGCAAGCTGGCGCGGCCAGGGCATGACCACCACAACCTGGAGGCGGCCTTCAGCGAAGTGCTGGCGTAAACCAGCGGCGGAGCGCATCGAGCCGGCCGGCCTCCTGCTCGAGCGGCTTCACCACCGACACCGCTGGAGCCACGATCACAGCGCAGGCCTTGAGTTCGGGCTGCTTAGAGACGGGGCAGGCCTGATCGTGCATCAAGGTGTTGGCCTCACAGGCATTCTCCTGGGTGAATCCCCAATGCATCGGCAGAAACACGGAGCCCCGGCGAATGCGATCGGTCACCTTCACAGTCGCCGTGATGTGTCCGCGGCGGGAGCTCACGGCGGCGAGCTCCCCATCCCTCAACTGCAGCTCTAGGGCATCTTGCGGATGCACCTCCAACAGGGGCTTTGGGTGCATGGTCTGCAACCGCTCGACCTTCCCCGTGCGGGTCATCGTGTGCCAGTGTCCGAGATACCGGCCCACGGTGAGCACGAACGGGTAGGTCTCGCAGGGGGGCTCCGCAAGACCCATGGGTTGATCCGTGCAGAAGCGGGCACGGCCCGAAGGCGTTGCGAATTGATAGTCGCTGTAGAGCCGCTTGGCCTCACCGCTGGCTGACGCCCCCGCAGGGAAGGGCCATTGCTGCGGGCCCGCCTCCTCCAACAAGGCGTGACTGAGACCGGAGACATCACAGAGACGGCCTGCCGTGAGCTGACTGAATTCCGCATACACCTCAGCAGCAGAGGCGTAGCTGAATTGCTCCTCAAAACCCAAACGCCGACCCAGCTCGGCAAACACCTCCCAATCCGGGCGGCTCTCGCCATGGCGGGGCCGGTAGGCCGGGCAGTAAGTCACCCGACGCTCCGAATTGGTCATCGCCCCAGCCTTTTCACTCCATTGGGAAGCGGGCAGAACAAGGTGCGCGTAGTGGGAGGTTTCGGTATCGGCGTAGGCGTCGCTGACCACCACCAAAGGACAGCACCGCATCGCGGCCTTGACCCGGTCGAGGTCCGGCATGCTCACCAAAGGGTTGGTGGCGGCCACCCACCACAAATCCAGCTCACCCCGCTCCATCGCCTCAACCTGTTGCCAGGCCGCCAAGCCGGGGACCGCCGCGATGTGTCCTGCTGGGAACTTCCAGGCCTGTTCAATCTCCTGGCGGTGCTGAGGGTTGGTCACAAAGCGGTAGCCCGGCAGGAGATGGGCTAAGCCCCCGGCCTCGCGTCCACCCATGGCATTCGGCTGGCCCGTCAGTGAAAAGGGACCTGCACCCTCCTTGCCGATCTGAGCGGTCAGCAAATGCAGGTTGATCAGACCACCCACCACCGCGGTGCCTTCGCGCCGCTGGTTGACCCCCATCGACCACAGGCTGAGCACGCGCTCACGGCGGTGAAAGAGCTCCGCCACCTCCCGCAGCCGCTTTTCTGGAATGTTGCAGAACCGAGCAACTTTGCGCGGCGTCCAGCGGGCCGCCAAATCAAAGAAGGCCTTGTAGTTGTCGGTGTGATCGTCTATGAACGCTGGGTCCTGGCCGTTTTCGCGAAGGACTAGATGGGCAAGGCCGTGGAGCAACGCCAGGTCCGTACCAGGAGCGATGGGCAAATGCACATCCGCAGCCTTCGCGGTCTCCGTTAAGCGGGGATCGACCACGACGATCTTCACGCTGCCGGGATTGCGCTTTTTGCGTTTCAAGAGGCGCTGAAACAGCACCGGGTGGCATTCCGCGGTGTTGGTCCCGATCAGGAAGGCCACCGTGCAGTGGTCCAAATCCTCGTAACACGCTGGGGGGCCATCGGAGCCCAGGCTGCGGGTGTAGCCCGCCACCGCGGAGCTCATGCACAGGCGCGAGTTGGCATCGAAGTTGTTCGTGCCCAGGGCACCTTTCAACAGCTTCTGAGCCAGGTAGTAGTCCTCGGTGTGGAACTGGCCCGATCCATACATCGCAATCGCATCGGGGCCCTTGGTAGCCAAGGTGCTGCGGATGCGGCCCACCAGCAGGTCCATCGCCTGCTCCCAAGTGATGGGTTGAAACGGGTCGTCCAGGCTGGCGCGGTAGAGGGGCTCACGAAGCCGCCCCCGGCACAAGGTCTCGCCAACGGTCGCCCCCTTGATGCAGACCTGGCCCAGGCTCGAGGGATGCTGGCGATCACCCCGAGCCGTCCACATGGGATTGCCCTCGGCATCACGCTTGACCGCCTGGCCGGGCAAGGCCGGTGGAATCAGCTCAAGACCACAGCCCACCCCGCAGTAGGGGCATTGGCTGCGCACGTTGCCGGAGGCCATCACCACAACCGAAACAGCGTCAAATGAAAAAGGGGCGGCTCACCATGGCCACCCCGAACAGACCCCTTGGTTGGGGTGGATTAAGCGTTGACGAGCAGCTTCTCGTCAGCGTGCTCTTCAGAGAAGGAACCTTTGGGCTCCTTAAGGAAGAAGAAGCAGAGGAAAGCGACGATCAATCCGGCAATCCCAAGGATCTGGAAGAAGGCGCTGTTGGAGGAAGCAACGATCTCGGCAGAGGGATCCTTGCCGCCACCCATCCACATCGGCAGCAGGCTGAAGATAGTGAGGTAAGTCACTGCACCAACGTTGCCGTAGGCGCCAACCAGACCTGCGATCTGACCTGTGACGCGCTTCTTGACCAGGGGCACCAGCGCGAAGGTGGCGCCTTCACCAGCCTGGACGAAGAACGAGGCGAGCATCGTGATCAAAACCGCGACGGTGATGCCCATGGAACCGGAGAACGTGCCGGGCTTGATCATGCTCATTATCAAATATCCGATACCCAGGCCTCCGGTGAGGAAGGCCATGGTGTTTTTGCGGCTGCCGAGCTTATCGGAAATCAGGCCGCCACCAGGGCGAGCAACCAAGTTCACGAAGGCAAAACAGGAAGCCAGGATGCCAGCGGTTGCCTTCGGAAGATCAAATGTAGTCTCGAAGAATGTGGGCAGCATGGAGACAACGGCCAGCTCAGATCCGAAGTTCACAATGTAGGTGAGCTCCAGAATGGCGACCTGCTTGAACTCGTAGCGGTCTTCCTTGGGGTATTGCTTAATGCCGTTGATCAGGTCGCGGTTGGTGCGAATAATGCCCCAAGTCTGGAATCCAAACCAAACAAGAACCGCCAGGAGCGCCAGGGGATAAGTGCCGGCGTTCAGGAAACCAACTTTTTGCAAGCGCCAGCAGAGTACACAGAGAATGGCCGCGAAGGGAACATTCATTCCAAGCAGGCCCCAGAAGTCCCTCATGGAGGTCACCTCAAGACCGGCAGTCTTGGCAGGCTTTTGGTAGGTCTTACCGGGGGGAGTGTCGGTAACGTTAAAGAAGTAGATCACCCCGTAGACGGCCGAAATGATGCCGGTTAGGGCAATCGCTCCACGCCAATTCAAGATGGCACCAGTCGGGAGCTCGAAGCCGCCGGAGAAGGAGAGGAAGCCAGCCAGACCAACCAGAGTCAGTGCAGAGAAGGCCGAGCCAAAGTTGCCCCAACCGCCGTAGATCCCTTCAGCAAGGCCGATCTCTTTCGGCGGGAACCACTCAGCCACCATGCGGATACCGATCACGAATCCGGCACCAACGATGGAGAGCAGTAGGCGAGCAACCACCAACTGGTTGAAGTCCTGTGCTGATGCAAACAGCAAACACGGGATTACCGAGAAAACAAGAATGGCCGAGTAAGTCTTACGGGGACCGAACTTGTCCAGAAGCATGCCAATAAGCACGCGAGCGGGAATGGTGAGAGCGACGTTGCAGATCGCAACCGTACGAATTTGACCCAGGTCAAGGCCAAGGTCGGCCTTAACGGTTGTCGCTAGAGGAGCAAGATTGAACCAGACGACGAACGTCAGGAAGAAGGCGAACCAGGTGAGATGAAGAGTGCGATATCTCCCCTGGAGCGACCAAAGATCGCTAAGCATGGAGGACAGGGACAGTGGGACAAGCCCAGGCCTTCAAAAAAGCAGCGACCAGGGAGAAGCGCATTAAGCGCTGAATAAATTTGACCACTCGCCACCCAGAGACTCGGGTAACGACAGCTACCAAAGCACAACTCGAGCGCAAAGCAGATCGCCCTCTAATAAGGAGAATTAACGGCGCTTATCACTTATCCCGCAGACAGCAGTTCAAGACCTGTTTTGTAGCAACAGCGACGTTTAATGGGGTTCCTGGGGCTACATCGTGCAGCGATGACTCCGATACGGCTCCAGGGAGCAGTGCTCTGCGGCGGTGCCAGCCGGCGGATGGGCCATGACAAAGCCGCTCTCCCACACCCCAACGGCGGGAGCTGGCTGTCCCATACGGCTGCACTGTTGAGCCAGGTCTGCTCCTCCGTGGCGGTCTGCAGCCAACACAGCAGCCATGCCGACCTGATCGCCGAGCTCGAGCGGGTTGCGCTGGCCCTAGAGCCCGCACCCGCCCAAGGCCCCCTGCACGCCTTGCAGCTGGTTCTTCCCAGGGACAGCGACAGCGCCCTTCTGGTCACACCGGTGGACATGCCCCAGCTAAACCGAAGCACGCTGGAATCCCTTATTGCACAGTGGAGGCTCTTACCCAGCCAAGCTGCCGTGGCCCATGACGGGGTGCGGCTGCAGCCCCTGATGGGGATCTATCCCGGTGGAGCCGGGCAACACAACGGGCTGGCCGAAGTGCTGGCCAACGGGGAGCGGCGCTGGCATGCCTGGCTCGCCACCATCCCCCATCAAGCTGTAGTGCTCCCAGCCCAGCCGCTGATCAATGCGAACACCCCGGCCGAGCGCGCCAGGCTGATGGCATGAGCGCAGCAGCCGCCACCGATCAACTCCAGCGTCCCCTGGGAGTCCTGCGGCTTTCCCTGACTGCGCGCTGCAACTTGGCGTGCCCCTACTGCCAGCCCGACGGCCAAGAACCCGCCGACAGGCTGAGCACGCAACAGCGGCTGCGGGTGATCGAAGCAGCCTGCAGCTTGGGGGTCAGCAGGCTGCGCTTAACCGGCGGCGAACCGCTCTTGGCCCCCGATCTCAACGACCTGCTCGAGGCGATCGACCAGGGCCGCCGGGAAGCAGACAGCCCCCTCAGGGCCTTGAAAGACAGCGCGCTGACGACCAATGGCGTCCTACTCAGCCCAGCCCGCGCCCTGCGGCTGCGGCAAGCCGGGCTGCAACGCATCACCATCAGCCTCGATGCCGTCGACCCCAAGCGCGTGGGGGAGATGAGTGGCCGGCCGCAGCAGGGGGAGCAGCTCTTGGAGCAGGTCCTGGCGGCCATCACCGCGGCCAAGGCCGCTGGATTTGATCCGGCCGCAGGGGCGCTCAAGCTCAACAGCGTGATCCAACGCGGACGCAATGACGATCAACTGCTCCCCCTCGCCGCCCTCGCCCGAGCGCACGGCCTGGAGTTGCGGCTGATCGAAACCATGGATGTGGGCAACCGCAATGGCTGGTCCCCCGAGGACGTGGTCCCCGCCGATGAAATGATCCAGCGCCTCAGCCGCCACTGGCCCCTAGAGCCCCTAGGGCGTGCAGCTCATGGCACCGCCAGCCGCTGGCGTTACCACGATGGCAACGGCTTGGTCGCCGTGGTGGCCTCGATCAGCCAACCCTTCTGCGGCGATTGCGACCGGCTGCGGGTCACCGCCAATGGGATGGCCTACACCTGCCTCTTTGCCTCCAAAGGCCAAGACCTCAAGCCTTGGCTGCAGAGCCCAAGCGAGCTACGCCGCGTGATGGGCCAGCTCTGGAGTCAACGCCAGGACCGCTACAGCGAAGAGCGCTCGTCCCGCGCGGGGCAGCCCAAAGCGGAGATGGCCTACCTGGGGGGCTAGGGCAAAGGCAAGAAGCCGGACAACTTCAGGCTGGCCAGCAGCAGCACCAGAGCCAACAAGCGGCGAATCCAGACCTCTTGAAAACGGCGACTGCCGCACCAACTCCCCAGGGCTCCCGCCAGGGCCACCAGCGGCAAGGGAGCCAGCAAGAGCGGAGCGGGAGGCAGGACTGAGGCGCCATAGCTCAGCAGCCAACCACTGAGCCCCGCCAAGGAATTACACCAAATAAAGGCGGCGGACACCCCGGCCGCCAGGCGAATCGGAAGCCAACCCGCGAGCAGCGCCAGCGGCGTCAAGAAGATGCCACCACCTGTTCCACTCAACCCGGCTAGCAGGCCGAGCACCGCGCCCGTTAGCAAGACCACAGGCGATGACGGCACGGCCACGACACGGCTTTTGCGCTCTGAGGGGGAGCGCAAAAGCCGTAGGGCAGAAAAGAGCAACACAATGGCCAAGAAGAGGCTCAAGCCGTCACTGGGCAAGCGCAAGCTGCCGCCAAGCAGGGCCGTAGGAATCGAGCAGGAGACCAGCGGGAACAGCAGGCGCCGCTGAACAACAACCGGCAGGTGGCCATCGCGGTAAAAACGCCAACTGGCCAGGCTCGCTACCACCAGGTTCATGACCAGAGCCATGGGCCGGATCCACTCAAGCGGCACCGCGAAGAGGGCCAGGATGGCGATGTAGCCGGAGGCACCGGCATGGCCGACGCAGGCATAAAGGAGGGCAATGAGTCCCAGGGCGAACAGCAGCCCGGGCTCCAAGCTCGTCATGGCGCTTCGCGCAAACGAGGGAACAGCTGCACCAAGTTGCAGGGACGGGTCGTGGCGTCGAGCTGGGCCGCAATCAGGCGATCCCAGGCGGTTTCCACCGCGTCCAGCGACCCCGGCAACACAAAGACGACCGTCCCATTGGCCACGCCGGCTAGGCAACGGCTCTGGAGGCTGCTGGTGCCAATGGTCTCGAAGGAGAGCACCCGAAACAGCTCGCCGAAGCCCTCGATGGTTTTGTCCAGGAGCGGCTCGATGGCCTCCGGCGTCCCATCCCGTCCGGTCAAACCGGTGCCGCCACTGGTGATCACCACCTGCACCGCCTCATCGGCAATCCAACGGCTGAGTTCGGAGCGGATTTGGTAGCGGTTGTCCGGCACTAAAAGCCGCTCGTGCAATTGATGGCCCGCCCCCTCGAGCCGCTGCTGCAGCGCAGCCCCCGAGCGATCCTCGGAGAGGGTCCGCGTGTCAGAGACGGTCAACAGCGCAATCGAAAGGCCCAAGCGCAGGATGCAGCGGAGCCTTGATGCTGCCAAACCTCCCCGCCCCGCTGGGTAGCGTTTGAACCATGGGCTCCAGCAGACCTGACTCAATCCGCATCCGCCTCTTCGCCAGCCTCAGGGAGCAAGCTGGCTGGGGGGAGCGGGACTGGCCCCTCGCCGAACCAACAACCGCGAAACAACTGTGGGCTGAACTGGGCCTCGCCCGATCCCTCGATGGGGTGCGGGTGGCCATCAACCAACGCTTTGCCAGCACCGACACGCCGCTCGAAAGCGGAGACGAGTTGGCCTTCCTGCCGCCGATCAGTGGGGGCTGATGGACAGGCCCATCCCGATCCAGATTCGTTTGCATCCAGAGCGGTTTGATCCCCTGGAAGCACTACAGCACTGGGAGCAAGGGCTACTGGAGGCCTGCCTCCCACGGGCGGCGGCCACGAGCTCGTTCATCGGGCGCGTGCGCGCAGGCGATGGCGTGGTGGCACTCGAGCTCGAGCATTACCCCGGGATGACGGAAGCGGAACTGCAGCGCATCGCTGCATCCGTGACCAGACGCCACTCCGCCCTGGCCTGCCTGCTCGAGCATCGGGTCGGTCGCATCGCCGTGGACGAGGCCATCGTTTGCGTAGCGGTCTGGGCCGACCGCCGCGGTCCAGCCCAACGCTGCTGCCAAGAGCTACTCGAGGAGCTCAAACACAACGCCCCGTTTTGGAAGCGGGAATGGAACGCCGATGGATCCAGCCAGTGGATCGAAGGCAACACCCCCCTTTAGGCCCTCAAAAAATCGGCAGCCGCAGCAGCTGAGCCCACAACTCGGTCCCCGCCTCCAGGCTCCCCAGCTCAGCGGGGATCTCCAAGAGCAGGTCCGCCCCCGCCAGAGAGCCAATGCGGGAGGATGCCTGGGAGCCGACCACCCGCGCCAAGAGACGACCGTCCTCCGCCACCACCAAGGAGGCACGCGCCAACTCCGGGCGACCGGCGCCCCGCCGCAGGGGCTGCTCCAAAGCCACCCGTAGACGCGGCAGAAGCTGAACCTGGGCACCCTCCAGCCGTTGCAGGGCAGGCCAGAGCAGCTGCAGGGCCGTCACTGCGGCGGCGACGGGATTGCCCGGCAAGCCCAAAAAGGGCGTGCCGTCCACCCTCCCCCAGGCCAAGGGGCGTCCGGGTTTGAGGAACAACTTCCAAAAACGCACCACCCCCAGTTCCGCGACCAAGGGACGGATCCAGTCGGTATCGCCGGCGGAGACCCCGCCAGTACTCACCACCACGTTGCAGTCCTCGGCCAACGCGAGCAAAGCCTGACGCAATGGCTCCGGCTGATCGCCAACAACCCGTTGCACGACAACCCCATAGCCCAGGCGCTCCAGCAGACCGCGCAGCAAGGTTGAGTTGCTCTCCCAGATCTCCCCCAACTGCCGCGGTTGACCCGGTGAAAGCAATTCATCCCCGCTAATCAGAAGGCCAACCCGAGGCTTAGAGAAGACCAGGCAGTGCTGAATTCCGCAGCTGGCCAAGCGGGCCACCTCCGCCACCCCCAAGCGGAGGCCGGACTCGCCGAGCACGCCGCCAGCAGCGGTCTCTTCATCCGCGGAGCGAATCCAGGGATTGGCTCCGCAGGCCTTCATCAAGCGCAGATCCTGATCGCTGGCCTCCACCAATTCCTGAGGCAAGACGCGGCCACTGCTCTCGGGTATCAGCGCACCCGTGAGCACGCGCACCGCCTGACCAGGCTGCAGAGTTCCAAGGAACGGGGCCCCTGCTGCGGAGCGACCGACCAATTGCCAGGCCTCACCCAACGCGGGCTGCTCCGAGCCAGCAATGGCGTAGCCATCCATTATCGACGCACGGAATCCAGGCACCGCCTCTGGAGCGTGGATTGATTCAGCCACGGTGCGTCCCAAACACTCCGACAGGGGCAAGGACTCCGAGAGCGCTAGAGGCTGCAGGTCCTGCAGGATCAGCGCTCGGGCCTGATCCAGGGGTAGACCTTCTTTGGGGTAGGGCTCAGTCATCGCGCTGCCAATCGCCTCGGCGACCACCGGTCTTGCTCAAGAGCCGAACGGATCCAATCGTCATAGCCGGATCAACCGCTTTGACCATGTCGTACAGGGTGAGCAGACCCACCTGCACGGCGGTCAGGGCTTCCATCTCCACGCCAGTCACCCCGGTGGTTCGGGCCGAAGCCTCGATCCGCAGGCCATCGGCCACTGGCTCGATCACCACCGAAACACCGGTAAGGGGCAGGGGATGGCAGAGGGGAATCAATTCCCATGTCCGCTTCGCCCCTTGAATCGCTGCGACCCGCGCGACGGCGAGAACATCCCCTTTGGCGGCACGGCCCTCCACCACCAGGGCCAAGGCCTCCGGCGAAAGCTGAATGAACCCTTCGGCCACGGCCACGCGATCACTGACGGCCCGCCCACCGACATCCACCATGTAGGCCTCGCCGCTGGCATTGAGGTGACTCAGCTCAGGGGGGGTGGCACTCACGGGGAAACGCTCATCGGCCTGTTGCAGCATCCTCCCGTGGGATGGTGTGGAAAACACCGGGTGCCTCCCTGTGAGCTGGAAACGCCCCTCCACCTCCCTCTGCGCGTTCCTCACGCTGCTGAACGATCGGCTCGGAGAGAGCATCGTTTTCCCGCTGCTGCCATTCCTCCTGGCGAGCTTCACGGACAACGGGCGCACCCTGGGCCTGCTGGCGGGTAGTTATGCGATCGCACAATTTGCTGTGACGCCGCTGATCGGCTCGCTGAGTGATCGCTTCGGCCGCCGTCCAGTGATTGGGATTTGCGTGGCGGGTTCGGTGGTGGGCTTGAGCCTGTTTGCCATCACCGTCAGCATTGATTGGCAAGCCATCCCCTGGGCCGCCGGCACCAGCCTTCCGCTCGTGCTGCTGTTCGCCGCCCGCCTCATTGATGGCGTGAGCGGCGGCACCGCAGCCACCGCTGGTGCGGTGTTAGCCGATATCTCCACCCCCGAAAACCGGGCGAAGGCCTTCGGGCTGATTGGCGTCGCGTTTGGCCTGGGCTTCATCCTCGGCCCCGCCTTCGGCGGCTTGCTCTCCCAGACCAACGTCACCCTTCCGGTCTGGGCCGCCGCAGCCTTTGCGCTGATCAACCTGCTGTTGGTGCTCCTTCTCCTACCGGAGACCCATCCGCCGGAGGCACGGCTGGCCATGCCTCGCAAACGGGATCTCAATCCCTTGATCGCCCTGCAAAAGGTGTTCACTAATCCGCAGGTGCGCCGGCTTTGCGGAGCCTTCTTCCTCTTCTTTCTGGCCTTCAACGGCTTCACCGCCGTTCTCGTTCTCTATTTCAAACAGGCCTTTGATTGGGGTCCGGGTCTGGCCGCCAATGCCTTCCTGGTGGTTGGTGTTGTCGCCACGGTCGTCCAGGGCGGATTGATCGGGCCCCTGGTGAAGCGCTTTGGTGAATGGCGGCTGACCCTGGCGGGCCTGGGCTTTGTGATCGCCGGCTGTCTGCTCGTGCCAATGGCCACTGCCGAGAACTCCACCCGCGTCGTCTTTCCGGCCGTCGCCATCCTGGCCCTTGGGACTGGCCTGGTCACCCCCTGCCTACGCGCCCTGGTCTCCAGACGCCTCGATGACTCCGGCCAAGGGGCAGCCCTGGGCAGCCTGCAGGGTCTCCAGAGCCTGGGCAGTTTCATCGGTCCACCCCTGGCGGGCCTGGCCTACGACGTCGTCGGTCAGCGCAGTCCCTTTTGGCTCGGCATTACGGTCCTGGCCGGCGTGGCAATACTGGTTGCCGGCGGTCTCCCCCGTCGCAGCGAACATGCCCCAGATCCCTTCTGATTGCTACGTTGAGCACCTGAAGGTGTGGGTCATCCATGGCTGATCCAGTGGTGGCTCCCGAGCTCTACATCAACCGAGAGCTGAGCTGGCTCGCCTTTAACCAGAGGGTGCTGGCTCAGGCCCTTAGTGAACACACGCCGCTGCTGGAGCAGGCCAAGTTCAGCGCGATTTTCAGCAATAATCTCGACGAATTTTTTATGGTCCGTGTTGCTTCCCTGAAATCACAGGTTGAAGCGGACGTTCAAAAACTCAGCGACGACGGCCTCACCCCTAGCCAACAGTTGGCCCTGGTGCGTAAGGAACTCGCACCGCTACTCCACCAGCAACAGGCCCACTACCGCCTCTACCTGAAGCACCAGCTGGCGGAATCCGGAGTGCACTTACTGGACTACCGGCTGCTGAACAAAAAACAGAAGGCCTGGGTCAACGACTACTTCCAGCGATCCATCTTCCCGGTGCTCACCCCGCTGGCGGTGGACCCAGCGCACCCCTTCCCCTTCATCAGCAACCTGAGCTTGAACATCGCGGCATTGATCCGCGATCCAGAGAGCGGCGTTCAACAGTTCGCCCGGGTCAAGGTTCCGCAAAAAAACCTGCCGCGGTTTGTCGAACTGCCCGCTGAGCTCAGCACCACCGAAACCAAACCGGTCTTCACCGCCGTTCCCCTCGAGCAGGTGGTGGCCTTCAACCTGCAACTGCTCTTCCCCGGCATGGAGGTGGAGGGGCACTACTTCTTTCGCGTGACCCGGGATGCGGACCTGGAGTTGCGGGACCTGGAAGCCGACGACTTGATGGAGGCCCTGCAGCAGGGACTACGCAAACGCCGGATGGGCGGGGAAGTGGTGCGCCTGGAAGTCGCCGACGAGATGCCCGATGCCGTCGTCGAACTCCTGCTGGACGGCACAGGAGTGGATCCGGAGGATCTCTATCGCATCGGCGGGCCACTGGGACTCGATGACCTAATGAGCCTGCTGTCGATTCCACTGCCGGCCCTGAAGGACGCCCCCCACCGGGGCCGCACGGCGCTCAACCTGGCCCGAGCCCAGAAGAGCCTGCTGGAGGATGGCTCGATCAAGGCAGAGGAATTTACCAGCATCTTCTCGGTGCTGCGCCGGGGTGATGTGCTTTTGCACCATCCCTTTGACCTCTTCTCCACGTCCGTCGAGGAGTTCATCAATCAGGCCGCCGATGACCCATCAGTGCTGGCCATCAAGATGACGCTCTATAGGGTGTCCAAGGACTCCCCGATCATTGCCGCCCTGATTCGCGCCTCCGAGAACGGCAAGCAGGTGATGGTGCTGGTCGAACTCAAGGCCCGCTTCGACGAAGACAACAACATTCAGTGGGCCCGCCAACTGGAGCGCTCCGGCGTCCACGTGGTCTATGGCGTGATCGGCCTGAAGACCCACACCAAGATCACGCTGGTGGTGCGCAAAGAAAAAGATCTGCTGCGCAGCTACTGCCACATCGGCACGGGCAACTACAACTCAAAAACATCGGCGCATTACACCGACTTGGGCCTGCTCTCGGCCAGGCCGGAACTGGGACAGGACCTGGCCGAGTTGTTCAACTACCTGACCGGCTTCTCCAAGCAGCAGGATTTCCGGCGCCTGCTCGTCGCCCCCGTGACCCTCCGGCGTCAAATGCAAGCGCTGATTCAGCGGGAGGTCGATCACGCCCAGGCCGGGAAGCCCGCCGCCATCAAGGCCAAGATGAATGCCCTGGTAGATCCGCGGATCATTGCGCTCCTCTACGAGGCCTCCCAGGCCGGCGTGCAGATCGACCTGGTGGTGCGGGGCATGTGCAGCCTGCGGCCTGGCCTCGACGGCGTCAGCGAGAACATCCGGGTGAGCAGCGTCATCGGCCGCTTCCTCGAGCACTCCCGCCTGTTCTGGTTCAAGAACGGCGGCGAGCCTGAGATGTACATCGGCAGCGCCGACTGGATGGGTCGCAATCTCGACAGACGCGTCGAAGCGGTGGTTCCCGTGGAAGATCCCGATCTACACGAACGGCTGATACGGCTGATGGACATTTATCTCAATGACAACTGCACCGCCTGGGACATGCAGAGCGATGGCAGCTTCAGCCGGCGCATCCCCGAGGACGAGAACATCGCGGTGCAAGCCAACCTGATCGATAGCTGGAGAAAGGGCCTGATCCCAGTGGCGACGGGCGCGTAGCGAGGGCTACAAACAGAAAGAAAAACGAACGAAAAGGCCTCAGTAAGTCTTCCAATTCCATACATCTCGCGTTGGCCAGAAGTGCTACATTCCGGCCAAATCAATTTGTTTTGCGGCTTTCTGAACACCTCTGCGACCCAGCAGAGACAACCACCAGCCCAAAGCAACCTCCGAAGCCTGCGCCTCAGCTGCCATGCCTGCAAACAAGCCCGCTGCTTCAGGCCCTTCGAGCAACAAATCAACCGCTCGATCTGCCGCATCCCGACAAGGAGGTCGCCTTAGTGCTGATTCGATTGGCTGGTATCTGAGCAATATCGGGCGGGTACCGCTACTGACCCCCGCCGAAGAGATTGAATTAGCTCACCATGTGCAGGCCATGAAGCGCCTGCAAGAACTCCCCGCCGCAGAACTGACGGCCCGGCAGAAGCACCAGATCCGAATGGGCACCCGCGCCCGCGATCGAATGATGGCCGCCAACCTGCGGCTCGTCGTCAGCGTGGCCAAGAAGTATCAGAACCAAGGACTCGAACTGCTTGACCTGGTTCAAGAAGGTGCCATCGGCCTGGAGCGGGCGGTGGACAAGTTCGACCCAGCCATGGGTTACAAGTTCTCGACCTACGCCTACTGGTGGATTCGCCAGGGCATGACACGGGCCATCGACAACAGCGCCCGGACGATTCGCCTCCCCATTCATGTCAGCGAAAAGCTCTCGAAGATGCGCCGCATCACTCGCGAGCTCTCCCATCGCTTTGGCCGTCAGCCCAATCGCCTGGAGTTGGCCCATGCCATGGGCATGCAACCGCAGGAGCTGGAAGATCTGATCTCCCAGAGTGCTCCGTGCGCCTCCCTCGATGCCCATGCCCGAGGCGACGAGGATCGGAGCACCCTCGGTGAGCTAATCGCAGACCCCAACAGCAACGAGTCCATGGATTCCATGGATCGCAACCTGCAGAAGGAACACCTCGGCACTTGGCTCTCGCAGCTGAATGAGCGGGAGCGCCGCATCATCGAACTGCGCTTTGGCCTGGCCGGCCAGGAGCCCTTGACCCTGGCGGAAATCGGCCGCCAGATCAATGTCTCCCGCGAACGGGTGCGTCAGCTGGAATCCAAAGCGATCCTCAAGCTGCGCCTGATGACCAACTACCAGCGGGCTGCTTGAGCCGTATCGCCTGAGTTCAGTGGTCACGCAACAGCTCCTCGGCGTGGCTGCGGTCGCAGCATGGCTGGCGGCTGTCCTGCTGACGGCCTCGACCGTACGCCGGCGTTGGCCTCGCCAGAAGGAGTGGAGCCGCAAGGTCGTGCACATCGGTACCGGCGCCGTCGTCCTGCTCGCCTGGGTCTTTGCGATTCCGCGGGACTTCGCCCTCGGCGCCGCGGCCCTGGTCACGGTTGGAACAGCCCTCAACCACCGCTTCCGCCTGCTGCCTGCGATCGAGGACGTCGGACGCCATAGCTACGGGACGATCGCCTACGGCGCCTCGATCACGATTCTCTTAGCCCTGTTCTGGCCCCAGCAACCGCTCCCCGTTGCCGCCGGCGTGCTGGTGATGGCCTGCGGCGATGGACTCGCCGGGTTGGTGGGCCCCCAGATCCTGTCGCCGCGCTGGAAGCTCTTCGGGCAAACCAAATCCCTGGCGGGTACCGCCGCCATGGCCCTCACCAGCTGGCTAGTCCTGGCCCTCTTAATCGGGGTCGCACACGCAACGGGGGCTTCTGCACCCGGCCTGGTGGCAGCGGCTGTCATCGCCGTGGCCGCCACCGGGCTGGAACAACTGAGCGGCTTCGGCTTCGACAACTTGAGCGTGCCGTTAGCCACCGCTTCTCTTTGGCAACTCGCTATGCCCTGAGCATCGCCTCACAGCGGTGCTCCATCCCGGCCTGCAGGACGCTCTGCTGGGTGAGCTCGGGATCCCACTGTCGGCGACTGGCGGTCTCCACGGCCCAAGCCATCAGGGCATCCAGCTGCACGGGACGAAAGCTCATGAAGACCGGACCCGAACCCTCGATGGAACTCTGCTGCAGATAGAAGAGCTGCAATGGATCAGAAAGGCCGAAAAACTGCAACAGGTAGGCCATGGGCAGCCCCCCTTCAAGCTGCGGGGAAAGGAATTGGACCAGCAGAAGATCCCGCTCGTGACCAACTTTTTGCAACCACACTCGCAGAGAATAATGACAATTAGCACTCGCGATCTTCGAGTGCTAATGCAATGAATGTCCAGCTCTAAACCACTACTGCAGAAGCGCTCTGCGCCGCAACAACTGCATCAGCCAAGCCAGCCAACACTTCGCGGGTCGCATCCAGGTCGATGCAGGCGTCAGTGATGCTCTGGCCGTAGGTCAAGTTAGCGCGATCGGGGCTGATCTTTTGATTACCAGCCACCAAGTGGCTCTCGAGCATCACGCCCATGACATCCCGGGAACCCGCCCGCAATTGATCGGCGACCTGAGCCGCGACGTGACCTTGACGGCGGTAGTCCTTGTTGGAGTTGCCGTGGCTGCAGTCGACCATCACCCGCGCCGGCAGGCCGTCTTTGACCAGAGCGGCGGAGGCTTCTTCGATCGCCTCGCGGTGGTAGTTGGTGCCCTGCTTGCCGCCCCGCAGCACCAGGTGACCATCGGGGTTCCCGGTCGTGGTGACGATGGCGGCCTGGCCATCCTTGTTAATTCCCAGGAAATGGTGGGGGCGTGCGGCCGCCTCCATGGCGTTGATGGCCGTGATCGCACTGCCATCGGTGCCGTTCTTGAAGCCGATCGGCATCGACAACCCGGAGGCCATTTCCCGGTGGGTCTGGCTCTCGGTGGTGCGGGCGCCGATCGCGGTCCAGCTGATCAGATCCGCGATGTATTGGGGGACGACCGGATCCAGCAGCTCGGTGGCCGCTGGCAGGCCCATGTCCGCCAGGTGCAGCAGCAAACCGCGGGCGAGACGCAGACCAGTGTTGATGTCGTAGCTGCCGTCGAGGTGGGGGTCATTGATCAACCCTTTCCAACCAACCGTGGTGCGGGGTTTCTCGAAATAGACCCGCATCACCACCTCGAGTTGATCGCGGTGGCGTTTGTGCTCTTCGGCAATGGCGCTGGCGTATTCATTCGCGGCATCCACGTCATGAACCGAACAGGGTCCAACGATCACCAGCAAGCGCTGATCATCACCCCGCAGGATGGACTTGATCCGCTCGCGGGCCTCGCGCACGGTGCGACCTGCGGCCTCACTAAGGGGCAGCTCGCCATGCAAGAGGGTGGGTGCCACCAGGGGCCGGGTTTCCACCACGTGGAGATCAGAGGTGGGAATCATGCCGGCAACCATCCAAGGGGCTCGGAACAACCCACCCTAAAAGCCCAGTCGCATCGTTCGTCACAACGGGGGGGACCGGCGGCAAAGAAGAATGGTCAGACGTCCACCGATCGAGAGCCCCCCGGGTTCCAGCGCCGATGTCTGCCAGCAGCTTCCTTGCCGACTACCGCGCAGCCGCTGCGGAGCGAGAAGCCCAAGGAGTCCCCGCCCTGCCGCTGACAGCCGCCGATACCCAGTCCCTGACTGAACTGCTCCAGGCACCTCCCGCCGGTGAAGAGCAGTTTTTGCTGCATCTCTTCTCCGAGCGCATCCCCCCGGGGGTGGATGAGGCGGCCTATGTCAAAGCCGACTGGCTTAGTGCCGTGGCCCAGGGCAAAACAAGCAGCCCCCTGGTCCAGCCCGTGGAGGCGGTCCAGCTGCTGGCCACGATGATCGGCGGTTACAACGTCGGCGCCCTGATCGAGCTGCTCTCCCATGGGGACGCCGCCATCGCCGAAGCTGCCGCAACGGGCCTCAGCCGCACCCTGCTCGTCTACGACGCGTACAACGACGTCCTCGAGTTGGCCTCCAGCAATGCCCAAGCCAAGCGGGTGATCGACAGCTGGGCCAATGCCGAATGGTTCACGGCCAAGCCCGAGCTGCCCGCCAAGATCACGGTCACGGTCTTCAAGGTGGAAGGCGAGACCAACACTGACGACCTTTCCCCCGCGACACACGCCACCACCCGCCCGGACATCCCGCTGCACGCCACGGCGATGCTCGAGACCCGGATGCCCGGTGGTCTGGACCTGATCGCTGAACTCAAGCAGAAGGGCCATCCGGTGGCCTACGTGGGCGACGTGGTAGGCACCGGCAGCTCCCGCAAATCCGCCATCAACTCGGTGCTCTGGCACACCGGCACCGACATTCCCCACGTGCCCAACAAGCGCAGCGGTGGCGTGGTGCTCGGCGGCAAGATCGCCCCGATCTTCTTCAACACCGCGGAGGATTCCGGCGCCCTGCCGATCGAGTGCGATGTGACCGCCCTCAACTCAGGCGATGTCATCACAATCCGCCCCTACGCCGGGACGATCGAACGGGCCGCCGGTGAAGCCGATGCTGGCGAAGTGGTGGCTCGCTTTGAGCTCAAGCCCAGCACGATCACCGATGAGGTACGTGCCGGCGGCCGCATCCCCCTGATGATAGGCCGCGCCCTGACCGACAAGGTGCGGGTCCAACTGGGCCTGCCCGCCAGCGACCTGTTCATCCGCCCCAGCGCCCCTGCGGACAGCGGTAAGGGCTTCACCTTGGCCCAAAAGATGGTCGGCAAGGCCTGCGGCCTGAAGGGAGTGCGCCCGGGCACCAGCTGCGAGCCTCTGATGACCACCGTCGGCTCCCAGGACACTACCGGGCCGATGACCCGCGACGAGATGAAGGAGCTGGCCTGCCTGGGCTTCTCCGCGGATCTGGTGATGCAGAGCTTCTGCCACACCGCGGCCTACCCCAAGCCGGTGGACCTGAAGACCCACGCCGAGCTGCCCGACTTCATCAGCTCCCGCGGTGGCGTGGCCCTGCGCCCCGGCGACGGCATCATCCACAGCTGGCTGAACCGGATGCTGCTGCCCGACACCGTGGGCACCGGCGGTGACAGCCACACCCGCTTCCCCCTCGGCATTTCCTTCCCCGCCGGCTCCGGCCTGGTGGCCTTCGCTGCCGCAATCGGCGCCATGCCTCTGGACATGCCCGAGTCAGTGCTCGTGAAGTTCTCCGGCGCCCTGCAACCAGGCGTCACCCTGCGGGATGTGGTCAATGCCATCCCCTACGTGGCCATCCAGCAGGGGCTGCTCACCGTGGAGAAGGCCGGCAAGAAGAACATCTTCAGCGGCCGGATCATGGAGATCGAGGGCCTGCCCGATCTGAAGCTGGAGCAAGCCTTCGAGCTGACCGACGCCACGGCCGAGCGTTCCTGCGCCGGCAGCACAATCAAGCTCTCGGTGGAGACCGTCAGCGAGTATCTGCGCAGCAACGTAGCGCTACTGAAAAACATGATTGCTCGGGGCTATAGCGATGCCCGCACCCTGGCCCGCCGGATCAAGGCCATGGAGGAATGGCTGGCCAATCCCGTCCTGATGGAGGCCGACGCCGACGCGGAGTACGCCGCGGTGATCGAGATCAACCTCGCTGAGATCACCGAACCGATCCTGGCTTGCCCAAACGACCCCGACAACGTCAAAACCCTCTCCGATGTGGCCGGGGGACAGATCGATGAGGTGTTCATCGGTTCCTGCATGACCAACATCGGCCACTACCGCGCCGCCGCCACCGTTCTGGAGGGCCAAGGGGAGAACACGGCCCGCCTCTGGGTCTGCCCACCCACCCGGATGGACGAGGAGGTGCTGAAGCAGGAGGGCTACTACGGGATCTTCGAGAAGGCCGGCTCCCGCATGGAGATGCCCGGCTGCTCCCTATGCATGGGCAACCAGGCCCGCGTCGAGGACAACACGGCGGTGTTCTCGACGAGCACCCGCAACTTCAACAACCGCCTCGGCAACGGCGCTCAGGTGTATCTCGGCAGCGCGGAGCTGGCGGCGGTCTGCGCCCAGCTGGGCCGGCTCCCGACCAAGGAGCAGTACCTGGCCATCGCCGCGGACAAGATCGATCCCAAGGGCGCTGAGCTCTACCGCTACCTGAACTTCGATCAGATCGAAGGCTTTGAGGACAGCGGTCGCGTGGTCAGTAGCGACGACGAGGCGAAAGTGCTGGCAGGGGTCTAAGCGTCGTGCAGACCCACGGCCTGAAGCTGGAACTGCAGTCCTGGAGGACCAGCCGCAACCTCGAGCGGATGGTCCAGCAGCGCTGGCCGTCGGTCGTTCTCACCCTCATAGTCACCGGCCTCGGGGCCGCTGCGGCGGGCCTGCTGTTCAAGACCGGAGTGGGCTGGCTAAGCAGCTGGCGCCTGGGCCTGCTCGAGACAGCCAGCCCCTGGCTGGTGCTGCCTTTCATGGGGGGACTCGGCGGCCTGCTCTCGGCCGTGCTGATCAGCACCCTGGCACCGACGGCAGCCGGCTCGGGAATCCCGCAGGTGATGCGTTTCCTCTCGCGCCAGAGCCTGCCGATGAACCTGCAGGTGGCCATCATCAAACTGCTGGCCGGGATCCTGGCCATCGGCAGTGGCTTCCCGCTCGGCCCGGAAGGTCCTGCCGTTCAGATGGGCAGTTCCGTGGGCTGGCAGATGGCCCGCTGGTTCAAGGCGCCCCCCTCTTTGCTGCGGGTGATCGTGGCGGCCGGCGGCGGCGCGGGCATTGCAGCGGTCTTCCACGCACCCCTGGGGGGCTTCTTCTACGCGATTGAAGAGCTGCTGCGGAAATCCGGTCCCATCCTGCTGTTGCTGGTGCTTGGCACGGCCTTCGCCGGCAGCTTCTGGGCCGATGTGATGGGTCTGGCTGGCTTCGGCCAGCAAAGCGCTGGCCTGGGCCAACGGGGGTTCCAGGTCAGCAGCGAGTACCAAATGGATATTCAGTTCCTACCCAAGGACCTGATCTATTTGGTCGTCTTGGGAATCGTGGTGGGGCTGCTCGCCGAGCTGTACACCCGCTATGTGGTCCGGATGCAATCCCTTGGCCAACGCTTCTTCTCCGGGAAGATCGTGGTGCGGATGTTGCTGGGGGGCATCGCCTTGGGCTGCCTCTATGCCGCCCTTCCGTCTGATTTCCGCAACAACGCAGCTCTTCAGCACGCCATTGTGGACGGCCACGTGGAACTCAGCAAAGCCGTGGGAATCTTCACGCTGCTGTTTTTTGCCACGGGCCTAGCCGCCGCCACTGGAGCGCCGGGGGGCCTTTTTGCGCCGATGCTGACCCTGGGCGGGGCCCTGGGGCTCACCGCCGCGGGCATCGCCGAACATCTCTCCGGCCATGCCCCCAGCACCTACGTCTTTGCGGGGATGGCGGCCTTCATCGCGGCCTGCTCCCGCACACCGATCACGGCGGTTTTCCTAGTTTTTGCCCTGACCAAGGACCTGCTGATCCTCAAGCCGCTGTTTGTCTGCGCGGTGGTCAGCTTCGTGATCTCGCGGATCACCCACGAGCACTCGATCTACCAGCGGCAGCTTGCCCTGCAGAGCAGTGCGACGAACACCCAAGGGGAGATGAAATTGCCGGGCACACCGCTCAGCCCCAGGGATCTTTGAACCAAGAAACCCTGCTGTTTGAGCCAGCTGCTGCGCAGCACGGTGCCCTTCGGGCGGTCTTGGCCTTCCCCAGCACCTACACCGTGGGGATCACGAGCCTCGGCTATCAGGTGGTCTGGGCGACCTTGGCCCAGCGCGCCGATGTGGACGTGCGGCGGCTGTTCACCGACCAGGGCGATCCGCAGCACCGCCACTGCGACCTCTTTGGCCTGTCCCTGAGTTGGGAACTCGACGGGCCGGTGCTGCTGGATCTGCTGGAGAAACAGCGCATCCCGATCTGGGCGAGCGAGCGCGACGACAACGATCCCATCGTCTTCGGCGGGGGGCCGGTACTGACTGCCAACCCCGAGCCCCTAGCCCCCTTCTTTGATGCGGTGCTGCTCGGCGATGGCGAACTGCTGCTGCCGGCGTTTATCGATGCCCTGCAGGAGTGCAAAACCGCGCCGCGCCACGAACGCCTGCAGCGCCTGGCGGCGGTGCCCGGTATCTATATCCCGTCGCTCTACGCCCCCCGCTACGGCGAGGGCGGCGACCTGCTGGCGATCGAACCAATCGAGGCCGGCATTCCCGAAACCATTGAGAAGCAGACCTGGCGCGGCAACACTCTGAGCCACTCCACGGTGATCACCCCGGAGGCGGCCTGGCCCTCCATTCACATGGTCGAGGTGGTGCGCAGCTGCCCGGAGCTCTGCCGCTTCTGCCTGGCCAGCTACCTCACCCTGCCCTTCCGAACCCCTAGCCTCGATGACGGGCTGATCCCGGCCGTGGAGAAGGGCCTGGGGGCCACCGAACGCTTGGGCTTATTGGGGGCATCCGTCACCCAGCACCCCCAATTCAGCGACCTGCTGCATTGGCTCGATCAGGACCGCTTTGAGGACACCCGAGTCAGCGTCAGCTCGGTGCGGGCCGCCACCGTCACCCCCGAGCTCGGGCGCATCCTGGCGAAACGCGGCAGCAAGTCCCTGACAATCGCCATCGAAAGCGGCAGCGAGCGCATGCGCGAGGTAGTCAACAAAAAGCTGGCCACCGAGGAGATCTATGCCGCGGCCCGCTACGCCAAAGAAGGTGGTCTCAGCGGCCTGAAGCTATACGGCATGGCCGGCCTGCCCTCGGAAAGCGAGGAGGACATCGAGGCGACCGCCGACCTCTTACTCCAGCTCAAAAAAGCCACCCCAGGCCTGCGCCTGTCCCTGGGGGTCAGCACCTTTGTGCCCAAGGCCCACACCCCCTTCCAATGGCAGGGCGTCCGCCCGGAAGCCGAGAAACGGCTGAAGCTGCTGGCCAAGCGGCTCAAGCCCAAGGGCATCGACCTACGCCCCGAGAGCTACGGCTGGAGCGTGATTCAGGCGCTGCTCTCGCGCAGCGACCGGCGCCTGGCCCCGGTGATCGCCGCTGTGCGCGGCCGCCACGAAAAACTCGGCGGCTGGAAGCAGGCCTACCGCGAAGCCGAGACGCCCCTCCCCCCCTGGGAGGACGTGATCCACTGTGGTTGGGAGGCGGATCGGATCCTGCCCTGGGAGCACCTGAAGGGTCCGCTGCCCAAGGCCACTCTGCTGAAGCACCACGACGAAGCCTTGACCTAACGGCGGCAGCGCAAGCCCGCCAAGAGAATCCAACCGGCGATGTTCAGTCGGCTGTCGTACATCGGAATGTCTGTGGCGTGCAGAACCACAAGCAGAAGGGCTGCGGCCCACCAGGCCCGCTCAAACAGTGCGCCACTGGCCATCCCGAGCCTCACGCCGCGGATCAAGAGCCAGAGCACCAAGCCCACCAGGCCAACAGCCACCAGCAGGCCATGGCTCAATGCCAGGTCCAAGGCGATGTTGTGGGGGTGGCCATGCCAATGGCCCGTACGCAGGGGATAGATCACGCTGAAGGCCGCCGCCCCCCAACCCAGCCAAGGGCGCTCACCGACAAGCCCCACGGCCGTGCCCCACTGACTGAGGCGGGTGAGGGCCAAGGGCCGCTCCCCATGGGAGTTGAAATCGTTCAAGCGGCCCCAAATCGACTGGGGGACGATCTCCCTCAGGGGCGCCTGAATCACCGAGGGCACCCCCGGCAAGGTGGCCAAGGCGACGGGAAGCAGTGCCAGCAGGATCAG
Organism: Synechococcus sp.; assembly: GCA_047285805.1. Lineage (GTDB taxonomy): Bacteria > Cyanobacteriota > Cyanobacteriia > PCC-6307 > Cyanobiaceae > Vulcanococcus. The sequence continues at coordinate 580,614 of JBJBCN010000003.1, read as the reverse complement.
GGGCACCAGCCAAATCCAGCGGCCCGGGCCAAGCACGATCGGGACCGCCAAGACCAGGGCGCCCCAGCCATTGCGGGAGTCGGTGGCCAGCATCTCCGCCACCTGGGTCACCACCAGGGCAAAGCTGATGCCCCAGAGCCCAAAGGCCACGGGGCCAGAGCGCCAGCGGCGGCAGTGCTGCAGAAAGGCCGCCAGCACCAGCGGCCAGCTCAAGGCCAGCCAAGCCGCCGTGATATTTGCGTAATCAAACAGACCCGAGAGCCGACCGGGCGGATTGCCGCCGCCGCGGATCCACCAGACGATCGCCCCACCCAGTAATTCGTAAGGGCCGCTCCAGCCGAGCACCATTTGACCAAAGCCGGTGCCCAGCACCGGCACGGTTCCCGCCACGAGCCACAGGGCCACCCTGCGCCGGGCCTCGGGCGTCGTCAGGTAGGGCTGAAACCCCCAAAACGCCCAGAAAAAGGGCAGCCAATTGCCCAAACCGACCCAAGCCAGCCAACCGCTGGAGGCCGTCAAGCAGCCCAGCACCATCCAGAGGCCAATGCCCCCCAGCCACCAATTGACCAGGTCGTCCCGCCAAGCCGTCGGCTGACGGCTCCCCAGGACCAAGGCCACAAACAGCAGCAGTCCCGCCAACAGGGCACTGGCCGGCAGGAGCAGGAGGGCGACCTGGAAACAGCGCCAGCCCAAGGGGGTCGCCGCCGCCGGCTGCTCCCGATCCAGCAACTCCAAACCGGCGTGCAGCGGCCTGCGCCAGAGCTTGGTCATGCGAACACCGCCGTACGGCCGCGGTAGACCATCACTTGTCGTTTCAGATGCAAGCGCACCGCCCGTGCCAAGGCCAGACGTTCGGTGTCGCGGCCTTTGCGAATGAGATCTTCAACCTCATCGCGATGACTCACATTAACGGTGGACTGGGCAATGATCGGGCCCGCATCCAGCTCGGCGGTAACGTAGTGCCCGGTGGCGCCGATCAATTTCACGCCCCGCTCCCAGGCCCGGTGATAGGGCTGTGCCCCCATGAAGGCCGGCAGGAAGGAGTGGTGGATATTGATCACCCGATGGAACGCATCCCGGGGGTCAAAGGCCGCTAGGAAGGTAGGGGTGAGGACCTGCATGTACTTGGCCAGGATCACCAACTCGATGCCGTTCTCCGCCAGCAACTCGAGATGACGGGCCTCCGCCTCGGCGCGGTTGGCGTTGCTGATCGGCACATGAACGAACTGGGCGCCGAACTCCTCGGCGATCGAACCCAGATCCGGATGGTTGGAGACCACCAGCGGTACCCGCATTGGCAACTCGCCCGTGCGCACTCGCCAGAGCAGATCCAACAAACAGTGGTCCTGCTTGCTGACGAAGATCGCCACCGCCGGACGCTGATCGGAAAAGGTGACCGTCTGTTCACCGCCGAGGCGCTCCGCCAGGGACGCCGCTGCCGGGGCAATCGCTTCCCGGGGCAGACCGAAGCCCTCGAGCTGCCACTCAATGCGACTGAGGAACAAGCCCGCCCCTTGGTCGCTGTGGTGGTCGGCGTGGACGATGTTGCCGCCGTTGCCCGCCACCCAACCGGAGAGCTCCCGCACAAGCCCAGGCTGATCCGGGCAAATCATCTGAAGGATGGCGGTGGCAGCCGTCATGAAATGGCGTCAAAGCCCGTCGAGTTCTGAATTCTGCCGTTCCAGCCGTTGCAGCTCGTTATGCAGTGCTCCTAGACCTGTAGCCCTGGGTAAAGTCGCGCAACCAAGTTCAGCAACGATGGCGGCTCAACAGCTCTATTCCGGCCTGCGGCGACTGGCCCTGGCGGCTCTCGCTCTGGTGATCAGCTTTGGCCTGACCGCCTGTGGTGGAGCCAAGGCAAAGGCCCCCACCTTGAGTGCTGACGACATCACCGTGATCGAGCGCCAGGCCGAAGGCTTCCTCGCCGCCCGCAACCGCCTGCCCGAGCTAGCCACCCTGGTGAACGAGCGCAACTGGGTCTTCACCCGCAACCTGATCCACGGCCCCATGCAGGAAGTGGGCCGCGAGATGCTGTACATAAACCAGCGCCTGCTGCCCGGCGACCGCGCCGAGGCCACCAAGCTGGCCACTGATCTGAAGGCCGCCCTCGCCGACCTCGACGAAGCCGCCCGTCTGCAGGACGCCAACAATCTGAGCAAGTCCTACATCAAGGTCGCCAGCGGTTTCGGCCGTTATGCCCAGATCCTTCCTGAGCAAGTTCAGTCCGACCTCAAGCAGATCTGAATCCGCTGAACCCCCTGCCCACCCGCCGGCCCTCCTCGATCTGCGTGATCGGAGCAGGTGTGGTGGGCTTTTCTGTGGCTTGGCACCTGCAGCGGATTGGCCACCAGGTCACGATCTTTGACCCCCAACTGCGGCAGGCACAGACCGAGAACGCGGGCAGCAGCGCAGCCCTAGGCCTGTTGATGACCCGCGTCTTTCGCCGCAGCCGTGGCCGAGGTTGGAAGCTGCGGCAGCAGTCCCACACCCTCTGGCGCCAATGGCGCGAGACCCTTCAGCAGCGGGGCCATGACCTGCCCTTCCGTCCGGGTCTGCTGCAACTGGCCAGTAACGCACCCGAGCAGGAGGCCCAAGCCCAGCTGGCGGGTCAGCGTGAAGACCTGCGCTTGCTCGAGGCCACTGAACTGGAGCAGCTCAGGCCGCTGATTCCCCAACCGTGCCTGGGGGGACTGCTCTCCCCCGAAGACGGACAACTCGATCCCATTCCCGCCATGCGGGCCCTGCTCGCCGATGGGGAACGCCTCGGGCTCGCGCTGAACCCCTCAAGAGTGGACGGCCTGGAGCGGGGCGACGCTGGCCGCTGGCGCGTGCGCTGCGTTAGCAAAGACGCGGGGAACTTTGAATGGGCGGTGCTCTGTGCCGGCCTGGGCAGTTCAGCGCTGTTGGAGCCCCTGGGCCATGAGCGCCCCCAACTTCCCGTGCTGGGCCAAGCCCTGGAGCTGCAACTCGCCGAGGGGGCTCAGGGCCCCAGCAACTGGCCGGGCAGCCTGAGCTGGAGCGGCATCAACCTGGTGCCTCGGCCCGGAGGCCGCCTATGGCTGGGGGCCACCGTGGAAATCGATCAACGCCAGGGCCAGCCCCAGGAGCTGCAGGCCCTGCGGGAGCTCAACGGCCAGGCGCCGCCATGGCTCAAGCGGGCCACAGTTCTACGCCAGTGGCAGGGCCTCAGGGCCCGCCCCCTCGGCCGGCCGGCCCCGCTGCTGGAGCAACTGGAGCCGGGGCTCCTCCTGGCCAGTGGGCACTACCGCAATGGGGTGCTGCTGGCTCCTGCCAGCGCAACCTGGGTCGCCGATCAGATCGAGAACTCCGGCCAGGACTGACCGCGGATGGGTGTGTATATAGCCTGAGGGCCCTTGTCGACCACAGCCGACGATGCTGCGCTCCCGCACCCTGGCACCGCTCAGCCTCCTTGGAGTCATTGCCTTGACTGCCTGCGGCGGCTCCGGGGGCAACATCTCCGGCGCGCGCCTCCAGGGGGCCGGCGCAACCTTCCCGGCTCCCATCTACCTGCGCTGGTTCCAGGACCTGGCCGCCAAGGGCTCCGTCAAGGTCAACTACCAATCGGTGGGCTCCGGCGCTGGCATTCGCCAGTTCGAGGCTGCGACAGTGGATTTCGCCGCCAGCGACAAGCCCCTTAGCGAAGCGGATGCCGCCGCTGTCAATCGCGGGGCTGTACAGGTGCCTATGACCGCCGGTGCGATCGCCGTGGCCTACAACAACCCCGGCTGTGAACTGAAGCTCAGCCAGCAGCAGCTGGTGAGCATCTTCGAGGGCAAGATCACCAACTACAGCGACGTCGGCTGCAGCGATCAGGCCATCAAGGTGGTTTACCGCTCCGACGGTTCGGGCACGACCTACAACTTCACCAAGTCCCTCTCGGCCTTCAGCCCCGCCTGGGCTGCCGGCCCTGGCAGCGGCAAATCAATCAAATGGCCCACAGGCCTTGGTGCCAAGGGCAACGAAGGCATGGCCGCCGGCCTACAGCAGATCAAGGGCGCCCTGGGCTACGTCGAAAGCTCCTATGTGCGAGGTGATCTGCAGGCGGCTGCCCTGCAGAACGCCAGTGGCAGGTACGCCAAGCCCACCACCAAAGAAGCCTCCAAAGCCCTGGGCAGCATCGATCTGGGCACGAACCTGACCGGGAGCAACCCCAATCCCAAGGCGGGCTACCCGATCGTGACCTTCACCTGGATCCTGCTCTACAAGAGCGGTAACGGCGACAAGCTCAAGGGTCTGCAGGAGGCTTTCAACTACACCCTGAGCGACGCCGCCCAAGCCAATGCCCCGGCCCTCGGCTACGTGAGCTTGCCCCCCAACGTGCTGCAGAAGGCGCGGGCCGCTGTCGCCAGCATCGGCGAATAACCCAAGGGCAACTCCCTAAGCCCCCCAAGGGGGGCTTTTTGCTGCGCGGGTCGAGGCACAAAAAAGCCCCCGGTTGGAACCGGGGGCCCTGGGCTCACCAGCGTGAGCGGAGCACTACTTGGACTCGGTGAATTCGGCGTCGATCACGTCGTCGCCGGCCGCACCGGAACCGCCGGCCTCAGCGCCAGGGGCACCAGCGGCGGCACCTTCAGCACCGGCGGCTTGCTGATAGACAGCGGCACCGGCGGCGTATAGGGCCTGCTGCAGGGTCTCGAGCTCGGACTTCATCGTTTCGAAGTCGTCCTTCTCGATGGCCTCCTTGAGCTTGGCAGAGGAGGACTCGACCTTGGCCTTGTCCTCGGCGCCAACCTTGTCACCCAGCTCGCCCAGCTGCTTCTCGGCTTGATACACGAGGGTTTCGGCCTGGTTCTTGACGTCGATCCGCTCGCGCTTCTCCTTGTCAGCGCTGGCGTTGGCTTCGGCGTCCTTCACCATCTTGTCCACCTCGTTGTCGCTAAGGGTGGAGGCACCGGTGATGGAGATGCTTTGCTCCTTGCCGCTGCCCTTGTCCTTGGCGGTGACGCTCAGGATGCCGTTGGCGTCGATGTCGAAGGTGACTTCGATCTGGGGAACGCCACGGGGTGCAGGGGGGATGCCATCGAGGCGGAAGGTTCCCAGCGACTTGTTGTCGCTGGCCATCTCGCGCTCGCCCTGGAGCACGTGGATTTCCACGTTGGTCTGACCGTCTACAGCGGTGGAGTAGGTCTCAGACTTCTTGGTCGGGATGGTGGTGTTCCGGGGGATCATTTTGGTCATCACACCGCCCAGGGTTTCCACGCCCAGGGAAAGAGGAGTGACGTCCAGCAGCAGGATGTCCTTGACCTCACCGGCGAGCACACCGCCCTGAATGGCGGCACCCACGGCCACCACCTCGTCGGGGTTAACGGTTTGGTTCGGGGACTTCCCGGTGACGCGCTTCACCAGCTCGAGCACGGCGGGAATGCGGGTGGAACCACCCACCATCACCACTTCGTCCAGCTCCGAGGAAGCCAGCTTGGCGTCCTTCAGGGCTTGCTCTACGGGCACGCGGCAGCGGTCGATCAGCTTGGAGGCCAGCTCTTCGAACTTGGCCCGGGTCAGGGTCAGGTCGAGGTGCTTGGGACCTTCAGGGGTAGCCGTGATGAACGGCAGGTTGATCTCGCTCTGGGTCGCGCTGGAAAGCTCGATCTTGGCCTTCTCAGCCGCTTCGGTCAGACGCTGCAGGGCCTGCTTGTCACTGCGCAGGTCAATGCCTTCGTTGGACTGGAAGGTGTCAGCCAGGTGATCAACGATCACCTTGTCGAAGTCATCGCCACCCAGGTGGGTGTCACCGGAGGTAGAGAGAACCTCGAAGACACCGTCGCCCACCTCGAGGACGGACACGTCGAAGGTGCCGCCGCCCAGGTCGAAGACCAGAATTTTCTCGTTGCTCTTCTTGTCCAGGCCGTAGGCCAGGGCAGCCGCGGTGGGCTCATTGATGATGCGCAGCACCTCAAGTCCGGCGATCTTGCCGGCGTCCTTGGTGGCCTGGCGCTGGGAGTCGTTGAAGTAGGCAGGGACGGTGATCACCGCCTGGGTGACGGTCTCGCCGAGGTACTTGCCGGCGTCTTCAGCCAACTTGCGCAGCACCTGAGCGCTTACTTCCTCAGGGGCAAACTGCTTGCTGAGAACCGGGCACTTCACCTTGACGTTGGAGCCGGCCTTCTCGACGCCGTAGCTCACTTCTTTGGACTCTTCGTTCACCTCATCCACCCGGCGTCCAATGAAACGCTTGACGGAATAGAAAGTGTTCTCCGGGTTCATCACCGCCTGGCGCTTGGCGATTTGACCGACCAGTTGATCCTGGTTCTTGGTGTATGCCACCACAGAGGGCGTGGTGCGGAAGCCCTCAGCATTGGCGATCACGGTGGGCTTGCCGCCCTCCATGACCGACACGCAGCTGTTGGTGGTGCCAAGGTCGATACCGACAACCTTGCCCATGGGTGACCTCTGAACTGCAGGCATCCTCCGCAGCAGCACCCGGGTGGGGCTAGGTGTGGTTGCCGAACAGTGCCCGAACCACCGTGAACGCCGAGGCCCGCATCCAAGGCAGCACCGCGCTTGTGGGGGTGCTGGGCGATCCCGTGCGCCACTCCCTCTCGCCGGTGATGCACAACGCGGCCCTCGAAGTGATGGGCGTGGACTGGGCCTATCTGGCCCTGCCCACGCCAGCGGCCGAACTCACCACCGTTGTGCGCGCCCTTGAAGCGATGGGCTGCCGCGGCCTGAACGTGACCATCCCCCACAAGCAAGCGGTCGCGGCGCTCTGCAGCGAACTCAGTCCACTGGCGGAGCGGCTGGGGGCCGTGAACACCCTGGTGCCGCGCCAGGGGGGCGGCTGGCTGGGCACCAATACCGATGTGGAGGGGTTCTGCGCGCCACTGCGGGAAACCAGCTGGTCCGAGAAGCGGGCCCTGGTGCTCGGCTGCGGAGGGAGTGCCCGCGCCGTCGTCGCCGGCCTGGTGGAGCTGGGCTTTGCCGACATCGTTCTGGCCGGGCGACGGGCCGAAGCCCTGGAGACCTTCCAGGCGGACTGCGAAAGCTGGGCGCCCCAGTTGCGGCCCCTGTCCTGGGGGAACGCCGTCAAGGAAACCCTGCCGCATGCGGACCTGGTGGTGAACACCACGCCGGTGGGGATGACCTCGGCGACGGACCCCAACGCATGCCAGGCCTGCCCGTTGAGCCCCGCTGAATTGGAGAGGCTTGCGTCCCAGGCCTGGGTGTACGACTTGATCTACACCCCGCGGCCCACTGCCCTGCTGCAGCAGGCCTCCAAGAAGGGTTGCCGCAGCCTGGACGGCCTGCGCATGCTCGTGGGGCAGGGGGCCGCCTCCCTGCGCCTCTGGAGTGCCCACAGCGAAGTGCCCGTGGAGGTCATGCACCAGGCCGCCCTGCGCCAGCTGCAGTAGGTCCCACTAACGTCACCTCCAAGGTGACCCCGAGCGATGACGATCCCCAGCTGGCAGAGGCTGTTGGCCCTACTGACCTATGTCTTGCCCTGGAGCGACGGCCTTCCCTTCGGACGCTCCCTGACGAGCCTCTTCCCGATGCTCCAGTGGCTCAGCCTGCCGGCGCTGCCGCTGGTGCTGGTGGAACAGGCCATTCCCTTCGGCGGTTTCATCCTCTTTTTGGTGCTGTTCCTCGGGGTAGTGCGCAACCCACGGGTGCCTTATTTCATCCGCTTCAATGCCCTTCAGGCGATCCTGCTGGACATCCTCCTGATCGTGCTGTCCCTGGCGTTCAACCTGCTGCTGGCTCCCCTGGGCGGGAACTTCGCCGTTCGGACCCTGGCCAACACCATCTTCCTGGGGATGCTGGTGCTGGTGCTCTTCGGGATCATCCAGTGCCTGCGCGGCAAGGAAGCCGACATTCCCAGCCTGTCTGAGGCTGTTCGCATGCAGCTGTAGTGTGGACCATCCGCCGCTGATGAACGGGCTTCGGTCCACCCCATCAGCCACCGTCCCTTTCGGCGTCCACGTCGGATCGCGTAAGCCATGTCGCAGCCCTACTACGAAACGATGTACATCCTTCGTCCGGATATCCCGGAGGAAGAGGTGGAGACCCATATCACCAAGTACCGCGATCTCGTCACCGAAGCAGGTGCTGAGGTACTGGATTGCCAGATGCGCGGCAAGCGCCGCCTGGCCTACACCATTTCCAAGCACAAGGAAGGGATCTACGTGCAGCTCGCCCACAACGGCGACGGCCAACAGGTGGCTGCACTCGAGAAGGCCATGCGACTGAGCGAAGACGTGATTCGTTACCTGACCGTCAAGCAGGACGGTCCCCTGCCTGCTCCCCGCACCGGTCCCGCACCCCAGGCCACCAGCGACGAAGCTGCCCTGCAAACCTCCGCTTCCTGATCACCAAAGGCATCTCGCCTCTTGTTTCCTCCTGGCGCCTTGGTTAGGTTCCAGGAGGTTTTTTTATGGGCCGGCTGTTGGAGCATCAGGTCCTACAGGCGGCTTTGACCCAGAGCCAACAGGAGCTGGAGCGCGCGCGGCATCAGATCGCTGAGATGTAGTCCCTCCTCGCGGAGCTGCTCGGAATCTTCGAACGGAAGTCCAATCAACGGCTCGAACCCATCCTCGAGCGCCAACGGCTGATGAGCGCAGAATAATGAACGCCTCCAGCATGGTCGCCCCCAACTGAAGCCGCAGTCGCCTGAGGGGGACGAGCCTTTGATCCTTCCCCTCCAACCCGAGGTGTGTGCTGGGGTAAGACCGCTCTGGCCCGAAGCGGCCTAGGCCTCAGCGCTGGCTGTTGGCCCAGAGACGGGTCGGCAGACCCCACACATAGATGAAGCCCTCGGCAGCACGGTGATCGAACTGATCACCGGAGTCGTAGGTGGCCATGTCAGGCACGTAGAGGCTGTTGGCGCTGCTGCGGCCGACGACGGTGGCGTTGCCCTTGTGGAGCTTGACCTTGACGCTGCCGTTCACGGTGCGCTGGGTGCGGTCAATGAAGCCGTCCAGGGCGTCCTTCAGCGGGCCGTACCAGAGGCCTTGATAGACCACGTCAGCCCACTGCTGCTCCAACTGGCGCTTGCTCCGCAGCACATCCGCGGCCAGGGTCAGGCTCTCCAGTTCCTGGTGGGCTTTGATGAGCAGCAGCAGACCGGGGGTTTCATAGATCTCACGGCTCTTGATCCCCACCACACGGTTCTCGATCATGTCGAGGCGGCCGTAGCCGTGGCTGCCGGCCAGGGTGTTGGCGCGGCGGATCAGGCTGACGGGATCGAGACGCTCGCCATCAAGGCTGACTGGATTGCCTTTCTCAAACCCGATTTCCACCACCTGGGGCTGATCGGGAGCCGCATCCACACCAACGGTCAGGGCGTAGATCTCCTCGGGAGGCTCCACGTTGGGATCTTCAAGGGGGCCCGCCTCAATCGAACGACCCAACAGGTTGAGATCAATCGAGTAGGGCGACTTCTTGCTCACCGGGGAGGGGATGCCACAACGCTCTCCGTAGGCGATGGTCTCCTCGCGGCTCATGCCCCATTCGCGGGCCGGGGTCAGCACCTTGAGATCCGGTGCAAGGGCGCCAATCGCCACGTCGAAGCGAACCTGGTCGTTGCCCTTGCCGGTACAGCCATGGGCCACCGCATCCGCACCGACCTCGCGGGCGATCTCCACCAGACGGCGGGCGATCAGGGGACGCGCCAGGGCCGTGGAGAGCGGGTAGCGGCCTTCATACAAGGCGTTGGCGCGAATCGCCGGGAAGGCGAAATCACGGATGAAGGGCTCGATCAGATCACCAACGATCGACTGGCTCGCCCCGGAATCCAGCGCCTTTTGACGGATCGGCTCGAGCTCATCCCCCTGCCCCAGATCGGCGGCAAAGGTGATCACCTCCTCCACGCCCCACTCGTTCTTGAGATAGGGAATACAGACGCTGGTATCCACACCACCGGAATACGCCAGCACAGCCTTCTTGGCCCGGCCCATCAACGCTCTCCATGCGCGCAATCGATCGATTCTCCACTGTCGCGGTGGCGAGCCATCTGGAGCACCAGCCAAAGGGCGATCCCCAGAGGAGGCAGCAGGACCAGTGCCAAGGCCAAAACCACCGCCGCATCGGGCCGCTCCAGGGCCCAGGTTTGCGCCAACAACGGCGTTGGCCAGTGGCGTCCTGCCCAGACCAAAAGCCAACTGATGACAAGTGCGACACCCCAGGCGGGCGCCAGCTGCCACCATTTCGCCGCTGCCATCTCGGCCCAAGGGAGAGTCTCAGATAGGATGGCGGATTGGCGGCAGCTGGGTAGCTACAAACCCGGCACTCCTGTACACCGACGTCCGACGGGCCTCACGCGATGAGCAGCAACCTCAGCACCAGCCTCTCCGAGCTGGATGGCATTAATCCTTCGCTGACCCGCTACGGCCGCAGCGAAGCCGCCCCGGTGCTGCCCCTGCGCGAAGAGCCCGACCTCCTGAGCTGGCTCGAGACCAGCGGCCGCCTCGTGGTGGATGAGGAAGCCGCCACCAGCGAGGTCAGCACTGTGGAAGAAGAAGAACTGTCCGCGCTGATGGGCGAGAAAGAGGACTACAAGGCCGACGACGAGCAAAACGAGGAAAACTGGGAGGATTGATTCCTCCCACCCCTGTGGTCTCCACCAGCAGGTTCATCGCCTCGATGCCCAGCAACAGTCGCCGCCTGGCACTGCTGCTGGGTTTGTTGCTGTTGTTGGTCTGCGCCGTCTGCGACTGGTTCACGCGAACACCGCAGCTCAGCGTTCCGCTGCTGGTGGCGGCGGCCATCAGCGCCGTTGTCTGCACCTGGGGGGTGCCCCGTCTGCGCAACCTCAAACTCGGACAGGTCATCCGCCAGGAGGGGCCCCAAAGCCACCTGAGCAAAGCGGGGACACCCACGATGGGAGGACTGCTTGTCGTTCCCGTCGGCGTGCTGGTGGGGGGGCTGATTGCCCCGAGCGACCTGCGCTTGCCCGGGGTCGCGGCGATCACCCTGGCCTACATGGTCATCGGCGGATTCGATGACTGGCGTAGCCTGACCAAACGCCACAACACGGGGCTCTCGCCCAGCCGCAAACTGCTGCTGCAGGGTCTCGGCGCCGCTGGCTTCCTGGCTTGGGCCTCCTGGCATGAGCTGATCACCGCACAGATCGCCCTGCCCCTGGGCTGGATCCTTCCCCTAGGCCTCCTGATCTGGCCCCTAGGCCTCTTCGTCTTCTTGGCGGAAAGCAACGCCACCAACCTCACCGACGGCCTCGATGGCCTGGCGGCCGGCTGTGGAGCGATCGTCTTCAGCGGCATGGGGGTTCAGCTGATGCTCCGAGGCAATGAGGGGGACCCCGCCCTCGCCGGCTTCTGCGCGGCCATGGCTGGCTGCTGGCTGGGTTTCTTGCTCTTCAATCGGCACCCGGCCCGGGTATTCATGGGCGACACCGGTTCCCTGGCCATGGGGTCGGCCCTGGCCGCGGTGGCCCTGCTGAGCAACAGCCTCTGGGCCCTGCTCTTGATGGGCGGGATCTTCCTGGCGGAATCCCTTTCGGTGATCGTCCAGGTCTGGGTGTTCAAGGCCACCAAGGGCCCCGATGGTGTCGGCCGGCGGGTCTTCCGCATGGCTCCACTGCACCACCACTTCGAACTGGGTGTCGCCTCCGAACAACAGGTGGTCGTGGGCTTCTGGCTCATCAGCGCTGGGCTGGCCGCCCTGGGATTACTGCTGCTGGCTTGAGCTGACCCGGTAGCAACGGCAGTAGCCGAGGACCGTGAAATAGGCGTTGTAGCGCGCCGGCTGAAGCCGCAACTGCTCCACGCCCTGGCATCACTGAGTTGCATGGATACCCAACGGGCGCAGACCTGGCGGTGGTCCACCCAGAACCAGGCCACCCCTACGGCGATGCCCGCGTTCAGGAAGAGGACAAGCCAAAGCCAGCGCGGCCTCATGCGGCCACATCCCAATTGCAAACCTGCTCCAAACCGGAACTCTCGGGTTCGACCATGAGCGTGGAGAGTCCCACGACATTGGGATAAGCGGACTAGCGCAGTCGCTCTCGTTTTGCGGCCCGCTGAACAGCCGCGGAGTAATAGGAATAGCCGATGAACGCGGCGGATCCGGCCACCATCAAAGCGGGGAGATGGATCAGAATTTCCATCTGATCAGATCGCTTGCAGACGCTTTGGAGTGGGCATTGCTTTTCTTTGCCGCCAAACCAAGAAGTTCGATCTTAATTGTTACGCAAGGCCGGGAGGTTGTCCAGGCCTATTGCGCTTGCAAAGCGGGCATTGCGTCATCGGCCTCGGTGTTGTTCACCGGAGGAGTGCCTTCCCCCAGCCAGGTACACATCACCGCGCCAAAGACGAGCAACAGGATCAGTCGCACAGCCAGGCCCGCAGAAGTCATGGCGCAACGGTCACATTGATCACTCAACACTGTCAGCGGCAGCCAACACAGTGCACAGAGCGTTACAGGAACAACAGTTCAAACCCCCGCCGCGGCGCATCATTTGTTCACGACCTTCGGGTCGGGCAAGGGAGATTCTCGAGGGGGTATGGCAACCCCCTTTTTCTTTGACAGACGCGATTTGCTCCGCCCGTCTAACGGTCAGATCAGCGCATTGCCTGGCCATGGCTTACTTCACCTGGAAGTCGAATTGCCTCGCATCCCATGTTGGAGAGATGAAAAGACTGATAGCTGTCCTAATGCTCGCTTCGTCTTTGTGCGCCCTGGGAGTGAGAGCAGAAGAGCCTGACGGCAACTACACCTTTGCGACTAAGGAAGAAGCCCTGCAACGGGCCAAGGAGATGGGCTGAGAAGGCGCTTACGAATGGTTTGGTGTCTGGTCACCCTGTGAAGAAGACGGTGGCGAAGACGATCACAGCGGCCATGACCACAGCGGTCACAGACACTAGCCAGTGGCCACTGGCACTAACCGACGGATCCCTGGTCGGGAGTGTTGAGGTGCGGGAGCTTGGCACTCCCCTGCTCGGATGGCGCTGGTTCGGCGCCTAGCTCGGCTATGGCCTTGGTTACCTCATTGACCCAAGATCCCCAGTGTTTAGTCAGTGCAATCGCATCCGCAAGCGCCGGTGGGATGACAAGGCTCATTGTTTGGATGCCCTGAGGCACAGGCTTCCGAGCAGAAGCTGAGGCCGTTGCGCTCAACACCTCCAACCTCTGGCACCTCGCATTTGCACTTGGGGCAAGCGCACTTCGTCAGAACGGCATGCATACCAACTAAGCGACTACCCCTGGCTTAGGCCTGTCGCGGATGAATTGCAAGGTTTGGTCGCGCACCCTCTAGGACAAGCGAGGCGGTAAGAACCAGCTCAGGCTCGTGGACTGCGAACCGAGCTAGTCATGGCCGACCTCAATCCTGAAGAGCATCGGCAGTTGCGCTCAGGATTCTTTTGTCTCCCGAAAAGGGCGACCGCATCAGAGAACGCAAGCCAGCTGCTCACCACTCTCCAACCGGTCGCCTGATCGGCTTGGGCAGCAAGCAGTCACGCTTCGTGGTGCTGCTTTTTTCACTCCGCCTGACGATCTCTTCTGCGTTCCACAGTCCTTGGACAGCTTGGCAGTGACCCTGGGGGTCGCAGACCCTAAAGCAATTGCTCCCCAAAGCATCAATCGTTGAACCCTTCGCCGTGTGCGCGATGCGTGTGAATGGCATCAATGCTTGGCAGTTGTCCCTGCGTTAACAGCGGCAAGGAACCAGAACAAGGGGCATCCAGCACAGTCGGGCCCCACCTTCGCTGAAACCTGGTGCAGCGGCAGTGGTGTGGGCACACCTAACGAGAATCGAACGATTTCAGCTGGCTCCCCAATGACAGCCGGCAGCGCGGGTTATGCCGAAAGGGTCATAAAAAACCGCCGGCTACCTGCCGGCGGACAGTTTCCTATCTCATTTATCAAACGCGTTTAGTAAGCGGCCATAGCGAGGCTGTATTCAGCTTGCCAGGACGCAATACCACGATATATGTAAGCATCAAACTCATTCAGCTTCTTAACAGCGAAGCTCTTAAGCTGAGCCAATCTAGCCTTCATTAGCTTCATCGCCAGACCATTATTGCTGTTGCAAGTCGAACTTATTGGTGCGCGCCAACCCCTTGCCAGGTCAGCGCAATTCCTCTTAACACTTCTTGGGCAGAGCCAGGTTCTTTTGACCCTTGCTAGTGATTACAGAGAGGAGGAGCTGTGATTCTCTCCCCTTTAGTAGCCACGAAAAAACCCCTGAGTGTTCGACCCCAGGGGTTCAGCAGTCCTGTCCCTTGACCTCACCAGGTCTATTCGGGTTCTTGAATCCTCACGAGTAGGAAAACCGTCGCAGGAGGTTCGGTCAAGAGCACTCACCCCAGGAAACCGCCCTTGGCACCCGACCCGTCTGAACGAAGGCAGGTCTTTTGGTGTGTGACTCATTGATAGGTCGCCCAGCAGGCAGGCGACACCAGCAAAAGCATCAATCTCGAAGCACACAAAAAGGCGGTGCTTCGAACACCGCCTAGTCGCCCTCTCGGACCCCCCATCGGGTCATCTGAATCCGTTTTATTTCCAGTGAAGAGCAACCCGCATCAGCAAAAGCACCTGTTCCGTCGCCCCGCTTCCAGCAGCCGCGATCTGTTTCACGGCAATCAGACCGTGCCATGTTTGCAGCAGTGAGGGATCAGGCCAAAAACAGTCGGCATACCAACCACATACCAACTGTCTTCAGCCAAACCTCAATCCCTCAAACTCCTTCCAGTCACTACGCTCGTTACGGAGTATTTCAATAATGGCTTACTTCACCTGGAAGGAAACCGGGCTCACGGGCGACTGCGCCAGCCTGGAGGCGATGGCTGCCCGCTTTGAAGAAGCCGCCGCCCTGATGCGACGCATGGCCTCTGAGGGGTTTGTGCTTGAACGCCATAGCGATGGTCAACACATCACCCACATCGATGCCGGCGTCTTTGCGGCCTATGGCTTCATCGATGAGCAGTCACCGGTCCGGCAGCTGAACCTGATCGAACCGGACTAGGAACTCAACCTGCCCGGCGCAGATAGCCAATCAGCCAAACCAGCACGAAGGCCAGCGCCGAAATCCCCAGATAGATCAAGGTCCAGCGCTGCAGGTCCTCAATGCTCAGACCATTGAGCAGACCATCCGCTGCATCACCGGCAGTGGCGTAAGCAAAAGGGGCGAACAACAGCACGGGCACGCGGCGATGCAAGATCGCGCAAGTCTCTCTTCTCCGCGGCGGCCATGGCCAGTTCCAACTTCCCCCGCACTCTGATGCTCCTGGGCAGCGGTGAATTGGGCAAGGAGGTCGCCATCGCGGCCCAGCGCCTGGGTTGCCGAGTCATCGCTGTGGATCGCTACGCCGGAGCCCCGGCCATGCAGGTCGCGGACGTAGCCGAGGTCGTGCCGATGACCGACCCGGAGGCGCTCAAGGCCGTTGTGCGGCAGCACCAGCCGGACGTCTTGATCCCTGAAATTGAAGCCTTGGCCGTCGATGCCCTGGCAGAGCTGGAGGGGGAGGGCACCACCGTGATTCCCACGGCCCGGGCCACGGCCGTGACCATGAACCGTGACCGCATCCGCGACCTGGCCGCCAAGGATCTCGGGCTACGCACCGCTAAGTTCGCCTATGCCAGCAGCGACGAGGAATTAGCCCAGGCCGCCGCTCCCCTGGGTTGGCCCGTGGTGGTGAAACCCGTGATGAGCTCCTCGGGCAAGGGGCAGAGCGTAGTGAACGCACCGGAGGGCATCGTCGCAGCTTGGGAGGCCGCAATGGCTGGAGCCCGAGGCAGCGGAGCCCGGGTGATCGTCGAGGAGTTCCTACACTTTGAGCAGGAGATCACCCTGCTGACCGTCAAACAGTGGAACGGCCCAACGCTGTTCTGCCCGCCCATCGGTCACATCCAAGAGCGGGGTGACTACCAGTGCAGCTGGCAACCCGCCCAACTGGAGCGGGAGCAACTGGCCGCCGCACAAACCATGGCCCGGGAGGTCACGGACAACCTCGGCGGCGCCGGGATCTTTGGCGTGGAGTTTTTCGTCTGCCGCCGCCCCGATGGCAGCAGCGAGGTGGTCTTCTCCGAGCTCTCGCCCCGCCCCCACGACACCGGCCTGGTCACCCTCGTGGGCCAGAACCTGAGTGAGTTCGAGCTGCACCTGCGGGCTGTCCTAGGGCTGCCCATCCCCGAGATCCGCTCCGAGGGAGCTGCCGCGAGTCGCGTGATCCTGGCCGAGCGCCAAAGCGAGACCGTGGCCTTCAGCGGCCTGGAGGACGCCCTGGCTGAAACCGATGTGCAGGTGCTCCTCTTTGGCAAACCCGATGCCCGCCCCTACCGGAGGATGGGCGTCGCCCTGGCGCGCGGCGCGGACATGGAGGACGCCCGGCAAAAAGCGGATCAGGCCGCCAGCAAGATCCAGGTGATCTAGAGGCCCAAACCCCTCTGGCCCCAGGGGATGACGGGCGGTAGCTTGCACTCATCTGAGAGCGTTATGTCCCCCGCCCAACCCAAGCGCCAGCCGCGCAATCCGCAAAGGGACCCCAGGCGGGGGAAAGCGGACCTCCAACCTGCTGAACGCCGCAGCCACCGCGACAACGTGACGCAGCTTGATCGCCGGCGACCAACCGCGGCACCGGCCAAACCCGTCAAGCGCCGCCAGGGGCTCCCCCGCTTGCCCCTCTTCGTGGCTGGATTGGGCCTGGGGTACGCACTCCACGGCCTGCCGGCCCTCGTGATGGGGGCCTTTGATCAACCCAAGCAACTGATCGGTTCGCTGGTGGCCCCGGTGGCCTCCGGGGATCGCCGCATCGTCGTGCTGGGCAGCGACGACGTCAGCACAAACACCGACGTGATGCTGACGATGCACCTCGACGAGGGCCGCACCAAGCTCACCCAGGTCCCCAGGGACACCTTTATCCACTCAGAGCGCTATGGCGTGATGAAGGCCAACGCCCTCTACAGCAGCGGCGGTCCCGAGATGGTCAAGGCGGAGCTCAGCAAGCTGCTCTCAGCCAAGGTCGACCGCTATCTGGTCCTGAACCTCAACGCCGTGCAGCGGCTCGCCGACGCCATCGGCGGCGTCGAAGTCGACGTCCCCAAGCGGATGGCCTACGTCGACAACAGCCAAGGGCTTTACATCGACCTCTACCCCGGACGTCAACTACTCAAAGGGGAGGCACTCGAAGGGTTCCTGCGCTTCCGCCACGACCAGCTGGGCGACATCGGCCGCATGGAACGGCAGAAACTCGTCTTGGCTGAGGTCTTCCGCAAACTGGCCAACCCAGTCATGGCGACGCGACTGCCCGAGTTGATGGAGATCGCCGGTAAGGACATCCGCACGGATCTCTCCCCCATCGACATGGGCAAGCTGATCACGGCCATGGCTACCACCCAACTGGCCTCCAGCCGCGTCGAGGGGGTGCCGTTCTGGCACCAGGACATCAGCTACTGGATGCCCGATAGCAACCCGAATCGCCAGAACTACCTGAGCCAAGACCCCGACGCACTACTGCCCTAGCGGGTCAGGAAGCGGTAGTGATCCAAGCCCTCCAACACGCCCCAGGCTTGGGGCCTGGAGGCGAAGAAGACCTTCGAACGGCGACGCAGCTGATCGAGTGAATGGTCATGCTCCGCCGTCACCAGGCCGAGGGAGCTGCCGTTCAGAAGTTCCGCATCCCCCTGCTGGGCCGCCACGACCAGGACTTGCTCCAGGGGTAGCCCCCAATTCAGGCAGAGGTGGCGAATGGCATCGGCCTTAGACGCCCGCATCGGCAAGACGTCCAAAAACCAGTGGTGGAAGAGGTGGGCCCGGGCCTCCAAGCGGTGCTGGCGCAGCCGTTGCCGCACCATTTCGAGCACACCAGCGGTGGGCGCCTCCAGGGTGTAGCTGACTTTGCAACTGCCCTGGTTCACAGCCGGCTGCAGAGTCAGGCGGGGGCTGAGCCCCTCAAGCACCTGCTCAACCTTCTCCCGCTGCCAACCCTGGGCAATGTGTTGCTGCCAACTGGGATCCGGCCGGCCCTCTGGACCAAAACGCAGGTCCGCTCCAGCCTCCAGGATCCAAACCTGGGGCTCAGGCAGATACAGCTCGGCGAAGCGCAGTCGGGCCGAGGCGAAGTTGCGCCCGCTCAACATGCCAATGCCGCAGTTGGGATCGGCGGCGAGGCGGCGGCGGAGATCCTCCAGCCCGGCTGGCTGCGCCGATTGCAGGCAGACATCGAGGTCGAGCAACAGCAGCCGTTGCACCGGCGGGGCCGGCACGGGGGGCACAGCTGTCAGCACAGGACGACGCCAAGCGCTGCAATGGCGCTCCGCTTCCCCGAGGTAGCTACAAACATGGGCATCCCAGCTGAAATTCCGGCTGATGGCCTCAATGCCGTTGTCGCGCCAGCGCCGCCAACGCTCTAGATCCGCACCCGCCTCCTCCAGGGCCTGCTGAAGAACATCCAGGTCGGTGACGTCGGCCAGCTGACCGTTTGCGCAACGCTGAAGGATGTCCCGCGGCCCACCGTCGTCGGTGCTCACCAAGGGCAAGCCACAGGCGGCTGCCTCCAATAGTGTCAAGCCAAAGGGCTCGGTCAGGGCTGGATTGACGAAGATCCCGCATCGCTGGGCCGCCCAGCGATAGATGGCCGGAATCTGCTCACCACGATGCTGCTTCGGATAGGCGACCTTGCCGTAGAGATCGAAGCGATCGACAAGTTCAAAGATCTGCTGGAACTGGTCCCGCTGCTGCTTCTCCATGGAGCGGGGATCCTCCCGACAGCCCAGCACCAGTACGAGGTTGTGGCGCTCCTGCAAGAGGGCCGAGCGCCCGTAGGCCTCCACCAGAGCGGGGACGTTCTTACGACGCACCGCCCGGCAGATCGTGAGCAGCGGTGATTTGTTCGGCTCCCGCAGGAACGGCTCCATCAGAGCCTCCACATCCGAGGCCTCACCGGGCATCGCCACGGGATGGAAACGCTGGGCGTCCACGCCCGGAGGCACAACCGCAGCATGCTCAGCCTCAAAGCGGTTGTAGCGGGCGTACTGCTGCTGGGCCTCCTGCTGGGTGCTGGTAATCACCAGGGCGGATTGGGCCAAGGTCCGTTCCTCGGCATCGATACGGCGGCCGATGGCATAGGTCTGCTCGATCTGCTCATGGGTCAACCCGCCCTCGAGCAGACGCCGTTGTTTCTCGCGGCCAAGGGAATGGCCGGTGAACACCAAGGGGATCCCAAGCCGTTGGGAGACCAGCGCCCCCACATAGCCGGCATCGGCGTAGTGGGCATGGATCCAATTCGGCCGCTGGGGCTGGGCCGCAATATGCGCTGTAACCGCATCGGCCATCTCATCGAGATAGGGCCAGAGCAGTTCCTTGCGCAGATAGCGCCGGGGACCGCAAGGCAGGCGGACGATGTTGGCCCCGCCACCCAGCGGCTCATGGGCCTGGGTGTAGTCGGGGGAGACCCGCTTGTCCTGAATCAACCGGGTGACGACGTCGACGCGATCCACCTCGGGGCGAGCCGCAAGTCCCTTGACCAGCTCGAGCACATAGGTGGTCTGTCCACCGGTATCCGCATCACGCCCAAGCTCCAGGTCATGGCCGCGAAACAGGCCATGCACATGGAGATGCAGCAGGTAATAGCCCATTCGCCTCCCCGGCGATTAGCTCACCTTTAGCCGTGACTCCAGGGCCAAAGTCGAAAGAAAAGGGAAAGATCAGCTCGAGGCTGCGGCTCCACTTTCGCTGACTTAGGGCTTACCGACAAGCTTTTGGCGCAGACCTTTGATGCGATCGCGCAGGTTGGCGGCCTCTTCAAAGTCAAGATTTTTGGCCGCTGATTTCATCTTGTCCTCGAGTTGTTGAATCAGCTCGGGCAGGGAATCCAACGGCACATCGTTGTGCTCGGCCTGCTCCGTGGCCTGCTCCAACTGCTCATCGTTGAGGCGCCTCGACACCTCCAAGAAGGCCAGGATGGAATTGCTGCCCCGCTTACCGGCCGGGGTTGGCGTGATGCCGTGCTTCTCGTTATAGGTCTGCTGAATGGCACGCCGGCGCTCGGTTTCCGAGATGGCCTTGGCCATGGAATCGGTCAGGTTGTCTGCGTAGAGAAGCGCCACCCCTTCCACGTGCCGTGCCGCCCGGCCAATGGTCTGAATCAAGGAGCGCTCAGCCCGCAAAAAGCCCTCCTTGTCCGCATCCAGGATCGCCACCAGGGAAACCTCGGGTAGATCCAGGCCCTCCCGGAGGAGGTTCACGCCCACAAGCACGTCGTACTCGCCGTTGCGAAGGTCCTGGATGATCTCGATCCGCTCGATCGAGTGAATCTCCGAGTGGAGATAGCGAACCCGGACGCCATTCTCCGCGAGGTAATCGGTCAGGTCTTCCGCCATCCGCTTGGTCAGGGTCGTAATCAGGACCCGTTCCTTCTTCTCCGCCCGGAGGCGAATTTCGCCGAGCAGGTCATCCACCTGGCCATCGGTCGGCCGCACCTCGACGATGGGGTCGAGGACTCCGGTCGGACGGATCACCTGCTCAACGACTTCGGAGTCGCTCTGCTTGAGCTCCCAGTCCCCCGGGGTGGCGCTTACGAAGATGCTCTGGCGAGCCTTCTCCCAGAACTCATCGCCCTTGAGCGGGCGGTTGTCCGCGGCGCTTGGAAGCCGGAAGCCGTGCTCAATCAGCACGCCCTTACGGGCTTGATCACCGTTGTACATCGCCTGCAACTGGGAGCAGGTTACGTGGGACTCATCCACCACCAGCAACCAGTCCTCGGGGAAATAGTCGATCAGGCATTCCGCCGGTGTCCCCGCCTGCCGGCCGGCGAGATGGCGCGCATAGTTCTCCACGCCGTTGCAGTAACCGACCTGCTCGAGCATCTCCAGGTCGTAGGTGGTGCGCTGCTCCAGGCGCTGAGCCTCCAGCAACTTGCCCTGCTCATTCAGGACATCGAGACGCTCCCGCAGTTCCGAGCGAATGGCCTTGATCGCATCCTCCAGGCGCTCCTTGGGGGTCACGAAGTGCTTAGCCGGATAGACGCTGATGGACTCCAGGCTCTGGAGGATTTCACCGGTGGTGGGGTCCACATAGCGGATGGCCTCGACCTCATCGCCGAAGAGCTCGATCCGCACCAGGCGGTCTTCGTAGGCGGGGCCAATCTCGAGCACATCACCCCGCACCCGGAAACGTCCGCGGGAGATCTCGAGGTCGTTGCGGGAGTACTGGTTGTTGACCAACTCTCGAAGGGAGCCGCGCAGGTTAAGGGTTTCCCCCACCTCAAATTTCACGGCAGCCTTGAGGTATTCACTAGGAATCCCCAGGCCATAGATACAACTGATCGAGGCGACGACGATCACATCGCGACGCTCGAAAAGGGAGCGAGTCGCGGAGTGCCGCAACATGTCGATCTCTTCGTTGATCGAGGCCGTTTTGGCGATGTAGGTATCGGAGACGGGCACATACGCCTCCGGCTGGTAGTAGTCGTAGTAAGAGATGAAGTACTCAACGGCGTTCTTCGGAAAGAACTCCCGAAGCTCATTGCAGAGCTGGGCCGCCAGCGTTTTGTTGTGGGCCAAGACCAAAGCCGGCCGGCCGGTCTTGGCAATTACGTTGGCGATGGTGAAGGTCTTACCGGTTCCCGTCGCCCCTAGCAGGGTCTGATAGCGCTCGCCCGATTCCACGCCAGCCACGAGGGCCTTGATCGCCTCGGGCTGATCCCCTTTGGGCTCGTAGGGAGCGTGGATTTCAAACGGGTTAGGCATCCGGCCATTCTCTGACAACCGCCCAGGAGGCGTGGATGCCCCAACAACAAAAAACCCATGCCCTTGGGGGCATGGGTCAAATCAAAAGCGATCCAGCACTGAATCTCAGACGGCGGCCTGAACGGTCGTGCCCAGGGCTTCGCGCAGGCCTCGAACCACGGCGACCATGGCCAGCTCATCGTTGAGCTTGTTGACGGCGGAGCCCACGCCCACGCCAGCGGCACCGGAGGCGATCGCCATCGGCACAGTGACGGAGGACAGGCCCGACGCGCAAAGCACGGGCACAGCCACGGCGCGGCTGATGCTGTGGGCAGCGGCCAGGGTGGGGGCAGCCTTCTCGATCAGGCCGAGGCTGCCGGCGCTGAAGGGCTTGGCACTGGTACCACCCTCGGTCTGGATGATGTCGGCGCCAGCGACCACCAGATCAGCGGCGAGCTGCTCCTGCTGGTCCAGGGGCAGCACGTGGGGGACGGTCACGCTCAGGACCACCTTAGGCAGCAGTTCGCGAGTGCGGCGGGTGATGGAGAGCACCTCAGCGGCATCAAAGATGCGGCCAAGGGGGTAGAAGGCGTCGTAGTTACCTATCTCGACCATGGCCGCACCGGCGACCACCGCAGCGGGGAACAGCTCAGGATCGACAGCGCTCACGCAGATGGGCAGACCCGCGACGGAAGCGGCCAATTGCACCAGCTCGGCGTCGCAGGCCACGTCGATCAGATCAGCACCACCGAGGCCGGCTGCGCGGCTGATGCGCTCAACGCTGGCGGCGTCAAAGTTGGTGAGGCCAGCAATCACCTTGAGAGCACGCTTCTCGGCCAGGGCCGTGCGAAGGGAAGCGGGCAGCCGATCGAGGCGGGACATGCCAGTACAGATGGAGTTTTGCGATTCTCACACGCTGGGCCAGGGCGATTCAGGCTGGGATGATGACTGAACCCTGGAGCGACCTGCATCGGCGGCTGCACAAGCAGTTGCTGCAGCAGAGCGATCTGCTGCCAGATGGGGAGCCCCTGCTGCTGGCGGTCTCCGGAGGTCAGGACTCCATGGCCCTGGTGGGGCTCTTGTGCGACCTGAGGCGGCTCCACCACTGGCCGCTGCAGCTCTGGCATGGCAATCACGGCTGGCGCCCCGAAGCCGAGCAGCAGGCTCGCGAACTCCAGGCCTGGGCCCAGGAGCAGGATCTACCGATCGCGCTCGACCACTGGAGCAACCCCCAGGCGGATGAAGCCTCGGCCCGCGCCTGGCGCTACGGGCAGCTCGAGGCCCTGGCCCAACGGCTGGGATGCCGCAGGGTGGTGACCGGCCACACCGCCAGCGACCGCAGCGAGACAGTCCTGCTCCAACTCGCCCGGGGCAGCCATCGCCGCGGCCTCACCAGCCTCAGGCCGAGGCGCACCCTCAGCGGCACGATCGAGCTGGTGCGTCCCCTCCTGGCGTTCTGCCGCAACGACACCGCCCAGCTGTGCCAGAAGCTTGGATTACCGATTTGGCTGGACCCCAGCAACAGCGATCCAGGCTTCAGCCGCAATCGGGTGCGCCATGAGGTCCTGCCGGTTCTGGAGGCGCTGCACCCCGGGGCGAGCACGCGGATCAGCCAACTCAGCGAACGGCTGGCCCAAGAAGAGGATGGCCAAGTCCAATTGGAGGAACTCGCCTTGACCAGCCTGGAGCGTTCCACCCCCCAAGCCCAGCGGGCCTTGCACCGCCGTTCCTTCACGGCCCTCGCCCGCAGCAACCAACGGCGGCTCCTGCATCGCTGGCTGAGCATTCAAGGCGTCAGCCTGGGCAACGCGGAGCAGGCGGAGCACCTGCTGCATCGCCTCCCGCCCGAGTATGGCCCGGGCCAATGGGACCTCAGCCGCAGGCGCTGCCTGTGCTGGGACCGCGAGCTGATCTGGCTGGAGCCCGAACGAAGCGCGGCCAGTTCGCGCAAAGCGACCTAAACCTCGGAGGGAGCAGCGCACGGCAATGACCAGTGCCAGCGAAGGTCGCTACGGAGCCATCGAACGGGCCTACGGAGAAGGACCGTTCAGCGATGCGTCGAACAGGCGGAGGCACTTCTGATGGAGCTCCAGGCGCCGGACGCCGCACCAGACAGCCGCCTTGGGCCGACTGCATCTGCTCACAGGCCACGACCACCCTATGGACTGGGACAACCCGACGAAGCCCGGGCCTACTACCAAGCCGTGGCCATCAGCGCCGCGGCCACAATCCTGGTGGATCTGGCCCAAGCCGGTCTCAAACGTTGCGAGGAACAACCACCCACGAGCGTCACCCCAGCCGCCAACACCGAGGAATCGCGCCAGCGGCCACGCAGCTAACTCGCGAAGGCACGTCTGCCACCCCCTGGGGGACAGGAATAACGGCAGAAGAGGCCACCAGCGCATCGGACGCAGAGAAACCCACAGGCCCTTCCCCTGCCGAAGAGCCTGGCGAGGACGCCTCAGGGCCAGAGAAGGTTCCAGCACTTCAAGATGAGGTGGAGCTGGTCGGCGAACAAGACTCCATCCCCGAGCCCGACTACAACCTGGGCAACCTCGTGGTTGAACTAGCCACAGGCCCGGAGGACCAGCCAAGCGAAAAACGCCCCGAACAGCCCCAGGAGCAGGGCAAAAGCTGGAGACGGTTCTTCAAGCTGAAGCGGCCCTAAGGCCACTTCAGGACTCAGCTCGCGGTGGAACGGCGGCGGCGGGTCCGGCCGGCGATTTCAGGTTCCTCAGCCTTCGCCGCAGCGACCACAGGGGCAGCCTTGGCTGCAGCCACCGGCGCGGGAACCGCCGCGCCCACGGGAGCCAACTCACGGCGAGGGGTGCGATCCCGGTCACGGTTGCCATCGCGGTTGCCGTCACGGCGGCCACGGGGGGCCGGACGGGTGTCAGGCTCTGCGTCAGCACGACCCTTGTAGGCCGGGGTGCCGCCAGGAGCAGGCTGAACCAGACAGATGATCAGCGGCTCGACTTGCAGTTCACGGCGCAGGCGTCTCTGCAGACCTACCTCGATTTCACGCTGCACGCCCATCCAGTCGACCTCAGGGGCCTTGCCACCAGTGTTGCGGGAGAGCTGCTGCCAGCGGTTCTCGAGCACCCAGGTGATTTCCCGTTCGGTCCAGAGGCTGAGCTTGCGGGGATCAGCCGCGGTGACGACACCACGCAGGTTGACCCGCGGAGGAGCCGCCATCACACCGTCGGTGCTGATCAGGGCGAGCATCGTGATCACGCCGTCATCGGCGAGCTGCTGACGCTCTTTGAGCACGCGGGCGTCAACGATGCCGTTGCGGGAGGCATCCAAGAGTTCGATGCCCGCCTTCACGGGGTCGCCCTTCTTGATCGAGTCAGCCGTCAGCTCGACAACATCACCATTGTCGATGATCAACATGTTGTCGGCCGGAACGCCCATGGACTGGGCGGTCTTGCTGTGGCAAACGAGCATGCGGTGCTCGCCGTGCACTGGCACGAAGAACTTGGGACGGGTGAGGGCCAGCATCAGCTTCTGGTCCTCCTGGAAGCCGTGGCCAGAAACGTGGATACCCTCGCCCTTGCCGTAAACCACTTTGGCGCCCAGCATCATCAGCCGGTCGATGGTGTTCACCACCGAGATGGTGTTCCCAGGGATCGGGCTCGCGGAGAAGATGATCGTGTCGCTGGTCTTGACCTGCACCTGCGGGTGCTCACCTCGGGAGATGCGGCTCAAGGCGGCCAAAGGCTCACCCTGGCTACCGGTCATGAGCAGCAGGGTTTCGCGGTCGGGGAGGTCGCGAATCTGCTTGATCGGCACGAACAGATCATCCGGAGCGCGCATGTAGCCCAACTCACGGGCCTTGGCGATCACGTTGAGCATCGAGCGGCCGAGGAGACCGACTTTCCGGCCGTTCTTCATGGCCAGCTCAAGGATCATCGCTACGCGATGTATCGAGCTCGCAAAGGTCGTCACGATCACCCGGCCTTCGGCCTGGGCGATGTGGCGATCCAGGGCCGGGAAGACCGAGCGCTCGGGGGGGCAGAAGCCTGGGACTTCGGCGTTGGTGGAATCGCTGAAGAGGCAGAGAACGCCCTGCTCGCCGTGATGGGCGAGGCGGGCCATATCGAAGTATTCGCCGTCGACCGGGGTGTGGTCGAACTTGAAGTCACCCGTGAAGATGATCGTCCCGACAGGGGTGGTGATGGCCAACGAGAAGCTGTCTGCCATCGAGTGGGTGTTCCGGATGAACTCCACTGAGAAGTGCTGGCCGACCTTCACCACATCCCGCGGACCAACGGTCTGGATGGTGGTGCGATCGGTTACGCCAGCCTCCTCCATCTTTCCCTGGAGCATCGACATGGCGAGCCGGGGGCCATAGATCACCGGGATATTGAAGTTCTTGAGGTGGTGCGAAATGCCCCCGATGTGGTCCTCGTGACCGTGGGTCACGATCATTCCGCGGATGCGCTTCTGGTTCTCCTTGAGATAGCTGGTGTCGGGCATGACGACGTTCACGCCGTGCATCCCATCGCTGGGGAAGGCGAGGCCCGCATCCACGAGCATGATGTCGTCGCCGTACTCGAACACGCAGGTGTTCTTGCCGATCTCGTGCAGGCCGCCCAGGGGAATTACCCGCAGGTGGGGCTGCTTCGCGGCGCCGTTACGCGCAGGGGTTTGTGAAGTCATACAGAGAGGGGGACGCGGCTCAGCCGCATGGGTGAAAAACGTTGAAAGAGGGGTTGCTCAGCAACAAGTCAGGTCGGCCTTGGCGTCAAGTGGGACGCAGGGCTGCCAGGACGGAGGTGAGTCGATCGCGCACATCGCTTGAAGCAGAAACCAACGGAAGTCGGGGGGCACCAACGGACCAGCCGCTTAGTTCCAAAGCCGCCTTCACAGGGATGGGATTGGTGGTGCAGAACAGGGCTTTGCACAGGGGAAGCAATTGCTCGTGCTTGGCCAACGCGTCACCGAACTCACCGGCCAGGAAGGCCTGCACCATGCACTGAATCTGATCGCCGGCGACATGGCTGGCGACGCTAACGACGCCGACAGCACCGACGGCCATCATTGGCAGGGTTAAGGCATCATCACCGCTGTAAATCGCCAGGCGTTCTCCGCAAGCCGCGCGCAGCGCGCTCACCTCTTCAGTCGTGCCACTCGCCGCCTTGAAGGTGACCACGTTGGGGAGGTCCATCAATCGCGCGGCGGTCTCTGGACTCAGGCTGCAACCGGTCCGGCCAGGGATGTTGTAAAGCATCAGTGGCGTCTGGGGAGCCGCCTGGGCCACGGCCCGGAAATGGGCTTCTAGACCCTCCTGCGGAGGCTTGTTGTAGTAGGGCACCACCACCAAGGCTCCGTCAGCGCCGAGCGCGGCCGCCTCACCAATGGCCTCGACAGCCTCGTCGGTGCAATTGCTGCCGGTGCCGGCCAAAACCTTGGCGCGTTCCCCCACGGAGGCTTTGACCGCGGAGAACAGTTGGTGCTGCTCATCCCAACTGAGAGTGGGCGATTCGCCGGTGGTGCCGCAAATCACCAAGCCATCGGAACCGTGATCCACCAAATGGCTGGCCAACTTGGCCGCCATCGGCAGATCCACAGAACCATCGGCCGAAAACGGGGTGATCATCGCGGTTATCACACGACCAAAGGGGGCCGGGGAGTGCGCGCCTGGGGTCAAGGCCGTGCTCATGCCGAAGCTCCCGCTGGGGCCTGAGCAGCGGCGGCCGCGGCCACTGGATCCAGCAGCAACTCAGCAATCTGAATCGCGTTCAGGGCTGCTCCCTTACGGATCTGGTCGCCGCAAAGCCAGAGCTCAAGGGCATTGGGTTCGCTGAGGTCCTGGCGAATGCGGCCGACGGCCACAGGATCCCGCCCCGTGACATCCGTGGGCATCGGGAATCGGTTGGAGCTGAAATCTTCGATCAGCTCAACGCCTGGTGCGTCCTGGAGCAGTGCATGGGCTTCCTCGACGGGGAAGGGTTCGCAGAATTCGATGTTGATCGACTCGGAGTGGGCGCGCAGGACTGGAACACGAACGCAGGTCGCTGAGACCCGGAGGTTGGGCAAACCCATGATCTTCCGGGTTTCGTTGACCATCTTCAGCTCCTCTTCGCAATAGCCGTTGTCCTGCAGCGGGGAGTTGTGCAGAAAGAGGTTGAAGGCCAGGGAATAGGGCAAGACACTGCTCATCGGGGTCCCGCCGTCGAGGACCGTGCGGCTGAGTTCGGTCAGTTCTTCCATGGCACGGGAACCGGCACCACTAGCGGATTGATAGGTGCTGACCACCACCCGACGCAGAGCTCGGCGAGCCGCTAAGGGCGCCACCGCCAAAGTCATCAAAATCGTGGTGCAGTTGGGGTTGGCGATCACCCCTTGATGGCGGAAGGCCTCATGGGGATTGACCTCGGGAACCACCAGGGGAACCCCGGCATCCATCCGAAAGGCACTGGAGTTGTCGATCACGACCGCCCCAGCGGCGGCGGCGACGGGGGCCCATTGCTTCGAAACAGAGCCACCCGCCGAGGCGAGCACCACATCCACGCCAGCAAAGGCCTCAGCCGTGACAGGCTGAACGGTCAGCTCCTTACCGTTCCATTCCAGGGTTTGACCAGCCGAGCGCGGTGAAGCCAACAGGGTGAGCTGACCGACCGGGAAAGCCCGCTCGCTCAGCAAGGTCAGCAGCTCTTGGCCAACCGCTCCGGTCGCGCCAAGGACAGCGACATGCAGCGGACGGTTGGGCAGCGAACGAACGTCGGTGGAAGTCAACGGAAGTGCAGGGAAGAAGTAGGGCGAAAAGACTGAGAATCAGAGCGGGACCTCGTCAGGAGGCGGATTTGCTCAAAACAAGACAGAGAGGGAAAACGGGCACGGGAGCCGTTGGCGCCAATTAGGCGTGTGAGATCAGAGGTGAGAAGGAATAAAGCGAGAAATCAACGGAGAGCGCGATCGACGAACCCAATACCGAGGAAGGCGAGCGGTGAAACATCCCGAGAAAGACGGATGCACGACCTGCAACCGTTGAGCGAAATCCTTGTGGACACCGCCAAAAAACTCTTCAGGTCACTGGTTCTTGCCTAAGACAATACGTGGCTAAGGACGACGACGAACAGGCCTGTTGGAGCTCGTCACAGGTGACTACCTAGGATCGTGGGCTGCCCTAGCCGACTGTTCGGCCCGACGTCTCGATCGCATCCATGAGCCCTGCCGCTAGCACCGCCAGCAAAGCCACTGCCAAACAGGCAGATCTCAAGCTGAGCACCAGCGCCCGTCCCGGCAGCCGGATGGCGATCGAAATTGCCGTTCCTGGGGAGCGCACCCAAGGGAGCCATAACGCAGCCGTCGAGAAGCTGAGCCGCAGCGTGAAACTGCCCGGCTTCCGCAAGGGCAAGGTGCCCCGCGCGGTGCTGATGCAGCAAATCGGTCCCCTGCAGATTCGGGCGACCGCCCTGGAGTCCCTTGTGGACAGCGTCTTCAAGGATGCCCTCAAACAAGCCGACATCCCCGCCATCGGCCAACCGGCCCTCGACGGCGGCTTCGAATCCCTTCTCGAGCGCTTTGAGCCAGGTCAAGAGCTGACCTTGACCCTGGAGATGGACGTGGAGCCCACACCGAAGCTCAAGAGCACCAAGGGCCTCAAGGCTGAAAGCGAGTCCGTCAGCTTCGATCCCGCCCGCATCGACGAACTGATCGAGCAATCCCGCCGTCAGATGGCCACCCTCGTGCCGGTTGAAGGCCGTGCAGCAGCCTCTGGTGATGTGGCTGTTCTCAGCTTCAAGGGCACCTACAGCGACAACGGGGAGGCCATCGAAGGCGGTAGCGGTGACGCCATGGAGGTGGAACTGGAAGACGGCCGCATGATCCCCGGCTTTGTGGAAGGGGTCATCGGCATGAAGGCCGGCGAGAGCAAGACCATCGCTTGCCAGTTCCCCGAGGACTACGCCCAGGAAGACGCTGCCGGCAGGAAAGCCAGCTTCGACATCACCCTGAGCGAGCTCAAGGGCCGTGAACTGCCCGCCCTGGATGACGCGTTCGCACAACAAGCCAGCGACAAGCAAACCCTCGCCGAGCTGCGCAGCGATCTAGAGACCCGCCTGAAGGAGGACGCCGAGCGTCGCCACCAGTCCAACCGCCATGACGCCCTGCTGGCGGCCCTGGTGGAGCAACTGGAGGTTGAACTGCCCGAGACCCTCGTCCAAGAGGAGATCGTGACCCTGCTCGAGCAAACCGCTAGCCAACTGGCCCAGCAGGGGATGGACGTCAAAAAGCTGTTCACTCCTCAGCTGATCCAAAGCCTGCGCGAGACCTCTCGCCCCGAAGCCGAGGAGCGCCTGAAGCGCAGCCTGGCCCTCAAGGCCCTGGCCGCCGCCGAGAAGCTGGAATTGGAAGCCAGCGAAATTGACGCCAAGGTCAAGGAACTCAGCCGCGGCTTCAGCGACAGCTCCCGCATCGACCCCGAGCGCCTGCGCCAGGCCGTTCAGGAAGACCTGATGCGCGAGAAGCTCCTGAGCTGGCTGGAGAGCAACTCCACCATTACCGAGAAAGCCGCAGAGGCCGGCGAGGAGAAGCCCAAGGCCAAAGTCAAGAGCGCTTCAAACAAGAAAGCCAAGGCTGACGACGCCGAGGCAGCCACCAACGAGGCCTGATCCCCATAGATTGGCCGGACTGACCCAAGTCCGGCCGCGTGATCAACGCCAGCACTCCCCATCCAATTCAGAACCGCTGGCTGGGCCAAGGGCCCCAATCTTCGATCTCGACTGGCCCGTCCGCCGCTCCCGGAGTTCTCCCCACCGTGGTGGAGCAATCCGGCCGTGGCGAGCGGGCCTTTGACATTTATTCCCGCCTGCTCCGCGAGCGCATCATCTTCCTGGGCAGCGGAATCGACGACCAAGTGGCGGACGCCATGGTCGCCCAGCTGCTCTTCCTGGAAGCCGAGGACCCCGAGAAGGACATTCAGATCTACGTCAACTCCCCCGGGGGATCTGTCACCGCTGGCCTGGCGATCTACGACACCATGCAGCAGGTTGCTCCTGACGTCGTGACCATCTGCTATGGCCTGGCTGCCTCCATGGGCGCCTTCCTCCTCTCCGGCGGCACCAAGGGCAAGCGGCTCGCCCTGCCAAACGCGCGGATCATGATCCACCAGCCCCTGGGAGGGGCCCAAGGCCAAGCCGTGGACATCGAGATCCAAGCCAAGGAGATCCTGTACCTCAAGGAGACCTTGAACGGCCTGATGGCGGAACACACCGGCCAGCCCTTGGACCAAATCGCTGAAGACACCGACCGCGACTACTTCCTTTCCCCGGCAGAAGCGGTTCAATACGGCCTGATCGATCGTGTCGTCACCGATACGACCCCGGTTTGATCCTTAAGGACGGCTGACGAAGCGCTGGATCGCACCGATCCTGAAGTTTCGGGACACCGCCACGAAGCCCTCCCGCTCAACGCCGCCACAGCCCCTGCCCGATGGCCAAGTTCGACGCCCACCTGAAGTGCTCGTTCTGCGGGAAGTCGCAGGATCAGGTGCGCAAATTGATCGCCGGCCCAGGCGTCTACATCTGCGACGAGTGCATCGATCTCTGCAACGAGATCCTCGACGAGGAACTTGTGGAGGGCCATGGCGGTGGCGGTGCCGGCCGCCAAGCCCAAGAAGCCAAGGGCAAGGCACCCGCCAAGAAATCCAGTAAGCCAGCCCCAACGCTGGCCGAAATTCCTAAGCCCCAAGAGATCAAGTCCCACCTCGATGACCAGGTCGTGGGTCAAGAAGAGGCCAAGAAGGTCCTCTCCGTCGCGGTCTACAACCACTACAAGCGCCTCGCCTGGCAAGGGGATGGCAAGGGCGAGAGCAACGAAACCGCCACCAAGCTTCACAAGAGCAACATCCTTCTGATCGGCCCCACCGGGAGCGGCAAAACCCTGCTCGCTCAGACCTTGGCCGAGCTGCTAGATGTTCCCTTCGCGGTGGCCGATGCCACGACCCTCACTGAGGCCGGCTACGTCGGGGAAGACGTCGAAAACATCCTGCTGCGTCTGCTGCAAAAGGCTGACCTGGACGTCGATCAAGCCCAGCGCGGAATCATCTATATCGACGAGATCGACAAGATCGCGCGCAAGAGCGAAAACCCCTCCATCACCCGTGACGTCTCCGGGGAAGGCGTTCAGCAAGCCCTGCTGAAGCTGCTCGAGGGCACCGTGGCCAATGTCCCCCCCCAAGGGGGCCGCAAGCATCCCTACCAGGACTGCATCCAGATCGACACCAGCCAGATCCTGTTCATCTGCGGTGGTGCCTTCGTGGGTCTCGACGATGTCGTCCAGCGCCGCATGGGGCGCAATGCCATCGGCTTCATGCCCGAAGGTGGTCGCCGCGGCCGGCAAAGCAAGGACCATCAGGCCGCTCAGATACTCCGCCACCTGGAGCCCGACGACCTGGTCAAGTACGGCCTCATCCCCGAGTTCATTGGCCGCATGCCGGTGAACGCGGTGCTCGAGCCCCTCGACAGTCATGCCCTCGAGGCCATCCTCACCGAGCCCCGCGACGCTCTGGTCAAGCAGTTCCAGACCCTGCTGAGCATGGATGACGTGCGGCTGGAGTTTGAACCTGGGGCCGTGGAAGCCATTGCCGCTGAAGCCCACCGCCGCAAGACGGGTGCCCGGGCGTTGCGCGGGATTGTCGAGGAACTGATGCTCGACCTGATGTATGAGCTGCCCTCGGACACCACCACCAAGGCCTTCACGGTGACCCGGGCCCTGGTCGAAGAGCGCACCCAAGCCAAAGTGCTGCCCCTACCCGGCAGCGAGCCCGCTCAACAGGAATCGGCCTAGGGCCCATGGCTGCCGCCGATCACCTTCAGGTGCCGCGTCAGCACGGCCTCTTCAACCATCACGGCATTGATATCGGGGATGGGAGCGTCGCCCACTACCTCGAGGGTCGGAAGATTCTGCGCAGCCCACTGGAGGAGTTCAGCCGGGGCCAGCCCCTCTCGGTGATCGCATATCCGGCAGGCGACTGCTTACCGGCAGGTCAAACCCTGCGCCGAGCCATGGGGCGCTTGGGGGAGCAGAACTACAACCTGCTCTTCAACAACTGCGAGCATTTCGCCCATTGGTGCAAGACCGGGCGCCACCGCAGCGCCCAAGTCGAGGACATGCTGCAGGCCGGCAGCTGGGGGGCATTGGCAATCGGGCAATTCATGCCAGCGGCCGTCCTGACCGGCGCCAAGGTGCTGCTGCGGCAGGGCCT
Organism: Synechococcus sp.; assembly: GCA_047285805.1. Lineage (GTDB taxonomy): Bacteria > Cyanobacteriota > Cyanobacteriia > PCC-6307 > Cyanobiaceae > Vulcanococcus. The sequence continues at coordinate 547,763 of JBJBCN010000003.1, read as the reverse complement.
GCGCTTGGAGCCAAGCCAACTGGCGCAGGGACGGGAGCTCATCCGCCGCAGCCTCGAACAACTCGATGCCCTACAGCTCAAGCTGCAAGCCAAATTGGAAACCGAACTGGCGCGGGCCGAGGAACGTTGGGGCCAGGGAAAGCCGCAACCCCAATTCCAACGTCTGCGTCTGGCCGCCCAAGCCCTGGCGGATCAACTCAGTGAAGTGGAGGAGATGGAAGCCGAGCTCGAGCAACTCCTAACAGATCGTCAGCAGGATTCAAAGCCGAACAGAGGCGTCAAGGGCCAGTAGCCTCCAGCCATGCCGGCCGCCTACCAACCGCTACACCACAAGTACCGCCCGCAGCGGTTCGATCAGCTTGTGGGGCAAGAGGCGATCGCCGCAACCCTGGGCAACGCCCTGCGGTCCGGCCGAATTGCGCCCGCGTATCTCTTCAGCGGCCCCCGCGGTACCGGGAAAACCTCCAGCGCGCGCATCCTGGCGCGCTCCCTCAATTGCATGAGCTCCGAGGGCCCGACCCCCGAGCCCTGCGGCACCTGTGAGCTCTGCACCTCCATTGCCAACGGCAACGCCCTCGATGTCATCGAGATCGACGCCGCCTCCAACACCGGCGTCGACAACATCCGCGAGCTGATTGAACGCTCACGCTTCGCGCCGGTTCAGGCCCGCTGGAAGGTCTACGTGGTGGACGAGTGCCACATGCTCTCGACCGCGGCCTTCAACGCCCTGCTCAAAACTCTTGAGGAGCCGCCGCCGCGGGTGGTCTTTGTACTGGCGACCACCGACCCGCAACGGGTTCTGCCCACAATCCTGAGCCGCTGTCAGCGCTTCGACTACCGGCGCATTCCCCTGGATGCCCTCGAGCAGCACCTGGGCTGGATCGCTCAGCAAGAGGCGATTCAGATCACCCCAGAAGCCCTGCATGTGGTGGCCCAGCGGGCCCAGGGGGGCCTGCGGGACGCCGAAAGCCTCCTCGATCAACTCAGCTTGTTGCCGGGCCCCGTCGAACCGATGGCTGTCTGGGAACTGCTGGGGGCCGTGCCCGAACAGGAGCTGCTGCAACTCGCCCAAGCCCTGGCCGGGAGCGAGCCGCTCGGGGTCATCGAGGCGATCCGCAACCTGCTAGATCGCGGCCGTGAGCCTGGCGCCGTCCTCCAGGGGATGGCGGGCCTCCTTCGGGACCTGGTACTCGCCGGCGTCGCCCCGGACCGCCTGGAGCTCACCAGCTTCTCGCCGCAGATCCGCGGGGAACTACCGGCCCTCGCCCGCAACATCGGCAAAGCGAAGCTGCTGCGCTGGCAATCCCAACTCAAAGGAAGCGAGCAGCAACTACGCCAGAGTGCTCAACCCCGGCTCTGGCTCGAAGTGCTCCTGCTCGGCCTTCTGGCTGAACCGGCCATCCAGACCAGCGTGACCGCCCCCGCCGCACCCCAACGACCGGCGACGGCCGTCAGGGAAGCCCCGGTCTCGCCCGTCCCAGCCCCAGCCGACGCGGCACCAGACCCAGTACCCGTCGTGCAGGCCCCGCCTGTCGCGGCACCCGCACCCGAGCCTTCTACCCTTGCGGCCGCGCCCAGTGGGGAGGCCCTGGACCTGGCCGCCCTCTGGCAACAGATCCTGGCTGGCTTAGAGCTGCCCTCCACCCGCATGCTCCTCTCTCAGCAGGCCGCCCTCGCCCGCCTGGACAGTCAGCGCGCAGTAGTTCAAGTCGCCGGCAACTGGACCGCCATGGTTCAAAGCCGCCTGCCCCTGCTGGAAAAAGCCGTCGCCTGCGCCCTGGGCAGCCCTCGGCAGGTCGTTCTCGAAGCCGGCAGTGCTCCCGAGACTGCCGCACCAATCGGCGCCCCAGCCACGACACCAGCGCCTGAGCCGCCGGCCGCGAGTGCACCCGCCTCCGCTCCCGTTCAGGCACAGGTACCACCCCCAACAACCGGAAGCGCGCCCCCTGCCGCTGCACCCGCTCCCCTATCCCCCCCGGCTCCGGCGGAGAGAGCGCCAGCAGCACGCAGTTCCCAACCGCAGGCGCCCGAGCAGGAACCCAGGCCCGCAGCAGAGACCCCTGCGGCCGCAAGGCAACCCGATGGCCTGATCGACGACCAAGCGAAGCGACTGGCTGATTTCTTCAACGGGGAAGTCGTGGACGTGCAGGACCCCATGCCCGAATTAGGAGACGATCAAGCCGTCGCTTGATCGGGCTCCGGGTCGGCACCCACGTGCAGCGTCTTGGCCCAAATCAGACGCTTGGGCAGCAGGGCCATCCGCAAGGTGGTGTAAGGGATCACCACAAACCAATGGCCCAGGTAGGCGATGCCCCAGGCGAGGTTCATCGGTCCCATCGACGGCAGGTCCGGCCCCTCTGAGCGACGGGTGCAACCCACCAAGATCGCTCCACCGGAGAGACCAAACGCGACAAACGACAGTGGCCAACTCAGGGGAGCCGTACGCGTGATAAGCGCCGTCAAGGCATCGGCGGCAGCCATCACCGGCAAGGCGTATTGGAGCAGAAAAAAGCAGCTGAGATCGAGCTTGCGGGCGGCAGGTACCTCAGGTCCAGTGAGCTGGGGCCAATAGTCAAAGAACCGTTGGAGGCCACCCTCGGCCCAGCGCTGACGCTGGCGCCACAGGGCACTCCAAGCGGTCACTGCCTCCTCCTGCACGGGCGGGTCCCAGAGCAAAGCGACCGGTTGCTGCTGGACCAGCAGACGGAAACTCAAATCGAGGTCATCGGTCACGGTGGCTTCGTTGAAGCCCTCGCAACTGAGCACAGCCTCTCGCTGGAGCAACTGACCGTTGCCGCGCAACTCAACGACCCCACCCGAGGCCAGGCGCCCCTGCTGAATGACGGCATCCAGTGCCATTTCCATGGCCTGGGCACGGGTCAACCAGTTGAGGTCTGGATTAACCACGGACTTGCGCAGCTGAACCGCTGACCATCCCCCCTGTTCCGCATAACGCACCAGTCGCTCGAGAACGTCGGGCTGCAGCTGGGCATCGGCATCCAGCACCAGCAACCAACGCCCTTGGAGGTTGGGGAGCACCGCATTGAGGGCCCCGGACTTTCCGCCGCCGGCATCGCGGGGCCGTCGCAACACCTGCAGTTGCGAGAACCGGGCCTGATAGGCCCTTAAGACCTCGGGGGTCCGGTCCTCACTGCCGTCGTCAACGATCCAGATCTTCAGGCGGTCTGCCGGATAGCGCAGGGCGGCCAAACGCTCAACCAAGCGACCAATGACGGCCTCCTCGTCACGGGCCGCCACCACCAGATCAACGGCGGGCCAGCTCTCGAGCTCCGTTGAGCTCTCCGCCTGGGCCCCGCGGAACGCAGGAAGAAAAACGGCCCTCAGGAGGTACGAGCCAAGTAGGAACGTCAGGACGGCAGCTGGCCAAAGGGCCTGGGCCGCAGGCAGCCTATGGGGTGCTGCTGCAGCCCCAAAGCAAACGATCAAAAACAGGGAGGCCTGCAGTCGGCGCGCTCCTGTGGCTGTGCCCCCAGCGGCCATGGCGATCCCGAGGATGACTGGACTCTAAGAGCCCCCCTTCGTTGTCCCTAAGGACGACAGCGGAACCAACTCCGTTCCGGGGTAGTAGTGCCGCAGAATCTGCTGAACAGTCCAACCGCGCCCCCCTAGATCGATGGCACCGGCCTGGGACAGGCCAGCGCCATGGCCGAAACCACCTCCTTCAAAACGCCACAGGCCGGAGCCGGCCGGTTCAATCACAAACAAGGTGCTGGGTAAGCGCCGCAGGGTGCGGCGGATGGCATCACGGACCAGCACCCGATCCCCCAAGGGACCGCGCAGGGCCAAGCGGACCACGCGACCACTGGGGCCCCGTTCCAGCACAACCGGTTGCACCGGCGATCCAATGGCAGCGGCGCCGGAACCAAGGGCACGGACAAAGGTCTCTTGACCCAAGACCCGCTGCCAACGGAAGTAGTGGTGGTTTTGGCCATAGACCCCAGCAGTCGCCGCCAAGACCGAGCGCACCTGCTGGCGCTGGCTCAGCGGTAAGGCCAACCCCTGCGGCGCTTCACCCGCTCGGTCTAAGGCGGGCTCCAAATAGGGCAGATCAGGCAGGGACCAAGCTTCGTCCTCGTTGGCACTCACTCCACCGTTGCTGGCGTGATACACGGCATGGATCGGCTTGCCCTGCCAGGCCAACACCTGGCCCTGCGTCGCTCGAATCGCCGCTATCACCCCTGCCCTAGCCAGGCGTGGATCGCTGTAGACCTGACATTGGGTATCGGAGCAGAGGTGATAGCCATCCAGGGCAAAGCGGTGCTGGTTGCCCAGGGCCCAGGTGCGGGCCAAGATCGCTTGGGCCGCCAGGGCCGGCGCCGGCGCAGCCGCCCCAATCTCATGGGGAACCACGCCCTGGAGATAGCGCTCGAGTGGCACCTGCTCCACCAGCGTCCAGCTCCCGTAGGCATCCGGCTGCAGCCGGAACGGGCCCTGAAAGACCCCGCCCTCCCAGCGCAGACCGCCGGGTGCCTCAATACGAACCGGTGCCTGGAGCGTCCTCCATCCCTCCGGCCGTTGCACCTGCAAGGTCAAGACCTCGCTGATGACCTGTTCTTCCAGTCTCGAGCTGTACCCCGCTGGCGCGGCCTTCTCAGGAGGCGCCCAGACTTCCCACTCTCCGGGGTGAGCCACGACGGCGTCCGCCCCCAGACGCCGCCAAGCCAAAGCCGCCTGCTCCGCTGTCTCAAAACTGGAGAACGGCCCCAAAACCCGACGCCGAAGCGTCAAGGGCTCAGGCAAGGGCTGAGCTCTCCAACGAAAGGAGAACCGCTGAGCACTGCCAAGCCGCCCGGACGCATCGCTGAGCTCCAGGGCAGAGCCGGCGGCCACCAACTGAAGCTGTGCTTTCCCTAGATGGTCTTCAAGGGCCACCCAGAGCACGGGCTGGGCTCCGTCGACGGCCGGCGGTGCCGGCACGGGCCGGTGGGTCAGGGCCTGGGCGTCCGTTCCTTGGCATCCGGCCAGCAGACAGGACGCGGCGAGTGCCGCCGTAAGGGTACGCAGCATGACCGGACTTGATCCAGGACAAACCCTAGGGGGAGTTGGCGGAAGGCACTCTGAAGTCTTACTGTCGTCGTTTGTGCACGAGCGCGTAGAAAATGCCGAAGCTCAAGACCCGCAAAGCAGCCGCCAAGCGGTTCAAAGCGACCGGCAGCGGGAAGTTCATGCGCCGCCACGCTTTCCGCAACCACCTGCTCGATCACAAGAGCCCTAAGCGCAAGCGCTTCCTCGGCACCATGGCCGTGGTCGACGAGCGCGACGCGGACAACGTGAAGGCGATGCTCCCCTACAGCTGAATCGCTTCACTTCCCTAGCTGTTTCAACACTTACTGAGAACCATTCATGGCCCGCGTTAAGAGGGGCAACGTCGCCCGCAAACGCCGCAACAAGATCCTTCGCCTGGCGCGTGGCTTCCGCGGTGGCAACGGCACCCTGTTCCGGACCGCCAACCAGCGGGTGATGAAGGCGCTCTGCAACGCCTACCGCGACCGTCGGCGCCGGAAGCGCGACTTCCGGCGCCTCTGGATCGCCCGTATCAACGCCGCTGCTCGCCTGAACGGCGTGAGCTACAGCCGTCTGATCGGTGGCCTCAAGAAGGCTGACGTGCAGCTGAACCGCAAGATGCTGGCCCAGCTGGCTGTACTGGATCCCACCAGCTTCGCCACTGTCGTAGGCGCCGCCAAGAGCTGATCGCCCCCTTCAAACACAACTAAGCCCAACCCGGTCGGTCCATGGATGTTTCACTCCCACAGGCCTACCTGGTTGGGCTTTTGTTGTTGCTGGGCACGGCCTCGGTCCTTGTCGCCCGCCAGATCCTGCGGGTCCGCCGCGACGAATCCGCCCTCGCGCGACTCGAAGCCCAAGCGAAGGGAAGCGAGAAGAGTGCCGGCGATCTCTACGAACTGGCTTCCGTCCAGCTGCGGAAGCGCCTCTATGGCCAGGCCACTGAAAATTTGAAGTTGGCCGCCAAACGCGCCAGCGGTGAGCCGAGCGAGGCGCAGGCCTTAATCGAGAACGCCCTGGGCTTCGCCCTAGCGGCCCAAAGCAACTACAACGGCGCGATCAAGCACTACCGCGCTGCCCTGCGGGCGAAGTCGGACTACCCCGTCGCCCTCAACAACCTGGCGTTTGCGCTGGAAAAACAGCAGAAAAGCGACGAGGCCATAGAGACCTACGCCAAGGTCCTTGAAATCGACGCGGCCAACAAGACAGCCAAGCGACGGCTCAAGCGTCTGGAACGCACCGCCGCCTAGGTCACCAAAGACCGCTAATTGCCGGAGCTGCGGTGGTGTCTGGAGTCATCACCAGCTGACCACCGGGATTGGTCAACCGAGGAGCCGACCAGCCAACCAGCGTGAACCCCTGAAGGCCATTGAAGTAGCCACCGCTCTGAAGATCAGAGCCGGGGTAGTCGCCCAGCAGCAGCAAATCCAATTGATCCGAGGCGGCATTCAAGTTGCCCTGAACCTGAATCCTGGTGGAGCCGAGAGTGATCTCACCCCGCACATCCACCATCTGGCCGAGGGCCTTGAGAGACGAGAGGGTCAGGCGGACACTGGCCGCCTCGCCAGGGCCGAAGGGGGTGTAGCTCCCAGACCAAGCCCGAGGGAGGTCTTGCACCAATTGCTCCGCTCGCGCTAAGGGATCGAATTGGCGCACGATGGCCGCCATTCCGAAGTTTTCCTGCAGCGGGGTGCTCTGACTGGGAGCGACAGCCTCGGTGGACAACGGCAGCGCAGCCAACAGCAACGGAATCACGGTCGCGCCATCAAGTAGTCCCACGTTAATGATCCAGGCTGAAAACAACAGGCCTGCGCGGTACGGTCTCAGCACAGCTGATCGCATCCCCTTGTCTGCAGAGCCGCTGCACGCTGACGACCTGATCATCGGCGGTCGACACTTCAGCAGCCGCTTGATGACGGGCACGGGCAAATATCCCAGCCTGGACGCGATGCAGGCCAGCCTTGAATCCAGTGCCTGCGAGATCGTGACCGTGGCGGTTCGGCGGGTGCAGTCCCAGGCCGCAGGCCATGAAGGTCTGATGGAAGCGGTGGATTGGAGCCGCATCTGGATGCTGCCCAACACCGCTGGTTGCGCCACAGCCGAAGAAGCCATCCGCGTCGCCCGGCTGGGGCGCGAACTGGCGAAATTGGCCGGTCAGGAGGAAAACACCTTCGTGAAACTCGAGGTGATCCCAGACTCGAAGCACCTCCTGCCGGATCCGATCGGGACCTTGGAAGCGGCAGAACAGCTGGTGAAGGAAGGCTTCACCGTGCTGCCCTACATCAATGCCGATCCTTTGCTGGCCAAGCGCCTTGAGGAGGCCGGCTGCGCCACCGTGATGCCGCTGGGCTCCCCCATCGGCTCCGGGCAAGGGATCCGTAATGCCGCCAACATCGCTCTGATCATTGAGAACGCCTCTGTTCCCGTGGTCGTCGATGCGGGCTTAGGGGTCCCCAGCGAAGCCGCCCAGGCCATGGAGATGGGGGCCGATGCACTACTCATCAACAGCGCCATAGCCCTGGCAGGAAATCCAGCGGCAATGGCCCGGGCGATGGCCATGGCCTGTGAAGCCGGACGCACCGCCTTCCATGCCGGCCGTCTCCCCGTGCGTGGGGAAGCCAGCCCCAGTTCACCGACGGGCGGACGCATCGGCACATAAAGCTTCTGCAAAGCGGCGATTCAATCCGCCACTTCGTCCTTACTGTCGCCTGAACCACGTGCTACGGCGATGCAGGTCACAGAAGAGGACGGCGGCCGGCTGAATGCCTTTGCCAAAGAACCCCGGATGGAGGTGATCGAGGCCGGTGAAGCCCGTGGCGCCAACAGCAAAGTGCTCCTGATCGGCGGCGCGCTGCTGGTGATCCTGATGATGGCCGTTGCGGTAGGAATCAGCTGAATCCCTGTAGTAGCTTGCCCTGACGGAGCAAGTGCTCGTTCAGCAGGAGTCCAGCGGTGAAGGTTTTCGTTCTCGGCGGTGACGGCTTCTGTGGCTGGCCTTGTGCCGTGAACCTGGCCGACCAGGGCCACGATGTGGTCATCGTCGACAACCTGAGCCGCCGCAAGATCGATATTGATTTGGAGGTGGAGTCCTTGACTCCCATCTCCAGCATTGGCGAGCGCCTGAAGGCCTGGGAAGAAATTGGCGGCAAGCCCATGCACTTCGTGCACATGGACATCGCCCACGAATATCAGCGATTAGTCGATCTGCTGGTAGCTGAGCGTCCTGACTCGGTCGTTCACTTTGCCGAACAGCGGGCCGCTCCCTACTCGATGAAGAGCAGCGCGACCAAGCGCTACACCGTCGACAACAACGTCAACGGCACCCACAACCTGCTGGCGGCCATCGTCGAGAGCGGCCTGGATTGTCACGTGGTGCACCTCGGCACCATGGGCGTGTACGGCTATGGCTCCCACCGCGGCGCCACCATCCCAGAGGGCTACCTGAAGGTTGAGGTTCCCCAGCCCGACGGCAGCCGTTTCGAGGAGGAGATCCTCCACCCGGCGAGCCCAGGCAGCGTCTATCACATGACTAAGACGCTGGATCAACTTCTCTTCCTCTACTACAACAAGAACGACCAGGTCCGCATCACCGACCTGCACCAGGGCATCGTCTGGGGCACCAACACCGATGCCACCGACCGTGACCCTCGCCTGACGAACCGCTTCGACTACGACGGGGACTACGGCACGGTTCTGAACCGCTTCCTTATGCAGGCGGCCATCGGCTACCCCCTGACCGTGCATGGCACGGGCGGCCAAACCCGGGCCTTCATTCACATCCGTGACTCGGTGAAGTGCGTCCAACTGGCCCTCGAGAACCCCCCCACCAAGGGCGAACGGGTCAAGATCTTTAACCAGATGACCGAAAGCCATCAGGTGGGTGAACTGGCCAAGAAGATCGCCGCCCTCACCGGTGCCCAGGTCAACAACCTCCCCAACCCCCGCAACGAGGCTGTGGAGAACGATCTGATCGTCGACAACCGCTGCTTTATCGAGCTGGGCCTCAACCCCACCACCCTTGATGACGGTCTGCTGAAGGAAGTGGTGGACATCGCCACCCGCTACGCGGACCGCTGCGACCGCAACCGCATACTCTGCACCTCGGCCTGGACCAAAACCCAGGAGCAAGCAATTAAGGCTGCCTGATTGCCTTGAAAATCGCCCTCTTCACCGAGACCTTCCTGCCGAAGGTTGATGGGATTGTCACCCGGCTCACCAAAACGGTGCAGCACCTGGTGGCGGCCGGTGATGAGGTAATGATTTTCTGCCCCGAGGGGGCACCCGAGAGCTACATGGGCGCACAGGTGGTGGGCGTTCCGGCCATGCCCATGCCCCTGTATCCGGAGCTCAAGCTGGCGCTCCCTCGCCCATCGGTCTCCGAGGCACTCGAGGCCTTTGGGCCTGACCTGGTGCACGTGGTCAACCCCGCTGTCCTGGGCTTGGGGGGGATCTGGTTGGCCAAGACCAAGGGCTATCCCCTGGTGGCCAGCTATCACACCCACCTGCCCAAGTACTTGGAGCACTACGGTCTCGGGATGCTTGAGTCGGTGCTGTGGGAACTGCTGAAGATGGCCCACAACCAGGCGCAGCTGAACCTCTGCACCTCCACGGCGATGGTGGCCGAGCTGAGCGAGAAGGGAATCCAGCACACCGATCTCTGGCAACGTGGGGTCGACACGGACCTGTTCCGCCCGGAGCTCCGCAACCAGGCCATGCGTGAGCGGCTATTGGCGGGTCGCAGCGACACCGGCAAGCTGCTGCTCTACATCGGTCGCCTCTCCGCCGAAAAACAGATCGAGCGCATCCGCCCTGTGCTGGATGCCATGCCCGATGCCCGCTTGGCGCTCGTGGGAGATGGCCCCTACCGACAACAGCTCGAGACCCTGTTCGCCGGCAGTGCGACCAACTTCGTGGGTTACCTGGCCGGCGAGGAGCTTGCCAGTGCCTATGCCAGCGCCGATGCTTTCCTCTTCCCCAGCAGCACCGAGACCCTGGGCTTGGTGCTGCTCGAGGCCATGGCGGCGGGCTGCCCGGTGGTGGGCGCCAACCGGGGCGGCATCCCCGACATCGTCAGCGATGGGGTCAACGGCTGTCTCTATGAACCCGATGGAGCCGATGGCGGTGCCGGAAGCCTGACCGCGGCCACCCAACGTCTACTCGGCGATCCCGGAGAGCGAGAGCAACTGCGCCAGAATGCCCGAGAGGAAGCCGAGCGTTGGGGCTGGGCGGGAGCGACCGAGCAACTGCGTGGCTTTTACTGGCAAGTGCTGCAAGCCCCAGCCCCGAGCCTGGCCTAGCGGCTGCGTTGCTGAGCCCAGACCTGCAGCACCTGACGGGCCATGGGGAGCGCGTGTACTGAACCACCGCCTGGGGTGTTCTGGGCAAAGGCAACCACGACGATCTCCCCATGCGGATAAGGGGCAAAGCAGGCAAACCAGGCGTGGTCAGGTCCTCCCGTGCTGTCCTCGGCCGTGCCAGTTTTGCCGGCGACAGGAGGCAACTCCGCCGCTTGGTTCATGGCATACCCGGTGCCCTCTTGGACCACCTTGCGCAAACCACGCGTAATCGTGGCCAAGGTGGAGGGCTTAATGTCCACCTTGGTGCGCCGCGGCAGTGCCGTCCAATCCAAGCCGCGATCGACGAGATGCGGGGTGATCAAATAGCCGCCATTGGCAAAGACGGCATAGGCCCGAGCCAGCTGCAGGGGGGTGACCTGAACCACGGACTGACCGATGGACATGCTCGCCATGTCCTCGGGGATCCAGGGGGTGGTGCCGGGCTTGCCCCAGGTCCGCCCCTTCGCGGCCCACTGCTCGTTGCCCACCAGACCGGTGCTTTCCTCGTAGCCGATCTCAATGCCGGTGGACTTCGTGAAGCCCAACTTCACGGCGGCGTCATAAAGCGGCATCGAGCCCACCCCAACGCCGATTTGGTAATAGAAGGTGTTGCTCGAGAAGCGCAAGGCATCCTCGTAGCCGATCAAGCCAAACCCGGCGCCGTTGTGGTCCGGGAAGCAGTGCCCGCCATAGGTGATGCAGGCGCGGGTCATCAACTTGATGTTGGGCGGAAACTTGCCGGAGGCCATCCCGGCGAAGGCGGTCACTGGCTTCCAGGTGCTGCCGGGATCGTAGGCATTCATGGCCCGGCTGAAGAGCGGTTTCGATGGCGAGGCAAATAAGGCGTCGTACTCCCGCTGGGTGGTGACGGTCTTCGAGAAGAAGTTGGGATTGAAAGTTGGGCGACTAGCGAGCGCCAAGATCGCCCCCGTTCTGGGCTTGAGGGCAACGATGGCTCCCCCCGGCTTGCCCTTGAGGGCGGCCTCAGCCGCCCTCTGCAGCGGCAGATCCAAGGTCACCACCAGATCTTTGCCGGCCTTGGAGGGTCGATCACCGAGGACACGCTGAATCTCACCCATGGCGTTGACCTCGACCATCTGGCCGCCCCAGGTGCCGCGCAGGTGTTTCTCGTAGGCGGCCTCCACGCCGATGCGACCGATGCGGTCGCGAATCTTGTAGCCCCGCTTCGCCAGAAGCTTGTATTCCTGCTCGGTGATCGGCTGGGTGTAGCCCAAGGTGTGGGCCCCGAGCGAGCCATGGGGATAGCTGCGCACAACGTCCAGATCCACCTGGGCGCCCCTCAAGTCACTGGCCTGCTCGCGGAAGCGCAGCACCTGCTCTGGCGTCAGTTCACTGGCAAGCTCTATTCGGTATTCCTGCTTGCCAGGCCCCCGACGCCTGCGCTGCTCCAGTTGTTTCTGTGGGATGTTCAACAAGCCACTGAGCCGATCCCGCAACCCGGGCCAGGACCCCTTCGGAAGATCCTTGGGCTGCAGATAGAGGCTGTATATCAGACGACTGGAGACCAGGACCTGGCCATAGCGATCCAGGATCCGACCGCGCACGGGATTCCGAGCCAGCAAGCGGATGCGATTTTCGTCGGCCCGCTCCCGGTTTTCACTGCCATGCAGGAGCTGCAGCCAACCGAGGCGCAGGACCATCGCCGACGCGAAGAAGAGCACCAACCCCAAGAGGATCGCAGGCTGCCTCTGTAGACCGGCACTGCGATGAGGATTGGACGCCATAGCCAAGGGTTCAGCTCCCTTCGGTGAGCCGTTCCTCGAGCAACGTCAACCGCTCAGAGATCCTGGTCAAGGCAAGCTGCAACTCCTCTTCCCCGGCATCTAGGGCCGGTTCGACCGGCACATCGCTCACCTGCACCTTCATCACCGGGTTGCCCAAGCCAGGCTGAATCTGATCGAGCCGCTCACGGACCTGACGGGCCGCATCCGCGCCTTCCTCCCGAAGTGCGCTCAGGCCATCTGGACCTTTCGAGAACGCATCCGCCACATCACGGGCACCGCCACGTTTTGCCCGCTCGACCACAGCCATCCCAACGGGAAGGACGTCCTGCATCAGGGTCAAGCGCAGGCTGTCTAGGGGGTCGGAGCCCATGAAGCGAGGCAATGAGTGCACTCAGTCTGGCGCCTGATCAGCGATCTGGCTGACCTAGAGCGCGCTGCGCGAAATGGCGGGCTGGACGATCTGCTGACGGCAAAACTGCTGGGACCCCAGCCACCAACCCGCACCGACCGAGATCACCATCAGGGCTGAGAGGGGGAGCAGGGCCTGGCGGGTGACCGGCAGCACCATCCACTCGCTCCAGTCACGCACCAAGCGCTCGCGATCGAAGCGGCGACGCTCGCTAGCTTCCTGCTGAAAGCGACGCCTCAGGGACCTTGAGACCCAGCGCTCAAAGGCCTTTTTCTTCGTGACGGCCATCTTGCGCTCGACCTCCAGCAGCTGACCAGGGGTGAGCTCAGGGTTAAAGGTGCTGATCAGCTCCAGGCTCTTCAGGAACATCTCAACGGCACCGTCCTTGACGGCACGGTCGTTCTCGCTGAGGAGTTCCCAGTCCAACTCGGGGTAGAAGCGCACCCGGTTAGTCGTGATCTGGTCTTCCGCCAGTTGGCCAGGCTCCCTCAACCAACGGTCGGTATTGGCGTCAAAACGACGCCAATAGAGAAAGGGGTTGAGATACACCACCTTCCCTGCCAGCTGAATGCTGTCCTGCTGAAGGCGGCGCTGCAGCTGGATGTCCTGCTGAGGGGCGGCGGTCAAGGCTCCTGGGCCGGGGGCCCCGAGGGTAACGGAGTCACCCGGCCAAGGCCATGGTTCAGCGCGCGGTAATTATTCCCACTCGATCGTGCCGGGGGGCTTGCTGGTGATGTCAAGCACGACCCGGTTAACCCCTTTCACCTCGTTGACAATCCGGTTGGAGATCTTCTCCAGCAGGTCGTAGGGGAGACGGGACCAATCGGCCGTCATGCCGTCTTCCGAGGAGACGCAGCGCAGAACAACGGGGAAGGCATAGGTGCGCTTGTCACCCATCACGCCGACACTGCGCACCGGCAGCAGCACCGCGAAGGCCTGCCAAATGTCGTGATACAGCCCCGCGGCCTTGACTTCCTCGCGCACCACCAGATCGGCATCCCGAAGAATGTCGAGCTTGTCGTCGGTCACCTCACCAAGGATGCGGATCGCCAGACCAGGACCGGGGAAGGGATGGCGGCCGACGATCTCCTCGGGAAGTCCCAGAGTGCGGCCCACCTTTCGGACCTCGTCCTTAAACAGACGCCGCAGGGGCTCCACCAACTTGAACTGGAGGTCCTTGGGCAAGCCGCCCACATTGTGGTGGCTCTTGATCTTCACGGCCACCCGTTCACCCGTCTTGGGATCGACGTTGGTGCCAGCGCTCTCGATCACATCCGGATAGAGCGTGCCCTGGGCCAGGTAGTCGAAGGGGCCCAGGCGCTTGCTCTCTTCTTCGAAGACCCGAATGAATTCGGTGCCAATCAACTTGCGCTTTTCCTCGGGGTCAGTGACACCCGCGAGTTTGTTGATGAAGCGCTCGCGGGCATTGATGTATTCGACCCGGATGTGAAACTGCTTGTCGAAGAAGTCCATCAAGAACTCGGGCTCACCCTTCCGCATGAAGCCCTGGTCGATGAACATGCAGGTCAACTGATCACCAATCGCCTTGTGCAGTAGGAAGGCGAGGGTGGAGGAGTCGACACCACCGGAGAGGGCGAGCAGAACGCGCTTATCCCCGACCTGACGGCGCACATCCGCGACCGCCTCATCGATAAAGGCCGCCGTGGTCCAGTCCGGCAGACAACCGCAAACGTGATAGACGAAGTTTCTGATCAGGGCCATTCCGCACTCGGAATGCACCACCTCCGGGTGGAACTGAACGCCATAGAGACGGCGCTGATGGTCGGCAACCGCCGCTTCAGGCGTGTTGTCGGTGTGGGCTAAGCGGACAAAGCCCTCGGGCAGGCGCTGCACGGAGTCGCCATGGCTCATCCACATCGTCGAACCCTCGTCCACGTTCGTGAGCAGGTCGGTGGGGTCATCGACAAACAGAGGCGCCTTGCCGTATTCAGCGCGGCCGGCAGCCACCACAGAGCCACCCAGCTGTTGAACCATCAGCTGCATGCCGTAGCAGACACCCAGCACCGGAATACCCAGATCCCAAATTCCGGGATCGCACTTCGGGGCATGGTCCGCATAAACCGAACTGGGACCACCACTGAGGATGATCCCCTTGGGATTAAGCGCCTTTAGTTCAGCCGCACTAGTGGAGTACCCCATCACCAGGGAATACACCTCGGTTTCCCTCACCCGACGGGCGATCAACTCAGAATATTGAGAACCAAAATCAAGGATCACAATCGCCGGATGACGATTGGTTTCACCGATCGAGGTTGGAGTCACGTCTGACATGGAGCGGCCAGCATCTGTGGCCCGGGCATTCAGATCACCCTAGATCTCAGGCCCGAAAGCCCTCCAGAAGCTCTGCCCCGACAGGGCCGCGGGCGCAAATGCTCCGGCTGCGGTCAAACAGCACCGCACCGAGCTTCAGCTCAGGATTGTGATGATGCTTCGCCAGGTAAGCGCAGGCGCGCTGCTCAATCACGGCAGCCAAGCGCTGCTGCAGGCCCGCCGCCAGTTCAGGGTCATCCGCCGCTAGGGCCGATAAAGCCTCATCGACGCTGGCAGCCTTCAGCAGCAATCGGATCTGCTCCAGCGAACATCCGTGGTAGACGGCCTGGGCCGCAAGGATCTCCAGGCGACCATCGGCCAAATGGTGGTGGGTGTGAAAGATGCCCCCAGCCAGCTTGATCAACTTGCCCTGGTAGCCGAACAACAGCAGGCGCTTCACTCCCAGCTCAGCCGCGGCCACCAGCAAAGGTCCAATCCAATTGCCCGCCTTCAACAACAGCGCCGGGGGCAGCCCCTGCTGCGGAGCAAGATCCAGGCCGTTTTCCCCCAAGACCAACACCAGATCCCCGCGCCAAAGCGGCTCCTGGCTGCGCAGCTCCAACTCCTCGCGGGCCTGAGCCAGTTGATCGGGGGCGGCACTGCGCTGCACCAAGGCCTGCGTACCAATAAGCGCCAAACCATCCACTACACCAAAGGCAGCGTTACTGGTGCGCTCAGCCCGTCGGCGCCCCTCCGGCAGGGTGATCGTCAGCCGCAGCCCCCGCCCTTCCGGCATCAGGGGCAGCAGATTGGCCTCCAGCACCTGCCTGGCATAGGCCGAGAGGCACGCCTCCCCAGAGGCCGCATGAACCCCGATACCAGCCCCGGGCAGCAGATGCAACCAATCCCCATCGGCACCCGGCGCAGTCCAGCTGGCCTCCACCCAAACCTGCAACCCCCGGGTGAGATCCAAAAGCTCCCCGGGATCACAGCAACTGGTGGCCAAGGCCCGCTCTGGGCTTAAGCTCGCCGCCGCCTGAACGGGAATCGCCGTCTCGGAGCAGCCCACAGCGGGCTCCAGGAACAGCTGGACCTGAGCTTCGAAGGGCTGCCCCCGCAGCTCCCGAACGGCCGCCACGGCTGCGGCCGCCACCCACACCGGAAGGGTGTAGCCGCACTCAGACATGGGGCAGAGAAGGATGAGGTCCGTTTTTTATGTTGGTCGATTGCGCTGTCGATCCAACGGGCAGCGATCGCCTTCCGCCCACGCCTCGGCAACCACCATGCAGGACAAGCTGACTCTGATGATCCCCGGCCCCACACCGGTGCCGGAAAGCGTCCTGCAGTCGATGGGGCGTCACCCCATTGGCCACCGCAGCGCGGACTTCCAAAAGATCGTCGAGCGCACCACCGCCCAGCTGAAGTGGCTGCATCAGACCACCAACGACGTTCTGGTGATCACCGGCAGCGGCACCGCCGCGATGGAAGCCGGAATCATCAACGTGCTGAGCAAAGGGGACAAGGTCCTCTGCGGCGATAACGGCAAGTTTGGCGAGCGCTGGGTGAAGGTTGCCCAGGCCTACGGCCTGAAGGTGGAGGTGATCAAGGCCGAGTGGGGCTCTCCCCTGGATCCCGAAGCGTTCCGCACAGCCCTGGAGGCGGACTCCAGCAAGGCCATCAAGGCCGTAATCTTGACCCACTCGGAAACCTCCACCGGGGTCATCAACGACCTGGAGACCATCGCCAAGCACGTCAAGGCCCACGGCACGGCCCTGACCATCGCCGACTGCGTCACCAGCCTTGGGGCCTGCAATGTGCCCATGGATGCCTGGGGGATCGATATCGTTGGATCAGGCTCCCAGAAGGGCTACATGATGCCCCCGGGCTTGGCCTTCGTGGCCATGAGCGACAAGGCCTGGGAGGCATACGGCCGCTCGGATTTGCCAAAGTTCTATCTGGATCTAGGCAAGTACCGGAAATCGGCCCAGGCCAACAGCAACCCCTTCACCCCAGCGATCAACCTCTACTTCGCGCTCGAATCTGCGCTTGAGATGATGGAGGCCGAGGGCCTCGAAGGGATCTTTGCCCGCCATGCCCGCCATCAGGCTGCCGCCCAAGCAGGTATGAAGGCCATTGGACTGCCCCTCTATGCCGCCGAAGGCTGCGGGAGCCCCGCCATCACCGCCGTGGCTCCCGACGGGATCGATGCCGAGAGCCTCCGCAAGAAGGTCAAAGATCGCTTTGACATCCTCTTAGCCGGCGGCCAAGACCACCTCAAGGGCAAGGTCTTCCGCATCGGCCACCTGGGCTTCGTCTGTGATCGGGACGTACTGACCGCCGTCGCCGCGATTGAAGCCACGCTCCATGAGCTCGGTCTGAACACCGGCACCCCAGGTGCCGGTGTCGCCGCCTGCGCCGCCGCCCTGGCCAGCTGAAGCAGCCGACCACAACGGAGCCCCGCTCGGGGCTCCGTTGCTACGATGATTCAAGTTAGTTAGCGTCCAAA
This sequence comes from Synechococcus sp., assembly GCA_047285805.1. Taxonomy (GTDB): domain Bacteria; phylum Cyanobacteriota; class Cyanobacteriia; order PCC-6307; family Cyanobiaceae; genus Vulcanococcus. Next base: position 530,471 of record JBJBCN010000003.1, on the reverse strand, counting down.
TTTTGGAGGTTAACTATCAATTTGCGGATGTAATTCAGTGGTAGAATGTCAGCTTCCCAAGCTGAACGTCGCCGGTTCGAGCCCGGTCATCCGCTTCTTTTCTGATCGTTAGGCCTGCAGAGGCGCGTACCTCAGCTACGAGGCTTGATCAACTGCATCACTTGGGGGCCAACACTTCCGGCCCGACGCTCACAATCCAGGGAGCGCAGAATCTCACGGGCTGACTGTTCAATCTCGCCGCTCGAAGCTGACTGCTCAGCTGCAGCAGAAAATGCCGCAGCTTCGCGCATCAAGTCATCTCGTCGCTCAGCTACGGGAACCTGCTGGCTCATTTGCATTTATTCGCTCTTGCTCGAATAAATATTAGTAGCCACGTTGAGCGAGCCCCAAAGAACTGGTCAGCTCTGACACAACGAACGCTCTAACACGAGCGAGGACTACGTACCTGGCTCCTCGCGATTGCCACCCAGGGCTGCGATTTGATCGCGGAGTTGCATCACCCTTGAGGCATCCCCGCGGGTGATGGCCACGGCGAGGGCGAACTCGAGTTTCTCGAGTTGATGATCGCCCTCGGCGAACGACCGGGTGCTGCAGGCAGGCGTTCCGGAAGCAGCCGGGGCAACTGGAGTAGAGCGATGGCTGTTGGAGAAGGCCATAGTTCGCTTTCTTTCCATTGTGGCCCCAGCGCAAGGGGTCATGCAGCCATCACGTCGTCCTCGTGAGCATTCAGCGACGCGGGGAACTCCTCCTCGGTTGCACCGTCCTCCAGCAGGCTGCGGCAGTCCGCCAAAAGCGTCTCCACATGGTCGAGACGGCTCAGCTCCTCAGGATCAGGCGTCTCACCAACGGAGACCTGATCGAGCTGCATCTCCATCGCATTGAGGCGCTGTTCCAGCTTGACCAATCGCTGCGAGAGGGCAGCAACGGTTTGAGCCAGGTCCTCGGTGGTGCGAGTGATGCGAAACGAGACCGATTCGCCAGCCATACCCAGGGTTCAACTGGCCCGATGACACCACAGCTCTGGGCAGTTCTCAAGTCCAAGCCAGCAAGCAGACTGAGGACACACCGAGGCAGCCCAGCGATGCCGTCCAGCCTCCACCTGTTGGCCTACCTCATCGCGGGCATCGGTGGCGGCTTGCTCGCTCTGCGCACGGAGATACCTGCGGCACCCCTCGCTGGCGCGCTCCTTGGAGCGGGGCTCGTCAGCATGAGCGGCAAGCTCGAGGCCGCCGATTGGCCCCTGGGGACGCGAACAGCACTCGAAATAGGCATCGGCACAGTGATCGGCACCAGCTTGACCGCGACGGCCTTCAGTGAATTGAAACAGCTCTGGCGACCGGCCCTCTTGATCACCCTCACCCTGGTCATGACAGGGCTAGTGGTGGGGCTCTGGTGCAGCCGGCTGCTGGGCATGGACCCCTTGATTGCCCTCCTCGGGGCAGCGCCAGGGGGCATCAGTGGGATGAGCCTGGTGGGCGCGGAATTTGGCGTTGGCGCCGCCGTCGCCGCCCTCCACGCTGTTCGTCTGATTACCGTGCTACTGGTGCTTCCCCTGGCGGTGCGGCTGCTGCTGGGCCACGGGGAGATTCCACCCCCTGCCAGCTGATTGATCGGCCCCTGGATCCAGAGGGAAACGATCGATACGGTGGGTAACCAAATGCCTTTCTCCTGCTTCGGCATGCGATTCCCCCTGTCCCGCAACGGCCGGCTGCTTCGGCTGACTGCAGCCCTTCCGCTTGCTGCCCTGGGCTGGTCCGCACTGCCGAGCGCTGCCCTGGCTGGCAACGAAACCGGCGCAAAAGGCGCGCAGATTTACTGCTTCATGCGCAGCAGCGGCAACAACCACGAGGTGAGCTGGAAAGCTGCCTATGCCGTGATCAAGCGCCAGAGCGCGTCGGTGTTCAAGACCTCCCCAGAGCACGCGGCCGTCATGATCACTGAAGCCATCGTGGCCGATCCAGGTAAATACAACGACTGCGGGCGCTACCTCGGCGACCTCTACGTCAAAGCTGTTGATACGGCTGAGGAGAAGAGCCAGTCCACCCATCCCGACAGCACCAACCGCACCGGCGCCAGCACGGGGATCACCAGTGGCACCAGCAACACCGGTGGCGGCAACGTGAATCGCTACGCCTACTAAGGCTGATGGCAACCCGATCCCAGGGCCGCTCTTGGCTACCGCCGTCCCTGGGGGCGGGTTTGCTCTGGATCGCCCTGAGCAGCTGCAGTTCTCCACCTGAACCTGGCGAAACCCAGACGAGGGTCGACGACTGCCTGCGTGGCGTCAATCTCGATCGTCTGCCCGCACTGCTCAAGCACTGCGATGCCGTGGTCGAGGCGTTCCCCGCTCATCCTCAACCGCGGAACGAACGGGCCCTACTGCTCAAGCTGGCCGGCATGCCTCAGGAAGCCTGCCGCGACAGCCTTAAGGCCGCCGCCCTGGTGAAGCAAGGCAAGCACCCGGTCGACGCGCTGATGCGCGATGAAATCGACCTGCGCCGGCGCAACTGCCTGCGCCTCACCAGTGATCGAGCAGCTGCTGCACCATCCGCGGGAACGGCTGGCGATCCAACTGGGCCTGACCGCGACTAAGCAACAAGGCAATCCTCTCGGCTTTATCGGCGATCAAGCCGTCTACTAACTGATCAACCACCCCAAGTTGAAGCCAATGGCACTCCAGGGTGCCCTGCATGCCAATGCGGTGACAGCGATCCTCCGCCTGCTCGGCGTCACCGGGGGTCCATGGGCGCTCTAGGAGGACCACATGCCTGGCGCGATGCAAGGTGAAGCCCAGGCCCCCTACCCCATAGGTGCTGATCAAGAGCTGCTCCTCCCCCGCCTGAAAGCGATCGACCACACCCTGCCGCTCGGCCGCCGCCAGACGTCCGGTCAGCAGGGCACCGCCTACGTGCTGCTGCAGCAATTGGGCCGCCGCCACAAAAGCGGTAAAGACCACAACCGCTTGCCCCTCGGCCTGCAAGCGCGCCAACAGGGCCGTAGCGGCAGGGAGCTTGTATTCCGCGCCGATCTGCCGAAGGGCAGTCAGCACGGCCAAGGCCTCCGCATCCCGGCGCACCAGGCCCGCCGCCGCCCGACGGCGATAGTCCTCGACCTTGAGCTGCAGACGGTGCTGGAACCCTTGTCCCTCCGCCTCGGTCAGGGTGACGGGCAGCATCTGCCGCCGCTTTGGGGGGAGATCCAGGCAATCCCGCTTGCGCCGATGCAACAGCAGTGGCCTCACCAAACGCTGCAGCTCAGGGAGATGGGTCGCCCCGGTGGCACTCCACTGCCGTGTGCCAGAGCGTTCATGCCAATGGCCGAGGCAGTAGCGCTCCTCAAAGGCCCGTTGATCCTTCGCCAGCGGATGCCCAATGGCGGCGAGCAGGGGAAACAACTGGGCCGGTCGGCCGTTCTTCATCGGCGTCCCACTCAAAAGCCAGGCCACCCGCAGCCGCGGATGGCGCGCTAGGCGCAGAAACGCATGGGTTCGCGCAGCGTTCAGGTTCTGGGCGTAATGGGCCTCATCGGCAATCAGGACCGTACCCGCCTCAGGCAAGTCGTCCGGCAACGACGCCCAACTGAGCAAGGTGATCTGCAGCTGCAGGGCCGCCGCCTCCTGCCTCCAATGGCGATGCAGGCCCGATGGGGCGATGACCACCACGTGGCAATCCGCCGCCCGAACCATCGCGCGAGCGGCAACCAAGGCGGTCAAGGTTTTCCCGAGCCCCATGGCATCCGCCAGCACGGCTCCACGCCGAGCCAACAACCAACGCACCGCGGCGCGCTGATGCGCGAAGAGCACCCGACCATCTGGCAGGGGATCCGCCAGTTCAGCGATGGCAATCAGCTCACGGTGGGGCGGCAATGGGGGCAGAGGCTGCTCCAGCCAGCGGCACCACTGCGGCAGCGGCTCCTCCATCGCAAAACGCTGGCCGAAGTGCTGACGCAACACCAGAGCCGCTTCCAGGGGGAACTCCCAGCAGCCTTGCCTGGAGCGCCAGTGCCCGCGCGGACGCACCGCCCGCAGCTGGGCCTGGGTCACCGCATCAAACGGCAGCACTAACTCGATGGAGCCCGATGCTCCCAGCCGCATCAGACAGCGCGCGGTGCGTTGCTGGGCCGTCGCAGCTGGGGCAGCAACTCATAATTTAGCGAAGAGTGGAGCCGGCGCAACACTTGCAATAAGCCTTGCAAAATGCATCGTTCGACACATTGACATCCAAGCCGCTCAGGCCAGACTCGCAGCAACCGAATTATTCGGATGCACAGCAGGGATGCCGTTTTCCTTGAAGACTTGTGCCCCAAACTTCGAGTTCGTCGGTGGAGACAATCCCTCCACACTTACACAGGGAAAACATGCATTTACTGCGGCAAACCTTCTGAATCCATTGATCATGTCTTTCCGCAAAGTCGCGGCGGACTGAGCGTGACCGAGAACTGCGTCCCCGCCTGCTTGGCCTGCAACGGTCGCAAGAGCGACGCCGACGCTTTCGAGTGGTACCGGCAGCAGCGGTTTTATGACCCTCGGCGAGCCATGGCCATTCGTGCCTGGACCGACGGCGATCTGCGCCTGGCCTTGCGCCTGCTGCAGTGGGCGAGCCCCGGGGCTATTCCCAAGTCAGCCGCCACGGACTCCGGATTCAACCCCATCCAGCCTTACCTGCAGGCGGCCTAGTTCACCAGATCCGACAAGCCGCCGCACCGTTGTGGCGCTGACAGATCTCCGCCTGGGCCTCGGGCTGATCCGGAGCGAGCAGCAGCGCCGAAACCAGCATCAGCGCAAAAGCCGAAAAGCCGACCAGACGACGCTCCACACCCACCCGCGGACGCCGCCTGGGGCGCACGCGCACGGGCGCCTGAGCGACGAAGGAGGACACGAGGGGGGCGGGGAAGCAGGATGAGGCCACCGATCAGCCAGCGAGTAATACAGGTGTACTCATAATGAGTCGTGGTGTCAAGCCCTCCTCCCGCGTACTAGTCATCGGCGGTGGATACACCGGTCAGCGCTTTGCTGCAGCGGCAAGGGCCCGGGGAGCCCAGGTCTGGCTGACCTCACGGTCAGCTCAGGAGGAGCGGTACTGGCTCCGGTTCAATGCGGCCTCGGGCACCATCCCCGAACTGCCCGAGGCCCTGAGCCATGTCCTGATCACGCTGCCTCCGAATGGGGACGGCGAGGACGACGCCTACAACCTGCTCGGTGCATCTCTGCAGCAACAACCGCTCGATTGGGTGGGTTACCTCTCGACCACGGGTGTTTACGGCGACACCCAAGGCCAATGGGCCGATGAAGAGAGCCCCACTCAACCTGGGCTACGTCGCAGCCAATCCCGGCTCCAGTGCGAGCAACGCTGGCTGGCCAGCGCTCTGCCGCTCCAAAGCTTTCGGCTCCCCGCGATCTACGGCCCGGGCCGTTGTCCCTTCCAGCAACTGAAACAGGGCACAGCTCGCGTGATTTACAAACCCCAGCAGGTGTTCTGCAGGATCCATGTAGATGACATTGTTGGCGCCTTGCTGCACTGCTGCGACTTACCGGCTGAGGCCAGACCAACGGTGGTGAACGTCAGCGACAATCTGCCCTGTCCCTCCAGCGAAACCCTGGGCTATGCCGCCCACCTCTTGGACTGCAAATTGCCCGCCGTACGGACCTTCCAGGAAGCCCAGGCTGCGATGAGTCCCATCGCCCTCAGTTTCTGGGCGGACAACCGACGGGTCAGCAATGCACTGCTCTGCCAAGAACTGGGCTATCGCCTGCGCTACCCCACCTACCGCGAGGGGTTTGCCGCCAGCTGGGACGAAGAGCGGAGCCGTCCCAAGTGATGGAATAACGCTAGATGCGCTTCGCATCCGAGCCCGCCGGGTCTTGATCTGGCTCCGGCACGAAGGGCACCCCGGCATCGTGGAAGAGACGGTTCCAGTGCAACTCCACCCAGCCGTTCTGCACCCCTTTCACAAGGACGAAGCCCATCCCGATCAGCAAGAGCCAACGCAACATGGGTGATCTGCCAAGCGACAGCAACGCTAGCCCTCGCCTGATCATCTCCTTGGGCGATCCCGCCGGCATCGGTGGCGAGGTCGTGCTCAAGGCCATGGCGCACTGGAGCAGTGAGGCGGAGCCACCGCTGCTGGTCGGTTGCCGCCGTTGGCTCGAGGAGAGCTACCAGCAGCTCAAACGCTGCAGCGACGCCCCCCTGGCCGACCCCGCCGGGCTCGACCTGCTGGATTGCCCGCTCGAGCAACCCGTCCAAGCAGGGGCTCCGAATGCCCTGAGCGGTGATGCCAGCTTCTGTTGGCTGAGCGAAGCCGTCGCGCTTGTGCAGCGTTGCCAGGGCGCGGCCCTGGTGACCGCCCCCATCGCCAAGCAGCACTGGCACGCCGCTGGCCACCACTACCCCGGGCAAACGGAACGCTTGGCTGAACTGGCCGGTGTCCAGAACGCATCCATGCTGTTCACCGCCCGCTCGCCCCAGAGCGGCTGGCGACTGAACACCCTGCTGGCCACAACCCACATTCCTCTCCAGCAGGTACCCCAGGCCTTAAACGCGGAAAGGGTGCAGGCAAAGCTCGATGTCCTGTTGGGCTTCTGCCGCCGATTTCGCCCGAACCCAATCCTGGCTGTGGCGGGTCTCAATCCCCATGCGGGGGAAGCCGGACGCCTGGGCCAGGAGGAGGCGACCTGGCTTGAAGCGGCTCTCCAGGACTGGTCAGCGCGCAACCCAGACGTTCGACTCCTGGGGCCACTACCCCCGGACACCTGCTGGCTCAGTGCGGGCCTGGCCTGGCGGCAGGGGGGGGACGCACCCGATGGATTCTTGGCGCTGTATCACGACCAAGGGCTCATCCCCGTAAAACTGTTGGCTTTTGACCAGGCTGTCAACACCAGCCTGGGGCTGCCGTTCCTCAGGACCTCACCGGATCACGGAACAGGCTTCGACATTGCCGGGCGAGGCCTGGCGCGCTCCGACAGCATGATCGCGGCCCTCGAAGCGGCTCAGGAACTGGGCTAGGCGGGCTTCACCCGCATCAGCACTTGACCGAACTCCACGGGGGTGCCGTTCTCCACGAGGATTTCTACGACTTCGCCGCTCACCTCGGACTCGAGCTCATTCATGAGCTTCATCGCCTCAAGGATGCAGACGGTCTGACCCACGTTGATCTTGGCGCCGAGCTCAACAAAGGCCGCCTCGCCGGGGGCAGGGGAGCGATAGAAGGTCGCCACCATCGGAGCGGTGATCTCAATCAGATCGCTCCGGACTGCGGGGGCTGCCGGAGGAGCCGCGGAGGGAACCGCCGCCGCAGGGGCGGGGGCTGCCGGGGCCGCCACGGGGGCGGCGGCTTGCATCACCACCTGGGGCTGAACGCCAGGCAGGTTGCGACGCAGCTCTAGACGGAAGTCGTCCCCTTCGAGCTTGAGCTCTTGGATATCGCTGTCACCAAGCAGGGCGATCAGCTCACGCAGCTGGTTGTGGTCGAGTTGCATGGGATCAGTTCTCGCGGCCCAAGTAGCTGTCGGTGCGGGTGTCGATCTTGATCTTTTCGCCGATCGATAGGAACAACGGAACCATCACCTGAGCACCGGTCTCGACAATGGCGGGCTTGGTGCCGCCGGTCGCGGTGTCACCCTTCACACCAGGGTCAGTTTGGGTGATTTCGAGAACAACGGAGTTCGGGAGTTCCACTTCCAAAGGCTTCCCGTTCCAATAGACGACGTTCACCTCCATGCCTTCCTTGAGATACTTGCGCTGGTCGCCGATCTGCTTGGCGGTCAGGCGCGTCTCCTCGTAGGTGGACATATCCATGAAGACGAAGTCATCGGCCTCCATGTAGGTGTGCTGAAGCACGGCTTTTTCTAGAACCGCCTGGGGCACGGTCTCGCCGGCCCGGAAGGTCTTCTCAACAACGTTGCCGGACTGGACAGCCTTGAGCTTGGTGCGCACGAAAGCGGAGCCTTTGCCGGGCTTGACGTGCAGGAACTCGACGACTCGCCAGACCTGTCCGTCAATCTCGATCGTCGTGCCGGTACGAAAGTCGTTGCTCGAGATCATTCCGGCATCACGGTTCAGGCGGGATTGTACGGCTGTGGCAGAGTCCGGGCAGAGACAAGGCTGCAGCATGGATCTGAAGCGCTGGGTGGATCGCTGGGTACCCGCCCTGCTGATCGCAATCGCTCTGGCCGCCTTCCCACTGGCGGCTCCAATCCAAGCGGCCCTGCCGCCCGGGAATGCAGTGAAGGATCCCGCCGCAATCCTTCGCAACGCTCTGCCGATCGAACAATCGGATCTACAAACGCTGCAGCACAAGCTGGAGAGCACCAGCGACGATCTCAGAGCCAAGCGCTGGAGCGCCCTGGTCAATACGGTCAAACGCAGTCAGGCCCTGCTCAGCACCCGCGCGGACGCCATCGTGGCGAGCCTGCCGGACGCCAAGCAAGCCGAGGGGCAAAGCCTTATAAGCAACCTGCAGGCCCAGATGGACACCCTGGTGGCCAGCAGCGAGAGTTCGGACCGCGACCGCTTCCTGGACGACCGACGTGCAGCCCTGAGCACCGTCGGAGACCTGGAGGCCCTGCTGGTGGGTGATTTTCCTTTCGCCATACCCAGCGACTTTGATGCGCTCCCCCGGCTTCTAGGACGTGCAACTGTTGAGATCGAGACAACCAAAGGCGCCGTCACTGCAGTGGTGGACGGCTACAACGCTCCCCTCACCGCTGGTGCCTTTGTGGACCTGGTGAAGCAGGGCTTTTACGACGGCCTCCCCTTCACCCGCGCCGAAGACTTCTACGTCCTGCAGACCGGCGACCCCAAAGGGCCTGAAACCGGCTACATCGACCCGAAAACCAAAGCTGAGCGTCAGGTTCCGCTAGAAATCATGATCCCCGGGGAAACCGAGCCCTTTTACAACGCGACGTTTGAGGATCTGGGCCGCTTTGAAGCCACCCCGGTGCTGCCATTCGCGACCCTGGGCACCATGGGTTGGGCCCACTCCGACGAATCCCTCGCCAATGGCTCCTCCCAGTTCTTCTTCTTCCTCTACGAAGCCGAACTCACCCCGGCAGGGCTGAACCTCGTCGATGGCCGCTACAGCGCCTTTGGCTACGTGGTCGACGGCTTCGACGTACTCGAAGAACTGGGGATCGACGACGGCATAGTCCGCGCTCGCCTGATTGACGGGGGCGAGAACCTCAAAGCCCACGCCTAAATGCGGCTCGATCAGCTCGGGGAATGGGAGCTGATTGAACGGCTCTCGGCCTATGCGCCCGCAGGCCAGCTGGCGGACGACGCCGCGATCCTGAGCCCTTCGCTATCTGGTGCGATGGTGGTCAACACCGACGTCCTCGTTGACGCGGTGCATTTCAGCGACACGACCGTGTCGCCGCAGGACTTGGGCTGGCGCGCGGCGGCAGCCAATCTCTCCGACCTAGCTGCGATGGGGTGCCGAGACGTCCTTGGGCTCACCGTTGGCCTCGTAGCCCCGGGCGAGACCAGCTGGAGCTGGGTGGAGGGGGTCTATCAGGGCCTCTCCGAGGCGCTGCAGCGCTATGGCGGGATGCTACTGGGCGGCGACTGCAGCAGCGGCCAGCAACGCCTTCTGGCCATCACGGCCCTGGGGCGCCTTGGACCTGGCCCCATCCGCCGCGGGGATGGGCAACCGGGCGATTGGCTGGTGAGCACCGGCCCCCACGGCCTGAGCCGCCTCGGGCTAGCGCTGCTGCAGAACCAACTCGAGGAGCCCATTCCAGCGGACCTAAGGCAACGCGCCATCCAGGCCCATCAACGGCCCAGGCCTCGGCTGGATGCCGTCGGCGCCCTCGAAGCGAGCCAGCCCCACGGCTCTCCATGGCGGGTTTGCGGCACAGACAGCAGTGACGGGCTGCAGCGCGCCGTCCTGAACCTGGTGCTCGCGAGCGGCTGTGGGGCTCAGCTCCAGCGCACAGCCTTGCCCTTCGACCCAGCCATGGCCTCCCTGAGCTCAGGGGAGCGCTGGTGCCTCAATGGAGGGGAAGATTTTGAACTGGTGCTCGCGCTGGAACCGGCCTGGGCAGAAGGCCTCTGCGCCGCACTTCCGGGTTGCCAGGTGATCGGCGAGCTGGTGGCGGCCACCTCTCCAGAGCTGACCTGGAGCAAGAGCGGTCTGCCTCTAAGCGACAACGACCCGGGTTACCGGCACTTCAGCTAGATCCACGCAAGCCGGATCAAGCACAAAAAAGCCGCCCCTAGGGCGGCTGAGGGGAAAGACTGAGCCAGGCTCAGATCACTTCCAGTTCTTAGCGACGATTTCGGCTAGATCGACAACACGCTGGCTGTAGCCCCACTCGTTGTCATACCAGCAGATGACTTTGACCATGTTGCCGCCCATCACCAGGGTGAGGTCGGAGTCAACGATGGTGCTCTCGTCGGTGCCGGCGTGGTCGCTGGAGACCAGGGGCAGATCGGTGTACTTGATGATCCCCTTCATGCCGTTTTCAGAAGCGGCCTTGAGGACAGCGTTGACCTCGTCCTTAGTGGTCTCGCGACTCATCTCCAGCACCATGTCCACCACCGAAACGTTGGGAGTTGGAACACGGAGGGCGATGCCGCTCAGCTTGCCCTTCACTTCGGGGTAGACCAGTGCCACAGCCTTGGCAGCGCCGGTGCTGGTGGGAACGATATTCACCGCAGCGGCACGGGCACGGCGCAGGTCGCGGTGGGAGGCATCGAGGATGCGCTGGTCACCGGTATAGCTGTGGGTGGTGGTCATCGTGCCTTTGACGATGCCGAAGGCCTGATCCAGGACCTTGACCACAGGCGCCATGCAGTTGGTGGTGCAGCTGGCGTTGCTGAGGATGTCGTAGTCCTCATGGCGGTACTGATCGGCGTTCACGCCAACCACGAAGGTGCCGACCTTGTCGCCCTTACCAGGGGCGGTCAGGATCACTTTCTTAGCACCGGCCTCGAAGTGCTTGCTGGCACCGACATCGTCGTTGAAGACACCGGTGGATTCGATGACCAGATCCACGCCCCACTCTTTCCAGGGGAGGTTGGCGGGATTGCGGTCGTAGAAGGTCTTGATCGTCTTGCCGTTGATGACGATCGTGTTCTCGGTGGTGGTCACCTCTGCATTGCGCAGGGGGCCGAGCATCGAGTCGTACTTCAGCAGGTGGGCATTGGTGTTGGTGTCACCGGAGCCGTTGATGCCGACAATCTCAATGCCGGTATTGCTTCCGCGGCTCAGCCAGCAACGCATGAAGTTGCGACCGATGCGGCCGAATCCGTTGATCGCAACCTTCAGGGTCATGGCATATCGCGGGCAAACCCGCTAATAAGAGGTATTTGGCCGCCGATCATACAGAAATTCGTTGACCCTCCCCATCTTTGGACGTCGAGGGTCCACCTGTCGAAATCGCTCAAATGCGCTGCCAGGAGCGGACAAGCGACCCGTTCGGGCTTAGTTTCTGGCCAGGCTTGGATACGCCATTGGTCCTGACGCTTGATCGCCACCAACCTCTCCATTTCATTGGAGTTGGCGGCATCGGCATGTCTGCCATAGCCGGGATCCTGGCGGACCGTGGCTACAGCATCAGCGGCTCCGATCCGCGGGACAACGCCGTGCTGCAGGACCTGCGCAGCCGCGGGGTCCGGGTGTTTCGCGAGCAAAGCGCCGCCACCATCGACGCGATCCGCAGCGGAACCTCCTGCCCGCCGGCTGTCGTCGTCAGTTCTGCGGTTCCAGCCAGCAACCCGGAACTGGTGGAAGCCGAACATGCCGGCCTGCAAACCTGGCACCGCTCGGATGTCCTCGCGGCCTTGATTGCCGCCCAACCGTCAATCTCCGTGGCCGGCAGCCACGGCAAAACCACCACCAGCGCCCTGGTCGCCAGCCTGCTGCACGCCACCAATCACGACCCCACGGCCGTGATTGGTGGTGTCGTGCCGGCCTTCGCGAGCAACGGCCGCAACGGGAATGGCCCCCTACTGGTGGCCGAGGCAGATGAATCCGATGGCTCCCTGGTGAAATTCCAGTCCTGGCTGGGGGTGATCACCAACCTGGAGCTGGATCACACAGACCACTACAGCGATCTCGCTTCCCTGATCACGACCCTGCAGCGCTTTGCCAAGGGCAGTGAGAATCTGCTGGCCAATCGGGACTGTCCCGTGCTGCTCAAGCACTTTGACGCCAGCCATTGGTGGTCCATCAGCAGCAGCGAAGGCGTGGATTACGCCGCCATCGCAGATGCGCTGCACGGGGACAGCACCATCGCCACCTTCTACGAACACGGCGAGGCCCTGGGGCAATTCCGGCTTCCCCTGCCGGGACTACACAACCTGAGCAACGCCACAGCAGCCATGGGGGCCTGCCGCCTCCACGGTGTGTCCTTCGCCGAACTGCAACGGGCTGTGGAAGGGCTCCAAGCCCCTGGACGCCGCTTCGACTACCGCGGCACATGGTTTGGCCGGCAAGTGGTGGACGATTACGCCCACCACCCGAGCGAAGTGAAGGCGACCCTGGCGATGGCGCGGTTGATGGTCAGCAGCGGCCGCAGCCCCTTGCCGGAGCCCCCCCAACGGCTGCTGGCGGTCTTCCAGCCCCACCGCTACAGCCGAACCGCTGAATTCCTGACGGACTTTGCCGAGGCCCTGAGCCAGGCCGACGCCGTCCTTCTGGCCCCGCTCTATGCCGCCGGTGAAGCGCCGCTCCCCGGGATCTCCAGTGCTGCCCTCGCCGCCGAAATCCAACGACTGGCACCCGCTCTGCCCGTGTGCGCCTTTGACACGCTGGACGCCCTGACCGATGCCATCAGCAACAGCAGCAACAGCGGCGACCTGGTCCTTGCCATGGGGGCTGGAGACGTGAACAGCCTTTGGAGCCGCCTAGAAAGCCGCAGTTTCCTCGCTGCCGACCTTCCCCTTGTGGCCTAACGATGGCCCCATCCCTTCCCGAAGGTCTACGCCGCTCGGTCGCTCTCGCTGACTACACCACCTGGAAAGTGGGAGGGCCTGCGGCGTTCTTCGCCGAACCCGAATCCACGGAAGAGCTGCTGGCCCTCTTGCGCTGGGCGCAGGAAGAGGGCTGCGGGCAGCAGGTCATCGGCGCCGGCTCCAACCTGCTCATCAGCGATCAAGGCCTCGAGGGGCTCACCCTCTGCACCCGCCACATCCAAGGAGCAGAACTGGAGAACGCAAGCGGCCTGATTGAGGCCCAAGCTGGCGAGCCAATACCCACCCTGGCTCGGCGGGCAGCCCGTGCTGGCCTGGCTGGCCTGGAGTGGGCCGTCGGCATTCCAGGCACCGTCGGTGGAGCGGCCGTCATGAACGCTGGGGCCCAGGGGGGCTGCACGGCCGAGGTCCTGGAGAGCGTCACGGTGGTGGACCCCAACCAGCCCAGCCAAACCCACACCATCCCGGGCAGAGAGCTGGAATTTGCCTATCGCCACAGCCGCCTACAACACGAGCCCCTGGTGGTCCTCTCGGCGCACTTTCGGCTCTCGCCGGGCCATGACCCGAAAACCGTGAGCCAACGAACCAGCGCCAATCTCCATAGCAGAACCAGCAGCCAGCCCTACCAGCAACCAAGCTGCGGCAGCGTTTTTCGCAACCCCGACCCGCAAAAAGCAGGGCCACTCATCGAGGGGCTGGGCCTCAAGGGCCTCGCCATTGGGGGCGCCCAGGTCTCGCCGATCCACGCCAATTTCATCGTCAACACCGGCGCCGCCAGCGCAGGGGAAATTGACCAGCTGATCGCCCTGGTCCAGGAGCGCGTGATGCAGCGCCACGCCATCACCCTGCACACCGAGGTGAAACGGCTCGGCCCCTTCGAAGACATCGCCCTGGCGGCGTAGCCTGCGCACACTTCAGCAGTGCAGGCATGGCCGGTTTCGGTCTCCCCAACTTCGGCCAGCTCACCGAAGCTTTCAAAAAGGCCCAACAAATCCAACAGGACGCCGCCAAGCTTCAGGAAGAGCTGGATGCGATGGAAATCGAAGGCCAAAGCATCTGCGGCCGCGCCAGTGTTTGGCTCTCGGGCAACCAGCAGCCCCTGAAGGTGCGCCTGGACCCTGCCCTGCTCGCCGAGGGTGCCTCCAGCACCGAAAACGCCACCCTCGAGGCCCTGAAATCGGCCTATGAAAACTCCACTGGGACGATGAAGGATCGGATGGAAGAGCTCACCGGCGGCCTAAACCTGAACCTGCCCGGCATGGGCTAAGCCTCTTCGTCCGGCTCCACTTGCCGCAGCCTGCGCCTCGAGCTTTGGCGCAGGCGCTTATCGAGTAAGGGCTCCTCTTTGCCTCCGCGCTGCTTCAACCCTGCCGTGCGCAGCCGGGGTTGCCGCTCCACCTGCTGCTGAACCGACTCCAGGCAAGTGAGATACAGACCATGGCGATCCCAATCTCTGCCAACGGCGCAGCCGGGATCGCCCTGGTGCAGGCAATTCTTGAACTGACAAACCGCAGCCTCGCGCTGCTGGCGGATCTCTGGGAAGAGCATCCCCAGCTCCGCAGGATCCGCGGGCAAGGAGGGCCGATTAAAGCCGGGAGAATCCGCCAAGAGGGCACCCGACGCCAGCGGGAATAGCTCCACGTGGCGCGTGGTGTGGCGCCCCCGCTGTAGACGCCCGGTAACCGCACTCACCCGCAAGCTCAGCTGCGGCAACAGGGCATTAATCAGGCTGCTCTTGCCCACCCCGGAAGGGCCGCAAAGGACAGAAATCCCTGGTGCCACCAAGCGATCACGGAGGGCGGCCAGGCCATCGCCGCACTTTGAGGAGACGAGGAGAGGGGAGTAACCCCAACCCATGAGCCGCTCACGCCACCGCTGCTGCTCGGCCTCGCTCAGCAAATCGGCCTTGGTGAGGACCAGCTCCACGGCGACGCCCGTGCGCTCAGCGGTCAGCAAAAAGCGGGTGAGTTGCAGCGGGTCCAACTCCGGCTGATCCAGGGCACCCACAACCACGACGCGACTGCAGTTCGCAACCGCGGGACGCTCAAGCAGGCTGCTGCGGGGCCCCACCGCCGCGATCGCGGCCCGGGCTTCAGGCCAATCGATGCCCTCCACCTCAACCCGATCACCCACACAAATCTGTTGACCGGTCTTGCCCAACCGAGTCCGGCGCACGCAGAGGAGCTCATGAACGCCTCCAGGGCCCGGCCGATCCAGTTGCACCCGGCAAAAGTTGGCCTCGAGGGCCATCACCAGGGCGTCAGCCACAGCGACAGATCAACAAGCGCACCACCCCAGCCTCCAAGGACTCCAGCTCAACGCGATGTCCAGCCTCCCGCAAGCCGCTGGCGACCATCTCCTCGGGCTCACCGGCATCGAGATCCACCTTCAGCCACTCGCCGGCGGAGAGCTTCTCAAGGGCGAGCTTGGTGCGGATGAAATTGAGCGGGCAAGGAGTCCCGCGGAGGTCGAGCTGGGTCATCACTGACCTAGCCAAACAAACCGCCGAACAACCCGCTCTTGTGGGGATGCTTCTGCCCCTTGGCGGTGTGGTGACCCGCCAATTGCTCGAGCAGCTCGCGCTCCTCACGGTTGACCTTGGTCGGGAGCTGCACCTTGATCTGGATCAGGTGGTTGCCCCGCGCCACGGGATTGCCCAATTTCGGCACCCCCTTACCCGTCAGGGTCAGGACCGCTCCGGGCTGGGTGCCAGCAGGAATCTCCAGTTGTTCCGGGCCATCCACGGTCTCCACCTCAATCGTGTCGCCGAGGATCGCCTGGAGGTAGTTGACGGTCACCTCCGAGTGGATATTGATCCCATCACGGCGCAGGTGCGGATGGGCCTGAACCGTCAGAAAGACGTAGAGGTCACCCGCGGGGCCGCCCCGTTGCCCAGCGTTGCCCTCATCGGCGACCCTCAGGCGAGTGCCGGTGTCGACACCCGCCGGGATGTTGATGCGCAGCTTCTTGCGAACCTGCTGTAAGCCCTGGCCGCCACAAGAGCCGCAGGGATCGGCAATGACCTGACCGGTGCCTTCGCAGGTGGGGCAGGCCGCCACCTGGGTGAAGCTGCCAAAGGGGGTGCGGGTGGCACGCCGGACCTGACCAGCACCGCCGCAGGTGCCGCAGCTGGTGGGGCCACTGCCGCTCTTGGCGCCTGAACCACTGCAGCTGTTGCAAGTCTCCAGGTGCCGGATCTGGATCTCCTTCTCTTGACCAAAGACCGCTTCGCTGAAGCTGATGGTCAGGTCAAAGCGCAGGTCATCTCCCTGGCTGGGACCGCGCCGGCGTGCGCCCCCAGCGGAGGGACCGCCCACGCCGCCACCGAATCCACTGAAGAAGGTCTCAAACAGGTCAGCAAAGCCGCCCATGTCGCCCATGTCGGGCATCCCGGCGGCTCCGCCCAGACCGGCTTCACCGAACTGGTCGTAGCGGGACCGGGTCTGGGGATCGCTCAGCACCTCATAGGCACGGCCGATCTCCTTGAACTTGTCTTCGGCCCCGGGGTCCTTGTTGATATCCGGGTGGTACTGGCGCGCTAGACGGCGATAGGAACGCTTCAGCGTGTCCGCGTCAGCATCACGGCTAACCCCTAGGAGGTCGTAGAAGTCGGCCATCCTCAGGCCTCTTCAGAGGGTGCAGCGTCCTCGGTAGAGCTGGCCGGTGCAGCATCGCCGCTGGGACCAGGACCCATCGAGACCTTGACCAGGGCGTGACGCAGAACTCGATCGTTGAGGTGATAACCCCGCTGCAATTCGGCGATCACCAGGTCTTCCGCGTGCTCATCGCTGGGTTCCCGCAGCACCGCCTCATGGAGGGTGGGATCAAAGGGCTCGCCCTCGACCCGCATCGGCGAAACGCCCAGTTGCTTGAACACATCCACTAGCTGCTTGTAGAGCCCCTGGTAGCTGCGGTGGATAGCCTGGGCTTCTTCAGCCTGAGGATCCAGCTGCTGTCGGGCCCGTTCGAAGTTGTCCACCACGGGCAGGATTTCGCTCAGGGTGGAGCAGGCGATCTGGGTGCGTTGATCCTCTTGATCGCGGCTCTGGCGCTTGCGGAAGTTGTCGAAATCCGCCGCAATCCGCATGTACTGACTACGGACGCTCTCGTGCTCAGCCTTCAGGGCCGTTAGTTCGGCCTCGAGCTCCCGGACACGCTGCTCAGGGTCGGCACTGGGTTCAGCAGCCACCTCAGCCGGCGCCGAATTCACCGCAGTACTGGCTTCTGAGGCTGCCGCGGCCTCAGCTGGGGCCGGGGCGGAGTCCTGGGGAAACGGAGTCACGTCGCCGCTCATGCTGACCGAACCGGAGATCTGATCTAGACATGTTGATGTGAAGGGGCGCCACCCCACAAGCGGCGGAAGCCCGCACCTCCTCGGCGGAGCGGCTGATGACAGCAAGCGCCAGCACCATCCCCAAGCGACCGGTGGCGGAGGCCCAAACCTCTGAGCAGCAGCGGCTTGAGGTCGAATTACTCTCAAGGCAGCCGTCTTGAGCAGCGCGGATCTAGCAGCCGCAGGACGCGACCGCTGGAGCTGGCATCCCCAACTCAGCCCAGTCAGCTGCCAAACCCTGGGCTGTCTTCCCGTCCAGCTGAATCCCAACCACCTGGGGGTCTGGGGGTGGCCGACCCCACCCACTGGATCGCAGAACAGCGCCAGAACCTCTGCGACGCCGCTTCCGAGGGACCGACCGCCCCTGGAACTGCGGCTGGCCCTCCAGGGGGACCTTCAGGCGGTGCTGGAGCAGAGCCCCAGCGCGGATCCAGCCTCCACAACACCCAATGAGGCCAAGCCAACACAACCAGCCCCCCCCGTCAGTCGGGTGTCCTTGGTCGATGAGCTGAAACTCGAGGGGCGGCTCGAGGATGCACCTGACGACAACCTGAATGAACTGGAGTCGAGGCCAGCCTGGAGGCCTCCAATGCCTCACCGGTGGTGAGGCTGGTCGATCGCATCCTGGTGCAAGCGCTGGAGCGCAGTGCCAGCGACATCCACCTGGAACCCCAGGAGGATGGATGCTCATTCGCCTACGCCAGGACGGGGTTCTCGAACAGCTGGACAAGCTGCCGAAAAAGCTCACCCCCGCAGTGACCTCTCGCCTGAAAATCATGGCGGACCTGGACATCGCCAACTTGATCCGGGAGGGACAAACCGCGCAGCTCTATTCCCAGATCCAAACGGGCGGCCAGCAGGGCATGCAAACCCTGGAGCGCGCCCTCGCCAACCTGGTGCAGGCTGGCGCCGTGGATCGCAGTGAAGCCCTCGCCAAGGCGAGCAAGCCAGACGAGCTGATGCGGCTCCTGAAGGGCTAGTGCCCAACTTCAGCGCGACTTACATGAACTGCTTCCGGTCAAACCCGCACGCTGCAGCTGCAGGCCTGCGATCCAACCCGTGCACGGCGGGAGCTGCGGCGCCGGGGCATCATGCACAGCACCTGGAGCTGGTGAAGAGCAATCCAGCGGCTGCCAGCACAGTCTTTGGGATGGATATCCCCAGCCTCCTCGAGGCCAAGCCCGGCATCCGCGAGAAGGCTCTCTTTGCCAACAAGCCGGCGGCCCTCGTAGATGCGGGGGGCCCGATCGTGCGCAGCCTCGATGTGATGACCCGCCAGCAGCGCATGCGGCTGCTCAAACGGCCCTGACAGCCGGTGAGCACGGAAGTGAACCAGGCGGGAAGCCTGGGGGCGGCACTGCGCCTTTGGCAGCGGGTCTTCGACAAGCTCACCATCGCCATGGTGGAGGCCTGCGAAGCGGGGGGCGTCCTGGACGAGAGCCTGCGCCGGCTGGCCAAGTTGCTTGAGGGCAATGCCCGGCTGCAGAACCAGATCAAAAGCGCCATGGGCTACCCCGTGGCCGTGCTGGCCATCGCGTTCCTGGTCTTCTTGGGGATAACGATCTTTCTGATCCCCACCTTCGCCGGAATCTTCGAAGACCTGGGGGCTGAACTCCCGCTATTCACGCAAACGATGGTCGACCTCAGCCAGTTGCTGCGGTCTTCGTTTTCACTGTTTCTGGGCCTGGCCATGGCCGTGGGGGTCTGGATGTTCGGCCGCGTCTACGCCACGGCCAGCGGCCGCAGACGCGTGGATGGGCTGCTGGTCAAACTGCCGCTCTTTGGTGATCTGATTCAGAAAACCGCCACAGCCAAGTTCTGCCGCACCTTCAGCTTCCTGACCCGTGCGGGGGTGCCGATCCTGCTGTCCCTCGAGATCGTGCAGGAAACAGCCGGCAACGCCGTCATTGCCGAGGCCATCGTCGGCTCACTTCAGGACGTGCAGGAGGGAATCCCCTTGAGCGTCGCCCTGGACCGCCAAAGGGTGTTTCCGGAGGTGGGCTTGAGCATGCTCGCCATCGGCGAAGAAACCGGCCAGATGGACGCCATGCTCTCGAAGGTGGCCAACTTCTATGAAGACGAGGTGGAGGCCGCCGTCAAGGCCCTGACCCCAATGCTGGAGCCCGCCATGATCGGGATTGTGGGCGGCATCGTCGGCTCGATCCTGCTGGCGATGTACCTACCGATGTTTTCGATCTTCGACCAGATCAACTAGCTCCGGCCGCCGCAATCGCCTGACCAGCCAGCCAGCCGGAACTCCAGCAGTGCTGGAAGTTGAAGCCGCCAGTGACGCCGTCCACATCCAGGAGCTCACCCACCAAGTAAAGCTCCGCTACCTTCCGACTCTCCATCGTGGCCAGGTTGACCTCCCCCAGCGGCACGCCACCGGCGGTCACAAACTCTTCGCCGAAAGGGCCGCGGCCAGCCACCAGGAAACGACTACGACGCAGGGACTCAAGCAAGCCGAGCTGCTGACGCTTCGCCAAATCCGCCCAACGGCGGTCGGGCTCGACCCCCTCCTGGCTCAGCAGGAACTGCCAGAGGCGGCGACTGAGACCCGGCCACGGGCGGGCGTTGCTGAGTTGACGCTTGGCCTGATCCCTGCGGCAGTCCGCAAAGAGCTCTTCCAGCTGCTGCAGGGAACGGCCGCCGCTCCAATCCACCTGCAAGCTGCCCCTGTACCCCGCGCCATGGAGGGTCCGGGCGGCAAAGGCGGTCAGCCGCAGGGTCACCGGACCGCTCAGGCCCCAATGGGTGATCAGAACCGGGCCGCTCTGGCGGAAGCGCTGGCCCCCCGCCTCCAACTCCAGGTCCACCGGATCCATCACCACACCGGCCAAGCCCACCAGGGGATTGGGCTTCAAAGCGAGGGTGAACAGCGAGGGCACCGGCGCCACCAAGCCATGGCCCAAACCTGAGGCCAAACGACGGCCGCTGGGGTGGCTGCCAGTTGCGAGCACCAGGCAATCGGCGCTGAGCTGGGTGCCACTGCGGAGCGTCAGCTCAAAACCACCCGTGGGCCGCTGGCCTGCCTGCTGCAGCGCCTCACTGCTGCGCAGGGTCACCCCCGCCTGTTCCGCGGCCTGCCGCAGGCACTGGATGACAGCGGTGGAGCGGTTGGCCTGGGGAAACATGCGGCCATCGGCCTCCTCCACCAGGGTCAGGCCGTGGTCGTCAAACCAAGCGATGGCATCACCGGCAGCAAAGCGGCTGAAGGGTCCCCTCAGGGCCTTGCCCCCCCGGGGATAGAAGCCCACCAGTTCACGCGGATCCCAGCAGGCATGGGTGACATTGCAGCGGCCGCCGCCGCTGATCAAGACCTTGCCCAGGGGCTCGGGGGTGCTCTCCAGGACCAACACGCGCCGCTGACCCGCCTCGGCTGCGGCGATGGCCGCCATAAAGCCGGCGGGACCGCCGCCCGCCACCACCAAGGACCAGTGCTCAGAACGGGGGGGCATCAGCGTGAAAGGCGAGCATGGGGTGATGCCCGATTCGCTGCTGAACGGGGCCTACCGCTTCAGTGTGGCTCCGATGATGGACTACACCGATCGGCACTTCCGGGTGCTGATGCGGCAGATCAGCCGTCGCAGCTTGCTCTACACCGAAATGGTGGTGGCCCAGGCCCTCCACCACAGCGAACGACGAGACCGGCTGATCGACTTCGACCCGATGGAGCACCCCATTGCCCTGCAGGTGGGGGGAGACGACCCCGTTTTGCTGGCTGAAGCCGCACGCATCGCCGCCGACCGCGGCTACAACGAGATCAACCTCAACGTCGGCTGTCCCAGTGAGAAGGTCCAGAAGGGGCGCTTTGGGGCCTGCCTGATGGCCGAGCCCGAGCAGGTGGCGCGTTGCATCAGCGCCATGGCCGCGGCCTCGGCGCTACCGGTCACGGTGAAGCACCGCATCGGCATTGATGAGCGGGATTCCTATGAGGAGCTGCTGGCCTTTGTCGACACAGTGGCCGCGGCCGGTGCGCAGCGCTTCAGCGTCCATGCCCGGAAGGCCTGGCTCGAAGGCTTGGACCCCAAGCAAAACCGCACCATCCCACCCCTCCGCTACGAGCTGGTGCATCAGCTCAAGGCCGACCGCCCCCAGTTGACCATCGAACTCAACGGCGGCCTCCTGGAGCTGAGCAGCTGCCTCGAACAACTGGAGGCGGTGGACGGGGTGATGGTGGGCCGTGCCGCCTACGACCACCCGCTGCGCTGGGCCAGGGTGGACCGCGATCTCTTCGGGGACGACAGCCAGGCGGTGGCGAAGGCATCCACGGTGGTACGGGGCTTAATTCCCTATGCCGAAGGCTGGTGCAGCAGCGGTGGGCGACTGTGGTCGATCGCCCGACACCTGGTGCAGGTGGTGGAAGGGGTCAGCGGCGCCCGCCATTGGCGCCGGAATCTGGGCCAAGCCGCTGGCCAACGGGACGCCGGGCCGGAGGTCCTCGAGCGGGCCGCCCAGCAATTGGAAGAGCGCGGGCTTTAACTCAGCTCCGCCAATCCAACCAAGGCAGACCTGGCAAGATCGCCGGAGTCGTCCGGCGATAGTTGACGTACTGCGGATGAAGCGGGACAAGTAAGCGCTCTTCTCGCCGTGCCTTGCCTCCCAACACCGCGGCCAAGGCCAGGAAGAGCCCAAGGTGGAACAGGCTGCCGAGGGCGATAGCCACCCCGAGCTCACAGAGCAAAACGGACTGATAGAGCGGATGGCGGCAGCGCCCATAGGCCCCGCTCGTGACCAAGGCCGCACCGGGCTTGGGATCGGGCAAGGGCGTCAAGCTGGGACCCAAACGCCAGAAGGCTTGGGCAGCCAAGAGCAAGCCCACCAGTAAGAGCAACGCACCGGACAGGGCGAGGGGGAGGGGCCAGGCATAGCCCCAGCTGCCGGGGACTGGCCAAGTGGGAAATAGGGTGGCCGCGATCAGCAGCAGCTGCGCCAGCAGCCACCACTCGCCGTGGCGGTTGTCGAGCCAACCGCCCCAACAGAACTGCCAGCCCTTAAGTGGGGATTTCGGCGAGGGGGTCGAGGTCGGGTCCATCACTCTTTCCAGCCAAGACCAGTCTGAGGAGGATCGGGGCCAAGAAGGTGGTACCGATCACCATCAACAGGATTGCCGCTTCCAAGGCCGGGCTGAGCAGCTTTGCCTGGGTCCCCAGCCCCAGGAAGATCAGGCCCACTTCACCGCGGGGCATCATCCCGAGGCCCACCACCAGACGGTTCGTGGGTTCCTTGGAGACGAAGGTCCAGCCGGAGACCACCTTGCCCAGGATCGCCACCACGAGCAGGAAGGCGGCGATCACCAGACCCGCACGGTTGTCGGGGTCCAGGGGATTGAGCACCGACAGATCCATGCCAGTGCCAATCAGCACAAAAAAGATCGTGGCGAAGAGTGCCACCACCGGCTTCACCGCCGCCTCGATGGCATGGGTGTGGTCCGACTTGCTCAGAATCAGACCGGCGGCGAAGGCTCCCAGGGCCGCCTCCAGGCCGATGGCCGTGGCCGCGAAGCAGCAGAGTGTCAACACGACAAACGAGGCAACCACCACATCACCGGGGGCTTTGAGGCGGTCAATCAACCAGTCGAATCCAGGAGCGGCAGTTCGACTCAGGCCAATGGCGGCGATCACGAAGACCACGGCGGCAGCCAACAGCTTCAGGATCGGTCCCAACTCGAGGCTGCCGCCTCCGGCAATGCTCACCACCACCGCAAGGATGACGATGCCCAGGATGTCGTCCAGAACAGCGGCGCCAATCACGATCTGCCCCTCCCGGGAGCGCAGCATCTTGAGCTCGCCAAAGACGCTGGCCGTGATACCGATGCTCGTAGCCGTCATCGCCGCTCCAGCAAAGACGGCGGGGATCACCTCCACGTGGAAGATCGCCATCAAGCCGGCGGTGCCGAGGGCGAAGGGCACCGCGACGCCGGCCACGGCGACGGTGATCGCTTGGGCACCCACGGCGACCAGCTCATCGAGGTCGCTTTCCAAGCCCGTGAGGAAGAGCAGGGCAAAGAGACCCAAGGTGGCCACAGCCTGCAGGCTGGGGAAACTCTCGTTGTAGACCTGGCCCACCAGCTGGGGCGGGACATCCGCAAGGGAACCCATCAGCTGGAGGGCCCAGTTCGCAACTGCCGCCTGGGTCTCCGGCGGCACGATCAGGTGCAGGCCCGAGGCGCCGATGATCACGCCGGCGATCAGCTCACCGAGGATGGTGGGCAACTGCCAGCGCACCAGCAGTTCCGCCAACAGGCGAGCCGCCACAAAAATCACCAGGAAGCGACCGACCCCAATCAGGGTTTCGACCACTTCGAGCTGGTGGGCGCCGATCTCCGGCATAGCAGTCGTGAGTGATTCCAGACGAGAGTCTCGCCCGACGGGGTCATCCCTTGTGACAACGGCTACGTTTCACCGGGGCAAAATCGGCGGAAGCCACGGCGAAAGATTCCGCCAATCCTTTGGCAGGCAAGGGATGTGAACCGTTGTACTGAGCAATCCACCCCGCTTCGAAGATCCATCAAGCCACCGCAGCCGACCATTCAGCCGAATTCACCAACGGAACTGATGGAGATTGAGTCCACGGGCCTTGCCACCACAGGGTGTTCCGTTGTTTCAGGCGATCGGGATTTCGACACACTCTTCACCAGAAATCGCTGAACTCTCTACAAAGAAACGGTTACCCCTGATTGCCTTAACGGCTCTGCTGTCACGCTGCGTTCTGCATCTCCTGAAGCAACGAACACAAGCTCCATCAACGTCTTGGTGAAGTGAGAAAGGAACAGCTGTTCTGACCTCCCAAGCCAGGACTTTCTCGATGGGATTCCTGGCAGCCGTTTCTCCTCACAGGAGCACGAGATGGACGCCCTGACGATCGACAACCAGCAGTAGAGCGCTGCAGTCCCACCCGAGCTGGCCTGATGAAAGAGCAATCGCCGCGTCAACTGCAACTGCCCACGCCCGGTTGTTACGCCGATCCCGACCGCAGCGGCTTGACGGCGGACGACGTGTTCGACGGCATGGCCGAACACCTCTTCTACACACTAGGCAAGCTGGCTCCCACGGCCAGCCGCCACGACCTCTATCTGGCCCTGAGCCACGCGGTGCGCGACCGGCTGATGACCCGCTATCTGGCGGGCAATGAGGCCATGCGCGCAACCCCCACCCGAGTTGTGGCCTACCTGTCGGCGGAATTCCTGATCGGCCCCCAGCTGGGCAACAACCTCTTGATGCTCGGCATCCAGGAGGCCGCCGCGGAAGCCCTAAACCGCTTTGGCATCGACAGCCTCGACGAGATCCTCGAGGTAGAAGAGGAGCCCGGACTGGGCAATGGCGGGCTCGGGCGGCTGGCGGCTTGCTACATGGAATCCCTCGCCAGCCTGGAGATCCCGGCGACCGGCTACGGCATTCGCTACGAGTTCGGAATCTTCGACCAGCTGATCCGCGACGGCTGGCAGGTGGAGATCACCGATAAATGGCTCAAAGGCGGCTGGCCCTGGGAGATCCCCCACCCCGACCAGGCCTGCTTCGTCGGCTTTGGCGGACGGACCGAGAGCTATCGCGATGAGCGGGGGAATTACCGGGTGCGCTGGATCCCCGACGAACACGCCATCGGTGTACCCCATGACGTACCCGTACTCGGCTACCGGGTCAACACCTGCGATCGCCTGCGCCTCTGGCGAGCCGACGCAAGCGAGAGCTTCGACTTCTACGCCTTCAACATCGGCGATTACTACGGCGCTGTCGAAGAGAAGGTGGGAAGCGAGACCCTCTCTAAGGTTCTCTATCCCAATGACGGGACTGATGAAGGCCGTCGGCTGCGGCTGAAGCAGCAGCACTTCTTCGTGAGCTGCTCCCTGCAGGACATGCTGCGGAGCCTCGATCAACGGGGTATCCCGGTCGAGGAGTTCCCCGACCACTGGGCCGTTCAGCTGAACGACACACACCCGGCCATCGCCGTGGCCGAGTTGATGCGTCTGCTGATTGACGACAAGCACCTCACCTGGGAGCAGGCCTGGGACATCACCTGCCGCTCGGTCGCATACACCAACCACACCCTGCTGCCAGAGGCCCTGGAGAAATGGGGCTTACCCCTGTTCGGCTCCCTGCTGCCACGGCACCTGGAGCTGATCTACGAAATCAACCGCCGCTTCCTGCAAAGCGTGCGCCTGCGCTACCCCGGCAATGAGGTACTGCTGCGCAAGCTCTCGATCATTGATGAGGACGGCCACAAAGCCGTTCGCATGGCGAACCTCGCCACCGTGGCCTCCCACCACGTCAACGGTGTGGCCGCCCTCCACAGCGAACTGGTTCGCACCAAGTTGTTCCCCGAATTCGCAGAGCTCTGGCCGGAGAAATTCACCAACGTCACCAACGGCGTCACCCCCCGCCGCTGGGTGGCCCTCTCCAATCCCCCCCTACGCAAACTACTGGCCGAGAGCATCGGCGAGGGTTGGGTCTCCGATCTCGATCAGCTCAAGCAGCTCGAGCAGTTCCAACACGACAGCAGCTTCCTGGAGCGCTGGGAGCAGACCAAACTCGCCAGCAAGCGCCAACTGGCGAACTACATCCACCGCCAAAGCGGACTGCTGGTGGACCCGGCCTCGATGTTTGACGTCCAGGTCAAACGCATCCACGAGTACAAGCGCCAGCACCTCAATGCGCTGCAGGTGATCGCCCAATATCTGCGGATCAAGAACGGCCAGGCAAAGGACATGGCCCCCCGCACCGTGATCTTCGGTGGCAAGGCGGCGCCTGGTTACTACATGGCTAAGCTGATCATCCGCTTTCTGAACGGGATTGCCGAGACGGTCAACGCCGACCCCGACATGGATGGCCGCCTGCGGGTGGTCTTCCTGCCGGACTACAACGTAAAGCTTGGCGAACGGGTCTACCCGGCCTCAGACCTTTCCGAGCAGATCTCCACCGCCGGCCTGGAGGCCTCGGGCACCGGCAACATGAAGTTCGCCATGAATGGGGCCCTGACCATCGGCACCTTAGATGGCGCCAACGTCGAAATTCGCGAGCAGGTTGGGCCGGAAAACTTCTTCCTCTTCGGGATGACCGAGACGGAAGTAGCCCAACTTCACACCGAGGGCTACCGCCCGTGGGACCATATCTCCAAGCTCCCCGAACTACAGCAAGTGCTGAAGCTGGTAGAGCAGGGCCACTTCAGTGGCGGCGATGGCGATCTCTTCCGCCCCCTGCTGGAGAACCTCACCGGCCGCGATCCCTTCTGCGTCCTGGCCGACTTCAACGACTACCTGCGAGTGCAGCAACAGGTGAGCCAGGCCTGGGCGGACCGCCATGCCTGGAATCGAATGTCCCTGCTCAACACAGCGCGCACCGGCTTCTTCTCCTCAGATCGCTCGATCAAGGAATACGCGGACCAGATCTGGAAGGCCGAGGCCTTTCCCGTGACGATCACCTGCAACCTCGATGAATAACCCCCCTCCAAGAAATCGGGGAGCTAATCACATGATCAGCGATCAGGGAGATCGGGAGTCTGGTGCAGCAGGCGGTTGAGGCGCAGGCGATCCGCATTAAGCGGATCGGGGGCGAGCTCACCGGCAATCTCACGGAACTTGTGCTCCACGGGCTCGGGAACACGCACATCAAAGATGCGCTCCATGAGTGCCTCGATCGAGAAGAGATGAGCGTTGATGTTCTCGAGGTCGCTGACGGCCTGCTGCAAAGCCTCGTGAGCCGAGTCTTCCTGGGGAGCCACACCAGCGGCGGCGGCAGCCGGAGGCTGAGCGGCAGGCTCTGGCGTGGATTTTTGCAGATCTTCGAGAACCCTTCCGGCCAAGGTCCGGAATGACTGCAGGGCAGCCCAGCTGAGCTCCTGTTGCTGACGCAGCGTGGGATTTTCCCGAATCAGTCGGTCGTGCTCTCGATAGAACCGCTGACAGTCAGGGCATTGGCAGGGCTCTTCCGGCACCGCAGTCCCCTTCGTGGGTCAAATCCCATCATGACACCAGGACGACTCAGAAATAAAGAGATTCTGAATGTGTTGGCTCAAGCGGCCAAGGAGTCGCCGGAGTCACTGGCGTCGTCGATCGCTCCCGGGATGGGGATCTCGATCGAGCTGACCACCTGAATGACGTCACGCAGACGCATCGAATCGGCAAACCAGGCCATGGCCTGATCGGTATCCCCTTCGCGGACGGCTTCGTTGGCGCTGTCCTCATGGGCCTCGGCCAAGAGGGCCAGCCAGCAGAGGCAGCGAGCCTGGATCACCGAAAGGTCGAGGCCGTCAGGAAGGCTGTCGACGATGCGCTCACTCTCTTGTTGCACCAGTAGCCGCAGCCTGAGATCATGCAGCTGTGCCATGGCCATGTGGCGATTGAATACACGCTAGCGGCAGTGGCAACGTCCAGCACGCCACTACTGGTAGCGGTGGATACCCCTGTGGGAATCGAGAACGGGGCTGGCGGGACTCGAACCCACGACCTACGGTTTAGGAAACCGTCGCTCTATCCGGCTGAGCTACAGCCCCCCAAGTCGCCATTATGGGGTTTGAAAGCAGGCGAGGTGATCGCGACCGGGAGACGCCCAAGCCCTCGGGCTGGTGGAACGGACCGGTTGAGGAAAGTCCGGGCTCCCCAATGGCCAGGCTTGCTGGGTAACGCCCAGTGCGGGTGACCGTGAGGAGAGTGCCACAGAAACACACCGCCGATGGCCCCTCGGGGATCAGGTAAGGGTGCAAAGGTGCGGTAAGAGCGCACCAGCAGCATCGAGAGGTGCTGGCTCGGTAAACCCCGGCTGGGAGCAAGGCCTAGGAACAACGGTTGGCCATGACACCCGTTCCGCTTTTCTTGCGCCGCTTGAGGCCACCGGTAACGGTGGTCCCAGACAGATGATCGCCCCCTTTCTTCGGAGAGGAGAACAGAACCCGGCTTACGTCCTGCTTTCACCCCAATGAACGCTGAGCGCCACGCCCAACTGCTTCAGTTCCTGGAAAGCCTGGGGCTGCCCCCCCTAGCCGGGATGGACCTCCAGCTGCTGGATGAGGCCCTGACCCACACCTCAGCGGGACTCAGCACTAACCACGAAAAACTGGAATTTCTGGGGGATGCCGTCCTGCGGCTGGCGGCCTCGGAATTTTTGGAGCAGCACTACCCCAACTTGAGCGTGGGGCAGAGCTCCGCACTGCGGGCCCAACTGGTCAGTGACCGCTGGCTCGGCGAACTCGGCCAAACGATCGGCATCGAGGCCTTCTTGCGCATTGGGCCAATGGCCGCAGGAGATTCCAGCGCCCGGGGCACTCTCAGAGCGGAAGCCTGTGAAGCCTGCATTGGGGCGCTCTACCGGCTCTGGGGGGACCTGACGCCCGTGCTTCGCTGGCTGACCCCCCACTGGCAAACCACCGCCAAGGCTTTTGAAGCCGACCCCCATCTGCACAACTGGAAATCAGCCCTGCAGGAGTGGAGCCAGGGCCAAAAACGCGGACTGCCCGATTACCGCTGCCAGGAGATCAATCAGATCCACGCCGATCCCCGGCGCTTCCACTGCCGAGTGAATCTGGGGGAGAAGGTCCTTGGCGAAGGCTGGGGCAGGTCCCGCCGGCAGGCCGAACAGGAGGCCGCCCGCTCCGCCATGAAGCAGATCAGGCCTGCTCGAGGATCTTGAGGGGCATGGTGACGAGCTTGTCCCAGTTGCCGCCTTCAAACAGCACGGCCGCGTTACTGCCGCTGATGCGCTGCACGAAGCCCTGGTAGCCGTTGTAGATGGAGCGGCCATCGCGTACGACCACGGTGGAGCCAGGCAGTATCGGCAGGGAATCAGCCATAGGAAGGCCCAGTCGTCCGATCATTATCGAGGCTGAGGTGTGGCCCTTGGGCTAATGGAGCAACAACCCGAGCTGCTGGTGGTCGGAAAGATCGTTGCCGCCCAAGGCCTGCGCGGCGAACTCCGCGTAAATCCCCTCAGCGATTTCCCCGAACGTTTCACCAAGGCCGGTCCCCGCTGGCTGCGCCCTCCAGCCCAAAAGAGCGGGCCCGCAGCAGAGCCCAAAGTCATTCAGCTGGTCTCCGGCAGGCGACTGCCCGGGAAAGAGCTGTTTGCGATTCGGCTCGAGGGCATCAACGACCGCAGCCGTGCTGAAGCCTGCGTCGGCCATGAGCTGTTGGTCCCCAGCGATGAACGGCCACAACTGGCGAAGGGCGAGTTCCATCTCCTGGATCTGGTGGGCCTGGAGGTCAGGCTGCTTGAGAGCGGCACCCCCATCGGCCACGTGCAAGACCTGCTCCATGCCGGCAACGACCTACTGGAAGTGCAACTCGACGGCAAAAAGCAGACCCTCTGGATCCCCTTTGTCGAATCGATTGTTCCGAGGGTGGAGCTCCAGGAGGGCTGGATCGGCATCACCCCGCCGCCGGGCTTGCTGGAGCTCGCCGAAACCAAGGTCGAGCAAGGACAGAGCTAAACCAGCACCACGACCGAAGGCAAAGCGACCGGGCTTGGTTTGAAATGGTACGCAAGAGGAGTGCACTCCATGGCGGCCCTGGTTCCAGTCATTCTTTGCGGTGGGACTGGAACCCGCCTCTGGCCCCTATCCAGGGCGAGTTACCCCAAGCAGTACTGGGCCCTCGCGGGCCAAGGCGAAGAGACTCT
Source organism: Synechococcus sp. (assembly GCA_047285805.1). GTDB lineage: Bacteria > Cyanobacteriota > Cyanobacteriia > PCC-6307 > Cyanobiaceae > Vulcanococcus. Next base: position 500,622 of record JBJBCN010000003.1, on the reverse strand, counting down.
GCTGCAGCAAACCCAGCAACGTCTGGAGGGAATTGCTGATCTCCAGCCGCCGCTACTGATCTGCAACGAAGACCACCGCTTCATTGTGGCCGAGCAGATGCGCCAGATCGGCGTGGATCCCTCAGCCATCCTGCTGGAGCCTGTGGGCCGCAACACCGCGCCGGCAGTGGCCATTGCCGCCCTCCAGGCCATGGCCGAGGGAGATGACCCACTGCTGCTGATCCTCGCTGCCGACCACGTGATCCGCGACGGCGCTGACTTCCGACGAATGGTTCAAGCCGGAGTCCAGGCCGCGGACGCGGGCCAACTGGTGACCTTCGGGATCGTCCCTACCGCGCCCGAGACCGGCTACGGCTACATCGAAGCCGCCCAACCGCTGGGGGATGCGGACACCCCGGCGCCGATCGCCCGATTCGTGGAGAAGCCCGACCGCGCCACCGCCGAAGGCTTCCTGGCCACCGGCCGCTTCACCTGGAACAGCGGGATGTTCCTGTTCAAGGCCAGCGTGATCCTGGCGGAACTAGAACGACTCGCTCCCGAGGTGGTCCAGGCCTGCCGCAGTGCCCTCGCGAAAGGCGGCTCAGACCTGAACTTCCAACGCCTCGAGAAGGACGCCTTTGCCCAGTGCCCCAACATCGCCATCGACGTGGCCGTGATGGAGCGAACTGACCGAGGCGCCGTGCTACCGCTGCAAGCCGGTTGGAGCGATGTGGGCAGCTGGAGCGCCCTCTGGGAAACCGCTGATCACAACGACCAGGGCAACGTACTGCGGGGCCGGGTCATCAGCGAGAACAGCCGCAACTGCTACCTGCGCAGCGAGCACCGCTTGGTGGTGGGCCTGGGCGTCGAGGACCTCGTGGTGGTGGAAACCAATGACGTGGTGCTCGTCGCAAAGCGGGATCAGGCCCAAAACGTCAAAAGCATTGTCGGGCTGCTCGAGCAAAACGGCGCTCCTGAGAGCAAGGCCCACCGCAAGATCTACCGGCCCTGGGGCGCCTACGACGGCATCACGGAAGGCGACCGCTGGCAGGTGAAGCGGATCAGCGTGAACCCCGGTGCGTCACTGTCGTTGCAGATGCACCACCACCGGGCGGAGCACTGGATCGTGGTCCAAGGCACCGCCGTCGTCGAGAAAGACGGCATCGAGGAGTTGGTGGGCGAGAACCAGAGCACCTACATCCCCCTAGGCTGCAAGCACCGTCTCTCGAACCCCGGGAAGATCCCCGTCGAAATGATTGAGGTCCAAAGCGGCCCCTACCTCGGCGAGGACGACATCGTCCGCTTCGAGGACCTCTACGGACGAAGCGCCTAAGGGCGCTACTCCACCGTCACGCTCTTGGCGAGGTTGCGGGGCTGATCGACATCCAGCCCACGGTGGGCTGCGATGTGATAGCTGAGCAGTTGCATCGGCAGGACTGTCAGCAGCGGGCTCAGCAGCTCGTCGACCTCCGGCACGGGCAGCAGGGTGTCGAAGAGCTCAGCATCGGGACAGTTCGGGGCAACCCCCACCAACTGGGCATCCCTGGCCTTGGCCTCCTGGGCATTGCTGAGCACCTTTTCGAAGACAGTCCCCGGCACGGCGATCGAGACGACTGGCACCCGAGCATCCAAAAGGGCAATCGGGCCGTGCTTCATCTCACCGGCGGGATAACCCTCGGCATGGATGTAGCTGATTTCCTTGAGCTTCAGGGCTCCCTCGAGGGCGATCGGGTAGTTGATTCCCCGTCCCAGGAAAATCATGTCCTGGGTGTCCGCGAACAGATGGGCCATCTGCTCGCAGCGGCTGTCGTGGTCATCGACCAAGCTGCGCAGCTGCTGGGGTAGCTCCCGCAGACCAGCGATCAGCTTTTGCGCGGCATCCGCGCCCAGCACTCCAGGCCGGCCTGAGCGGCGCTCGGCAAAAGCAATGGCCACTCCGTAGAAGGCCAAGAGCTGACCGAGAAAAGTCTTGGTGGCCGCCACACCCACCTCAATGCCGGCGCCGATGTCGAGAATTTGATCGACCATCCGGCCCAGGGAGCTTTCCGGGCGGTTGGTGATTCCGAGCAGGCGAGGTGCATATGCCGGATCGACGACGGCACGGCGCCTTTCCTGCTCCATCGCCAGGGCCGCCAGGGTGTCGGCGGTTTCGCCCGACTGAGTCACACCGATGGTGAGAGTGTTCGGCGCGAGCGGGGGCGGGGCGTAGCGGAATTCGCTGGCATAGAAGACGCTGGTGGGGATTCCGGCCAGCTGCTCCAGGAGATAGGCCCCCACCAGGGCGGCGTGGCGGCTGGTGCCACAGGCGAGGACTTGGATGCGTTCGATTCCTTCGAAGACGCTCTCATCCAGGGGCAGAGCCACCCGCGCTGAAGCCTCCGGCAGATGGCGCGCGACCCACAGCGCGGCGGTCTCGGGCTGCTCATGGATTTCCTTGAGCATGAAGTGACGGAAGCTGCGCTTGTCCGCCACATGGTCACTCCCACTCAGAAGCGTCGGCGCCCGCTGAACCCGCTCTCTGGCTTCGTCATAGAGCTCAATCCCCAAGGGGGTCAGGAGGGCCACTTCCCCGTCTTCCATCGGCAAGATGGTGCGGGTGAAGCCGGCCAGGGCGGGGGTGTCGCTGGCACATAGGAATTCCCCTTCCCCAAGGCCAATCAGTAGGGGCGCCGCCTTGCGAGCCACCACCAGCGCCCCAGGAAGGGCCGCCCAAACCACAGCGAGGGCATAGGCCCCATGAAGGCGAGGCAACACGGCTTGCACTGCCGCAAGCAAGAGCTGCGGAGAAGGGGTCTGGCCAGATGCCTCCAGGCCATCGAGCTCCTGGCTCAACAGATGGGGAATGACCTCAGTGTCGGTGTCCGAGCGGAAGACAACCCCATTGGCATTGAGCTCTTCACGCAAGCTTCGGTAGTTCTCGATTATCCCGTTCTGCACCACCGCAAGGCGGCCTGGACCGTCGAGATGCGGGTGGGCGTTGCGCTCCTCCGGCTTGCCGTGGGTCGCCCAGCGGGTGTGACCGATGCCGCATTGCCCTTGGGCCCCTTGGCCATCAAAACGGGCGGTGAGGTTCGCGAGCTTGCCCTCAGCACGCAGACAAGTCAACCCAGACTCCGAAGTGACTGTGGCAATGCCGGCGGAGTCGTAGCCCCGGTATTCGAGCTGACGCAGACCCTCCAACAGGAGCGGTGCCGCTTCGCGCGAACCAATCACCGCAACGATGCCGCACATAGCGTCTGGAACCAATAAAAAAGCCCGGCTGGGCCGGGCTCGAGCTTATGGGAGGCGGGCTTAGTAAGCCAGGCCCATGGAGCGGGTGGTTTCGTCGCCCAGATAGACCCGAATAGAGAGGAAGTCGGTAGGGCAAGCGGTCTCACAACGCTTGCAACCAACGCAATCTTCAGTGCGGGGGGAGGAGGCAATCTGACCGGCTTTACAGCCGTCCCAGGGCACCATCTCGAGGACATCGAGAGGGCATGCCCGAACGCACTGGGTGCAGCCGATGCAGGTGTCGTAGATCTTGACGGCGTGGGACATGTCGTCTCTGGACGCGACGCTCAAAGTACTCATTCCGATGGGGTTCCAAGCCACGGACCCCGGCGGCCGTCACCCTTGTTCATACGGGGCCGCCTGGCACACATACCCGTAGGATGCGGCGTCCGTCACTCCGGCCATGTCCCAGGAAGCGATCTTCGAGAAAGTCCGCTCGATCGTTGTTGAGCAGCTGAGCGTTGATGCCGGCGAGGTCAAGCCTGAATCCAACTTCCAGAACGATCTGGGCGCTGACTCCCTCGACACCGTTGAACTCGTTATGGCCCTGGAAGAGGCCTTCGATATCGAGATCCCTGACGAGGCCGCTGAAGGCATCGCCACCGTGGGCGACGCCGTCAAGTACATCCAGGACAAGCAGGCCTGAGGAAGGAATTGATGGTGGAGGGTCTCTGCCGCGTCGTCGTCACCGGCCTTGGCGCGGTCACACCGATTGGGAATGACGTCACTTCCTATTGGGAAGGACTAAGCAGTGGTCGCAACGGGGTGGCACCGATCACCCTGTTCGATGCATCTGCCCATGCCTGCCGTTTTGCGGCTGAGGTGAAGGATTTCGATCCCTCCGCCTACATCGAGCCCAAAGAAAGCAAGCGCTGGGATCGGTTCTGTCAGTTCGGCGTCGTTGCCGCCAAGCAGGCCATTGCCCAAGCCGGTTTGACCATTGATGACAGCAACGCACACCGCATTGGAACCGCCATCGGTTCGGGCGTGGGCGGCCTGCTGATGATGGAGACCCAGGCCCACGTGCTCGAAGGCAAGGGCCCTTCACGGGTCAGCCCTTTCACGGTGCCGATGATGATTCCGAACATGGCCACCGGCCTGACGGCGATCGCCATCGGCGCGAAGGGCCCGAGCAGCACCGTGGCAACGGCCTGTGCCGCAGGCTCCAACGCCATCGGTGATGCCTTTCGCCTGATCCAGCTGGGTCAAGCCGACGCCATGGTTTGCGGTGGCGCCGAATCAGCCATCACCCCACTAGGCGTCGCCGGCTTCGCCAGCGCCAAGGCACTGTCCTTCCGCAACGATGATCCGACGACAGCGAGTCGCCCCTTCGACGCGGAACGGGATGGCTTTGTCATCGGCGAGGGTGCCGGTGTGCTCGTCCTCGAAAGCCTGGACCACGCCAAGGCCCGCGGCGCCGCGATCCTCGCGGAGGTTGTGGGCTATGGCATGACCTGCGACGCCCACCACATCACCTCCCCCACCCCAGGCGGCGTGGGCGGCGCTGATGCAATGCGCCTTGCCCTGCAGGACGCGCGCATCGAGGCGGAAGCGGTCGATTACGTCAACGCCCACGGCACCAGCACCCCGGCGAACGACTCCAACGAGTCCTCCGCCATCAAGTCCTCCCTTGGGGAGCGGGCCAAACAGATTCCTGTGAGCTCGACCAAGTCGATGACAGGACATCTGTTGGGCGGCAGCGGAGGCATTGAAGCCGTTGCTGGGGTCCTGGCGATTGGCCACAATCTGGTCCCGCCTACGATCAATTACCAAAATCCGGATCCTGCCTGTGATCTGGATGTCGTTCCCAATCAGGCTCGGGAACACAAACTGAACGTGGTGCTCTCGAATTCCTTTGGGTTCGGCGGACACAACGTTTGCCTGGCATTCCGCCGGTTCCACTAACCCGCGGTCTGCCCGCCCGTACACCATTCCCTTACCCGTAACCCATGGTCGTCGCTCCCGCTTCCGTCGACACGCTTTGCGTCAACAGCATTCGCTTCCTGGCCGTCGACGCGATCAACAAGAGCAACTCCGGTCACCCCGGCCTGCCCATGGGTTGCGCTCCCATGGCCTACACCCTGTGGGACAAGTTCCTCAAGCACAATCCGAAGAACCCCAAGTGGTTCAATCGTGACCGCTTCGTGCTGTCCGCCGGCCACGGCTGCATGCTGCTGTACGCGCTGCTGCACCTGAGCGGGTACGACTCGGTCACGATCGAGGACATCAAGCAATTCCGCCAGTGGGGCTCCAAGACCCCGGGTCACCCCGAAACCTTCGAGACCGCCGGCGTCGAAGTGACCACCGGTCCTCTAGGTCAGGGCATCGCCAACGCTGTCGGCCTGGCCATGGCCGAGGCACACCTGGCGGCCAAGTTCAACAAGCCCGATTGCACGCTGGTTGATCACACCACCTACGTGATCATGGGCGACGGTTGCCACCAGGAAGGTGTCAGCGGTGAAGCCGCTTCGCTGGCCGGTCACCTGGGCCTGGGCAAGCTGATCGCCCTATACGACGACAACCACATCACCATCGACGGAAACACCAACGTTTCCTTCACCGAGGATGTGCTGAAGCGCTACGAGGCCTACGGCTGGCACACCATCCACGTCACCGACGGCAACACCGACCTGGGTGCGATTGCCAAGGCCATTGAAGAAGCCAAGGCCGTCACCGATCGTCCCTCGATGATTAAGGTAACCACCACCATCGGCTACGGCTCCCCCAACAAGGCCAACACCGCTGGTGTACACGGTGCCGCTCTCGGTGCTGAGGAAGCCGTCGCGACCCGCCAGAACCTGGGTTGGAACTACGGCGAATTCGAAGTTCCCCAGGAGTCCTACGAGCAGTGGCGTAAGGCCATCGAGCGTGGTGCAACCGCTGAAGCCGAATGGAACGCCACCCTGGCTGACTACCGCAGCAAGTACCCCACTGAAGCCGCTCAGTTCGAGCGTCAGCTGCGTGGTGAGCTGCCCCAGGGATGGGACTCCAATCTGCCCAGCTACACCCCTGACGACAAGGGTGTGGCGACCCGCATGCATTCCTACAACTGCCTGAATGCAATCGGCCCCAACCTGCCCGAGCTGATCGGTGGCTCCGCAGACCTGACCCACTCCAACCTCACCGACATCAAGGGTGAGTCTGGCTTCCAGAAGGGTGCCGAGAGCAACCGCTACCTGCACTTCGGTGTGCGAGAGCACGCCATGGGAGCCATCCTGAACGGCCTCGCCTATCACGGCAGCGGCCTAGTCCCCTACGGAGGCACCTTCTGCGTCTTTGCTGGCTACATGATGGGCGCGATGCGCCTGTCCGCCCTGAGTGAACTGGGCGTGATCTATGTCCTGACCCACGACTCGATCGGTCTGGGTGAAGACGGCCCCACCCACCAGCCGATCGAGACCCTTGCCAGCCTGCGTTCGATCCCGAACATGCTGGTGATCCGCCCTGGTGACGGCAACGAAACCAGCGGTGCCTACAAGGTTGCCGTGGCAAACCGTAACCGCCCGACCGTGATGTTCCTTAGCCGTCAGGCGATGGCCAACCAGGCCAACTCAAACGCTGACCACGTCGCCAAGGGTGGTTACATCCTTGAGGACAGCAACGGCACCCCTGAACTGATCCTGATCGGCACCGGTACCGAGCTCGACCTCTGCGTTAAGGCTGCTGCCCAGCTGCGCGCCGAAGGCAAGAACGTCCGCGTCGTTTCTATGCCCTGCGTGGATCTGTTCGAAGAGCAGGACACCGCCTACCGCGAGAGCGTGCTGCCAACCTCCTGCCGCAAACGCCTGGTGGTCGAAGCCTCCAGCAGCTTCGGCTGGCACAAGTTCACCGGATTCGAAGGCGACACCGTCTCCATCGATCGCTTCGGAGCTTCCGCTCCTGGTCCTCTCCTCATGGAGAAGTTCGGATTCACCGTCGAGAACGTGGTTGCCAAAGCGAAAGCTCTGGACTGATCTACTAGATCAAAGCGTTGGTATCCTCTAGCCCCGCCAATGGCGGGGCTTTTTTTGAGCAATTCAACCGCTCCTGTGTCAGACAACATTGGTAGGCCGGCACTAAAAGAGCCGGCCTAATGCCCAGAATGTTTAGCTGAAAGAGGTGTTTGAGCTTAAGCGGCTGCAATGGTCTGTTGCGCTGCTGCTCAGCCAGAACTTACTAGAATCCTTCAAGATCCCGCACCGTGATCTTGATCTGCATGCATCAGTACTTGCGGCCACACATAGTGACTCGGACTACTTGTAGATATCAGCAGGAAGTGCTTTGTGGTGACGCCCACAAGCCCAACCAGGATTAGTGTAAGTTCAAACTGCTTGCTTAAGCAAAGAGTGAGAAGCGATCTCGCAGGATGCAAATGCTGAACGGATGGCCGCAGAAATACTAGGGAAGACTTCTAACAAGGGCGATTGCATAAATAATACATCAGCTCCACCTTGCGACTGGGAATGAAGAGATTGAGGCAGCAAAGCAACTAATGCGGCGCAGGGGATAGTCACACACTGACTAAGCACCAACATCGCTCAAGCCAAAGCTCTCCGTGTCTATACAATGCTGTTGGTCAAGAAACAGAAGTTCCGATGCTTTTAGCCTAGACACTTGCGACAACAAACACAGATCACACAACAAGGCACTAAATCAACCAAGGAGTCAAGGCAAGTCGCTCAATCAGTGACAAAGTCTGCTCAGCCTGGAAGTTGAGGTAAAAACATCAGGAACTATTTGCATGCTCATGGAGACAGACGGAGATAAACACAAGAACTCTTGACGACATACTTTGCTCGAAAGCGAAAGTCATATGTTCAAAGAGCGTCAATACGGATAAAGGCGTAGAGGCAAAGCTCAAAAGGGCTTAAGCACATAGACACGCTAATATCACGATCAATGAGAAAGCCCAAGTAAAACATACTCATAACCTTGAATGCTAGTAACGACAAGCACAGCAACTATGCAACACACCCACTGGGTCAGAGAAGAATAAAGATGGCGACAAACCAAGATTGAAAGTTAACTTGACACCGCTAGACGTTAGTATGCGCCAATCAGCTATTCGACAGCAGGAAAACCTGGGCAAACCACAGCATGAAAGCACTAAAAACAAAGAAGGAAACAAGTCCGAGTTCAGAGAAGGAGGAAGGCCTCGTGATTTGGATAACAGGATTATCAGGTGCTGGAAAGTCAACAACGGCAAAGCTAGTAGCCGATCACTACATTGGACTAGGGAAATGCGTGGTGCGCCTCGATGGCGACGAGCTCAGAGAGGTCTTTGGATCAACAGACACAGGCGATGCACACATGCGATCAGAGAGATTGTCGCTAGCGAGAAGCTATTCGCGGCTGTGCAGGCTCCTAGCCTCCCAAGGAGTCGTTGTGATAATAGCGACTATATCTATGTTCGAAGAAGTATATTCATGGAACAGGGAGAATATTGCAAATTATTTCGAGGCGTACCTAAAGGTCCCGCTCCAGAAACTAGAAGAGAGGGATCCCAAAGACATATACAAACGCTTCCGATCTGGTGAATTATCCAATGTTGCAGGATTGGACCTGCCTGTAGATGAACCCAAGCATCCAAACTGGGAGCTTGAGTTCAATGCAGAGAGCAACGCAGTAAAGGTCGCAGAATCAATGATAAAGTCAATTGAACGTTGGGTTAAATCGCACAATGCTAAAGCATGCTGATTTCACTGGGCTTGCCTCCAGTTACTCATCTAGCCGCCCCAACTACAGCGATTCGGTAATCAGTTCCATAATTGGATATACAGGTAAGCAGGTGTCAGATATTGCTTTTACTGATATTGGTGCAGGGACTGGAATATGGACACGGATGGTTGCCTCTAAGGGTGTTTATTCCTCCACGGCTGTCGAGCCAAATGATGATATGAGAGATGCAGGGATCTTAGATAGCGCAGGTAAGCAGATTCAGTGGCTTAAAGGCTCTGCCGAGCATACAGGGCTGCCGTCATCAAGTAGTGATTGGGTGAGTATGGCGTCAAGCTTTCACTGGGCAGATTTTGAAACTGCAACACAAGAATTTTATAGGGTTTTAAAACCAGAAGGTGTTTTCACAGCTGTTTGGAACCCACGACTCATTGAAGCCAACCCACTTTTAGTCGAAATTGAAGCACAGATCAAAGTCATCAAGCCTTCTGTGAGACGCGTTTCATCTGGCAGATCAGGCATGACCGAGTCATTGACGCAAAGACTTAGGGAGTCTCGACTCTTTGAGGATGTTATCTACATGGAAGCCACTCATGAGATTGCGATGAGCACTGAAAGATATTTGACAGCGTGGAGATCTGTTAATGACCTAAGAGTTCAGCTAGGGCCCAACTCATTCGAGGAATTCATGCAGTATGTAGAGGAAAAGGTTAGTAGCTTAGAATGCATAAATGCTACATACCTAACTCGAGCCTGGTCAGCAAGAGTTAAGAAGTAGAAACATGGTGAGCTTTTCTACGAAAGCTGACAACCTGGAGCTCGTCAGATCACGACTAATGTCGGCGAGAGTCCCGGAATCATATATATTGACGCTAAAGAGCTGGAAAGAGAATAAGAAAAGCGTGATCAATGAGGCAGTGAAGGCCTTGAATGGATCAAATAGCTTTATTGTCCGGTCTAGCTGCAGACTTGAAGACACACGCATCGCCTCTAACGCTGGTGCGTTTCTGTCAGTGCCCAATGTGGAGAGAAAGGACCTAGAAGAGTCGGTAGATAATGTTTTCAGCTCATATGGTCGAGAGAATGACGCTGATCAGGTACTAATACAGCCGATGCTAAAGAATGTAATACGCTCCGGTGTTGCTTTTTCTCACGATCCAGCGAACGGATCAGCATATAGAGTAGTTAACTGGTCAGATTCAGATGATACTGAGTTTGTCACTAGCGGGCAAGGAGGTCGTATATGGCAACAGGCTTCTAAGAGCCAATTGGCGCCATTACCGGCCTTAGCACCAATAATAAGTCTACTCAAAGAGCTACTTCACCTATTCAACGATTCGCCTATTGATTGCGAGTTTGCAGTTACACAAGAGCGTGAGGAATCTGAGACTTGGCTACTTCAGGTTCGACCACTGGTCTTAGCTAGAACCCCCGAATCTGAAGAGAGCCAGGAGAAGCGATTAAAGTCTATTGAAGATAAGGTAAGAGATGGAATGAAAAAGCATTCCTTCTTGCTAGGAAGTAGAACTGTTTATGGAGTAATGCCTGACTGGAATCCGGCTGAAATAGTTGGCCTGCGTCCTCAGCCTTTAGCTTTGTCCCTATATAGAGATATGGTAACGGATTCAATATGGGCTTACCAACGTCATAACTATGGGTATAGGAACCTTCGTAGCTTCCCCCTGATGCCTAATTTCTATGGACTTCCGTACATAGATGTAAGACTATCTTTTAACTCGTTCATACCTGCGTCGCTAGAAGAGCATATTGCAACAAGGTTGGCTGACTACTACCTCGGGAAGCTTCTTGAGCAACCGGCACTGCACGACAAGATCGAGTTTGAGATAGTTTTTTCGTGCTATACTTTTGACCTTGATTCTCGATTAGATGTTCTCAGCGAAAGCGGTTTTTCGAAAGACGATTGTCTGCGGATTTCTGAAAGTCTCAAGGATCTGACTAATGCCATTGTTCACCCCAAAAAGGGGCTATGGCTAAATGATTCTAAGAAGATTGGGAGACTTAAGGAAAGACGGGATCAAATTTTGCACGGCGATGCTCATCCCATAGAAAAAATATATTGGCTACTTGAAGACGGCAAACGTTATGGGACATTACCATTCGCAGGACTAGCTCGGGCTGGCTTTATAGCTGTTCAGATGTTGCAATCCCTAGTGACAACGGGAATATTGTCCAGATCAGATGCTGATAGGTTCATGGAGTCTCTGTCAACTGTTAGCAAGAAGTTGACTCGCGATCGGACAACTCTGGATCGATCCAATTTTCTGCGTCGTTATGGTCATTTAAGACCTGGGACTTATGACATAACGTCGCCACGATACGACCAAGCTCCGGACCGTTATTTTAACTGGGACGCTGACATAGGCAAGAACCATCAGGAAGAATCGTTTTCTCTGCGTTTAGATCAGATGAAAGAGTTAAATCATCTTTTATCAACTCATGAATTAGATATCGATGCAGTGAGTCTATTTGACTTTATGCAAACAGGTATTGAGATGCGGGAACTGGCAAAGTTTGAATTTTCAAAGAATCTTTCAGATGCGCTTGAGTTAGTCTCGCAGGTAGGAGAAAGCTACGGTTTCAGTCGTGAAGATCTTGCATTCTGTGAGATAAGGGCCTTCCAGGAACTAGCAGTTTCAGCGACAGATCCCGTCAAGCTTTTGAATACTTCGATTGAACAAGGGCGTGTCCAGTATGAGGCAGCGCTCAGAACGACTCTTCCACCCCTAATAGTCGATCATTCAGATGTATGGCAGTTTGAGTGGCCTGAAACGATTCCAAACTTTATAAGTCAAAAAGAAATAGTCTCATCAGTGTGCTTTGCAGATAATTCAAATGCTTTAGAAGGAAAGATTGTATGCATTTCACATGCAGACCCGGGTTATGACTGGCTTTTTGCTTACGGGATTGGGGGATTAGTAACAGCTTGGGGCGGGGTTAATTCACATATGGCTATTCGTGCGGGTGAGCTGGGGCTTCCGGCTGTTATAGGTACTGGAGAAGTTCTCTACAGAAAGATTTCGATGGCTGATCGAGTTCACCTCGATTGCGCCAAGAAGAAGGTGACGATTCTTCCATGAGAGTTATAGGAGTCACTCAGCGTGTTGATACAATCGCGTCACGAGAAGAGACTCGTGACGCGATTGACCAGAAGATTAGTAAAATGGTTTTAAGGCTCGGCTTTTTACCAGTGCCAATACCCAATGTGTTGGGGCCTTACACCAAGGAGTGGATTAGGCATGTAAAGCCGTGTGGTTTCTTGTTGACCGGTGGAAATAATCTTGGAGAGTCTCAATCGCGCGACGATACAGAGATCTCTATACTAGATATAGCAAGTGAAGAAAGGCTTCCCGTTCTTGGCATTTGTCGAGGAATGCAGCTCATGGGTAAATGGGGAGGTGTTGCGCTGCATAGGGTCGCCGCACACGTCAAAGTTAGGCATGTACTATCGGGGGATATCTGTTGGAACGTCAATAGTTTCCACGAATATGCTCTTGAGTCGTGCCCGATAGGTTTTAAAGTTATTGCGCGATCTGAAGATATGGAGATCGAAGCAATCAGGCATATGGCTTTGCCATGGGAAGGTTGGATGTGGCATCCAGAGAGAGAACCTCAACTAGACTCTTTTGTGCTTGACCGTATTCAGAGCCTATTTTTATGAAGGGATTGATTTTAGCAGCAGGACGCGGCTCGAGGATGGGAAAGCATACACTTAATCGGCCAAAGTGCTTGGTAGAAGTTAAAGGAGTATCTCTTTTGGATAGACAGATTAATTCGCTGAATCAGGCTGGCATTCGGGAGATAGCGATTGTTACTGGCTATAGAGCTGACATGCTTACCGATAAAGGATTAGTGACATTCGAAAATAGATGTTGGGAGCATAGTAATATGGTTAGATCGTTGCTTGCGGCTTCAGAATGGCTTTCTACGAGCGCTACAGTTGTCAGTTATTCTGATATATTTTATCAGGCATCTGCTATCGAGAGCCTCATCGGATCTCTTCATGATATAGCCATCTTGTATGATGAGAACTGGCTCGATCTATGGTCGAGACGCTTTAAGAATCCTCTCAGTGATGCAGAGTCTTTTATTATCGATAGAGATAGGCGCGTAGTCGAGCTGGGCGAAAAGGGTGTTTCTCTTGACAGGATTATGGGTCAGTATATGGGATTGATGAAGTTTACGGCTGAAGGTTGGGGCATTATCAAGGACGAGCTTTCAAGGACGTCCAACAAGAAAGTTGATAAGATGTTTATGACCGACATCTTAAATTGCATAGCGAAGTCTGATTCAGGCACTATTTACGGAGTTCCTTACTCAGACGGATGGGGTGAAGTAGACGAAGAAGCAGACTTGCTTCTTTACAATTCAATGGAGATGATTGCCGGTGCCTTTAAGACTTCCTCTTCACTAGAAAGATGATTTATATTATCTTGCCTCAAGGACGATGCGGTTGTTACTTTCATCAAAGCCTTTTGAGCGACCATCCAGACATCATTACGGTGCCCGGCTCGGGACTATTTCGGACTTGGCAGTGGCTTAACCAGACAGTATATGAAGAGCGTAGCAGCATTACATTTGAAGAAGTTTTAAAAGTATTTCACTCAGAACAATTTTCACCGGTGCATGTTCGAATGGGTGGCTTAGACGCGATAAAAGCCGGCCCTTCGAGGCTTCCATATAATCTAACGTTGTCACGATTAACAAGATGTGCAGAAGAGCAAGGATATTTACATAAGAGCCTTGGAGCGGGTGATTCTCAGGAGACTATATTAAGATCCCTGGCACTTGTGCACAACCTTTGCCTAGATATAAAAACAAGTAACGGCAACCTACTGCTCAATGCTGATGTAATTGACCCAATTGGTAGCGTTAAAGAGGCAGTGGGGTATTCGGTAGATTCTAGTTTTAAAGTGATTATGCAGGGAAGGGGGCTTAAGGATAATATTGAGTCTCTTACAACATGGGTTGCCGACCTTTCGGCTGATCCGGCGAAGATTTTCTCGTTCTTTTGGATGTTTTCCATGAGTGACGCAATAGCCTTTAAGGCTCACCACAATGCTATGACGATTACGCTTGAAGAGTTGAAGACAGATACACTCAGTTCACTGAACAGAATATGTTCATACCTTGGTATTAGCTATCATTCATCATTGCATCAGTCTACATTCTGTGGATCTAGTTTTACGACTCCTTTGACAACACGAAGTGTAGGTATTCAGGGCTTTGCCTCAGCAAAGGCTAAGAAGGGCTACAGACTTACTGATCATGATGCCGCTGTAATGGGAGAGCTTTGCCAGCCTTATCTCAAGCTATTTGGATTAGGTGCTGCAGTTCATGGCTTAAGTGATATGGCCATTGGTTATGCAAGAGTTGAAAAGATGCTAATTGAACATCTGAAAGCTGATTCTATTTATCAGCTAGATCTTACACGTTATATTGCAACTAGGCTAACAGAACGCTTTCGTGATGATGAGATGCTATTAAGCCGCAAGTCTGAACAGCTTAGATTAAGAGAGCAGAAATGGATTCAGGATGCCCTCGCTGCGATGGCTAATGTTTCAGCCTAGGAAGTGTATACCCTCCATGAAGCAAGCGGGTAAGTTGATCTGGCCTCCCGTAGATATAGTAGCTGTACTTTTCATAGTCGGTTCTTTCGATATTTCCATTGAATGGGGAGCAAAGACTGGCCTTTTGCAAGCTTCATATAGAAAACGAAGGTACTATGTGTAGATGAATGAGTTCAGCATGTTTGTCTATGTCAGAAGAAAGCATTCCGCGAGGATCGCAAAAAGGTTTGAAACCGCCCAGTCAGTCGAAAGCATCTGGGACATTAGTCAGAAACATATAAGGCTCGCCAGCTCCCCACTCGACGAACAGCTGAACGAAGTGTATTCAAAGCAATAACCAAAAAAGACTAGGCAGGAAACAGAGAATCAACTCACTGACAGCAGAAAGTCAATTTAGTTAATAACGAGCAACGGGTTTACGAAGGAGGAGAATTCTTAAGCCGTTCATGTGAGTTTATCTTCAACTCACCTTTTTTCTTGCTACCTATGATCCAGAAACCTCGACCAAGCGCAGTAGTTGTTTGAAGCTGTAGGACTTCAAAGTAGTCTGTCAACTTTTTTAGCCACCATGATGATGGAGCCTGAGTGATATGAGCATTGCGACCATCAGAGAGATGCTTCGCTGCTGGCCCAATGTGAACAGTCAGAAAACAATAGCCTTGCATATTTCTATGAATTTCAGATAGCACGTCATCCAGGCAATCTAATTCAACATGCTCAAGCACATCTATGCAGCAAACTAGCTGCGCAGGCTTTGGATTTCCATACTCAGGAAAAGCTGGATCATAAGGATTATATTTTTCTAGGTGTATGCCGTTATCAACCAAGGCTTGATAAAGTCTTTGCTTCCCGGCACCATAATCGGTTAGTGTAGATATTTTTAGCTGTTTAATTACCTCAGTTACAACTGGAGCATATATTGTGGAGGCAATACCATACTTAGGATTCTTGTGTAGTTCTTGCTGCTCTTTGAGGTATGCATCTGTAATGACACTCACACTGACACATCAATAACGTAGACGAATCATAGCAGGAACGAGTATGGTCGCTAATAAGCGACCATACTACTGGGAGCATTGCTTTCATACGGCGAAGACCGTGAGACCAACAGGAAAGCAAGAACGCCAGCACCCCACCCCACGCAAATAAGGAGCAAACAACGGGTCAGGGTTCCATTAATTAGGGAAACAACTAGTTCCCATATCGAGTGGAAGTCAGGAATAGGGATGCGGCTTGTCTAAGGCCCAAGAAAGATATACTATTAACGTAATGTAACCTCAGAAGGTGAGATGAAGCATATTCTACATGGTCGACGCAATAAGTGAACTCTACAGTGGGCGATATTTGGCCTGAATGGGATACTTGAAAGTACTTTTCTTGTACTTTTTGTATACAGCGAACATGAGCACTGTCATATCAAGGCTTAGCTCGGCAGGCAATTTAAACCGAGAAACCGGGGAAAAGGGAATGCTTTGATAGTCGCCGACGAAATAGTCTCGGTAGCTGGCAAATGACTGCATTTCACACAAGAATACCTTGATTGGATTACAGCTTGCCAAATCATAAAAAACAGTTGGATTGGCGCTCCAGAATCCATGGTTTGGCGACAAGAAGGGAATATATTGCAATACAAAACCTCCGGGTCGCAATATATGAAAGTAGTTTTCGAATACCTTGCCTATATTAAAGCAGTGCTCGGCAGTGCCGCTGTCAATAAGTATGTCACAAGATGAGTACAATGACTGATCCAGGTCGTTGTTAAGATCTACATGGTGAAATGATGAAGAATTGCCACCGGTGCCCGGCGCAATGTCTAGGTATTTACAGTCCCATCCTTCACTAGCACAAAATTTTGACATGCTATAAGTAGTATATGTATTATCGTTGGGAAGATTATGCCAGCTCAGCGTTTCTGGGCTATGTATCTCAAAGGGTTTTAAGTGCTGATCAATGTGAGGATCGAGGGAGCCTTGCTTAGAAACGATATCAGGAAAGCCTACACTAAAAAGAGTACGCGTTGGATGCATTGGTTCATTTCTATTGTTGATCAGGTCGATATATGCTTTAACGATCGCCAGGAAGTGTCCGTTAAAGGCCATTACAGAGCAAGTTGAGCCGGCAGGTCAATTAGGGATTGACGATCGAAGCATAGCCTGAATTGATCGTGCAATTCACTACCAATAGGGACTTCATGCCTTTCGGCACATATGTCAAGAACGCGAGCTACATAGTCCTTTGCTGACTGCACTGTAAGAGTTTCCAACAGAAAGTTATTGAAGAGGTTAGTGAAGCTAGCTTCATAAGGTGAGACTAAGGAAATGATTGGGAGTCCCATATATCCGGCCATCACAAGGCTTTGACCAGTGCCAAAGGGAAAAGTATCCAGGTAGAGATCGAGTTCGCAAAGAAAGTCGTAGGGATTCACCCAACCATGAAAATGGTGTCTGGTTGCCAGGCCATACTTTTCAAAAGCGGCAGATATATCGCCACGTTCGTGCTGTCCTGTCCAATGAAAAACAAGCCTATTGTCTTGATGAAGTATTTGTAAAATCGCATCTAGATAGCTTGGCTGTGCGACTTTTTCGGCTCGTGCAAGTACGCCTATATTTATTCTTGATCGAGTTGACATAGCGTTAGTTCTCAACGACATTTGAGACTTAGATGCAGCTTCTTGAAGCTGAGAAGGTAATACACCTGGCATCGATGAAAGAGTGATTGGTTGGTGAAAGCCATAAACTGGAACCACCGAACTGATTTTGCTTGCATAGTTTTTTCCATAGCCAATATGATGTGAATTGAAGCGCGGCGACTGAGGAACATCGTATTTAAAGCTGACGCTTCGATGAATAGCACCTGGATCAATTAGAGGACTAAGCCACTGGTAGACGGGAGGACCCCACCATATATATTGCTTAGGTCGGTATACGTCACGTAGTTCCATCAGTGTTTGGAATGGAGAGCAGTCACGTTGAGGAATGCAAGTAAATCCTCTAGATTGAATCTCGTCCTTCCACCAAGCATATTCAACATCTTTAAACAGAACGGCTATGTATAGACCGTCCGATCTGAATGAGTCTAAGAAAGCCTCCTGCATAGATGTGAGAACAGAGATATGTGCAGCCAAACTTGGATTATGAAGAAGAAGAATTGTTTTTTCAAGAAACTTAGATTCAACGGAGGTTTGTTTGTTCAGGCTATTTTTTTTCGCTAACGAAGTGGCTACAGATTCCGCTGAGCCATAAAGATTAGTGTATAGATAGTTTTGAACGGCCCACTCTATCTTGCCTTGATATCTAAGATAGTTTAACTGCCCTTCGTTCTCTTTAGCCTGCGCATAAAGATCGTAGTCATAGTCCATCAAAGCTAAGCAGAGCCTCTCAATTCCGCCTTCTGAAAGCAGTTTTATTGCCTTGACTTGATCCATTAAGATTACTATTTGTAATTCTCATCGTATCATGTTCATAAGTTTGCGGTTGCAGCTTAAGGGTATTTCAAAGGTCGTCACCCTGTGATCAAGACTTTGCTTGTAGGAGAAAGACAAAGGTTATTGTCATATGTTAGTATGATTTCAGGCGCAATAATTGGTGCTGACCGCAGCATATCTGACAGGTGTTTTGTTGAGAGCGTGGCTATTACAGGTGACCTAGTTGCTATCAAAAAAGTCTCTCTTTGGCGAGGAGGAATCATTATTGATTCTATTTTAATAGGACCTTGGGTGCCTTTCTTCAACGACTTAAAACCAAAGAGCTAATATTGCAAGCAGCCTGAGATAATCTTAGTTGAAGAAGGGTGCCGCATTAGTGCTGCAGCTGTGATCTTGCCACGTATCAGAATTAGCAAAGGCTCTATGGTTTCAGCAACTAAGCGTTGCAACAATGTCAGTAGCATGCCATACAGTTGTTTCAGGGAACCAAGCTAAAGGAATCCGATTATCAGCTGAAGGGGGTTATGATTCATATTGGCAAAGAGTCTCAATCACATAGTCGATTTCTTCATTAGTATGTACTTCACTCATTGGAATTGAGAGGATAGTCTCAGAAATCTTGAGAGCCTGTTCTTTGCACTCTTGGTCGATCGAAATTCTTTGTGTGTCAATACACGGCTGTGTGTGGCAAGGTCTTTTATAGTGAATTGGAGCATCTATCTGCTTAGCGTGCAAATATGCGGCGAGAGAGTCTCTGGTTGCTTTGTTCTCTGTACGTACAACTGCTAGATGGGGAGAACTCTGACAATTATGATATGGAAGCAGCTTAAAAGGTAGTGTAGAGCCATTAATACGCTGCTCATACCTTTGGATTATTTCGTGTCGCCTTTTAATGATTTTATCGAGAGCCATGAGCTTAATAGTTAAGAATGCTGCCTGAATTTCATCGCCACGATGATTTGAACCTAGCAGAGTATTAAGAGACGGATCAGACAAAGAGCGTCCATAGTTCTTATAGCTTTGAACAAATGATGCGATCCTAGGGTCGTTCGTGGTAACAGCACCCGCTTCTCCAAGAGCACCTAAGTTTTTAGTTGGATAAAAACTAAAGCATGTTGCATCACCCCAATTACCTATATATTTGTCACCAGATCTAGCTCCATGTGCCTGAGCTGCATCCTCAACAACAACTAGGGAGTGCTTTTCACCCAAACACATGATTTTCTGCATTTGGCACGCATTCCCATATAAGTGAACGGGAATAATACAACGAACTTTGCTTGTTATATACTTCTCAATCGTAGAGGGCTCAAGTAATAGATCAATCTCAGAAACAGGTGCGACTATCAAATTGCAGCCAATTGAGAGAGGTGCGATCCAAGTTGCAATGTAAGTGTGGTTGGGAACAATAACAACATCATCAGCCTGTACACCTACGGCTCTCAGTGCAATTGAAAGAGCATCTAAGCCATTAGAGACAAAGTTACAATGAGAAGCACCAAGAGTTCTAGCAAACTCTTTTTCAAACTCCTTACAGTAGTGACCCAAAACTAGCGAATCATCACCGGTAATGAGTTGATCTAGGTACTCATAGAACTTTTTTCGATATTGAGAGTTAATTTGAGGCTTTTTAAAGAATGAGACGTGCATATTCTTCCGGCCTAGGATGAGGACAAAGCTCGGAATAAATCAATATCTCTAATGTAATCTTTTTCATTGTACTCTTCTGATGCGGCCACAAAATATGTACAAGCACCTGTAAGTGCGGTTTCACTAGACCATGTCAGTGGAGGAAGATAGAGGCCCTGCCATGGCAATGAAACTACGAACTGAGCGAGTTCACCTGACGAGGACTCTGTTTTAACTTGTACAGCTCCGGTCACGCACCAAAGAAATTGATGTAGCTCATAATGCGCATGAGCTCCTCGTTCACACATTGCCGGTATATCATAAATATAAAATACCCTTTTCAGTGGGAATGGCAAACAAGTAGTAGGATCAACTACAGAGAGATTGCCGCGTGCATCAACATGTTTAGGGATATTAATTAAACGAGGTTGCTCACTTTTGCACTTCTTCATGCCACTACTGGTGGCTTGGCCTGGTCTTTGAGAACCTTCTCTAGCCCGTCTAGGTCTTCTTCTGTAATCTTGGTCTGCATCGGGCAGTGCTTGGGACCACACATTGAGCAGAACTCGGCCTGCTTATAGATATCAGCTGGAAGGGTTTCATCGTGATATTCCTTGGCTCGCTCGGGGTCTAGGGAGAGTTCGAACTGCTTGTTCCAGTCGAATGCGTAACGGGCACGGCTCAGCTCATCGTCACGATCGCGGGCACCGGGACGATGGCGGGCAATGTCAGCAGCATGGGCGGCGATCTTGTAAGCGATCAGACCTTCACGAACATCCTCTGCATTGGGCAAGCCCAGGTGCTCCTTAGGGGTGACATAACAGAGCATTGCCGTGCCATGCCAGCCAGCCATGGCTGCGCCAATTGCTGAGGTGATGTGATCGTAACCGGGGGCAATGTCCGTTACGAGAGGGCCAAGCACATAGAAAGGCGCTTCGCTGCACTCCTCCATCTGCTTTTTAACGTTGAACTCGATCTGGTCCAATGGCACGTGACCGGGACCTTCGACCATCACCTGAACATCGTGCTTCCACGCGCGACGGGTTAGCTCTCCCAGTGTCTTTAGCTCAGCAAGCTGAGCTGCGTCAGAGGCGTCGTGCTGACAACCAGGACGCAGGGAATCGCCCAAGGAGAAAGTGCAGTCGTAGCGCTTAAAAATCTCGCAGATGTCATCGAAGCGCGTGTAGAGCGGATTCTGCTTGTGGTGATAGAGCATCCACTGAGCCAGGATTCCGCCGCCACGGCTAACGATCCCGGTTAGGCGGCCCTTGACCTTGGGCAGGTGCTCAATCAGCAGACCGGCGTGGATGGTCTGGTAGTCAACGCCCTGCTGGCAGTGCTTCTCAATGATGTGCAGGAAGTCGTCTTCCGAAAGGCGCTCAATCGAGCCATGGACGCTCTCGAGGGCTTGATACACAGGCACCGTCCCGATGGGCACCGGCGAGGCGTTAATAATCGCCGTGCGGACCTCATCGAGATTCACGCCACCGGTGGAAAGATCCATCACGGTGTCAGCGCCGTACTTCACAGCCAACTCGAGCTTTCTGACCTCTTCAGAGGCATCAGAAGCATTGGGTGATGCGCCGATGTTGGCGTTCACCTTGCACTTGGAGGCAATGCCGATCGCCATCGGCTCCAAGTTGATGTGGTTGATATTGGCCGGGATGATCATGCGGCCTCGGGCCACTTCTTCCATCACCAGCGACTCAGGCAGCTTCTCACGCTTGGCCACGTAAGCCATCTCCTCTGTCACCACCCCCTGTCGGGCGTAGTGCATCTGAGAGACGTTGGCTTGACCTTTGCGATTTTCAATCCAGGCGCTACGCATAACCGCTATGGCGTTGGGCGGGGGCGCAGCCTGAGTGTCTCTTCTCACTTCCCTGCGCCGGAATGACCCAGATCAGGTTCGGAGGGTCTGATCTCAGCCCCCTCATGGGGGGCACCCCTAGTGACTCAGCAAACCTAGCAAGGGCCGTCAGCTGAGTGCCTCAAAAAGTGCTGACAGCGATCTCTGAACCAAGAGCTTCCCTCACGGCCAAAAGCTGTTTCAACAACGGCTCTAGCCGAGCCAACGGAACCATGTTTGGTCCATCGCTCAATGCCTGATCCGGAGTGGGGTGGACCTCCATGAACAATCCATCTACGCCCACCGCGACCGCCGCGCGGGCAAGCGGTGCCACAAACTCTCGCTGCCCGCCACTGCTACTTCCTTGACCTCCGGGTTGCTGGACTGAGTGGGTCGCATCAAAAATCACTGGACATCCCAATGCTTTAAGTTGAGGCAAGCTGCGGTAATCGACGACCAATGTGTTGTAACCAAAAGAGCTTCCTCTTTCAGTCAGCCAGAGATTTTTAACTCCACCATCCTGAAGCTTCTTCACCACCTGAGCCATGTCCCAAGGAGCCAGAAACTGGCCCTTTTTTATGTTGATCGTTTTATCTGTTCCTTTGACCGCATCAGCGGCTGCACGCAACAAATCGGTCTGCCTGCAGAGGAAAGCAGGGATTTGCAGCACGTCGACAACTTCCGATACGGGCGTGGCCTGGATGCTCTCGTGAATATCCGTCAACACAGGTAGGCCGAACAACTCTTTGACCTCGGCCAAAATCTCTAAGCCTTCCTGCATCCCTGGCCCGCGAAAAGAAACCCCCGAACTGCGATTGGCCTTATCAAAACTGGCCTTAAAGATGTAATCGATGCCTAAGCGATCGGTGATCTCCTTCACCTGCTCGGCCACCTCGAGCACCAGTTCACGGCTCTCGATCACACATGGACCAGCGATCAAGGTGAAACTCATCAGAGCTACGGGAACCAATGAAAGACACTTTGCCTGAAAAGTCCTGCGGCGTGTGCCTTCAGCACATCGACTCGGCTAGCCAGCAGCGTTTTGAGATCAGCCGTAATGGGCTTTGGGTGTTGCGACACCACCCAAACCCAGCTCCACTCGTTGGCTGGTTGCTCCTCGACGCTTCAAGGCATGTCAGTGGGCCAGTGGATTTCAGCAATAGCGAAGCATCCCAATGGGGTTTAGCTGTGCAGCAAGCCTCAAGGCTTATCCAGACAATGACCGGCTGTGATCGGGTGTATGCCATCGCGTTTGGAGAAGGCGCCAGGCATCTCCACCTCCATCTGATCCCGCGCTTTGGCGATGCCCCTGAAACAGAAGCCTGGTGTGTGGCGGATTTCTACAGGCAAGTTGCCCAGAAGCGACGCACGCCCGCAGATCCAGAGGTGATCCAAGCCTTTGTCAACAAGGGAAGGGTACTGGTCAAGACCTTGGGGAAGGCGCTTTAGCCTCCAGGCATGAGCAGGCCGATCCCCATCTTCATTGGCGTTGACCCGCGTGAGCGGGCCGCAACCAACGTCTTGATCGACAGCCTATGCCGGCACAGCAGGGTCCCCCTAGCGATCACGCCGCTCGTGACACCGCAACTAGAGGCACAGAAGCTCTACTGGCGGCCCCGTGACCCCAAGCAAAGCACCGCCTTCTCCTTCACGCGCTTTCTTGTGCCTCACCTCATGGGTTACGAGGGCTGGGCCGTCTTTATGGACTGCGACATGCTCGCCCGCGGCGACATCACCGAACTCTGGGCGCTGCGGGATGAGCGATTCGCCGTGCAGTGCGTTCAGCACGAGCATGTGCCTGGCGAAACCACGAAGTTTCTCGGTGAAGTTCAGAGCGCCTACCCGAAAAAAAATTGGAGCTCGCTGATGCTTTTGAACTGCAGCCGCTGCACCGCTCTCACACCCGAATACGTCAACAGCGCGAGCGGCCTCGAATTGCATCGCTTTCACTGGCTGGCCGGGGATCACGAAATCGGGGCACTTCCCAATGGCTGGAATCACCTTGTGGCCGTTCAGGAGCCAGAAAAGGCAAAATCAGCATCACTCCTGCACTGGACCCTCGGAGGTCCCTGGTTTCAAGCCCAGCGGACCATGGGTGGGGCGCTGGCTGCTGAGTGGTTTGTTGCCCGTGATGAAGCCTTCCGCTTGTTTGAGTGATGAATTGTCTGGTCGCCGTTCCAGCTCGCCTGGAATCAAGCCGTCTTCCCAACAAGGTGCTGGCTGACGTCGGCGGCAAACCGATGCTGCAGCGGGTGCTCGAGCGCTGCGCCCAAGCCAATAGCCCCGCAGCCGTTGTGCTCTGTACCGACAGCGACCAGCTCCTAGAACAAGCCAAGCGTTGGGGCTTTGAAGCGCTGCTCACAAGCGCCAAATGCGCCTCCGGCAGTGAGCGGATCGCCTCGGTGACCAGGCAATTGATCAGCCAATGGGGTGGATCCGCCGCATCCAGCTTGATCATCAACGTCCAGGGTGATCAACCGTTCATCGATCCACACGTGATCGATGCCATGGCTGACGCCTTCAGCACTCGGAATCCCACACCCGAGGTATTGACACCGGTCTATCGAATGTCTGCCAAGAACATCCACAATCCCAATGTGGTGAAGACCCTGTTAGCAGCAGATGGTCGGGCCCTTTATTTTTCGCGCTCGGCAATTCCGCATGTACGCGGCGTCGATCCTGAGCACTGGGCAGACCATGCGAGCTACTGGGGGCACGTTGGCATCTACGGCTATCGGGCCGATGTCCTTGAACGATGGGCTGATCTACCTCCTTCACCTCTGGAGCAGCATGAGAAATTGGAGCAGCTCAGATTGATCGAAGCCGGCATTGAGATCGGCACCTTTCAAGTAGATGAGGAATCGCTGTCTGTTGATACCGCTGAGCAACTCGAACAAGCCAGGACGATCGCTGCTGCAGAGCTGTAATCGCGATTAGTCGTTGCGATCGCGCCAACCCTGCCGACAAAGCTGTTCCCACTCACCCCGGGATTGCAACAAGCGTTCAGCGAGCTCTCGCACCGCTCCATCGCCCCCCTGATGACGCAGCACCGCATCAGCGCGACGCCGCAAAGGTCCCACAGCATCCGCCGTGGCGATCAACAAACCGACCCTGCCCGATAGTGCCAAGTCATTGAGATCGTCTCCGACGTAAACGATCTGCTCTGGACCTACACCCACGCGTTGACACAGCTCGGTCAGAGCATGGGGCTTATCTGTTGCACCAACCAGGCAGTGGCGGATCCCTAAGTGTTGGGCCCTCAGTTCTGTGGCGCCGCCGCGGCCTCCGCTCAAAAAAGCCACCTCGATGCCCTCGTTTTGAAGCAGGCGAATCCCTAGTCCATCCCGCACATTGAAGCGTTTACTCAGCTGCCCATCTGGCCCATAGAAGAGGGAGCCATCGGTCAGCACACCATCCACATCAAGCAGCACGAGCTTGATCCTTGCTAGGCGCTTCGAAAGCCCTCTCCAGCGCCATCGAGCCCACATCAACGCAACCCGGCCTGAACGAGATCGTGCAGTCGCAGCAACCCCTCTAACTCCCCCGATGGCGCCACCACCGGCAGCACCGCAATCGCCTTGCGGCGAT
The DNA here is from genome assembly GCA_047285805.1 of Synechococcus sp. Classification (GTDB taxonomy): domain Bacteria; phylum Cyanobacteriota; class Cyanobacteriia; order PCC-6307; family Cyanobiaceae; genus Vulcanococcus. The sequence continues at coordinate 475,643 of JBJBCN010000003.1, read as the reverse complement.
TGCGCTCCATCAGCTCCATCGCGTCAACCGCCAAAGTGGCGCCTGGAACAGTGATCGGATCAGCGGTCATTAAATCTAACGCCTGCAACTGGGCCCAACCGCCAGATCCAGCCTCTTGCAGCGCCCTGCGCAAGTCGCCGTCCGTGATTAAACCGACCAGCTGCGTGGCGTCCTGCGGGCTGGCAACCCAAGAGGCGCCAACACCGGCATCCGTCAAAGCGGAAATGACCTCTTGCAGAGGAGCCGCTGGTGCCAATGCCCGGAGGCTGGCCACGGGAACCATCAAATCTGCCGCGGTAAGCGTGAGCTTCTTGCCCAACGCGCCAGCCGGGTGATTGAGGGCAAAATCCTGGGGCGACACCCCCGAGCGCTCCATCCAGACCACCGCCAAGGCATCACCGATGGCCATGGCCACAGCGGTGCTAGCCGTCGGTGCCAGGTTGAGCGGACAAACCTCGCGATCAACGGAACCATCCAGCACGACGTCACTGGCTCGAGCCAGGCTGGATTGAAGGCGGCCCACCAAGGCAATCGTCGGCACACCCCTGCGTTTCAGGTGAGGAAGCAGTTGGACCAATTCCTCGGTTTCGCCGCTGTTGGAGAGCAGCAAAACAACGTCGTCTTGGACGACAACCCCCAAGTCGCCATGGAGCGCATCCAAGGGATTGAGATAAATCGCAGTTAAGCCAATCGATGAAAAGGTCGCGGCAATTTTTCTGGCCACGATGCCGCTCTTCCCGACCCCGCTGATCACTAACTTGCGGCCCTGATCACTGCAATGCTGCAGCAGCCTGAGCGCTGCCTCGACTTGTCCAACGCTCAAGCGAGACGCTGTATCGGCGATGGCAGCGGCCTCCTGCTGTAGGCACCGGGTCAAGGCTGACATGGTTTCTGCCATTAGCCCTGCAAACCGTTCAAGGCTGCCGCGACTACCCGATGATCGCTGTCCTGCTGCAGGCCCTGCAGCACCTCTCGCGCCTCGCCCATGCCTTCCCGTACCAAGCGAGCCAAGATTTCTGTGCCTCCAACCCGAACCGTGCCATCGGTCTGGGCGACGGCCAAGCGCGCCAGCTGAAGCAATTGCTCAGGAGCAATCTCGGGGTGCTCGGCAACGGCCGACAGGATGCTGCAGCGAATTAGCCACTCATCTTCAGAGACGAACGCATCCAGCAGGAGTGGCCAGGCCCGATTGAGGCCATGACTGACTAAAGCATTCGCTGCCTCAGCACGCACGGCCACCTCCGAGTCGTTCTTCAAGGTCTGCACCAAGGGCTCCCAACCGGCCGGTGTGGGCTTATGCCCCAGGCCCGAGCAACTGAGTTGACGCAGGATCATGTCGTCTTGCTCAAGCCCCAACAGCAACAACGGCTCAGCTTCATCGGGACTGGCATTAACCAGACTGGCCAAAGCAGGACGGGCCCGGCCAGGGTTGTCCGAGGCTATCGCTTCGCGAAGGTCATCAACGTTCATCAGCCCACTTTGCCTCTACCGCTCGTCTTTGAGGATGCCAAGGATGGAGCGGCGCCGACGGCGCCAACTCCAGGCGCTCTGGAGCAAGAGGGCCAATCCAATCAAAAGGGCCGGTAGGGCTTGCAGGCGGTCCGGCCCCTGACGCAGCAGTATGCCGAGCAGCCCTAGCACAACCAAAAGCAGCGTGGAACAAGCCAGCAGATCTCGTCCCAGTCGACTCATCGGGGTCATGCCGCGGCCCGCTCCAACCAGCGCAGCAAACTCGCGCTCAACACCTGAACGCCCACGGCCAAAGAGTCCTCGTCAGCGGCAAAGGTGTTGCTGTGCAGCGGTGTGCAGCCACCAGGTCCCGCCACCCCGAGACGGAACATCGTGCTCGGGGTCTCCCGCTGCAACTCCGCAAAGTCCTCAGCCCCAAGCGAGGGCTGATCGAGCCATTCGACCCGCGAGCGTCCCAGCAGAGCTACCGCCTCATCGGCCAGCAGCTGGGTCAGCTCAGCGTCGTTGTGGACAGGCGGTGAGATGCAGCGGTAGCGCACCCGGGCCTCGCCGCCATAGCCCTTGCAGATGGCCTGCACGGTCTCCTCAATCCAACCCGGCAACTGGGCATGGAGGTCCAAATCCAGGCAACGGACCGTTCCCAGCAAGCGCACGTGATCGGCGATCACGTTGAACGCCTTCCCCCCTTCAATCCGGCCAAAGCTGACCACCACGGGATGCAGGGCATCCAGCCTGCGGCTGATCGCCTCTTGCAAGCCGCTCACCACCCGTGCCGCAATCCAGATGGCATCGGTGCTCTGGTGGGGACGGGCCCCATGGCCACCCTGGCCCAACACCTCCACCTCCAACTCCCCCGCCGCCGCGGTCAGGCTGCCGCTGCGCACCCCAATCGTGCCCACCGGCAGGCACGGGAAGACATGCACCCCAAACAGGGCATCCACCCCCTGCATCGCCCCATCGGCGACCATCCAGGCGGCCCCTTGCGCAGTCTCCTCGGCCGGTTGAAACAGCAATCGCACCGTGCCACCTAGCCGCTCAGCCAAGGGTCCAAGGATCCGAGCCACACCCAACCCCACAGTCGTGTGGATGTCGTGGCCGCAGGCGTGCATCAAGCCCTGATTCAACGAGGCATAGGGCAGGCCGGTGCGCTCCTCGACAGGCAGCGCGTCCATATCCACACGCAGGGCCACGACCGGCCCTGCGTGTGGGCCGAGCTCGGCCACTACCCCGGTGCGGCCAACCCCTTCCTGGACCCGCCAGCCCAGCTTGCGCAGCTCACCGGCGACCAACGCGGCGGTCTGATGCTCATTACCACTGAGTTCCGGATGGGCATGCAAATGCCGCCGTATCACCAGAAGCTCCTGCTGGGCGGCCTTGACCTCCGCCTTGAGCTGATCGCGGGAGAGCAGATCGGGCATCAGCTGCTCAGGGCCAAAAAGTCAGACAGGGCTTGGGCCGGAACCGGCGGCCAGCGCCGAATCTCTAAGAGCCATTCTGGCTGGCGATAACGGGGATCCAGGCCCGCAGCCGAAGCCCAATGGCTTTCGGCTTCCCCGGATTCACCCTTGCGCCACAGCAAGGCCGTCAACGCCGCCCTGGCATCGGCAAACAGGGGATAGCGGCGAATGATGTTGCGCAACTCCTTCTCAGCCCGGTCCAGATCTCCAAGCTGAAAGTCCGCTAGAGCAGTACTCGAGCGGGCCATCGCAAAGCCGGGACGTTCCTGGGATGCCTGCTCAAAACTGTCCCGGGCCTGCTGCCAATCGCCCTTGGAGACCTGAACATTGCCAAGGTTGTAGAGAGCCGAGGCATCGGGACCCCGCTCGAGGATCCAGCGATAATCTGCTTCAGCAGCGTCCCACTGCTTCAGGGCTTCTTCGGCGGTGCCGCGGTTCAGATGGGGATCAGCGTTGCTGTGATCCAGCTCAATTGCCTTGGACTGGTCGGCAATGGCCGCCTCGGGATCCCCAAGGGCGAGCTGGATATTGCCGCGATTACTCCAAGCAGCAGCGTCCTCCGGAGCCAGCTCCAGCACCTGATTCCAAAGGTCCAGAGCCTGTGGAAAGGCTCCCTCACGACTTGCCGTCAGAGCCTGGTCAAACAGTTGGGGCAGACTCAGCTGCACCGCCAGCACGAGCGCAAACAGGACTGTCATGCCGCTTGACCCTGCAGGTGATCAATGCCGGCCTGGGTGATCACACGCCCCCGGGGGGTGCGCTGCAACAGGCCCTGTTGCAAGAGGAACGGCTCGACCACCGATTCCAGGGTGACGGGGTCTTCCCCCAAGCCAGCCGCAAGGGTGTCAAGACCCACGGGTCCGCCGCCGTAGCCGCTGTGGAGCAGATCCAACAGGCGACGGTCGCTGGCATCCAAGCCGCGGCCATCCACCCGATGCAGGCTCAAGGCCTGCTGCACCAACTCAGCGCTCACCCGCGCATGGCGGCGGACGGAGGCAACATCCCGCACACGACGCAGCAAGCGATTAGCGATCCGCGGGGTGCCCCTACAACGGCGGGCCACTTCTAGGGCAGCCTCTTCGGCCAAGTCGAGTTGAAGCAAACCGGCTGCGCGCTGCACGATCGCCTGGAGATCCTCCAGTCCGTAGAACTCCAGCCGCTGGATCAGACCAAAGCGATCCCGCAGCGGAGAACTCAACGAACCCGCCCGCGTCGTCGCCCCGACCAAGGTGAAGGGAGCCAATGGAATCGTTCGGGTCCGGGCCGTCGTGCCCTTACCGACCGTGAGATCAAGGCGAAAGTCCTCCATCGCCGGATAGAGCAGCTCTTCGGAGACCCGGGTAAGGCGGTGAATTTCATCGATGAACAGCAGCTCCCGAGGCTGCAGGTTCACGAGTAGGCCGACGATGTCGCGGGGGCGCTCCAACGCCGGGGCACTGGTAATGCGGCAACGCACCCCCAACTCTTCGGCCAAAACCATCGCCATCGTGGTCTTCCCCAACCCGGGGGGGCCGTAGAGCAACACATGATCGAGGGCTTCATCCCGCGCTTGGGTGGCCTCAATCGCAATGCCAAGTACCTGTTTGAGCTCGCTCTGGCCGATGTAGTCCGCCAACTGCTTGGGCCGGAGCGAGTCCTCCCGCTGCAGCGGCTTCTCCTGCTCACTCACGGCGGGATCCACCAACCTCGGGGCCGGCTCGCGCGGCGCTGTTGATCCCGAAGAGACGATGGCCATCGCTCGAGGGTATCGGCAGCGGACAGCCGCCGGCCAGCGGGTCCATCCCTAGGGTCGGTACACCTGGATCACAGCGCCATGGCCAAGGGCGGGGGCAAAAAGAACGCCAAGGCCCTTCGGGATGCCGCCAACAAATTGCTGGCGGACAACCGCTTCGCGCGGCATCAGTACGAGATTCTCGAAACGCTGGAGTGCGGCGTGGAGCTGATGGGCACCGAGGTCAAGTCCATCCGGGCTGGCCAAGTGAACCTTCGCGATGGCTTCTGCTTGATCCGCAAAGGGCAGCTGCAGCTGCACAACGTCCACATCTCCCCACACACACACGCCGGCGCCTACTTCAACCACGAACCCCTCCGGACCCGTCGCCTGCTCGCCCACCGCAAGGAGATCGACAAGTTGCGAATCGCCGTGGACCAGAAGGGCCTCACCTTGATTCCCCTGAACATCCACCTGAAGGGGTCCTGGATCAAAGCGACTATTGGCCTCGGCAAGGGCCGCAAGCTCCATGACAAACGTCAGGAGGAGCGGCGCAAGCAGGACATCAAGGACGCCAAAAAAGCCATCGCCCGCTATTGAGTCGGATCCACATGCAAGGAGAAGGTCAGGCTCGCCGACGACAAACCGTCATTGCTGATCAAGACCTGAACCGGGGAGCGTTTGACATCCCCCAGGCTCAACACCCGCAGCGGACCACGGGCTTCCAGCAGCTGCCCATCGGCCGCGAACACACTCATCTGCATCAACGGCGAGCCCTTGACCCCCAGAACCAGGCGACTGCCCGAAGGCACCTGAATGGGGAAGACCCGGGCACCACCCGCCGGGACCCTGGCGGAGAGAGCTTTGGTGCTGTTGCGCTGCCCCTTGATCAACTCAATCTGCAGGTTGCCCAGGACCTGCTCGGCGGCGGCATACCAAAGCTGCCGATAGGGCTCCGCGGGGATCTGAGCGGCCTCAGGTCCATTCAGCAGGTTCAGGGCACTGCCAGAGACAAGCTTCTCCACCACCTCAGGACTGAGCCCCTGGGCCACGAGGCCTTGCTGGCGCCGGTTCCAATCGGTGGCAGTCAAGTTGCCCAACCGGGGGCGCAGCTGCAGGGGCAGCTGCTCCACACGGCTCAGCCAGTCTTCGGCCAGTTCGCTCCAGACCTTCCGCAGGGGAGCATCCGCTTGGCTATCGGAGGGCAGCCGGCCGCCTCGCTCGGGGAATTGCTGGAGCCAACTGGCATCCACCAGCTTGAGAAACCAACGCCGGTCCACTTGCAGAGCCCGGAGGCGATTCAACAAGTCCTCCCGTTGATTGATCTCAGCCGTCGGCAAGCTCCGGCGCAGTTGAAAACTCGGCCAAATGATTGATCCCGAGACCCGGCCACGACTATGAAGCAGAAGCCATCCAAAAGCGGTACCCGCGACCGACAGCCCCACAAGGGCAACCACCACGGGCCAGAGGCGTCCTTCGGCATCCATCTGCTGCTGCCGCTTCCGCCTTCGGGAAGGGGTCGAATGGCGCACCACTTCTGGCAGTGCGGGTGAAGGGACAGCGGGCGTGAACTGTTGAAAAGCGGCGAGGGCCGCGGAGGCAGATGGGAAACGCAACGCCTGCTGATCGCTACTCAAGGCCTGGAGCGGTCCAATCGAGGCCAAGGAGGCCGCGGCCTGCTCCGCCAGCAAGGTTTGAGCCAAATCTGCGATGGCGAGGAGGTCGCGCTGGGGATCCCAAGGGGCAAGCTGCTCAAGCGCCAAAGGGACCAGCCGAACATCCGCCGATCGACGCAGGATGTAAGCCGGTGACCAATCCGCGCAGGAGAGCCGCTGGCTATGCAGATGGGCCAGCAGCGCCAACAGCTGACACAGCAAAGCCAAGACGTCCTCCAGCGAGAAGGTCTCGCCAGCATCCAGCAAGGCCTGCAGGGTCTCCCCCTCCTGCCAGGCGCGTGGCAGCAACAGAGCATCGCCGGTGTTGATCAGATCACCAAAGCGAGGCAGCTGGGGATGCAAGACCCGCTGGAGCTGAAGCCAGCGCTTGCTCAGGTCCTCCCGTTGCTCCTCCGTCAGATTGCCCAGGACAGTGAGATGGGTCGGCGCATCGGCAGCCGCCTGATCCAAAGCCAACCAGCGGTCCTCCCCCAGAGAGCGCTCTAAGCGGTAGCGACCGCCGATCAGCGCCCCCGGCTCCAAACTCGGATCGTCTTCCAGCAACGTGGATCAGGCCGCGCGCTCAGGTTGCTCCAGACCTTTGCCCTTCAGCCACTCCCCGTCATAAAGGCGTGACCGATAGCGATCTCCGCTATCGCAGAGGACCGTGACGATGGTGTGGCCGGGCCCCATCCGACGGGCTGTCTTGACGGCCGCGGCCACATTGATGCCGACTGAGCCGCCGAGGAACAGGCCCTCCTGCCAAAGCAGGTCGTAAATCGTCTGCAGCGCGTCCTGATCATGGATCCGGACTGCGTCATCCACCGGAGCCCCCTCCAGGTTCGCGGTCACGCGGCTGTTGCCAATGCCCTCCGTGATCGAGTTGCCCTCGCTGCTGAGTTCGCCGCTAGTAGCCCAGCTATAGAGGGCACTGCCATGGGGATCAGCAAGAACGCAGCGCAGCTGGGGCTTTTGCTCCTTCAAATAGAGCGCCACACCGGCGTAGGTGCCGCCGGTGCCAGTGGCAGCCACCCAGGCATCCACCTGGCCGCCGGTTTGTTCCCAGATCTCCGGACCCGTGGTTCGGTAATGGGCACGACGGTTGGCGAGGTTGTCGAACTGATTCGCCCAGACCGCCCCTGGGATCTCTTCAGCAATGCGGCCTGAGAGGCGGACGTAATTGTTGGGGTCCTTGTAGGGAACGGCGGGAACGGTGCGGACCTCAGCCCCCAGGCTGCGCAACAGTCCGATCTTCTCAGCAGATTGGGTCTCCGGGATCACGATCACCGCCCGGTAACCGCGGGCATTGCAGAGGTGTGTCAGGCCGATCCCGGTGTTGCCCGCCGTGCCCTCGACCACGGTGCCGCCGGACATGAGCAAGCCCTGCTCTTCGGCCTCCAACAAAATTCCCAACGCCGCCCGGTCCTTAACTGACCCGCCTGGGTTCATGAACTCGGCCTTGCCGAGGATCTCGCAGCCGGTCAGCGCGCTCAGGGCGTTCAGACGAATCAGCGGGGTCTGGCCCACCGCACCGACGAAGCCGGATGCAATCCCCGGAGTGCTGGCGCCCATGCCCTTCCTTGCGTTGCAGTGATCGTAGAAGCGTTGATGCAACAGGGTTGGGCTTCTAGGGTCCGCTCAGCAGGAGCAGTTGGGATGGTGTCGACCTCAGCTGCCGCCGTCTTGCCGCGGCTGCAGCAGATCCGCCGTGCAACGGAGGACCTAATTGAGGGCCTGGAAGCCGAAGACCTCTGCCTGCAGGGGATGCCGGACGCCAGTCCAGCGAAATGGCATCTGGCCCACACCACCTGGTTTTTCGAGGAGTTTCTGCTGAGCCAGCGGGAGGGTTACAGCTGCGCCGACAGCCGCTGGCGCTACCTCTTCAACAGCTATTACGAGGCGGTCGGCGAACGGCACCCCAGGCCGGAGCGGGGCCTGTTGAGCCGGCCCTCGATCACCGAAGTGCTGGCCTGGCGCCAGCGGGTCAGTGAGGCCCTGATGTCCGAACTGGATGAGCTGCCCGCTGCGCTGGTGGAACTGGGGCTGCAGCACGAACAGCAGCACCAAGAGCTGCTGCTGATGGATCTCCTGGACGGCTTCAGCCGCAACCCGCTCGAACCCGCCGCCAACCCCCTCCCCGAAAAGGCCTACGACGCCAGCTGGAGCAGCCCAAATCCCCGGGGCTGGCATAGCTTGAAGGGAGGCCTTGTGGAGATTGGCCTAGAGCCTGACTCCGAGGTCTTCCACTTCGACAACGAGGCGCCCCGGCATCGGATCTGGCTGGAACCCTGTGCCATCAGCCATGGGCTAGTGAGCAATGGCGAGTACGCGGCCTTCATCGCCGACGGGGGATATCAACGCTCCGATCTCTGGATGAATGAGGGCTGGGCCCTGGTGCAAGAACGGGGATGGCAAGCCCCGCGCTACTGGCGCGGTGACTGGGAGTTCAGCCTCGCTGGCCGGAGGGCACGCCATCCAGACGCCCCCGTCAGACACATCAGTTGGTTTGAGGCCGATGCCTACGCCCGCTGGGCTGGGGCCCGCCTCCCCGAGGAAGCCGAATGGGAACTGGCGGCAAGCAGCGGGCAGCTCGAGCAGCTGTTTGGCTGCCTGTGGCAATGGACCGGCAGCCCCTACCGGCCCTATCCGGGCTTTGCGCCCGCCGCAGGAGCCATTGGTGAATACAACGGCAAATTCATGAGCTCGCAGTTCGTGCTGCGGGGCAGCTGTTTCTTGACCCCGGCCGGCCACGAACGCGTGACCTACCGCAACTTCTACCCCCCCCACAGCCGTTGGATGGCTAGCGGGATTCGCCTGGCGATGGGGGGCCAACCATGACCAGCACCCTGCAAGGCAGCGGCATCCCCGAACTGCTCAATCTGCATCCCGCCGCCGCAGACATGCGCCAGCTGGTGATTGAGGGCCTGAGGCAAACCCCCAAACAATTGCCCGCGTGGTTTCTCTACGACGCGGAGGGCTCTCGCCTCTTCGACCTGATTTGCCAGCAGCCCGAATACAGCCTGACTAAGACCGAAACCGCACTGCTCGAAGACCAGGCCATGGCCATGGCCGCGGCCCTTCGGGACGGCACCCTGGTGGAATTCGGTGCCGGCAGCGCCCGCAAGGTTGGACCGCTGCTCGAGGCGCTGCAGCAGCCGGCCTACGTCGCCCTCGACATCAGCGCGGACCATCTCGCCCAGGCCTGCGAGCGGCTCCAAAAGGACCATCCAGGCGTGCCGATGGTGGGCATCTGCTGCGACTACAGCCAACTGGAGCAGCTCCCATCCCACCCCTTGCTGCTGGAGCGGCGCCTAGGTTTCTTCCCCGGCAGCTCCCTCGGGAACTTCACCACCACAGCCGCCGAGGCACTGCTGCGGCAATTTCGGCATCTGCTTGGTCCTGATGGAACACTGCTTATCGGGATTGACCAGCCCAAGGCGACGGAGCGGCTGGAGGCGGCCTACGACGACGCAGCCGGTGTCTCCGCCCGCTTTGCCCTCAACTTGCTGCAGCGTTTAAACCGCGACCTCGGCGGTGATTTCGACCTCGATCAATTCCGCTACCAAGCCCGCTGGGTCGCCGCAACCAACCACATCGAAATGGCCCTGATCAGCCAGCGTGATCAGACAGTGCAGGCCTGTGGCCGCAGGTGGCACTTCGCCGAAGGAGAGGCCTTTATCACCGAAACCAGCCACAAGTACAGCCCCGAGGCCTTTGTGAGCCTGGCCGCTCGGGCGGGCTGGGCCAGCGAGGCCCGTTGGAGTGATCCCCGCAATGACCTATCGCTGCACCTGCTGAAGCAGGCAGACTGAATGCCCTCAAGGACGTGCGATGGCGAGGGAAGATCAGCGGCGAGCCTCCCGGGAAATTCGGGAAGGCTTGATTGAACGTCTCGAGGAGCTCTACGGAGAAGCCTTCGAACAGCTGACCACGCAGAACATCGGGGAGGGCGCCATCGCCCGGCTCACCCAGTTGTTGCTTCGCTCGCGAGAGGCGGCGATCACTCCCCTGCAGGAGGAGATCGAAGCGCCCCTGATTACCCGGCCCCCCTCGGCGTGAGTTCTTGGTCCTGGTGGGATGAGCTGGAGCAAAAACTGGAGCAACAGCTCGAGGCCTTCCTCAAGTCCCATCCCGAACAGAGCGAGCGGCTCCGGCAAGATCACCTTAATGCGGCCGCCCAGCTGCGGCGCCAGCTTCTCGAGCTCGCTGCGGAGATCAAGCAATGGCAAGAACGGACGCAAAAAGCCGAGGCCGCCGGTGCCCACGACCTGGCCAAACGGGCCCAGCAGCACCTGGAGCAGCTGATGCAACAGGGCCGCGAGCTCTGGCAACAGCTGGAAGCCATCGGCCAAGACCTGCACCAGCCAGCCCCACGCAGCGAGGACTTGGATTCGGCCTGGGCCCGCTTTGAAACGGAACAGGCCCTTGAAGAGCTGCGCCAGCGGCAGGGGCTCTGATGGGCTTTCTGCTCTCCAAACTGCTGCCGCTACTGGTCTATCCACTCGGCCTGGGGTTGCTGCTGCAACTCGCTGGGCTGGGCAGTGGCCGCAAACTCAGCAGAGCCCTGGGAGCCTCGAGCATCGCCATGGTCTGGCTGTTTGCTATGCCAGTCACCAGCCGACAGTTGATCTGGGGCTTGGAGGAGCGGGCGACGGCGCTCGCGCCACAGGCGATCCCCAACGCCGATGCCGTGGTCGTGTTGGGCGGGGGGCTGTGGCCATCGATTCCACCTAGGAAGAGCGTCGAAGTGAAAGAGGGCGGAGATCGCCTGTTGACAGGAATGCGGCTGATGCGTCAGAGGAAGGCGGGCACCCTGGTGACCAGCGGCGCCCAGATCAGCTTCACCGCAGCTGATCCCGCCCCAGCCGAAGCCTTTTCTGCCAAGGTCCTGGCCGAGGAACTCGGGGTGCCGAGCCAGCGGATCCTGCCCAACCCCCTCTCGAAAACCACCGCCGAAGAAGCCCGCGATATCGGCCAACTCGCACAAGAGCGGGGCTGGAGGACGGTGCTGCTGGTCACGAGCGCGTTTCACCTGCCGCGCTCGATTGCCACGTTTGAAAAACGCAGCGGCCTCGAGGTGATTCCTGTCGCCTGCGATTTCCTATTGCCAGAGCGTCAACGCTTTGGGCGCCCCACACCGGGCTCCATCGTTCAAGACCTCCTGCCAGATGCAGGAGCGCTTTACCTCAGCAGCCTGGCCCTCAAGGAACACCTGGGGCTAGCGCTCTATCGCCTCAAGGGCTGGGCATAAAAAAGGCCCCTAAGCGAGGCCTTTAGAGATCACTTCTTGGGTTCGGGGGGAACCAGGCTCACGCCCTCGGGCGGCGGAGTGGGATCGGGATCAGCGATCAGCATGTGCTGCAGCACGATCTCGGGGCGCTCGCTATCCCGCCAGCGAATCCGATAAGCGGGCATCTTGGTTCCGCGGCTGGTGGTTTGCTCCACCGGCTCCATCACCCAGCCCCGGCGGGAGCGGCCCTGGGGATTGCGCTTCACCACAGCATCTGCGTGCTTAAAGCGGAAGCCGACGCGTTCGCCACTCATCGAATCTCGAGCCCCCGAATGGGGGAGATTGCCTACTAGGTCGATTATCCCATTGCAGGCGGCACTGCGCCCAATCGCGCCTCAGGACGCAGCAAGGGGAAGGCGATCACATCGCGGATGGACGGGCTGTCGGTCAGCAGCATCACGAGACGGTCAATGCCGATGCCTAAACCGCCCGTGGGGGGCATGCCCACCTCCAAGGCATTAATGAAGTCCTCATCCACCTCCTGGGCCTCGTCGTCACCAGCGGCTTTGCGGGCCATCTGCGTTTCGAGCCGCTGACGCTGATCAACCGGATCGATTAATTCGCTGAAGGCATTGGCGGTTTCGCGGCCAACAATGAACAACTCAAAGCGCTCCACAAAACCCGGCTTGCTGCGGTGGGCCCGAGCCAAGGGGGAGTTCTCGACCGGGTAGTCGATCACAAAGGTGGGCTGGATCAGGGTGCTCTCCACCTTCTGATCAAAAGCTTCCACCAGCAGACGTCCAACCGAGTCGGCCAGTTCCGGCACGGCCAAGCCCTGGGCCTGCATCGCCGCGGCCGCCTCAGCCCGGCTGCTGAAGCCAGTGAAGTCCAAGCCGGTCGCGTCGAGCACCAGCTCGTGCATGGTGGCCCGGCGCCAAGGGGGCGTCAGGTCGATCTCCGTGCCCTGGTAGTTGATGCGGGTCATACCGCAGACCTGCTGGCACACGTGAGCAATCAGTTGCTCCGTGAGATCCATCATGTCGTTGTAGTCGACATAGGCCTGATACACCTCAATCGAGGTGAACTCAGGGTTGTGTCGGGTGCTGATGCCTTCGTTGCGGAAGATCCGACCTAGCTCATAGACCCGCTCAAATCCCCCCACCACAAGGCGTTTGAGGTGCAATTCGGTGGCGATCCGCAGGGTGAGCGGCAGGTCCAGGGCGTTGTGATGGGTCGCGAAGGGACGGGCGTCGGCACCGCCCGGCACGCTTTGCAGCACCGGGGTTTCAATCTCAAGGAAGCCCCGTTCATCCAGCCAGCGGCGGATCGAACTGACCGCGAAGGCCCGGCGACGGAAAGTTTCCCTGGTGTCAGGCGACACGATCAGGTCCAGATAACGCTGGCGATAGCGCTTCTCGACATCGGCCAAGCCATGCCACTTATCCGGGAGGGGCTGCAGGCTCTTGCTGAGCATCTGCCAGCTCTGCACCTTCACCGAGAGCTCGCCGCGATCAGTGCGGCGCAAGCTGCCGCTGACGCCAATCAGATCGCCGGCATCCACCAAGGAGGTGAGGTGACCAAATCCGTCTCCGAGGGACGCCTTCTCGATAAAGAGTTGGATCGGACCGGTCTCATCGGCCAGGGTGAAAAAAGCGAGCTTGCCCATGACGCGACGGGTCATCACCCGGCCGGCCACGGCGACGGCCACGTCCCGTTCTTCACCGTTGGGCAAGTCCGCATGGGCCTGCTGCAGCTCAGCGGTGCGGTGACTGGGCTCAAAGCGCAGGGCATAGGGGCCCTGGCCCAACTCCGCTAGGGCCTTGCCTTTCTCGAGGCGGGTCTCGCGCAGCTCAGACAAAAGACCGAATCAATCAGCGTTGGGCCATCCTGCAGGATCAGCTGGCTGCCGCCATAGGGGCGTTCTCACCAATGCGCTGGGAGGCGTAGCCCGTACCGCGCACGGTCAGGATCAACTCTGGGTTGCGGGGATCGGGCTCGAGCTTGCCCCGCAGACGGGCCACATAGACGTCAACAACCCGCAGATCAGCAGCGCGGCGCGGCGGATAACCCCAGAGCTGCTCAAGGATCTCGGCGCGAGGAACCACCCGTCCAGGCTCCCGGAACAGCAGCTCGAGCAGGCTGAACTCTGTATAGGTCAGACCAATGCGCTCACCATCACGGGTGACCTGACGACGGTTGGTGTCGACCACCAGGTCGCCAACCCGAAGCACTCCTTGCCCGGCGGAAACATCACGGGGCTCGTTGATGGCCGAACCGCGGCCCAACCGCCGAAGAATCGTGGCAATCCGCGCTTCCAGCTCCTTGGGACTGAAGGGCTTGGGCAGATAGTCGTCAGCCCCCAGATCCAACCCCGCCACCCGCTCGGCAATCGCATCCAGGGCCGAGAGAAAAATGATCGGCACGCAGGACTCAGCCCGCAAACGCCGGCAAACCGCGAAGCCATCGAGCTTCGGGAGCATCACATCGAGCACCACCAGGTCGGGCTGCTCTTTGTGGAACAGGGTGAGCGCTTCTTCGCCGTCCTCGGCGCAGACCACCTTGTAACCGGCCAGCTGGAGACGCATGACCAGCACGCGACGCACGGCCGGCTCGTCATCAACCACCATCACGGTGGCGCACAGCTCTGACGAAGCCTCGACAGATGAGGCATCACTCTGTCGTTGCTGCTCGTCGAGCGGCATGCACTACACAGCGTGAAGAAGAGCAACATTAGCTCTCAGAGCGCTCATGGCGATAGCCATGTGCAGGCGACCTGAGCTAAGCGGACTGAGTCTTAAGGATTTCTCAAGGCCGGACTAGGGCCAACGACCCGCCGCATAGGCGTTCCACTGACGCTCGGCCTCAGCCAAGGCCGCGTCGCTGCCGACCTGACCCAACATCGCCCGCTGGAGCTGGGTGTAGACGATGGCCTGAAGACGCTTCACGCCAGGACTTGCCGGCACGAGAACCCGAGCCGAAGACAAGGTTTGAGCCGAGAGCAAACGGGCCTGACGCACCAATTGCTCCGGCTGCGATGCCGGTTGCTCCGCCTCCAGCGCCACCTCGACCTGATGCAGCGCTCCGATGGAGGAGGGAAGCACCCGAGCCTGCTCCGCAAAGCGAACCTGGTTGCTGGCGTTGGTCAGGAACAGGGCGAAGCGAGTCGCCGGCTCAGCCACCTTGCTTTGGCGGGGAATCGCCAGGGTCATCACCGCGACATTGGCAGCACCATTGGCCCCCGTAAGGGGCGGATAGGGACGGGTGGCCGCGGCCACCTGCGGCGCATTGGTTTGGATGCTTCGCAGGAACTCCGCTCCACTACCTACCTGGGCCAGTTCACCGCTTTGGTAGAGCTCAATCGCCCGCCGGTAACCCTGGCTGACCACCTCGCGGGGCAGCAAGCCACGGCGATACAGGTCGCTCCAGAAGGCAAACGCCCGTCGCCCCGCCGGCGTATTGAACGCAGCCCGCTGACGCTCATCCAGCAGCGTCACCCCCATCTGAACCAGGGACTCCAGCAGTTCGGCGGAGTCCTCGGGAACGACCGTGACAAAGAGCGCGTAGCGACCCGTACGGCGTTTTACGGCTTCAGCGTAGGAAGGCACTTCGGCCCAGGTGCGCGGGGGCGCGCCGTAGCCGGCCTCACTCAGGATCTGCGTGTTGGCCAGGGTGATGCGAGCCGTCAAATACCAAGGAATGGCGAACTGCTGCGACTGCCCATCGGGCGCGGCGCTTTGGCCGGCTTGCCAGATCTGCGGCAGAAAGGTCGTTGAAGAGCGCTGGGGCAGCAGCGGCTCAAGGGGCTGAAGACCTCCTTTGCTGGCCAAATTGGCGGCGAAGAGCGGATTAAGGTTCACCACATCGGGGGCTGTACGTGCAAACACCGCCGCGAGCAGCTTTCTCTCGACCGAGCCCCAGGGAACATCAGTCCAAACCACGTCATAGCCAGGGTTCTGCTGCTCCCATAGGGCAATGACGTCGTTGAGGTAGTCATTGAATTTGGGGGACAAATCCAAGGTCCAAAACTGGATCGCTTGGCGCTCTGTGGCCTCGCGTCGAGCCGGGGCACAGGCCGATAGCACACCTGCAATGGCCGCGGCCGCCAACAACGCGGCGACAAGACGTTGAGGTCTCCTCATCACCGGGCGGAGAGCTGTTTTCGCCAACGCAGCAGCAACAGCGAACAAATCAGGGGTGCCAGCAAGGCCGTGATCAAAGCCTGAGCAGCCAGCAGCTGCAAGCCACCCTCCGACAGAACGCCAAGGAACTGCCACTGCAACAGAAAACTGCCCCCCAAGAGCAGGCTGCCGAGGGCCGCCAGTAGCCCCAAATTGAAGCTGCGCTCAATCGGACTGCCCTGCCGGCCCAAACGGCCCCACCACCAGCCCAACAGCACCAAGGCCGGCAGCTGGGTGACATGGCCGACATGCAAACCATCGAGCAACAGTCCCAAGGCCAAACCCGCAAACGCCCCGGACAACGGACCATCCGCCAAGGCCCAGGGCAACAGCCAAAGCACGGCCCAGCTGGGAGAGACACCATCAAGGTTTAACCAGCCCGGGGACAGCAAGGTCAACGCCGGGACAGCCAAAGCAGAGGCCACGCTGAGGCCATGGCGATGCAAGCCAGCCATGGCTAACGGGACACCAACTGGACCCAATCGACCGCGTCGATCGGTGCACTCAGCTGAACGACGGCATCGGGGGCAGGGACCAACTCTTCATCGACGCTCTGCACAACGCCGACGGTGAGGTTGGGCGGCAGCAAGGTGCTGGCCGGCGACGTGGTCACCACATCCCCAGGGCGCACCCCGGTGTCCTTATCGAGGAACTCCAGCCGCGGCCGGGGCGTATCGCCGCCAATCAACAGTCCGTGGCGCTTGACCCGCGGGACCCAAACGCCGAGGCGACTGGTGCTGTTGGTCAACAGCGCGACACGGGCAGTGGTGGGGGTGATGCTGGCCACGCGACCAATCAGCCCACCTGGAGCCAGAACAGCCGAGCCAACACGCACCCCCTGCAGGCTGCCCTTACCCAACTCCAACTGCTGCCACCACCCGTAGGCCTGACGGGAAATCACCGGAGCCGAGACGCGCGCACCCTTGGCTTGATCCAGAGCAATCAACCCGCGCAAGCGAGCGTTATCTCTCTCGAGCTGTTGGAGCCGGGTTTGCTGGTCCAACTGCTGGGCGGAGCGCAGCCATTCCGACTGGGCTGGGCCCGGCCAAAACGGACGGCTCAGCAGGGCGTAGGCATCCAGCACGCCCGCCCCCTTAGTCAGGCGTACCCCAGCCAACGCCGCGAGCAGGAGCCACCAGGGCCAGGCCTGCAGGAGCTTTTGCAGCAGGGGGACACGAAGAATGCGGCCAGCCATCGGTTTCACGTGCTCAGCCTGCTGAAGTCAGGAGTATCGAGCACCCGCTCAAGGCGCTGGTAGTCCTCGATCACGCGGCCACAACCGTTGACCACACAAAGCAAGGGGTCGTCAGCGATGTGCACCAAGATCCCGGTCTCGTGGCTAATCAGGTCGGTGATACCGCGGACCAAAGCGCCGCCGCCTGCTAGCACGATGCCCCGGTCGACGATGTCGGCCGCCAACTCCGGAGGCGTGCGCTCCAAGGTCCGCTTCACGGCCTCGACGATCACGTTGAGGGGTTCCGCCATCGCCTCGCGGATATCTCCGGCGCACACGGGAATCGTGCGGGGCAAGCCCGAGAGCAGGTGCAAACCCCGGACATCCATTTTCGACTCGTCGTGAGCGTCGTCGGGGAACGCCGAACCAATCCGGATCTTGATCTCCTCAGCGGTCCGCTCGCCAACAACCAGGTTGTGCACCTTTTTGAGATAAGAGCTGATCGAATCGCTGAGCTCATCGCCGGCGACCCGCACAGACTCACTGAGCACCGTTCCACTCAGTGACAGCACGGCCACCTCCGTGGTGCCGCCGCCGATATCGACAATCATCGTGCCCACGGGCTCAGTGACCGGTAGACCCGCCCCTATCGCGGCCGCGACGGGCTCCTCAATCAAATGAACATTGCGGGCCCCCGCCAAGCCGGCTTCGCGCACCGCGCGGCGCTCGACACCGGTCACACCACTGGGGATGCCGATGACCAAACGGGGCGCCACGACGCCACGGCCCTGATTCCCTTTCTGAATGAAGGTCTTGATCATCTGCTCGGCAGCGTCGAAATCAGCGATAACGCCATCACGGAGAGGGCGCACCGCGCGGATGTTTCCAGGGGTGCGGCCCAGCATCAGCTTGGCCTCGTCACCCACCGTCAGGAGCACCCCCCGGTCCAGGTCAATCGCCACGACGGAGGGTTCCTGCAGGACGATCCCCTTACCGCTGATGTACATCAGGGTGTTCGCCGTCCCGAGATCAATGCCGATGTCGCGGGACAGCTGGAAACGTTTGAAGAACACAGACGCCCCCAACCCCGTCAAAGCATAGGTAGATCCTGCGATCTGACACCCTGCAAGACCCAAGCCGCAACTGGGGTTGTACGGCAGTGGTGACGCATCCGGGGCAAAGGGTGGAACTCTCACCTCGATGCTCCCCTCCCGGGGCCTGCATCATTAATCCAACGCAAACGCAGGAGAACGCCATGGGCGTCAATTCCGTCACCCTGGTCGGCCGAGCTGGCCGTGACCCCGAAGTGCGCTACTTCGAGTCCGGCAGCATGGTGGCCAACCTGACCATTGCGGTGAATCGCCGCAGCAACAACGACGAGCCCGACTGGTTCAACCTGGAGATCTGGGGGAAGCAGGCCCAGGTGGCCGCCGACTACGTCCGCAAAGGCTCCCTCCTCGGCATCATCGGCAGCTTCAAGCTGGACCGCTGGACGGACCGCAACAGCGGTGAGGAGCGCAGCAAGCCCGTGGTCCGCGTCGATCGCCTCGAACTGCTGGGCTCCAAGCGTGACGCCGAGTCCAATGGCTATGGCGGTGGCAGCTTCGGTGGCGGCGCCCCCAGCGAAGACGAAGTGCCGTTCTAAGGAGCCTCAAGCGCAAAAAATCCCGGTCCATTTCAGACCAGGCTTCGGGATGGGAAGCCCCTCTTGATGAGGGGCTTTGTTGTACCCGGGCTCAGTAGCGGTAATGCTCGAGCTTGTAGGGACCTTCCACAGGCACGTTGATGTAGGCCGCTTGCTCGGGGGAGAGCTCGGTGAGCTTGGCGCCGATCTTCTCGAGGTGCAGACGAGCCACCATTTCGTCGAGGTGCTTGGGCAGCACGTAGACCTCTTTGGCGTACTGGTCACCCTTCGTGAAGAGCTCGATCTGAGCCAGCACCTGGTTAGTGAAGGAGTTGCTCATCACGAAGCTGGGGTGCCCGGTGGCACAACCGAGGTTCACGAGACGGCCCTCGGCCAGCAGCAGAATCTTGTTGCCGCTGGGCAGGGTGATGTGATCGACCTGGGGCTTGATGTTCTCCCAGGTGTACTGCTTCAGCGAGGCGACATCAATTTCGTTGTCGAAGTGGCCGATATTGCAGACGATCGCCTGATCCTTCATCTGGATCAGATGCTCATGGCGGATCACCTGGAAGTTACCGGTGGCGGTGACAAAGATGTCAATGTCAGCAACTACGTCCTCCAAACGGACAACGCGATACCCCTCCATAGCGGCCTGCAGCGCGCAGATCGGGTCGACCTCAGCGACCATGACGGTGGCGCCAAGACCACGGAGGGACTGGGCAGAACCCTTGCCCACATCGCCGTAGCCGAGCACCAGGGCGACCTTCCCGGCCACCATCACGTCTGTGGCGCGCTTAATGCTGTCCACCAGGGACTCGCGGCAGCCGTAGAGGTTGTCGAACTTGCTCTTGGTGACCGAGTCGTTGACGTTGATGGCGGGGAAAGGCAGCTCGCCGCTCTTCTGCAGTTGATAAAGACGAGCCACACCAGTGGTGGTCTCTTCCGTCACGCCCTGGATCTGGGCCTTGATTCGGGAATAGAAACCAGGCTGGGCCGCCAACTTCTGGCGAATGCTGTTGAAGAGCGCGGTCTCCTCTTCGTTGCTGGGGTTGTCCAGAACGGAGGGATCGATCTCAGCCTTGGTGCCCAGGATCACTAAACCGGTGGCATCGCCGCCGTCATCGAGAATCATGTTGGGGGTACCGCCATCGCCCCACTCGAGGATGCGGTGGGTAAACGCCCAGTACTCATCCAAGGTCTCGCCCTTGTAGGCGAAGACGGGGATGCCAGCAGCAGCAATCGCAGCGGCAGCGTGGTCCTGAGTGGAGAAGATGTTGCAGCTGGCCCAGCGCACTTCAGCGCCGAGAGCCACCAGGGTTTCGATCAGAACGGCGGTCTGAATCGTCATATGCAGGGAACCCGCGATGCGGGCGCCCTTGAGGGGCTGCTCAGCGCCGTACTTGCTGCGCAGGGCCACCAGACCGGGCATCTCGGTCTCGGCGATTTCGATCTCCTTACGGCCGAAATCAGCCAGACCTAGATCAGCGATCACATAGGTACTGGTGCTCTGCAGAGCTGACGCCGTGGGGGAAGCCACCATGGTTGATGTTCTTGTGGTGAAAGCCCTCGCCAGCCCAGACCGTGGCTTGGCAAGAGGTGTGGAATATCTGCAGAGACGCCGAGGCTTCGGGCTCGCTTGGTCCCAATCTAGTGACGATGCAACAACAAGGCGTGCAGTTAGCGGATGCGACGGCCACCCAGAACCTTGGCCGCCAACTAGCCATGGACTGGCTCGCGCTACCGCAGCCCAGGCCCATCCTCTTGCTGGAGGGGGATTTGGGAGCCGGCAAAACCTCTCTGGTGCAAGGGATTGCCCTTGCTCTCGAGATCGATGAATCCATCACCAGCCCGACCTTTGCATTAGCGCAGCACTACCAAGGACAGGCCGCCGCCTTGGTCCATCTCGACCTCTATCGCCTCGAGCAGAGTGCCTCCGCTGATGAGCTCTTCTGCCAAGAAGAGGAGGAGGCCCAAGCGCTCGGCGCCTTGATGGCTGTGGAGTGGCCCGAACGCCTGAGCTTTCAGCCCGAGGACGCCTGGACCCTGCACTTGGACCTGCTGGATCCTGACGATCCCGATGCTGGAAGGCTGGCCCGGCTGCAACGCTAGCGCTGCAGAAATTCCAGCACCGCAGCCGCATCGGGCTGGGGATCGATCGCCCCTGCTCCCCCACAGACCAAGGCACCACAGGCGGCGGCAAAACGCAGCATCTGCTCAGGGGGCACAGGCTGCGCTCCGCTCTGCTGCACTAGCTGGTGCAGCAGAGCGGAACTGAAGGCATCACCCGCTCCCGTGGTGTCCACTACCTGGGGGGGGGCCAAGGCTTCAAGCACCCCGGACTCGAGACCTAAATGCCAACGCACTGGGTTCCTGCCATCGGTGACCACCACATCGGGGGCTTGGGGAAGACCCGCTGAGATCACGCTCGGATCAGCACTGCCAAACAGCCAGAGAGCCTCTTCCTTAGCCAGCTTGAGGAGCGATGCCGCAGCCACCACAGATTGCATGGCGCTCAAGGCTGCCGCGTCCGGACCAGCAGAGGGATCGCGGCGTTCATCCCAGAAGGTGGGGCGCCAATTGACATCCAAGGCAATCCGCACGCCTGCGCCCTTTGCCTGATCCACGGCCCAGCGCAGGCTTTCAGCGGATGGCTCTGTGGCTAGCGGAATCGTACCCACCAGGAGCCACTGGGCTTGAGCCGCTATGGCGGGCCAAGCCGCTTGCAGCGCTGAGCAATCCAGGGCCTGATCCGAAAACCCCTGACCTTGATCGCCAGCAAATCCCTGGAAGACCCTTTCCCCGTCGGCGTAGCGCCGCACCAAAACAACGCGACTGGGGCGCGTGGCATCCCGTTGCAACCCGACGAGCCCCACGCCCCGGCTCGCCATCAACCGTTCGAAGGCCTCCCCAATGGCATCCCATCCCAACCGACCCACGAACGCCGAGGGGGTTCCTAAACGTGCCAAGGCACAGGCAACATTCGCCGGAGCCCCTCCCAATCGGTCATCGCACTGATCCAGTGGTGCCGTCGCTGGATCTCCGCCCAGGGGCCCTAATCGATCCACCAGGGCCTCGCCCAGACAAATCACCTTCGGGGCTGGATTCATCGATCATGCCGCGTCGGGTCCCTCCTCAGGGTGGAGACGCTCCAGTAATGCGGCAATGATCCGTGCATTAGCTGCTGGGAAGGGAAAATCGCTGAGCTGGAGGGGCTTCACCCAACGCACCTGCAATGAGGCCAAGGGCTGCGGCTCACCTGCGCGCCACTGGCAGAGGTGCACAACAAACCGCAGTCGCTTGTGGCTGTAGGCGTGATCCAGGCTGATCAACTCTTCCCGGACGTCGACCTCAATCGCTAGCTCCTCCTGCAACTCGCGGCAAATTGTGGCCTCAATGGCCTCGCCAGGTTCCTGCTTCCCCCCCGGGAACTCCCAGAGCCCGCCCAGCAGACCCTCATTCAGGCGCTGATCAATCAACACCTCGCCGGCGTCGTTGAGCACCACGCCTACGCCGATGACCTGAAAGGGCAATTCTCGCGGGGCTTCCTTCACGGGATAGGCGGCTGGATCGCCGGAAGCGTAGGCAGCGCACTGCTCGATCCAAGGGCACTGTGGGCAGCTGGGGCTCTTGGGAGTGCAGACCGTGGCCCCCAGATCCATCAGGGCTTGGTTGAAGGAGCGGGGCTGCTTAGGATCTAGGAGTACAGCACTCAACTGCCAGAGCGCTTTGCTGTTGCGCATGGGCGGCTGAGCACTGGCGATCAGGCGGGAGAGAACCCGTTTGACATTGCCGTCCAGAATTGGGAACGGCAGATCAAACGCCGAGGAGAGAATGCTGCCGGCGGTACTCAGACCGATACCCGGCAGGGTCAACCAGGTCTCCAAGTCTCGTGGCCAAGCGAGACCAGGACGCGCCGCCCACTGCTGCGCTCCTTGATGCAACCGGCGGGCTCGGGAGTAGTAGCCAAGGCCCTGCCAAAGCAGAAGAACCTCCTGTTCATCCGCAGCGGCCAAGGATTGCAGCGTTGGGAATCTCTCCATCCAGCGCCGCCAGTAGGGCAGAACGACTTGCAGCTGGGTCTGCTGAAGCATGACCTCCGCGACCCAGATCGGATAGAGATTCAGCTCCTCACCACGCTTGGGCAAGACACCCTGAGCGGAGCGCTTCCAAGGAATGTCGTGGCGGCCATGAGCGTGCCACCAACTCAAAAGCTTGTGGCGCAGAACAGATGCCTCGTCGGCACTCAAAGAGGTTGGAACTCTCAAGCCTGGGGCAAAACCTCTGATGGCGGTCCGTCAGCAACAACATGCCCATGGTCCAAACGGATGACGTGATCACATTTCGCGACAGTGCTCAACCGGTGGGCAATCATCACGACGGTGAGATTGCGATCCAGTTGATTGATCGCATTCATCACCGCCTGCTCGGTGGCGTTATCCAAGGCGCTCGTCGCTTCATCCAGTATCAAGACTTGAGCCTGTTTGTAGAGAGCCCGAGCAATCCCAAGTCGCTGCCGCTGGCCACCGCTGAGACGAATCCCTCGCTCACCAACAAAAGTGGCGTACCCGTCAGGGCTCGCTTCGATAAACGATGCGATCTGAGCTTGCTGCGCAGCCAATCGGACACGGTCAAAGTCGATTTTCTCTTTCGAAACCCCAAAGGCAATGTTTTCTGCGATGGAGCTATCAGCCAGATAAATGCTTTGTGGAACATGTGCTATCGCTGAGCGCCAGGCTAAAAGCCGCTCGGGATGACCAGGGTCATGAAGATCAAGTCCGTCTACAAGAATTTGACCTTGCGTTGGAGACAACAAGCCCATCAGCAAATCGACAACAGTGCTTTTACCACTGCCGGTCGAGCCAATGAATCCAACACGTTGACCAAGATCGATCCCAATAGACACATCTTTCAAGACTCGTGCGGTTTCCTCCCCATACGAGAAACCAACACCACTAAAAACAACACCAGCCCTAAAGGAAAACTTGGCTGCAATCTTTAATGCTGGAGGCAATGGCTGGTCGAGTATTTTCAAAACCCCTTCTAAATCAGTCGAGAAACCCTTAAGGCTTGACCAGCCTGAATATGCTTGCTGCATCACAGGCAAGAGCCTTTGAGCGCCTAAAGCAAAAGCACCAAGAACTGGCAAAGCCGCTGCACCTCCGCCTTTCTGAACAGTCAAGACGGTTGCCAAAATGGCAATCGCAATCAAACCCAATGCCTCGAGACAGAATCGGGGAAAGATAGAAAGAAACTCATTTTTCGCCTTATGCTGACGCTGAGGCCAATCGGAACGTCCATAGACATCCAAATAAAGGTCGTGTGTGCCATCCAAAATCACATCACGAATAGCGCCAAGCCCCTCCTGAAGAGACTTAAGTACTTCGGCTCTTGAATCGTTAATAATGCGTCCATTAATCAAGAGGGCTCGACGACTAAAAAAGCCGATGAGGGTGTACGAACCCCCAAACAAGCAAACCGCACTCAACGCAACTGCCCAGTCAATCCAAAGCAAACCAACTAACAAGGAGATCGCAACCAGTGTTGAGGTACTGGTCTTAAGAACGAGATTAATCGCCGCAACCGTTGTACCAACTTGACCAGTCACTGAATTAATGACCGCACTGCTGTTGCGCTTTACATGGACGGAATAAGGCTGATAAAGCGTCTTTCGGTAGGCTTCACAGCTCAGATCAGAGCCAATGGCAGCAGCGAGTTGCCCCCCCAACCAAAGATTGGCCAAACGAATTAAGGCAGCTGTAACTGCAGCAAAGGCAAAAATCCCAGCAGCAGGTACAAGGAGCTCAGAAGCAGAACTCCAACCAAGCTTCGGGGCTAACTGCTGAATCCAGCGAGAATTCCAGATCTGCTCAGGCTCAGTAAGCACCGCCAAAAAAGGCAGTACAGATCCCAAAGAGAAAAGCTCGGCGACGGCGGAAGCCAATGTGACCAAGCTCAGCAGAACAAGCTGTCGCTTCCGCCTCGCACTGAGGTGACCAGCGATCCCGAGGAGAAGCTCCCTGGTCGAACTCAAACTCGAACCCGAATGCGTTGGCCGAGGGTAAGCCTTAAACCGCCACGTAGGCCTGGACGTTTTGGCTCAAACGGCGCAGACCCGCCAAGCCGTCACGCTCAAGGTTGCGGACACGATCACGGCTGATACCGAGCACCCGACCGATACCAGTGAGACTCATCGGCTCGTCCGGATCGGGAACATCGCGGCAGGGGATCGCGTAGCGCATCTTCAGGACGCGCCCCTGCAGGTCCGGCAGTTGGTCCAGCAGGCCCCGCATATCCATCCGCAGGCACTCGCCATCCACCAGCTCAGACGGTTGGGTGTCATCGGCCGCCAGCAGGTCCAGCAGCTCCGTGTCATCCCCATCGCCCACCTTCGTCTCCAGGCTCACAGGCTGACGGGCCCGGCAAAGCAGGTCCTTCACCTCCTCCTCCGGCAGGTCGACAAACTCAGCCAACTCCGTCACGGTCGGGGTACGGCCAAGGTCTTGGCTCAGTTCCCTCTGGCCCTTCTTGAGCTTGTTCAGGGTCTCCGTGATGTGGATCGGCAAGCGGATCGTGCGGCTCTTCTCCGCAATCGCACGCGTGATCCCCTGGCGGATCCACCAGTACGCATAGGTACTGAACTTGTAGCCCCGGGTCGGGTCGAACTTCTCCACGCCACGCACCAGGCCAATGGTTCCCTCCTGGATCAGGTCCAAGAGCTCCATGTTTCGCTTGGTGTACTTCTTGGCCACGCTCACCACCAACCGCAAGTTGGCCGCCACCATCCGCTCCTTGGCCCGCTGACCGCTGCGCTGACGCTTCTTGAGCTGAACCTGCGTCAGGCCTGCTTCCTTGGCCAGCACCGCAGGAGAGGGCTTCTCCACGCCTTCACGGCTCGCCAGCTCCTGCTCCAGCACTTCCAGCGCCACCAGCTCTTGGACCTGACGGCCCAGCGTGATCTCCTGCTCGTGGGTGAGCAGCGGAACCCGACCGATGTCCCGCAGGTACGAGCGCACCAAATCCGTACCGCCGGCCAGCGCGGTGTCGCGGTTAGCGGTAGCGGGTCGGCTCGAAGCGATTGCGACGACCACGGCTCGAAACGTGAACTGATGTAAAGCTTACCCTAAAGAAGTGTAAAGCGACTCTCAGGAAGCCAAATCCCTTAGCCCGAAGCCCGAGTCAGCAGCCAGTTCGCGGTCTGCAGGTAGATGAAAACCCCTGCCACATCTGTTGCCGTGGCAATGAATGGGGCCGACATGAGAGCGGGATCCAAGCCCAGGCTGTTGAAAAGCAGCGGCAATGCAGCTCCAGCGGTCGCCGCCAAGGTCGTGATCGCCACGAGACTGATCCCAGCAGCCGAAGCCACCAACCAGTTGCCTCCGCTTACATAAGCCGTCCAAGGCACCACCACCAGCACCATCAACAGTCCCAGCAGGGCCCCAGCAATCGCTTCCCGGCCGATGGCCAGGGCTGGCCCCAGGCTCTGGATGCGCTGGGTGCTCAAACCGCGAATCACCACCGTGGAGCTCTGGGCGCCGACGTTGCCCCCGGTGCCAATCAGCAGGGGAATAAACGCCGCTAGGACCACCACCTGCTGCAGCACCCCGTCCATCGAAGCAATCACAGCTGCCGTGCCGCTGTTGGCAATCAAGAGGACCAACAGCCAGACCACACGGCGCCGGGCGACGCTGAAGAGATTGCTCTGGAAGTAGTCGTCCTCGTCGCCGGCCTGCACCGCACCTGCCGCATAGAGGTCCCGAGTGGCCTCCTGCTGGATCACATCGATCACGTCATCCACGGTGACGATCCCCACAAGTCGCTCCTCGCGATCCACAACGGGGACCGCCAAAAAGTCGTAGCGCTGGATCACCCGGGCCACCTCTTCCTGGTCGGTGTCCGTGCCAACGCTGACAACCTCCCTCGTCATAACGTCTCCCACTCGCTGCTCCGGATCAGCCACCACCAGGTCCCTCAGCGAAAGGATCCCGGTCAGATGGCGTGAGGCGTCCGTCACGTAGAGCGCATAGATCGTCTCGGTGTCCCGGGCGCGGCGCCGGACGATCGAGAGAGCCTGGGCCACGCTGTGGAACTCCTTGAGGTCGATGAACTCCGTCGTCATCAACCGGCCCGCCGTCTCGGGCTCGTAGCCGAGCAACTGTGCCGTCACCCGGCGTTCCGCCGGGCTCAGTTCCGCCAACAGTCGACGAACAACCTTGGCGGGCAGCTCGTCAAAAAGGTCGACCCTGTCATCAGGAGACATCTCCTCCACGAGCTCGAGCACTTCGCTGGAGCGCAAGCGCTCCAGCAGGGTTTGCTGAACCGTGGGCTGAAGGTACTCGTAAACCGCGATCGCTTCGTCCTTGGGAAGCAAGCGAAAGGCCAGGGCCTGCAGCGTGCGCGGCAAACCACCAATCGCTTCGGCGATGTCCACCTCTTGGAAGGGCCGCAGCAGCAACTTCACCGCGTCGTAGTTACCTGCCTCCAGCAGCCCGCGCAGCTCCTGGACAAACACCTCAGGATTCGTCGCCGCAGCAGACGCCTCGCTCATGGCCCCTCAGCTGCGACACGCCGATCTTATGGGGAAGGGCCGCTAGGGTCCCGCCTCCTCCATACCAATTCCATGGCCATCAGCGTCAACGATGTTGTGGTAACCGACGGCAGTGGCCAACAGCAGCTCCTCGGCGACCTGAACGGTCAGGTGGTGCTGGCCGTGAACGTGGCCAGCCGTTGCGGTTTCACCCGCCAGTACGCCGGCCTGCAGGCTCTGCAAGAGGCCTACGGCAGCAAGGGTTTCAGCGTGATCGCCTTCCCGTGCAATGACTTCGGCGCCCAGGAACCCGGAAGCCTCGAAGAGATCAAGCAATTCTGCTCAACCAACTACGGCGTGACCTTCCCCGTCTACGCCAAGGTCGCCATCGGTGATGCCCCCTTTAGCACCCTGACCCAGGCCGAGCCGGCTGGTGCTGTGGCCTGGAATTTCGAGAAGTTCCTCATCGGCAAAGACGGCACCGTTCTCAAGCGCTTCAAGAGCGATGTGGAGCCCGACTCCGCTGAGCTCAAGGGCGCCATCGAGGCAGCCCTCGCCTAGGTGTCAAAGACGCGGCGGCTGAGGTGAAAGCCAGCCGCCGCGCTCACCACTCCCAGCAGCAAGCTCACAACAATCAAAAGCAGGCCCAACACGGGCTGGCCAGCGTTGAGCAACTTGAACACATCCAGCATCCAGCTGCTGAAAGTGGTGAGACAACCGCAGAAACCAATCCCCAAGAGCAAGAGGAGGCTTGGCCGACGCGCAATCGGGCCAGCCAAGAACCCGAGGATCAGCGACCCGATCAAGTTCACCAACAGATTGGAGATAGCCGCACCACCCAGCAGAGGTCCGAGATGTACACCGCTCTGCCAACGCAACCAGGCGCCAGGAACCGCCCCACAGGCGACCAAGCCCAACTCCTGCAGGGCAAAGCGCAGTCTCCGATCAGCCAACGGTGGCCATCCCCGCTAATACCGCGAGCACTCCCACCACGACAGAGCCAACAGCCAACAGCGCCATCTCCCGGAAGAGGCCAGACCGCAAGGCCTGCAGCAATTCAAGACTGAACGTCGAAAAGGTGCTGAAGCTCCCCAAGAAACCGGTGCCTAGCAGTAAACCCAGCCGTTGGTCCGGCCCGCAGTGATTGGCCAGGGCCGCGAGCAAGCCGAGGACAAAACAAGCGATGACATTGACCGTGAAGGTGCCCCAGTGCTTGCGAGGCAGCATCGGCTCCAGGTGATTGACCACGCGAAAACGCAACCAAGCTCCTGGCACGGCGCCAATCGCCACCAACAGGACATCACGCATCTGCGTAAGCGACCGCCATCCAGCCACGCCGAGAGGCCACTTTCACCTGAAGCCAGCGCTCACCGCGCTGGTTATGCCAGCTGCGCAGAACCTCAATCGGAGAATCCACTGGCACGTGGGCGAGCACCGGGGCCTGGCGCTCCGGAGCTGCCTGCAGACATCCTTTAAAAGTGCTGAGCAAGGGCTCGCTGGAGCAACGCCGTCGAACCTCAGACTGACGACGCTCGGAACCACCAGCAGGAAGGCCAATGGGCGCAAACAAAGCGAAGGCCAATATGGCGCCCCAGCGCAAGATGGCGTACGGCTGGGCCGACATCAGATATCGAGCTGAGCCAGATCCAGTTCCGCACTGTGGGTCTCGATGAACTCGCGGCGTGGAGCCACCTTGTCGCCCATCAGGATCGTGAAAATGCGGTCGGCTTCCGCAGCATCTTCAATCTCCACGCGCTTCATCATTCGAGTGGTGGGATCCATCGTGGTTTCCCACAACTGGGCGGGCATCATCTCGCCCAAGCCCTTAAAGCGCTGGATCGTGTAGTTCGCTTTCTCTCCGAAACCTTTCACAGTGGTCGTTAGATCATTTTCGTTATAGCAATAGGTGTGGTTTTTACCACGCTCAACCTTATAAAGGGGAGGGCAAGCAATATATATGTAGCCGCCTTCGACCAAGGCTTTCTGATAGCGATAGAAGAAGGTGAGAAGCAACGTCCGAATGTGGGCACCATCAACGTCTGCGTCGGTCATAATGACGACACGGTGATAGCGAAGATTTTTTTCATCAAACTCTTCACCTTTGATCCCCAAACCAAGGGCCGTAATCAGGGCCTGGATCTCGGTGTTCTTATAAATCTTGGCGTCATCAGTCTTTTCAATATTGAGAATCTTGCCGCGCAGGGGAAGGATGGCTTGAAAACGGCGGTCTCGCCCCTGCTTGGCTGAACCCCCTGCGGAATCTCCCTCAACGATATAGATCTCGGACTCAGCGGGATCACGGGTCGAGCAATCCGCAAGTTTGCCTGGCAGCGTCGAGCTTTCAAGGACGCTCTTACGGCGAACCAGCTCCCGAGCACGGCGAGCAGCCTCGGCTGCGTTAAAGGCCTGAATCGCTTTCTCGAGGATCAGATCAATCACTGAAGGATTGAACTCGAGGTATTCGCCAAGGGCTTCACCGACCAGTGAATCAACAATGCCGCGGACCTCGGTATTACCGAGTTTCGTCTTGGTCTGACCTTCAAATTCAGGCTCGGGAACCTTGACCGAAAGAACAGCCGTGAGGCCTTCACGAATGTTTTCCCCCGCCAGGTTCGAGTCGGATTCTTTGCGCTTGCCGCGCTTTTTGGCGAAGTTGTTAAGGGTCCGTGTCAGAACCGTCTTGAGGCCCTCAATGTGTGTACCTCCATCAACCGTGCGGATGTTGTTGGCGAAACCAAATATATTGTCGGAGTAGGCATCAACGCACCACTGCA
Organism: Synechococcus sp.; assembly: GCA_047285805.1. Lineage (GTDB taxonomy): Bacteria > Cyanobacteriota > Cyanobacteriia > PCC-6307 > Cyanobiaceae > Vulcanococcus. Next base: position 445,846 of record JBJBCN010000003.1, on the reverse strand, counting down.
GGGCAGCCTCAATCTGAACACCATCTTTCTCGGAGTTGACATAAATGATGTCGGGATGCAGAGCATCCTTCTCAGCATTCATGTAGGCGACATATTCCTTAATACCGCCCTGATAATGATAGATTTCCTCATGAGGTTCATCCTCATCGTTGCGTGCCGCGGGGCGCTCATCGCGGAAAACGATTTTGACACCGCCATTTAGGTAGGCGAGCTCCCTTAAACGAGCCGAGAGCGTGTTGTAGTCAAAGTCAATCCCAACAGTAAAGATCTCCAGATCCGGTTTAAAGCGGACCGTGGTTCCCGTCCGGCTGGGATCGGCTCCCAGCTCTATGCCCAAGCTGCCTATCGGAGCACCCCTTTCAAAGCGCTGACGGTGCTCTTTGCCCTGGCGGTAGACAACAACCTCGACCCACTCCGAAAGCGCATTCACGACTGAGACGCCAACCCCGTGGAGACCACCCGACACCTTGTAGCCGCCGGCTCCGAACTTGCCGCCGGCGTGGAGAACCGTCAGAACGGTTTCAAGGGCGCTTTTGCCTGTTTTGGGGTGGACGTCAGTCGGAATGCCGCGGCCGTTATCGCTGACGGAACAACTGCCGTCCTCTTCAATCGCAACCCGGATCTCGTTGCAATGCCCAGCGAGGGCTTCGTCAACGGAGTTATCAACCACCTCATAGACCAGGTGGTGCAAGCCCCTCGGCCCGGTGGAGCCGATGTACATCCCGGGGCGCTTACGGACCGGCTCCAAGCCCTCCAAGACCTGGATCTGCTCTGCGCCGTAGGCAGCCTGAACTTTCGTGGCTTCGCTCATGGAATCCGGCAGGGGCTGAGTCTCTCCCGCAGGAGGCTCGACAAGGGCAAAAAGCCGAGCAGAGACCAGCCTTTAGAGGTCATTTTACCACCGATGCAATAGAGGCTCTTGCAGGGGCCAGTGCGGGGCAATTTCGGAAAGGGGGGCACCCCTTGGTTTGCAGGTCACCCGGCAAAGTGCGGTGATGAGTCCATCCAGTCAGCCCCTCGTCATCGCCTTGATGGGGCCAACGGCCAGCGGCAAAACCGCACTTGGCATTGAAATCGCCAAGGCCCTTGACCTCGCTGTGCTGTCCGTCGATTCCAGGCAGCTTTACAAAGACATGACGATCGGCACGGCAAAACCGACGACCGAGCAACGGGCCGCCGTTCGCCATGAGCTGCTGGACCTGCGGGCTCCCGATCAGCCCATCAATTTGCAGGAGTTCCGCCAGGAAGCCGACGCGGCGATCGCCGCGGAACACCAGCGGCGCGGGGTGGCCTTTCTCGTGGGCGGCAGCGGTCTCTATATCAAGGCCATCACGAAGGGGATGACTCCACCAGCGGTGCCTCCGCAACCGCAACTACGAACGGAGCTGGAGTCCCTGGGCCAGAGCCAGTGCTACGCCCTGCTGCGCCAAGCGGATCCAAGCGCTGCTGAGCGGATCATGGCGAACGACGCAGTCCGAACCCAGCGCGCACTCGAGGTGCTCTATGCGACGGGCCGTCCACTCAGCCAGCAACAGGGCGCTAATCCCCCACCCTGGCGTGTCCTGGAGCTGGGGCTCAACCCCAGCAACCTCAAACAACGCATTTCTCAACGCAGCCATGCGCTGTATAGCGATGGCTTGGTGGCTGAAACGGAAGCGCTCCAACAGCGCTACGGACCGGACTGTCCACTGCTTGACACCATCGGCTATGCAGAAGCGGCCGCCCTGCTGCGGGGTGAGCTGAACGAGCAGCAGGCCATCGGACGAACCACCAAACGCACCCAGCAATTTGCCAAGCGCCAGCGAACGTGGTTTCGCCGCCAGCATCAACCCCTTTGGCTGGATGCACAGGGCCAAGAAGGCGATCCACTGGAGCGGGCCTTGTCGGCGATCAAGCACGTCCTAGGGTGAGGGGTGAACAGCAACTGTTTTTCCGTCCTCTCGCCCGTCTGAATGCCACCCCGTCCTCGTTTTGACCGCCGTGCTCCTGTCCGGGAGCTCCCCAACATCAACGACCGCATCAATTACCCCCAGCTCCGGGTGGTCGATGCCGACGGCAGTCAGCTGGGAGTGATCTCAAGGGAAGAGGCACTCGACGTCGCCAAGGAACGCGAGCTTGACCTGGTGCTCGTGAGTGAAAAGGCTGACCCACCGGTCTGCCGGATCATGGACTACGGCAAGTTCAAGTTCGAGCAGGAAAAGAAGGCCAAGGAAGCCAAGAAAAAGTCGCACCAGACCGAAGTCAAAGAGGTCAAGATGCGCTACAAGATCGACCAGCACGACTACGACGTGCGGCTCGGTCAGGCCTCTCGCTTCCTAAAAGCAGGCGACAAGGTGAAGTGCACCGTGATCTTCCGCGGCCGCGAGATCCAGCACACGGCCTTGGCTGAGCAGCTTCTGCGCCGCATGGCGAAGGACCTGGAGGAGAAAGCTGAAATTCAGCAGGATCCCAAGCGGGAGGGTCGGAACATGATCATGTTCCTGAGCCCCCGTAAAACCCCGCTGGCCAAGGAGAAAGAGGCCGAAGCCGCAGCCAGCAAAGCGGTGCGCACGATCGAGACCCCTCGCCAAGCCGCCGCGAAGGCCGAGGGCTAAAGCGCCTCAGCGAAGAGCTCCAGCATCAGACTCCATCCCGAGGCCGCAGCCTCAGGGTGGAAGTCTGACCTGGCCTCACACATATAGCCGTGACCCGCCCCAGTAGCCACAACCAAGCGATGGCGCGCCTCGCTGGGATCAGCTGCGTGGAGGGCTCGCTCAATGGCTTGCACTTCTTCAGCAGGCATCAGGGGGTCTTGATCGCCGCAGAAACACCAGAGCCGACCTGAGATCTGCGGAACAACCGACAAGGTCGCCGAGTCAGCTGACCCGGGCTTGAAGCAGGACACCCGGGCGCCATAGAAGTCGCACGTGGCCTCTATCGCTGGGTTCGTCGCCGCCAGCATCGCCAGGTGACCACCAAAGCAGAAACCCACACAACAGAGCCCAAGGGACGGATGGGCCTGCTGGAGCCAATCGACGGCCGCTTGAACATCCGCGAGGAGCTGCGGAGCCGTCACCTGATCCCGGTGTTCACGACCGGTGGCCAAGCCGGCTTGGTCGTAGCCCACCGCCAAATCGGGAGCCGTGCGAGAGAAGGTGCTGAGCGCTAAGGCTGCGTAACCCTCCTGGGCCAACCGTTCCGCCACGCTGCGCACCCAGCTGTTCACACCAAACACCTCAGGAAGAACCAGCACGGCCCCGCGAGGACGCTCTGGCTGCACCCACCATGCCGGCATGGTGGTCGCTGTCACACCGGCTTCAGAAGGAACGGAGAGCTGAACCCAGTTGGCCTGGATGGTCATCGCGTTGGAGGAGCTGGGAACCGGCACACCGTTTTATGCCAACAACGCAATTGTCGCCGGGGACAAAGATCCGTAAGGTGGCTCGAACAGCTTGTGCCACTAGGGCGTGCGGTTCCACATTCAGCAGGACAGCGATATCCCGGCTTCGAGCCAGCTGTACAACCAGATCTGCTTTGCGATTGCGGCGCGGCACTTCCCGCCCGGCCATCGACTACCCAGTACGCGCCAGCTGGCGATGCAGACCGGCCTGCATCGCAACACGATCAGCAAGGTCTACCGCCAACTGGAGAACGACGGCGTGGTTGAGGCCATGGCCGGTTCTGGCATCTACGTGCGGGATCAACAGAACCCGCGGGAAATCAAGCCGCCGCCGGGTCCCCGCGGACGGCACCTGCCTGACATCGACCGGGAGGTCCGCCAGAGCGTGGATGGCCTCCTTAATGCCGGCTGCACCCTGCAGCAGGCCCGCGAGCTGTTAACCCGTGAGATCGACTGGAGGCTGCGCTGCGGCGCACGGGTGCTGGTCAGCACCCCGCGGGAGGACATCGGCGCCTCCATGCTGATCTCGGAGGAGCTCACCCCCCACCTGGATGCCCCCGTCGAAGTGGTTCCGATGGAGGAACTGGAAGCCGTGCTCGAGAACTCCAGCAACGGCACCGTGGTCACCAGCCGCTACTTCCTGCAGCCCGTTGAAGAGATCGCCAAGCGTCATGGCGTGCGGGCCGTCCCGGTTGACCTCAATGACTTCCGCCACGAGCTCGACCTGCTGAAGGACCTACGCGCCGGAAGCTGCGTGGGACTCGTCAGCATCAGCCCGGGCATCCTGCGGGCCGCAGAAGTGATCCTGCACAGCATGCGCGGGAACGAACTACTGCTTATGACCGCCACCCCAGATGTCAGCAGCCGACTGCTCGCCCTGCTGCGGGCCTCCAGCCATGTGCTCTGCGACCGCCCCAGCCTGCCCTTAGTGGAGCAAAGCCTGCGCCAGAACCGCGCCCAACTGATGCGGATGCCCCAAGTGCACTGCGCCCAGAGTTATCTCGGCACAGCGACGATCGATCAGCTCCGCAAGGAAATTGGACTGCTCACGAGCTGAGTGCCGCTTCAAGGCAGAGCCTTCAAAAAGGGCTGTCATCACAGCCTTTTGTTGATTCAAAAGCGGATGAAGAGATTCGAACTCTCGACCCTCTCCTTGGCAAGGAGATGCTCTACCACTGAGCTACATCCGCAGACGCCGCGGCTCAACCGCCGTCCTAGAGATCATGCATGACCGAGGGCCCCTCGGTCAAACTCTTGCTCAGCAATGTGGAACGATGCTGAACGCGCTGCGAGCCGACCTGGCGATCATCAAAGAAAGGGACCCGGCAGCACGCGGCACATTGGAAATGCTGTGCTGCTACCCGGGGCTGCATGCCCTGACGTTGCACCGCCTCAGTCACCGCCTCTGGCGCATTGCGCCCCTACCGGCCCGCCTGCTCAGCCAACTGGGACGCTGGCTCACCGGAATCGAGATTCACCCGGGAGCCCGGATCGGCCAAGGGGTGTTCATCGACCACGGCATGGGTGTCGTGATCGGCGAAACGGCCGTGGTGGGCAACAACTGCCTGCTCTACCAAGGCGTCACACTCGGAGGCACGGGCAAAGCCCATGGGAAGCGTCACCCAACCCTGGCGGAGAACGTCGTCGTAGGGGCTGGAGCCAAGGTGCTCGGTGCCATCAAAGTGGGGGCCAACACCCGCATTGGCGCTGGCTCGGTCGTCCTGCGCGATGTCGCCCCGGACAGCACCGTGGTGGGCGTCCCTGGCCGCGTCGTTCACCAGAGCGGCGTTCGCGTCAACCCGCTGGCGCACTCCGCTTTGCCCGACGCGGAGGCTCGGGTAATCCGCAACCTGATGGAGCGGATTGACACCCTGGAAACAGAACTCACCCGCGCGCAGGACTGCCTGCGGAACCTGGCCGCCGGCCAGCCCCTGGACGAGCCCTGCACAGCTGCCGCGGCGCAGAGCCTCAAGGACCGCGAAATTCTGGAGTTCCTGGGGGATAACCCAGGAACCACAAATTGATTAAGCGGAGGCCTCAGCGCCAGAGGGTGCTGGCTGGAACATGAACATCGAGTAGATGACGTTGCGGCGCATGCCCGTCATCATCTCGAGGAACATGTCATAGCCCTCGTTTTTGTACTCAATGAGCGGGTCTTTTTGACCAATGGCCCGCAGACCAACCGACTCGCGCAGGGCATCCATTGCCTGCAAATGTTCGCGCCAGAGGGTATCAATCTGCTGAAGGATGAAGAAGCGCTCAGCCTCACGCATCAGGCCAGGCCGCTGTTGCTCAACCTGGCCCTCTTTGATGTCGTAAGCGTTACGGAGCTGCTCCTGCAGGAACGCCTTGAGCTCATCAACCGAAAGGCCGCTGAGCTGCTCAGGCTTGAGGTCCTCCAGGAGATAGACAAACTCCTTGACCTTGGCCACCAGGCGATCCAAATCCCACTCCTCCGGGGGTAGATCGGGGTTCACATAGGCATCAACGATGTCCTGCATGGTGCGCTCGCCATAGCCCACCACCTGCGCCTTAAGCTCTCTGCCCTCCAAAACACGACGGCGCTCGGCATACACGGCCTTGCGCTGGTTATTCATCACCTCGTCGTATTCAAAGACCTGCTTACGGATGTCGTAGTAGTAGGTCTCGACTTTTTTCTGGGCCCCTTCAAGCGAACGGGTGAGCATGCCGGATTCGATCGGCATGTCCTCCTCGACGCGGAAGGCATTCATCAGACCAGCGACGCGATCACCGCCAAAGATGCGCAGCAGGTTGTCTTCCAGGGACAGGAAGAAGCGGGTGCTGCCAGGGTCCCCCTGACGACCCGCGCGGCCCCGCAGCTGGTTGTCAACCCGACGAGATTCATGCCGTTCGGTGCCGATGACATGCAAACCACCGGCTTCACGGACAACAGCATCTTCTGACTTGGTCACGACCTCGAATTCGGTCCGAACCCGCTTGATCGCTTCCCGCAGCTGCAGGATTTGGGCGTCATCGGTTGGGGCCTTTTCTGCAGCCTGGGCAATGCGGTCTTCCAGCTCAAGGACGCTCAACTGACGATCGCCCCACGCTTTAACGAGATCCTGGGCCACGCCGGAGAGGGCCTGCTCGGTGCCGCCTGTGAGGGTGCAGGGATAGAGGGTGCCAATCGCCTTCGCTTCCGAGGGCGCCTTGGCTGATTCGGCCGCCGCAGCCGCGCCAAAGCCAGGGGCCGCCTCTGGAGCGCGTTGCAGGGGAACTGGCGGCTTATGGCCGTCTTCTGGACGCACTAGACGGGGCAACAAGACCTCGCGCAGCTTGAGGCGAGCCATGTAGTCCGAATTGCCGCCGAGGATGATGTCGGTGCCGCGGCCCGCCATGTTGGTGGCGATTGTGACAGCTCCCGTGCGACCGGCTTGGGCCACGATTTCGGCCTCACGCTCGACGTTCTCCGGCTTGGCGTTCAGCAGGTTGTGGGGGATCTGCTGCTCGGCCAGCAGGGTGCTTAGGAGCTCGGACTTCTCGACGCTGGTGGTGCCCACCAGGACCGGGCGCCCCTGCTTGTGGACCTCGGCGGTCTCCAGAGCCACAGCACGCCATTTGGCGGTTTCGTTCTTGTAAACCTGGTCCGTCCAGTCCTGCCGTGCCCGAATACGGTTAGTGGGAACGATCGTGACCTCGAGCTTGTAAGTCTTCTCGAACTCCACCTCCTCGGTCTTCGCCGTACCGGTCATGCCCGCCAGGCGGGGATAGAGCAGGAAGAAGTTCTGGTAGGTGATCGACGCGAGGGTCTGGGTCTCCGGCTGAATCGGCAGACCTTCCTTGGCCTCAATCGCCTGGTGTTGTCCATCGCTCCAGCGACGACCAGGCATGACGCGGCCGGTGAACTCATCGACGATCACGGCGTCATCGCCGCGGACGATGTAATTGACGTCCTTGACGAACATCTCTTTGGCCTTGAGGGCGTTGTTGATGTAGTGCGCCCAGGGGTCCTGGGGATCAAACAGATCCGCTACACCGAGCAGTTCCTCGGCCTTGGCGTAACCCTCGTCAGTCAAGGTGCAGCTGCGCTGCTTCTCGTCAAACTCGTAGTCCCCTTCAGGGTCGATACCGTCCTTACCCATCTCTGCAGCGCGCACCAACTGGGCCGCCACTTCTGAGGCCTTCTGGTACTTCTCCTGGGGGCGCTCCACCTGGCCCGAGATGATCAGCGGAGTTCGGGCTTCATCGATCAGGATCGAGTCCACCTCGTCGATGACGCAGTAGTGGAAGTCACGCTGCACCACCTCGGCGATGTCGTTCGCCATGTTGTCGCGCAAGTAGTCGAAACCCAGCTCTGAGTTCGTGGCGTAGGTGATGTCGCAGCCGTAGTTCACTCGGCGGCTGGAGGGATCCATGTCCTGCTGGATCAAACCCACAGACAGCCCCAAGAAGCGATGGACCTGACCCATCCACTCAGCGTCTCGGCGGGCCAAGTAATCATTGACGGTGACCACGTGAACGCCGCGACCCGTGAGCGCGTTGAGATAGCTGGGCAGCGTGGACACAAGGGTCTTGCCCTCGCCGGTTTTCATCTCGGCGATCTGGCCGTCGTGAAGGATCATCCCGCCGAGCAGCTGCACGTCGAAGTGGCGCATGCCGAGCACGCGTTTGCCGGCTTCGCGGACCACAGCGAAGGCCTGGGGCAACAGCTCATCCAGCAACTTTCGCTCGCGGTCGAGGGTGGCCTCGCGGCTGAAACCACGCTTCAGGCAGTCGTCCTGCAGGCTGCTGAGCTTCTGGCGGAATTCCGCCGTCAGACCGCGCAGCTCATCGTCCGAAAGGGGTGCGACCTCCTCCTCGAGCAGATTGGTGTCGGAAACAATCGGCTGGTAGCGCTTCAGCTTGCGGGCATTGGGGTCACCCAGCAGCAGCTTGAGCATGGAGAGAGCCGATTTGAGCTCCGGGCAGCCTACTGAGAGTGAGGGCCCTGCCCAGCTGAGAGCCCTTGACGCTCACCCGTCCAGCCGGAGCGCTGCCGCATCGCCTGGCACCAGCCCAGGTGATCGAGGTACCAATCCACCGTGGCCGCCAACCCTGCATCAAAGGGGTGACGCGGGCTCCACCCCAATTCCTGCTCAATGTGGCCTGGATCGATGGCATAACGGCGGTCATGGCCCGGGCGGTCCGTGACGGGGGTGATCAAGCGGGCGTGGGGAGCCCCCTGGGGCAAGCGTTGATCCAAGAGGCTGCAGATGGCCTCGACCACCTGCTTATTGGTGCGCTCGCCGTAACCCCCCACGCAGTAGCTCCGCCCGGGCTCACCCTGGGTGGCCGCCAGCAAGAGCGCATCGACGTGGTCCTCCACATACAACCAGTCGCGCACATTGCCGCCGTCGCCGTAGAGGGGAATCGGCTCCCCTGCCACCGCCTTGAGAATCACCACCGGGATCAACTTCTCCGGGAACTGCCAGGGACCGAAGTTGTTGGAGCAATTGGTCAGCACCACGGGCAAGCCATAGGTGTGGTACCAGGCACTCACCAGGTGATCACTGGCCGCCTTGGTAGCGGAGTAGGGCGAATGGGGGTCATAAGGCGTGGTCTCTGAAAAACGCCCCTGCTCACCCAGGGAGCCGAAGACCTCATCGGTACTGATGTGATGGAAGCAAAAGCCCTGGGCTCGCTCCGCTGGCAGCCGCTCGAAGTGGGCTCGGGCCGCCTGGAGCAGGTTGAAGGTGCCGAGCACGTTGCTGCTGACAAACACGCCCGGACCGTCAATGGACCGATCGACATGACTCTCGGCGGCCAAGTGCATCATCAGATCAGGATCGGCTTGCCTCACCGCAGCGGCGGTAGCTGCAGCGTCACTGAGGTCCACCTGCAGCAAATGGTGGCGCTGCGCGGCGGCCTCGCCGAACTGCTCAATTCCGGTGAGGTCACTGGCGTAGCTGCACTTATCGAGATTGAAGACCTGGACGTTGGTCTCCGCCAACAAGCGCCGAACCACCGCTCCACCAATGAATCCTGCCCCGCCAGTTACCAACACGCGTTGGATCGAGCTGGGAAGCGAAACCGTCATCAAGCGGAGGCGCGGGCTGGACTGGAGGTTATGCGCAGCAGCACCTGGGACAGGGCCGCTCGCCAATGCTGCGGCTCCAGGGCCAAGGCCTGGCGCGTCTCGCTGCACTCGAGCAGGGAATAGGCGGGACGCTTGGCCGAGGTGGGGTAGTCAACGGTCCCGATCGGATTGACCCGGGCTACCCGACTGAGCAGCCCCAGCTGCTGTCCCAGCTCAGCAATGGCCACCGCGAAGTCGTACCAACTGGCTGCACCGGCATCGCTCCAGTGCAGGATCCGCGGAGCGCTCTCCTCGAGAACAAGCACCCGCCAACAGGCTTGAGCAAGTCCCAGGGTGGACGTCGGACATCCCACCTGATCAGCCACGACACCCAACTGCTCCCGTTCAGCCAACAGGCGAAGCATCGTGAGGCAGAAATTGCTGCCCACCGGTCCATACACCCAGCTGGTGCGCAGAACCCGGGTGCCGCCGTAGCCCAGAACAGCGGCTTCACCAGCCGCCTTGGTGCTGCCATAAACCCCGAGGGGATCGGCCGCTTGCCCAGGGCGATAGGGAGAACCCTGCTGGCCATTGAAAACAAAGTCGGTGCTCAGGTGAAGCAGACGGCCACCGTGATCGGCCAGGGCTTCGGCCAGGGCAGCTGGGGCCAAGGCATTCACGGCATGGGCTAACTCCGCTTCGGACTCAGCGCGGTCAACCGCTGTGTAGGCCCCAGCGTTAAGCACCCAATGCGGTTGATGTTCTCGCACAAGGCAGCGGCAAGCGTCCTGATCCGACAGATCCAACTCATTGCGCCGACACGGGAGCAGTTGGATACCCACAGGGCAAGCTGCGATCAAGGCTTGGCCAAGCTGACCCGCCGCGCCGGTCAAGAGGACCTTCACTGGAAGCCATCCCCTGCAGCGATTAGCGTCTGCCAAGTGGGTGCTGCTGCGTCTTTCTCAGCCAAAAGAGGCTCTGTGGACTGTGGCCAAGCAATGGCCAGATCGAGATCGCTCCAAAGCAGCGAGCGCTCACTGTCTCGGTCCCAGAAATCAGTGGTCTTGTAGAGGACCTCAGCCTGGGCGCTCAGAGTCAAAAAACCATGGGCAAAGCCGGCAGGCACCCAGAGCTGCTGCTGGTTCTCACTGCTCAAGCGGGCGCTGACCCACTGGCCAAACGTGGACGAGGACTGGCGGCAATCGACCGCCACATCAAAGATTTCCCCCTGGATGCAACGGACCAACTTCCCCTGGACATGGGGATCCTTTTGAAAATGGAGACCGCGCAGGACCCCCTGACTGGAGCAGGAATGATTGTCCTGGACGAACGCAACGGGTGTCTGTCCATTCGCCTCAAGGGCGCCATTGAAGTTGCGTTGGTTCCAGCTCTCGTAGAAGAAGCCGCGGGCATCGCCATAGACCCTGGGGGTAATCAGGAGCGGCCCGAAAAGCTGGACCCCAGCCGCCGTGGCGAGAGGCTCAGCCTGCATCGGCATACTCCAGCAGCTGCAGCAAATAGTCGCCGTAGCCGCTCTTGCGCAGAGGCTGAGCCAACGTATCCAGTTGATCGGCGCTGATCCAGCCCATGCGCCAGGCCACCTCCTCTGGGCAACCCACCTTCAGGCCCTGGCGATGCTCGAGAGTGCGGATGTAGCTCCCTGCCTCGTGGAGCGAGTCACAGGTGCCGGTGTCCAGCCAAGCCATGCCCCGGCCCATCAGCTCCACCTGCAACTGACCGTCCAGCAGGTACTGGCCATTGAGATCCGTGATCTCCAACTCACCCCGCGCTGAAGGCACCACCCGCTTCGACCGCTCCACAACGGTGTCGTCATAGAAGTAGAGGCCCGTCACCGCATAACGGGACTTGGGGTTGGCTGGTTTTTCCTCAATGCTGAGGACCTGGCCGTCGGCGGCAAATTCAACGACCCCGTAGCGCTCCGGATCACGGACCGGATAGGCAAAGACCGTGGCGCCCTGGTGAGAAGCGTTGCTGCTGCGCAGCTGGAAGAGCAGGTCGTGGCCATGGAAGAGGTTGTCCCCCAGCACAAGGGCGGCCGGAGCCCCCGCCAGAAACGCCTCACCAATCAAGAACGCCTGGGCCAATCCGTCGGGGCTCGGTTGCACGGCATAGCTGATCTGCATTCCCCAGGCCGAACCGTCCCCGAGCAACCGCTCGAACGCGGCTTGATCGTGGGGGGTGGTGATTACCAAGACCTCACGAATCCCCGCCAGCATCAACGTGCTGAGGGGGTAATAAATCATCGGCTTGTCGTAAACGGGCAACAACTGTTTGCTCACCGCCTGGGTGATCGGATGAAGCCGCGTTCCCGAACCGCCGGCGAGAATGATGCCCTTGCGCTCCTGAGCCAAGGTTGTCCGCCCGCTGGGAGGATGTTGGCATGGAAGGGACCAGGCTGATCCTGCATGCCCCGGGTGCTCCAGGACTGTGCTGGCTCGGGATGGGGCCGGGTTGGAGACCCACCCGTGGCCTGTTCAAGCTGCAGCGTCTGTTCAATCAGCACGCCTTCTGGGCCGAGAACCGCTCAATTGAGGAGCTGCGACGCATGCTCAAGGGGAGCGTAGCGGTCGCCAGCCTGTGGCGGGGTAAGCGCCTCGTGGGCTTTGGCCGTGCCACCAGCGATGGTATCTACCGGGCCGTGCTCTGGGATGTGGTCATCCCCGAAGACCTCCAGGGGAAGGGTCTGGGCCGTCAGCTGGTGGAAGCCCTGGCCAACTCCCGCCAACTCAAAGGGGTGGAGAGGGTCTATCTGATGACCACCAACAGCTCCGGCTTCTACCAGCAGCTGGGGTTTGTGGAGGTCGCGGGACAGCGGCTGATGCGCCGAGACAACTAAGCCTGGGGCAAAGAGGCCATCAGGCTGCCCATCTCGATCGCCTGCAGGCCATAGCTCCAGCCCAGGTTGCTCTTGATGCCAGCGCGCTCCAATGCCTGCTGCATCGTGTCGGTGGTAAGGACGCCAAAGATCACGGGCACGCCGGAATCGCGACTGACTGCCGCAACACCTTTGCTGACCTCAGAGACCACCACATCGAAGTGGGGAGTGTCACCGCGAATCACCGCTCCCAAGGTGATCAGGACTTGGTAGCGGCCGGAAACAGCCAGGCGCTGAGCCACCAAGGGAATTTCAAAGCTGCCCGGCACCCAAGCCACGTCCAGCTGGGCGCTGTTGTCGCAGATATCAATGCCGTGGCGCGACAGGCAATCCAGGCAGCCGCTCAGCAGCTTCGCCGTCACCAAATCGTTGAAACGGGCAACAACAATGGCTATCCGCAATCCGGACGCGCCAGAAAACTGCCCTTCAAAAACGGTCACGTCAGCTGAGCTCGCGGTTCGCTCAGCCTAAGCAGAGGCCCGATCAGACCACAAAGAAACTCATACCCCAGTTGACCAGCACCAGGGCGACCCAAGCGATGCTGCCCAGCAGGATCAGGCGGTTGGAGCGACCGCTGGTGTCATCGCTCGCGTACAGAACGGGGACGGCAACGATCAGAGCAAAGGACATCACCACCAGGGCCAGGACTGAAAGGGTGTTGAGGATCGTCATGGAGCTGGTGGTGGCGTCCCGTCAGTCAAGGAATTCTCCCACGCTGGTTCCTGGTGTCAGCGAAGCGGTCTGGGGTTCCTTCACAAGTTGTGGCGCGCCTACGATCTGGCCGCGTTCAAGACAGACTGCCTGTGGCCGACCAAACCGAGTTGGCACTGCAGGGCTCGCTGTTCGGACTTGAACAAGAGGCCAAGAAAGCCCCGCCTCGCGAGGAAGCCGCTTCAGAGCTGGACCAAGAGACCCTTGCGCGGGATGCCAAGTCGAGGCCCCGCACTCGCCAACGAACCACCACTCCCCAGGAACCCGAGAACAGCCAGGAGCAGGCCAGCAGCAACGACGACCTACCCCCCTGGCACCACCACAGCCTCGTGGATCGCGAGCAGCTCACGCCGATGCTGCGCCACTACGTCGAACTGAAAGCGGAGCATCCGGAGCGGGTCTTGCTCTACCGGCTCGGTGACTTTTTCGAATGCTTTTTCGAGGATGCGATTGCCCTCTCCCGGCTGCTGGAGTTGACCCTGACGGGAAAAGAAGGGGGCAAAGCGATCGGGCGGGTGCCAATGGCGGGCATTCCCCATCACGCGGCCGAGCGGTACTGCGCCGATCTGGTGGGCCGTGGCTTCAGCGTGGCCCTCTGCGACCAAGTTGAAGAAGCAGCTGAACGTAGCAAACGCGCCGGAAAGCCTGCCTTACTGAAACGGGAAATCACACGGGTGCTGACCCCAGGCACGGTGCTTGAGGAGGGGATGCTCAGCGCGCGCCGCAACAACTGGCTCTGCGCGGTGGTGTGCGACCAAGAGCGTTGGGGCCTCGCGATCGCCGACGTGAGCACGGGCGAATTCCGGGTGACCGAGCAGGAGGGCAGTGACCAACTCCACCAGGAACTGCTGCAGGTCGAGGCCGCTGAGGTGCTCTGGCCGAACCCCGAAAGCGGGAGCGAACGTCCTGCTTGGTGTCCAATCTCCCTGCAACTGACGCCCTTAAGCCGCACTCCTTTTGCGCTCAATGAGTCGAAAGCCACCGTGCTGGAGCGCTTTGGACTGGCCAGCGTTGATGGCTTGGGGTTGGGCGAAACCCCCTTGGCCCTGCGGGCTGCTGGAGGGCTACTCCGCTACCTGAGCGATACCCAGCCGGGCCACAAGATCCCCCTGGAGTTGCCCACCAGCTGGAGTGCTAGCGATCAGCTGGTGCTCGACGCAGCGACCCAGCGCAATCTCGAACTCACCAAGACGCAGTTGGGGGGGGGTCTCCAGGGGTCACTGCTGTGGACCCTGGACCGGACGATGACGGCCATGGGGGGCCGATGCCTGCGACGCTGGATCGAGGCTCCCCTTGTGGATCTCGAGCTGATCCGCTCCCGCCAAGATGCGATTGGGGAACTGGTGAGCGGCAGTCAGGCCCGCAGCTTGCGGCTGGGGGTGCGCCGCCTGCTGAGGCCCATGGGGGATCTGGAGCGGCTCGCCGGACGGGCCGGCGCGGGAACCGCATCCGCCCGGGATCTCGTGGCCTTAGCGGGTGGTCTGGAACGACTCCCGGCCCTGGCTGGCCTGTTGGGAGAGGTCACCAGTGCTCCGCTGATGGCACTGGCTCGGCCATGGGAGGAACTCGATGCACTCGCTGCTGAACTGCGGCATCAGTTGCTGGAGACCCCACCGTTGACCCTGACGGAGGGAGAACTGATCCACGACGGCGTGGACCCACAACTCGATGGTCTGCGCAACCAGCTGGATGACCAGGACGCCTGGCTGGCCGAGCAGGAGCAGGCGGAACGGCTGAACAGCGGGATCAGCACCCTGAAACTCCAGTACCACCGCACCTTTGGCTACTTCCTCTCCGTCAGTAAGTCCAAGGCCAAAGACTTGCCGGAGCACTGGATTCGCCGGCAGACCTTGGCGAACGAAGAGCGCTTCGTCACTCCAGAGCTCAAGAGCCGCGAAGGTCGGATCTTCCAGCTGAAAGCCCGTGCTGCACAGCGGGAATACGAGCTGTTTTGCCAGCTGCGTCAGCAAGTGGGCGAGCAGGCCGGGCCAATTCGCTTCGCCGCACGGCTCGTCGCTGAACTGGATGCACTGGCCTCACTAGCGGAAGTAGCGGCCACCTGCGGGTACTGCAAGCCGAAACTGGTCCCTGGCAGTCGCTGCCTGGAGATCCAAGGGGGACGCCACCCCGTGGTGGAGCAACTGCTGGTGGACGAGGCCTTCACCCCCAATGACGTGGGCCTCGGCGAGGGCTGTGACCTGGTGGTGCTCACGGGGCCCAACGCCAGCGGCAAGAGCTGCTACCTGCGCCAAACCGGCCTGCTGCAGCTGATGGCTCAGATCGGCAGCTGGATCCCGGCTGACTCTGCACGGCTGGGGATCGCCGATCGCATCTTCACCCGGGTGGGGGCGGGCGATGACCTAACGGCGGGCCAATCCACCTTCATGGTCGAGATGGCCGAGACGGCCAACATCCTTCACCACGCCAGCAGCCAGTCCCTTGTGTTACTCGATGAAATCGGGCGGGGAACCGCCACCTTCGATGGCCTGTCGATCGCCTGGGCTGTGGCGGAGTACCTCTCCGGCGACATCGGCGCCCGCAGCATCTTTGCGACCCACTATCACGAGCTCAACGAGCTAGCCGAGCAGCGCGGCAACGTTGAAAACGCCCAGGTGCTGGTGGAAGACACCGGCTCAACCCTGCGCTTCCTGCATCGGGTCGTGAACGGCGGCGCCAACCGCAGTTACGGCATCGAAGCCGCTCGGCTCGCCGGCGTGCCAGCCCCGGTGGTGCTGCGTGCCCGTCAGGTTTTGAGCCGGATTGAAGCCAACAGCCACGTCAGCGTTCAAGCCGACGCCGCCTGATCGAACCAAGCCCGGCGCAACAGGGCATTGACGGCAGCAGCAACCAAGCCAGCGCCACCGCGGCTGCCATCCAGTCGGATTTGAGGCAACTCACTGGCCGCTAGACGAGCCTTGCTCTCGGCGACGCCGACAAAGCCGACGGGCATCCCGATCACCAACGCAGGAGGCGCCACCTGGCTGCTGTGGACCTGCTCAAGCAAGAGCTCAAGAGCCGTTGGCGCACTACCGATCAACACGATAGCTCCAGGGTGAGAACGCAAAGCTTCCTGCATTCCCAGCGCCGCTCGGGTCCCGTCCTTGGGGGCCTGCTCGGGAGCCCAATCCAAGACACTGCGCACCACATTCCCGAAGGTCCGGCGGGCCATCGGAGCCACGGCCGCCGCCGCCATCGCGGTGTCCGTCAGGATCGGCACCTGGACACTGAGGGCC
This sequence comes from Synechococcus sp., assembly GCA_047285805.1. Classification (GTDB taxonomy): domain Bacteria; phylum Cyanobacteriota; class Cyanobacteriia; order PCC-6307; family Cyanobiaceae; genus Vulcanococcus. Next base: position 429,611 of record JBJBCN010000003.1, on the reverse strand, counting down.
CGCAGACCCCGCTCACAAGCCTGATGGGAGAAGGACACCCCGGACACCAAGCTCAAATCACCACTGCTATGGATCAAACGCAGTAGGACATCCCGTTCTGGAACCGACAACCCCTGCAAGGCCCCTTCAGGCAGGGCGGCTTCGATCAAGCGCAGGCTCTCGCTGAAGATCGGATGGTCGAATCCCATAAGGACAAGCATGCCCGGATGACAGACTCTGTACAGACTGTGCAGAGTGATGAGTGGGGTGGAGCGGTTTGGAGTGCAAGAGGCCCGTCAGCGCTTCCCAGAACTGCTGGTGCGAGCCTCAAAGGGTGAGCGGCTGGTCATCCAACGCCACCGCCAGGATCTGGCGGCCATCGTTCCCCTGCAGGACGCGGCGGGTGGCACCAGCAGCCAAGAGGCGATGGAGAACCTGCTGAGCCTCAAGGGCAGTGCCCAGAAGCGAAGCACACCCCAACGGGTGCCTGGGGGAGCCCATGCAAAAGCCCGCTTCCAAGCCCGACAACTGGGCCCCGGCAGCCGCATCGGACTGGATGGCAGCGCGCTTGTGGCCTTTTTGCAGGACGACCCACACACCAGCCAGGTGCTGGAGCCCATCCTTCAAGGCATCGCTCAGGGGAGCTGGCAAGGGGTCATCAGCAGCATCAGCCTGATTACGGTCATGGACGCTGCCCTGAGCCAAGGGGATGAAGCCCGTGCCTTGCGCTACAGCGCCGCCTTTGCCAACCCAAGACACTGGCTTCAGGTGCCGCTCGATGGGAGCCTGGCTCTGGCCGCCAGCCGTCTCCAACAACAAGAACCGGAGCTGGACCTCAACCAAGCCATCGAACTGGCAACGGCCATTCAGAACGAAGTGGCCGTCTTGGTCACAGCCGATGGAGATCTGGCGCAAACTGCACTGCACCCGGTGCTGCCATGCCGATCCATCTGATCTGGGGTGACGACGAAGCCGCGCGCAGCCGGGCCGTCGAAGCGCTGGTCAACAGCCAGGTGGATCCCTCGTGGCAAAGCATCAACCTCAGCCGTCTGGACGGCAACGATGCCAACCACGCCACCCAAGCCTTGGAGGAAGCGCGAACGGCCCCCTTTGGAGCTGGGGATCGCGTGATCGTTTTGCAGCGCAGCCCCTTTTGCAACCATTGCCCTGCTGATCTGGCGGAGCAACTGGAGGCCACGCTGAACCTGGTGGCGGAGCAATGCCATTTGGTGCTGGTCAACGCTGCCAAACCGGATGGGCGGCTCAAGACCACCAAAGCCCTTCAAAAACTGGTCAAAAGCGGGGAAGCCAAAGAGCGCAGCTTTCAACTGCCGGCGATCTGGGATGGATCCGGGCAGGTGGACTTGGTGCAACGCACGGCCCAAGAGCTGGGACTGAAGCTTCAAGCCGAGGCCGCCCAAGCCCTGAGCGATGCCATCGGCAGCGATAGCGCCAGGCTGGCTAACGAACTGGAAAAACTGTCCCTCTATGTCGGAGCAGGGCAGGCAATCACCGCTCAAGCAGTCGAAGCCCTGATTGGCAGCCAGGCCACCAATGCGCTGCAAGTGGGCGATGCGCTCCTGGCGGGTGCTCCCGCCGAAGCGGTGGCCCTGGTGGATGTCCTGCTGGCGGCCAATGAACCGGCCCTACGGATCGTGGCCACCCTGTGCGGGCAGATCCGGGGTTGGCTCTGGGTGAGCCTGCTCGATCAGCAAGGGGAAGACGATGTCAATGCCATCGCCAAGGCCGCCGGAATCGGCAATCCCAAACGGATCTACGTGATGCGCAAACAGATCCGAGGGCGCAAACCGGAACGATTTCTCCTCCTGCTGCGTCAACTCCTGGAGGTGGAGGCCCGCCTGAAGCGGGGAATCAACCCCGGTGATGCCTTCCGGGACGGGTTCCTGCTGGCGCCATAGGACAATCGTCGATTCCGCACTCGCGCCCACCCATGGCCCTGCTGGTCCAGAAATTCGGCGGCACCTCCGTGGCCGATGTGGAGCGCATCCAGGCTGTGGCCAAGCGCATTGCCGCCAGCAAGGAAGACGGGAACGATCTGGTGATCGTGGTGTCGGCCATGGGTCACACCACCGATGAGCTCACTGGACTGGCCCAGGCGATCAGCAATAACCCACCTCAGCGGGAGATGGACATGCTGCTGGCCACCGGCGAGCAAGTCTCGATCGCGCTGCTCTCGATGGCCCTCCACGCGCAGGGCATCCCGGCAATCTCGATGACAGGTCCCCAGGTCGGGATCCTCACCGAATCAGCCCACGGCCGAGCCAGGATCCTCGAGATCAAAACTGAGCGGGTGCGCCGGCTCCTGGATGACGGCAACGTCGTGGTGGTCGCCGGATTCCAGGGCACCAGCAACAGCCTCTCGGGGGTTCCCGAGATCACCACCCTGGGCCGCGGCGGCTCCGACACTTCAGCCGTGGCCTTGGCAGCAGCCATCGATGCTGATGCCTGCGAGATCTACACCGATGTCCCCGGCGTCCTGACCACCGATCCGCGCAAGGTGGCCGATGCCCAACTGATGGAGACGGTGACCTGCGACGAGATGCTCGAACTGGCAAGCCTCGGCGCCGCTGTCTTGCATCCAAGGGCTGTCGAGATCGCCCGGAACTACGGCGTACCTCTGGTGGTGCGCTCGAGCTGGAGCGATGCCCCGGGTACGTTGCTCACGAGCGACAGCACCAGCCATCGGGGTAGCGGTGAAGGACTGGAGCTGGGCAAGCCAGTGGATGGGGCGGAGCTGGAGACCGATCAGGCCGTTCTCGCGCTCTCCCACGTGCCCGATCGCCCTGGGGTCGCCGCTCAACTGTTTGAAGCCCTCTCCAATGCGGGCTTAAGCGTGGATCTGATTGTTCAGTCCACCCACGAAGGCAGTAGCAACGACATCGCCTTCACCGTGGCGGAGGCGCAACTGGACGATGCGAAGGCGGTCTGCCTGAGCCTCCTGGACTCCATGGATGCCAAGGCGGCTGGGGCCACCCTGAGCACCCAGGCCGGGATGGCCAAACTCAGCATTGCTGGGGCCGGAATCATGGGTCGGCCCGGCGTGGCCGCGCGCCTATTCGACACCTTGGCCAAGGGCGGCATCAACCTGCGTCTGATCGCCACCAGCGAAGTCAAGGTGAGCTGCCTGGTCGCCGGACATCAAGGTAACAAGGCCCTGCAGGCGGCAGCCCACTGCTTTGAGCTGAGCGAACGCCATCTGCATCTCAATCCCACCCCCTCCGGGTCCGGCCAACCTGAGGTGCGCGGTGTTGCGCTCGATCGGGATCAAGCCCAAGTGGCAGTACGCCGCATTCCCGATAAGCCAGGAACGGCCGCAGCGGTCTGCCGGGCCCTGGCCGACGCCGGCGTCAGCCTGGACGCGATCGTGCAATCCGAGCGGACCCGCGGCTCCGGCGAACACGTCAGTCGAGACATGGGCTTCTGCCTCAAGCGCGAGGACCTCGGAAGAGCCAAAGCAGCCCTACAACCGCTACTAAACCAGTGGGCAGGGGCCAGATTTGAAGAAGGGATGGCCATCGCCCGGATAAGTGCCGTCGGTGCGGGCATGCCCTGCACCGCTGGAACCGCTGGCCGGATGTTCCGCGCCCTAGCTATCGCTCAGATCAACATCGAGATGATCGCCACCAGCGAAATCCGCACGAGCTGCGTGGTGCCCGAAGGTGAGGGAATCAAAGCGCTCCAAGCTGTACACAATGCATTCGAGCTTGGGGGAAGTACACGGCACTCAGCCGAGGGGACTGAATTCACACAGGCTACGTAACAGATTGACTATGGGGAGCAGTTGTGTTAGATGAATTGAAACGTATTCAAAAGATGAACCCTCGCTGGTGTTCTAATTGCTTGGCGATGAGCACTCGCCCAAGAATTACCTTCAACTCCGACGGTTTATGCAATGCATGCGTTTGGATGAACAAGAAAAAACAGATTGACTGGAGTGAACGCAAATCTCAGCTGAGAGATATTCTTTATTCCCATAGCAAGAAATCAGTGGGTTTCGACTGCGTTGTCCCGGTCAGCGGGGGAAAAGATGGTTCATACATTGCTCATAGGCTCAAAAGTGACTTCGGCCTCAATCCCCTATGCGTGACAGTTAAACCTCCGCTACCACTTGAACTAGGCGAAACGAATCTAACAAACTTTATAAATTCGGGGTTTAATCATATATCCGTAAGCCCATCAAGCGATTTGATGCAAAAGCTAAATAAGGAAGGCTTTATAAGACTGGGCTTGCCATACTTTGGCTGGCTCGCCGCAATCGAGTCGGTCCCCGGAAGAATCGCAGAAAGTTTCAATATTTCCTTAGTCGTATATAGTGAGGATGGCGAAATAGAGTATGGAGGATCTTCGGAGACATCAAAATCTCCCGTATACGGCTCAGAATATCAAAAACGCGTATACCTTGAAGGTGGGTACGAAGAGATAATGAAAAGCATCGTATCAAGTGAAAGCGATAGATATTTTTTTTCATTCCCTGATAACTCGAAGGTAAGCAACATACACTGGTCCTATTTTGAGAATTGGGACCCATACAGAAACTACCTTGTAGCAAAAGAGCACTGTGGGCTTCAGGAGGCAGATTCAACAAATAGCGGTACTTTTACAAACTTTGCCCAGAACGACCAAGCTTTGTATGCCCTCCACACATATATCATGTACCTGAAATTCGGGTTTGGTAGAGCAAATCAAGACGCAAGCATAGAGATTAGAAGGGGAGCTATGGACAGAAATCAAGCGGTTAATCTTGTTCGCCTTTATGATGGTTACTATCCCAAAGAATTCGAAGCTCTATACCTAGACTACTTCAAGATGAATAAATTGGAGTTCTTTGGAATTCTCAAAAAATGGACAAACTTGGATTTGTTTGATATTGGAGAAGATCATATGGTCAAACCGCGGTTTACAATTGTTTAGACCCACCTTCGTAAATACTTTATTCCATAATATCTCTAAAGATCCATTCCCTAATAATCGAAAAAGACGTTGATTCAACATGAGGAATGGTTGTAATATATGATTTTATATATTGCTCATATTTAAGTAGATTTGGGACTGGTATTTCCTCAAGGCTTAGATCATAGATGTTAGAAGACATTACAATCTTTGAATCTAGCAGTTTGGATAAAAGGTCGATATTGAGACTATTTTCATAGAAAGTAGTGTAATTTTGATTGTAATAGTCTGGTGTTTTTAGGAGAAGAATGGGCTTTTGGCACAGTACGGCTAAGTTTATAGCTGTTGTGTCATGGCAAACAATAACTTTTGCAGATTTACATGCTTCAGCTGTTGATAGCTTTGAGATTGGGTAATCATAAATTAATTCAATATCTTTCAATCTGGCGCGTGGGTGAGGTTGTATTAGAACATTTAAATTGAATTTGGATTGAAGGTGGGTCAATGTACGGTTAACTTCCAGTGAATACTCTTGAGGTGAAATGAGCTTGACATTACGAGAAGGTGTCGAGTACTGATCAGTTGCAAAAGTATGATTTTGATCTAAGAATAAAATGGTTTCAACAGAATGATTTCTTGTCGGCTTATCTGCTTTCAAAAATGCATTAAAGTCAGTATTGTGAACTGCAATTTGCTTAGATCTAGTATATTTTTTGATCTGAGATCTTGTCCCTGAAAAGCCATATGCATAGGGATAGAATTGATCAAATAGACAATAGATTTTTGCAGAGATTTTTTTCTTGATCTTATTAAGGTATACGAATAGTGTGTTTTTTCTATTCCTATCTAAATACTTAGCCTCAGGCATTAAACCAGTAGAAATGACAATTCTTTTTGAGGTGAGACTAAAATAGGCAAGAAGAAATAGTTTCAAGAGAAAGGGTTGTCCGTAGAGGTATCCCTTCAAGGAAAAGTCAATAATATAATCAAAATGATTACTTAAGGCGAAGTATATTGCCGAAAATTTAGTTGTTGATATATAGATATCATCGGATTTCATTCGTGATGTCTCAAGTTTTTTGTTCAAGATAGGATTTATGACTGGCGACAGATCAAATATATGTATTGAAAAATCATTTTTGTTAAAGTAGGGTATTTCAAATCGCTCGTAGTCTCTTTCAGAAAAGGGTGATTCAACTATAAATAATAGTTTAATTTTCTTAGTTGGTCGATCCTGAAAACCTCGATGGTTCTTCACTGTTAATATGAACGAGGGTATATCATGCATTTATCACGACAAATGGATGGTATATTTTTCTTCGATTTTATTTCTTCACGTATTTGTACGTAGTAGGGATGATTCCAAAGTGTCTCTAGTGTAGTTGAGTCATCCAGAAGGGAGCCAAGGTTGTATTGCTGATCGTAATCTTGTGAGCATAGTATTGTACTACCATCAGCTGTAATGGTAAGAACGTTTGTGAGGTGACTACACTGTGAAATTGCTTCTTCATGCTCACACTTGCTTGAGAAGATTTTCCGTACATACTTAGGGTTAGAAGGCTTATCAACGGATCCAAAGCGGATGTAAGCTGTTCGTATGTGATATCTTACACCGATTCCTTCACATTTAGCTATAAAGTCTTCAACTTGATGCTCGTTATGACGAAATACTATAAATTGAGCAAATAAATCTGTAGGATAATTGTTTTCTTTGATGATTTTATGAGCAAGTTCAAGGTTTTTCCAGGCAATACTACAACTTCCGCCTACCCGATATTTTTCGTAAGTTTCTTGCGTTACTCCATCAATAGAAAAGAAAAGTGAGCCTAAGCCAGATGAGCAGTATTCATTGATTTTTTTTTCGTCCAACAGTAACCCGTTTGTCATTACATGTGAGTGCGCAGTTTTAGATACGCATTTGATGTAGTTTTTAAGATTGGGATTCATCGTAGGTTCTCCCCATTTATGTAAATAAACAAGTTTTGCATAATCTTTAACCTTGTCCCAAACTATTTCAAAATCCTCCAGCGGCATGAGTCCTCTTTTTCGCGTTGTCATCTCACTTCCAATAGCACATTCCGGACACCTTAAATTGCAAGCCATGACGGTCTCGATATAGTATTCAGTTGGGAAGCCCTCACTGGTCGGCTGCGGGTTGGAAGGGTATGGGTGGAAAACCAAAATCAGACACAACTGAAGGTTAATACTGTAACATCCTATTCTGTTAAAGGAGGATTAATAGGGTTATTCTGCTATGATTTCATTAGTATTTGAATTATTATGGAATTTTTTAGAGAAACTGCTCCAAGTCGGCCGTGGATGGCAACGCTCGCGATTGGGACAGATCACTTAGAGAATTTCAAAAGGTTTTCTTTGCCATTTATACTAAATTACTGTGACAGGTTTGATTTGAACCTAGTCTGCTTCGATGATGATATTGTAGACTTAAATAGTGGTTATGGTAGAAAGAAAAAGAATTGGCAAAAACTACTGATCCCAATGCAGCTAAAGGAAACGTACGATTCTGCAGATAAAGTTTGTTATTTTGATTCAGATATTTTATTCAATCCTAATGGCAATAATATATTTGATTATCATTTGAAGGGGTGTTTTAGCGTAGTTAGTGAGGTGAAAAATCTTCCATATGATGATTACACGAGCAAGAAAATTCTTAGTTTTGAGCGCAATAGAAATTACTCCTCTAACTATCCTCTGGATTCTGCATTATTCATGAAAGCAGAAGAGATATATAGATTTCATGGTTTTCCGGTATATGATGACTATGCCTGTTCTGGTTTGTTTGTTTGTGATGTGAAAGCTCACAGTGCTGGATTATCTGATATATTCTATAGTTATGGTGATGATGTTGACTCTATAACTGGCGGAGGAGATGAACCTGCATTCAACTATGAAATAAGAAATAGATTTTCCCTTAATGATCTCCCTTACGAATTTCAAGCAATATGGCCTTTGGAAATGTCAAGTAAGTACAGGCACCTCTTTCAAATAAAGACGGGTTCAACCGAGGATTCTGCAAACTGCATAGCAAGTTGTCTTTCTTCCGTGACAGCACTGCACTTTGCGGGATCTTGGCAGGAATCAAAACTCTACATGGACGAACGAATATTCAAGAAAGTATGCAATAAGAATTCTTCTGATTTTTTAAAGCACCTGCTAAAACCAGCTCTAGGTAAGTCTGCTGGTCGTATTCTTCCTGATTAATTTTTTCTAGATAAAAGCTGACTTGCTATCCCTTCAGGTTCAAGCATTAGCTTACTACCACTGACCGAGGAATCCATTTCAATGGGATAAGCCCCATCAAAACAGGCCGTACAGAAATGTTCTGCATTTGCTTGGGCAGCTTCCACCATGCCCTCTTTGCTGAGATAAGCCAGGGAGTCCACGCCAAGGTGGGCGGAGATCTCCTCGAGGGTTAGTCGGGCCGCAATCAGCTGATCTTGAGTGTCGGTATCGATGCCGTAGAAGCAGGGGTGGGTCACCGGCGGAGAGCTGATGCGCATGTGCACCTCCGTCGCACCGGCATCGCGGATCGCCGCCACCAACTTGCGGCTGGTGGTGCCCCGGACAATGGAGTCATCGATCACCACCACGCGCTTTCCGGCTAACACGTCCGGTAAGGGATTGAGCTTGACGCGAATCCCCGCTTCACGCATGGCCTGGGTGGGCTGAATGAAGGTGCGGCCGACGTAGCGGTTCTTGATCAGCCCGTCGCCGAAGGGGATGCCGCTGTGCTGCGAGTAGCCAATCGCAGCAGGGATCCCAGAGTCGGGGACACCGATGACGATGTCAGCTTCGATCGGGGTTTCCCGGGCAAGCACCTCTCCAATACGCACGCGGTAGCTGTAGAGGGATTCACCGAAGAAACGGCTATCGGGCCTCGCGAAATAGATCATTTCGAAGACGCAGAGCTTGGACGGCTCTTCCGCCCAGCGGCCTCGAACCGGCTCCAAATCACCCAACCGGAAGTGGACGATTTCGCCCGGCTCGATGTCCCCATCGAAACTCGAACCAATGATGTCGAGGCCGCAGGTCTCGCTGCTCACCACCCAGCAGGCTTCACTGAGCTCACCCATGTGGCCAAAGACCAAAGGGCGAATGCCGTGACCATCCCGCAGGGCAAACAAACCTTCTGGGGTACCAATTACCAGGCTGAAGGCGCCGCGGCAGCGTCCGGCTGCCGCGCGAATGGCGCTGTCCCACTCACTGCCGGCATTCACGGCCTGTTGAATCGCAAAGGCGATCAGCTCTGAATCGGTCGTCGAGGTGAACTCCGCTTCGGGGAGATCGCTGGCCAAGGCCGTCCGCAGTTCACCGGCGTTGACCAGATTGCCGTTGTGGGCAAAGGCCATTGGACCCAGCCGGGTGTTGAGCAACACCGGCTGAGCGTTGCAGGCCTTGCTCGAACCCGTCGTGGAATAGCGGTTGTGGCCGATTGCGAGTTGACCGGGAAGGCGATCCAGGACCTCGGGGGTGAACACCTTGCTCACCAAACCCATGTCCTTGTGCAGGCGCACCTTGGGGTCGCTGCCAGGTTCCGAGTCAAAGACGGCGATCCCCGCCGATTCCTGACCTCGGTGTTGAAGGGCGTAGAGACCGAAGTAGGTGAGGTTGGCCACCGGCTGATCGCTGGCCAGGACTGCAAACACGCCACAGGCCTCTTCAGGCTTGTCTAGCCGATCCACCACAACATCGAGGCTGGGGGTGGGGTCAGTCACGGCGCGTCCCAGCTTCAGATTTCCTTCAACATTTTGCATCAGGGTTCTCCTCAAGCCGTCGGGGGGAGATCGACGCCCATGCGCCTCGGAATCGCTTGCTCGAAGCGTTCATGCATCTGAGCAATGGGAATGGTGAGCACGTTGGTGCCCACCTGGGTGATCGACAGCTCACTGTCGTCCACCACCAGACCCAGGCACTGGGCCGGAATGCCGCTTGCATCCAGGGCCTTCTGCCAAGCAACCGTTTGAGCCGGTGAAACGCTCACCAAGATGCGGGCGCCGCCTTCGGCAAACAGCAGGCGATCCAGACGCGCGGAACTGGAGGGAAGCTCCAGATGGGCTCCCAAGCCTGAAGCCATGCAGCACTCCGCGGCAGCCACGGCGAGTCCGCCATCGCTGAGGTCATGGGCCGACTTCACCAGCCCTTGAGTGATGGCCTTTCGCAGGAACGCCTGAACCGAGCGCTCAAGCTCCAGATCGATCTGCGGAGGACGTCCTGTGACGACTCCATGGATCCGCTCGAGATAGCTCGTGCCAGCGAGGGCCAAGCGGCCATCGGCTGGAGTCTCCCCCGCCTCCAGAGGAACACCGAACATCCAAATCACATCACCATTGTCCTGCCAGGCCTGACCGCGGATATGGCTGAGGTCATGGACCAAACCGACCATCCCCACCACCGGGGTCGGATGGATCGGCAGCATGGAGCCATCGGGCATCCGGGTCTCGTTGTAGAGCGAGACGTTGCCACCGGTGACGGGGGTATCCAGGGCCGAGCAAGCGCTCGAGAGACCTCGGCAGGCGGAGGCCAATTGCCAATAGCCCGTCGGGGTCTCAGGCGAGGGGAAGTTGAGGTTGTCGGTCACCGCTAGGGGCTCCGCCCCCACGCAACTGAGGTTGCGAGCGGCCTCGGCCACGGCCGCCATGCCGCCCCGCTCTGGATCCAAAGCCACCCACCGGTTGGGGCAATCGACGACAGCGGCCACACCGCGGGTCGCCGCCTTTGTTTCAGCCTGGGGACGCAAACGGACCACAGCCGCATCCGCACCGCCCGGGGGGACCACCGTGTTGGCCTGCACCTGGTGGTCGTACTGGCGGTAGACCCAGCGCTTCGAGGCGATGGTGGGGTCATCCAGCAGGGCCAGGAGCGTCTCACTCCAGCTTTGACCGTTGACGCCGGACGCGGAGGCCGGCGGCAGCTGCTCCTCGGACCAGCGCCAGTGCTCCTGAATGGCCGCCGGGGGCTCACTCAGCAGCTCATGGCGGTTGATGGGCGTGTCATCCGCCAGCGCACTGGCGGGCACCTCAGCAGCGACTGCACCGTTCTGCAGCACCCGAACGATGTTGTCCTGCAAGACGCGGCCCACGACGGCCGCCTGCAGGCCCCAACGGGTAAAACGCTCCATCAGCGCCGCTTCGCGGCCGGGCTTCACCACAAAGAGCATCCGCTCTTGGGATTCGCTGAGCAGGAACTCGTAGGGGGTCATGCTGGCTTCGCGGGCCGGGACGCAATCGAGATCCAATTCAATGCCCAGGCCACCCTTGGCGGCCATCTCCGAACAACTGCAGGTCAGTCCCGCCGCTCCCATGTCCTGGGCAGCGACCACATCACCGCTCTGGAAAGCATCCAGGCAGGCCTCGATCAGGCCCTTTTCGAGGAAGGGATCCCCCACCTGAACCGCGGGGCGATCATCCAAGGACGCTTCGGTCAACTCCGCCGAGGCAAAGCTGGCGCCACCCATGCCGTCCCGACCGGTCGTACTGCCGACGTAAACCACCGGGAAACCGACGCCCTCCGCCCCTGAGCACACGATCGTCTCGGTCTCCATCAGACCTAGAGCCATGGCGTTGACCAGGGGGTTGCCGGAATAGCTTGCGTCAAAGGCCACCTCTCCACCGACGGTGGGCACTCCAACGCAGTTGCCGTAGTGGGCAATGCCAGCCACAACACCTTCCATCAGGCCGACGTTGCGCTCTTCCTCAAGCGGACCAAAACGCAGGGCGTTCAGCAGAGCAATCGGGCGGGCACCCATGGTGAAGATGTCCCGCAGAATTCCGCCCACACCGGTGGCCGCGCCCTGGAACGGCTCTACCGCTGATGGGTGGTTGTGGCTTTCGATCTTGAAGGCTAGGCGTTGACCTTCACCAAGGTCCACGACACCCGCGTTCTCACCGGGACCCACCAGGATGCGCGGCCCCGTGGTGGGAAAGCCCTGAAGCAGGGGCCTGGAGTTGCGGTAACAACAGTGCTCCGACCACATCACGCCGAACATGCCCAGCTCGGCGCGGTTCGGGGTCCGGCCCAGGCGGCGGCAAATTTCGTCGTAGTCAGCTTGGCTGAGGTTCTCCTTCTTCAGGGCGTCAGCAACGGAGTAGTCAGGGGCTGCGACCACGGACCAGGGAGCGGGATTACTTCAGTCTCGCTGAGCGACTCACCCCCTCTCAAACCCAAGGATCGTCCTGCTGGCGACGACGAGGCGGTGACGGGTCAGCATCATTCCAGTCATCCCAGGTCTCGTGCCCTGGCGAGGGACGGTCGACGCCTAGCTCATGGCCGTCCCAAGGTGGTTCTTCCAACCACCCCTCCAAGCGTTCTTCAAAACGCTCGCCGGCGTTGTGCACCTGGTCTCGCCAACGGGAGGTCTCCTCTTGCATCTGCTCGCGCCAACGCTTCGAGCGGCGCAGGAACTCCTGCCGGACACTCGCTTTTGCCAAGGGGAGATCATCCAGACCAGCCAGCGAGGTGAACAACCTCCCTGGCTGTTGGTCATCGATGCGGGCCGGAGCGAGGCGCCAGCGGCTCGTTCCTGGGAGCCTGGGATCGCTGCGTGAGACCAGGTAGTGCAGGATCTGACCGGTGCTGAGATCGACTGCAGCATCAGCGATCTGCCCCAGGTGCTGGCCGTCTTGGCCGAGGACGGCTGCCTCGATCAAAGTGGGCAAGCGATCCATCGTGGCGATTTCACTGGGCGCTGCATCACCCCGGACGAGTGACTCCAGTTCGGCCAGGCCGCACAACTGGTTGAGACGCCAAACTTCGCGGCGATCCCCCGACGCCGAGGGTTTCGAGAACCAGCCCAGCAGGCGATGCACCGGAGGGTGCATCCAGGCGGCGACTCCTACCCCATGATCGAGGCCCTGATCACAACGAACCCGGCGGCGCAACAACTCACTCAGCAGAAGCTGTTCGGGGAGGGTCACTGGCGAATCTGAACTGGCATCACCAAGTAGGTGAAGCTGGAGTCATCTTGGGGAGCCAGCACCACAGGCGTGGTGGGGGCATTGCACTGCAGCTGAACCTGCTCAGATCCCATCGCCTTGAGACCTTCCAGGACGTAGCGGACGTTGAAGGCAATCTGAATGGCGTCGCCGCTGACCTGAGCACCAATCGCCTCAGAGCCGCTCCCTACGTCTTGGGCGTCTGCACTGATGGAGAGCTGACCGGCGGCGGGGTCACTGGTGAGCTTGACCACGTTGTTGTGCTGATCGGCCAAGACCGCGACACGCTCCAGAGCACTCAGCAGGCCTTTGCGATCGACTTGCATCTGGCGACCAAAGCTCTCGGGAATGAGCTGCCGGTAGTTCGGGTAGGTGCCATCAAGGCTCCGGCTGGTGAGCACCTGGTCAGCCCATTGAAAGACCACCTGACCGCGGTCGTAGAAGAGGCTGACGGAATCGCTGCCACCACGGTTGGAGAGCAAACGCTCCAATTCGCGAAGGGAACGGGCCGGAACGGTGACATCCAGTTCGGATTCACTGCTCGACGCGTTCTGAAGACGCAGGACGGCCAGACGGTGGCCATCGGTGGCGGCGCATTCGAGGCCGTTCTGATCCAGACCTAGATGAACTCCAGTAAGAAGCTGTTTGGCTTCATCGCCGCTACTGGCAAACAGGGTGGCGCGTAACCCCTTAATCAAGACCTCCGGATCCAACTTGATCGGCGTAACCGCCTGGGCCAAGGGCAACTCTGGAAAGTCATCAGCGGGCATGCCCCGCATTTGATAGCTGCCGGACACGCTTGTAAGTTCGACCTGCTCGCTGTCGTCTTCGCAGCTGAGGGTGATCGGACTGTCCGAGGGCATCCGGGAGACAATCTCACCGAACAGACGGGCTGGCAGGGTGATGGCACCGCTGGTGGCGACGGAGGCACTCAGGCTTGTCTGGATGCCAAGGTTGAGATCAAACCCGGTCAAGCTCAGCCTGCCCGTTCCAGCATCTGCAGTCAGCAACACATTTGCCAGGACTGGATGGGTGGGACGCGCGGCAACTGCCCTGCTCACTAGTTGAAGGCTGGAACTCAATTCGGCCTGGGAGCAGACCAGCTTCATGGCGGGGCTGAAGGGACCTCCACGCTTCCACAACCCAAGCGGAAGCGCAACGGGTCGATCGATCGGGTTCCCAGGTAATCCCCAGGCGACTGTTAATGGATCAAAGGATCAGAAAGAAAGAAAACCAAACTCGAAGTAGTAGGCCTTGCGGAAATTTTGGGAAACCCGCCAAATCCAAGCCACATCAGGGTTTTAATTTCCGCAGGCCTGTCGAACCTGGATTTGAACCTCAAGCAATCGGGGCGATTTCCTCTGTTTCCGGCGCCTGGGGAAAAGAAAGGGGTTGGGCGCTGTTTTCGACCCGGCTTTTTTCCAGCCTCTTACCCCGCCGTTTTCCTCAAGTTGTGGGCAGTCGCTTTTGGGATTGGTTTTTAGGTTTGGCTACAAAAAAGCCCGGCTTCAGGCCGGGCGAAGCAGTCTGCGCGGTGTTGAGGGGGTTCAGAAGCCCATCACTTGAGCGACCTTGGCTGTGTCGGCATCGAGGCCTGTGTGGAACTTCGAGTCGTTGTGCTCGATCGCCGTTGTCGGGTCCTTCAAGCCGTTGCCCGTCAAGACACAGACCAACGTGGCCCCTGCAGGGACTTCGTCGCGACGTTTGATCAGACCGGCAACGGAGGCGGCGCTGGCTGGCTCGCAGAACACGCCTTCGCCACTGCCGAGCAGCTTGTAGGCCTCGATGATTTCGGCATCGGTGACGGCCATGAAGTCACCGTTACTTTCAGCGCGGGCTTTCAGCGCCTTCTCCTTGTTGACAGGGTTACCGATCCGGATCGCCGTCGCAATGGTGTCGGGTTGCTCCACGGTGTGGCCCAGGACGAGTGGCGCTGAGCCGGCCGCTTGGAAGCCCATCATTCGGGGCAGCTTGCGGCTGTGGCCCGCGGCCTTGTACTCGTTGAAGCCCATCCAGTAGGCGCTGATATTGCCGGCGTTGCCGACGGGGATGCAGAGCCAATCCGGTGCTTCACCGAGGGCATCCACCACCTCAAAGGCTGCCGTTTTCTGCCCTTGGAGTCGGTAGGGATTGAGGGAGTTCACCAGGGTGACGGGGTACTGATCCGCCACTTCGCGAACGATGGCCAGGGCCCGGTCAAAGTTGCCCTTCACCGCCAGGACTTCTGCGCCGTAAAGCAGGGCTTGGGCGAGCTTGCCCTGGGCCACGTAGCCGTCAGGGATCAAGACGAAGGCGCGCATGCCGCCGCGCCGGGCATAGGCTGCTGCTGCAGCGGAGGTGTTGCCGGTGCTGGCGCAGATCACCGCCTCGGAGCCCTCTTCCTTGGCCTTGGAGATGGCCATGGTCATGCCCCGGTCCTTGAAGGATCCAGTGGGGTTTAGACCGTCGTATTTCAGATAGACCTTCACCCCTTTGCCGATCCGTTCAGCAATGGACGGCGCTGGAATCAAGGGGGTTGCTCCCTCCCGCAGGGTGACGACGGGCGTTTTGTCGCTGACCGGCAACCAGCGGCTGTATGCCTCAATCAGGCCCGGCCAGTCCTGCATCGTCGCTTTCCTGGATCCCAGTCGCCGGCGGATGGAAGTCAGCAGGGGCACGGTCGGCTGGGACGCTCTGGACCCGAATCTACGGGGCAGCCTTGTTCTCGCCCCTCAGCCCGTCCAGGGGTGAATCGGAAAAGAAGGAGATCAGTTGGCTTATGGATTTGGCTTTCGCGAGCACGTTCATCAGTGCCGGAATGCTTACTTCCAGCTCATCGACCGGGTACGCCTGTATGAAGCCGATCGCGTTGATCTTGTCGTCGCCGGCCACGAGCGCATTGATCACCCCAGCCCGTAGGGCGGGAATCCCAGCACCACGCGCCTTCAGCGGATAAATGATCTTGGCCACCCGGGCCAGGATCGCTTCGCCAAGACGGGTGTTCAGAAGCCGGCTGGTCAACACCAAGGGGATGGTCAGTTCAGCCTTGAGAAGCTTGGAGACCTCCTTGGGCTCCATCTTGGTGAAGCTGAGGAGATCCGAGAGCAGGCCCCGAGCCTGATTGGTCTCGGTCAAGTATTCGAAGTCCGCCACTGGGATCGAGCGCCGGAACGCTCCGGTGACAAACACCACGTTCTCCGCGGCGAGACTTGGCGTGCCACCTAGCAAGCCCAAGCCAAGCGCTGCAGCAAGGATTCGCTGGCGTTTGCTGGACGGCATTGGGGCTCGAAACAGTTTGGAGACCCTAGGCCGGACTGACCAGGACGTCCCGCACGAGTCGCACAAGACTCCGCTCCGCCAATCCCCTGGCCATGTCCGATCCCATCCGGCGCAGCTCTGATTCCTGGATCAGCCTGGGAATGCGTTTGAGCAGCAGTTGGGTGTCAAAGCCCGGTAGTTGGCTAAGGATCGCCAGGAGCCGTTGGATCGGTTCAAGCGAGAGCAACTCCACGTCGCTCGGCGTGATTGTGGCTTGATCCCGCAAACCTGGTGGCCTGAGGGCCTTGGGCAGGCGTTGGCTGAGCCTGATGGCGGTTTGCCAGCCAAGAGCGTCGAGCTGGTCCACGGTGGCATCGACTAGCTGGTTGCGGAGCAGTCCGGCCTTGGGGGAGAAGAGGAAGTCGAGGACTTGATCCAGCAGACCCTCCAGGTCCAATTGGTTGCCGCTGGCGGCGCTGCTGATCAGGTTGTCGAGCCGCTGCCAACGGAAGATCTCGCCGTCGAACAACATCTCTTTGAGGCTGTTGCGCAGCTGCGGATCGGGGTCCTCCATCAGCCGGCGGGCGAAGTAGGGGTAGGCCGCACCCAAGATCTTGAAGTCGGGGTCGACGCTCAAGGCGATGCCCTCCAGCGTCACCAGGGACCGAATGATCAGGGCGTAATAGGGCGGGACACGGAAGGGGAAGCGATACATCACCCCGCTGAGGTCGTCGGTGACGGCCTTGAAGTCCATCCGGCTCACACCCATCTCCAGGGCTTGGCCAAAGACCTGTTCAAAGGCCGGAACGATGGGCTCGAGATTCACGTCTTCCGCAAGGAAACCCAGGCTGACGAAGTCGTTGCTGAGCTTTCCAAAGTTGCGGTTCACCAGGTGAACAACCGCTTGGATCAACCCGGTGCGGCTTTCACGGCTGACCTCGCTCATCATCCCGAAGTCCAGATAGGCCAGGCGGCCATCGGGTAGGGCCAGCAGGTTTCCTGGATGGGGGTCTGCATGGAAGAAGCCGTGCTCCAGCAGCTGCTGCAGGGAGCAGTTCACCCCCAAAGTGACCATGTCGTCGGGGTCGATCCCCAGCTCGCGAACGGCTTCGAGGTTGGTGAGTTTCACCCCATCGATCCACTCCATCGTCAGCACGCGCCGTGCTGTGGCGTCGCGGAAGATTCGGGGGACCGCAATGCGGGAGTTGTGGGAGTGGAGTGCTGCGAACGTTTCGGCGTTGGTCGCCTCGTTGCAATAGTCCATCTCCTCAAAGACCCGCTTGCCCAGCTCATCGATCAGGGCAACAAGGTCCGAGCGGATCAGGCCGATGTTGGTGTTCAGCCAGGCCGCGATGTTGCGGACGATGTAGAGGTCAAGGGTGATCTGTTCTCTGAGTCCTGGGCGCTGGACTTTGACCGCCACCTTTTCGCCGCTCAGCAACACACCCCGGTGGACTTGGCCAAGGGACGCCGCGGAGATCGGCTCGCGCTCTAACTCGGCGTAAATGGCTGAAATCGGTGCACCGAGGTCTTCCTCAATGCAGGCCATGGCCAGACCTGAATCAAAGCCGGGCAGTTGGTCCTGTAGACCGGCGAGCTCCTCCAGCAGCAGCGGCGGAACGATGTCTGGACGGGTGGAGAGGGCCTGGCCGGCCTTGATGAAGGCTGGACCCAGAGAGGCCACCAGATCAGCGGCTTCTTTCGCCCTGGCGCGTGCGTGGTCGGGATCCTTGAGCCTGCGGGTGATCCAGTCGAAGCCGACACCAAAGAGATAGAGGCCGATTGGAACCAGCGTTTGCCAGAGTCGGCGGATCAAGCGTTGAGGGGCACCGGCATAGATCCGACTGATCGCTGCCGGGTCGTACTCGAGCAGGCCAGCGGCCTCGATGAAGTCGGAGAGCTCCTCGCGTTGGGGCTCCAATGTTTTGGTCTTTTCAGTAGGGGTGTTCGACTCGGCGTCGTCACCCAACACGCTGCGTTGCATGGCAGCCGCCGCGGCTTCGGCAGGGGTGAGGCCGGTGTCTGACATGACCCCCTTCTAAACGAAAGAGACAGCCGCTACGGTCGGGCCCAACACCAGGCTGCTTGTGCTTACCGGTCTGCGTCTCCAAAACATCGCTCTGATTGAAGAGCTGCAGCTGGAGTTTGGTCAGGGCTTCACGGTGCTTACCGGCGAGACCGGAGCCGGTAAATCCATCCTTTTGGATGCCCTCGACGCCCTCTTGGGGGGGCAGGGGCCTCGGCTGTTGCGCCAGGGCAGCCATCAAGGGGTGATTGAAGCCAGTTTTTCCATCAGTCCTCCTTTGCAGGAGTGGCTGAGCGAGCAGGAGCTGGAGTGCGACGAGGAGGAGGTGTTGCTGAGCCGCGAATGGCGCCAGAAGGACGATCGACTCACGAGCCGCCATCGACTCAATGGCGTTGCGGTCAACCGTCAGCAGATCCAATCGCTCCGGCCTTTGCTGTTGGATCTCACGGTTCAGGGGCAGACCCAGCAGTTGGCCCGGCCGGGTCAGCAGCGCCGCTGGCTGGATCGTTTTGGCGCCGCTGACCTGCAGCAGCACCTTCCACCCGTTCAGGACAGTTATCGCTCATGGCGGCAAGCGTCCGCGGCCCTGGAGCAGGCCAAGGCCGACTGGCTAACGCTGCAGGCCGACTTGGAGCGGCAGCAACAACTGTTGGATGACCTAGAGGCGGCCAAGCTGGAGAACCCAGCGGAGCGCAGCCGTCTGGAAAAGGAAGAGAATCGGCTTGCCCATGGGGTGCGTCTTCAGGAAGGGGTCATGACCCTGATGGGACGGCTAGTGGATGGCGCAGAGGAAGCCCCATCGGTGTTGGACCACCTGGCCGCCTGTGAGGCGGAGTTGTCCCAGATGAAGCAGCTTGATGGCAGTTTGTCGGCGTTGAACGCCCGTTTTGGCGACGGCCTCGCGGAGCTTCAGGACTTCATTCGCGAGCTCGATCGCTATGGGTCCAGCCTGGACAGCGATCCGGACAGCCTCGGGCAGCTTCAGGAGCGGATCGCTTTGCTGAAGGCGCTGGAGAGACGCCATGGCAAGGACCTTTCTGAGCTGATCGCTTGGCGTGATGATCTGCGCGATCAACTGGTGTCCGGCGGTGCTCAAGCCAGTGTCGAGGCCTTGGAGCTGGCCGAGCTCCAGGCTCGCCAGCACCGGGATCGCTGCAACGCCCACCTCACCCAGGCCCGTCGCCTTGCCGCTGAGGCTCTGGAGCAGGACCTGATGCAGGCCCTGCGGCCTATGGGTCTGGCCAATGTCCGTTTTGAAGTGGCGATTGAGCCCATGGCTCCGGGGGAAGAGGGGGCAGACGCCGTGCAGTTCCGGTTCTCGGCCAACCCGGGTCAGCCGCTCGCTCCCCTTGCTGAGGTGGCCTCGGGCGGTGAGATGTCGCGCTTTCTATTGGCTCTGAAAACCTGTTTGGCTGCGGCGGATCAGCACGTCACCCTGCTGTTCGACGAAATTGACACCGGTGTCAGTGGCCGTGTCAGTGGTGCCATGGCGGAGTTGCTGCAGCGCCTGGCCCAGCAGCGACAGGTCTTTTGCGTGACCCACCAGCCCTTGGTGGCTGCCGCCGCTGACCATCACTTCCAGGTCGCGAAGGAGGTGCGGCACGGCACGACCTACACGCGAGTGTCCCAACTGCGGGACACTCAGGCACGCCAGACGGAGCTGGCTGAGTTGGCCGGCGGCGATTTCGGTGAGACCAGGAGCTACGCGGCCAGCCTGCTTAAACGCGCTGCCTAGACTCCATCCCTCTTAGAGCCGCTTGGATGCCCCGCGCCCTCGCCAAAAGCGTGAACGAGAAGGCTGCGTTGCAGGCCCTCAACGGCGGCTCCTTGGAGGATGTGATCCGGGTGCGGGGTGCCCGCCAGCACAACCTCAAGAATGTCGACGTCACGGTTCCCCGCAACCAGCTGGTGGTGTTCACCGGTGTCAGCGGCAGCGGCAAGAGCTCCCTGGCCTTCGACACGATTTTCGCGGAAGGCCAGCGCCGCTATGTAGAAAGTCTTTCTGCCTACGCCCGGCAGTTCCTCGGCCAGGTCGACAAGCCCGATGTGGACGCGATCGAGGGCCTCTCGCCTGCGATCTCGATTGATCAGAAATCCACCAGCCATAACCCCCGTTCCACGGTGGGAACGGTCACGGAGATCCAGGACTATCTGCGTCTGTTGTTTGGTCGAGCAGGGGAGCCCCATTGCCCCGAGTGCGACCGCTCGATTCGGCCCCAGTCCATCGACGAGATGGTCGATCAGGTCCTCACCCTGCCGGAGGGGACCCGTTACCAGCTCCTCGCCCCTGTGGTTCGCGGCAAGAAGGGCACCCACGTCAAGTTGCTGTCCGGCTTGGTGGCTGAGGGCTTTGCCCGGGTGCGGATCAACGGCGAGGTGCGTGAACTCGCCGACAACATTGAGCTCGACAAGAATCACTCCCACAACATCGAGGTGGTGGTGGATCGCCTGGTGGCTCGTGAGGGCATTCAAGAGCGCCTGACCGATTCCCTGCGCACGGCGCTCAAGCGCGGTGATGGCTTGGCCCTCGTCGAAGTGGTGCCGAAGTCCGGAGAGGAATTGCCGCCAGAGGTCGAGAAGGAGCGCCTCTATTCCGAGAACTTCGCCTGTCCCGTCCATGGAGCGGTGATGGAGGAGCTCTCGCCCAGGCTCTTCTCGTTCAACAGTCCGTACGGCGCCTGTCCGGATTGCCATGGAATTGGTCATCTGCGCCAATTCACGAAAGAGCGGGTCATCCCTGATCCTTCGTTGCCGGTGTACGCGGCCGTTGCTCCCTGGGCTGAAAAGGACAACTCCTATTACTTCTCCCTGCTCTATTCGGTGGGAGAAGCCTTTGGCTTTGAGATCAAGACGCCTTGGAATGAGCTGACAGTGGAGCAGCAGGACGTGTTGCTCAACGGGTCAAGGGAACCGATCCCCATCCAGGCCGATAGCCGCTACAAGAAAAACCAGACCTACCTGCGGCCGTTCGAAGGAATACTGCCGATCCTCGAGCGCCAATTACGTGATGCGAGTGGCGAGTCGATTCGCCAGAAGCTCGAGAAATATCTGGAGTTGGTGCCCTGCGCCAGCTGCCATGGTTTGCGCCTGAAGCCTGAAGCCCTGGCTGTGCGGGTGGGCCCTTACCGCATCCACGAGCTCACCAACAGCAGCGTCGGCGAGAGCCTGCGCCGGATTGAAGAGCTGATGGGCATCGAGGGTCCGGCCCTGCTCAATGCCCGTCAAATCCAAATTGGCGATTTGGTGATGCGGGAGATCCGCATGCGCCTGAAGTTCCTGTTGGACGTGGGACTGGATTACCTGAGCCTGGATCGCCCAGCTATGACCCTCTCGGGTGGTGAGGCCCAGCGAATCCGTCTCGCTACCCAGATTGGTGCCGGTCTGACGGGTGTGCTCTACGTGCTCGACGAGCCGAGCATCGGTTTGCATCAGCGCGACAACGACCGGCTGCTGAACACCCTTGTGAAGCTTAGGGATCTGGGCAATACCTTGATCGTGGTGGAGCACGACGAGGACACGATTCGTGCCGCCGACTACATCGTCGATATCGGACCTGGAGCTGGGGTCCATGGCGGCAATATCGTTGCCGAGGGTGATTTCGAGACCCTGCTGGCGGCCGAGGAGTCGTTGACCGGTGCTTACTTGAGCGGCCGCCGTGCCATTCCGACACCTGCAGAACGCCGAGCCAATGGTTCACGCAAGCTCACCTTGGTGGGCTGCGCCCGTAACAACCTAAGCGGCTTCGACGTGGAGTTCCCCTTGGGCCGCTTGGTCTGTGTGACCGGGGTGAGTGGTAGCGGCAAGAGCACCATGGTCAATGAGCTCCTGCACCCTGCGCTGGAGCACAAGCTTGGGATGAAAGTGCCCTTCCCGGCTGGGGTTGATGACCTTAAAGGGATCAAGGCGATCGACAAGGTGATCGTGATCGACCAATCGCCGATAGGCCGTACGCCTCGCTCCAACCCTGCGACCTATACCGGGGCCTTTGATCCGATCCGTCAGGTCTTTGCGGCCACGGTGGAGGCCAAGGCCCGCGGTTACGCCGTCGGACAGTTCAGCTTCAATGTCAAGGGTGGTCGCTGCGAAGCCTGCAGCGGCCAGGGTGTGAATGTCATTGAGATGAACTTCTTGCCTGACGTCTACGTCCAGTGCGATGTCTGCAAGGGCGCTCGCTACAACCGCGAGACGTTGCAGGTCAAGTACAAGGGCCACACCATCGCCGATGTCCTGCAGATGACGGTGGAGCAGGCCTGCGAGGTGTTTTCAGCGATTCCTCAGGCTGCTGATCGTTTGCGCACCTTGGTGGATGTGGGCTTGGGTTACGTCAAGCTGGGCCAACCCGCACCAACCCTCTCCGGTGGTGAAGCCCAGCGCGTCAAGTTGGCGACTGAACTTTCAAAGCGGGCTACAGGGAAGACTCTCTATCTGATCGATGAGCCCACAACCGGCCTGAGTTTCTACGACGTCCACAAGTTGATGGATGTGATGCAGCGTCTCGTTGATAAGGGAAATTCGATCTTGGTGATCGAGCACAACCTCGACGTGATCCGCTGTTCCGACTGGATTATCGACCTCGGTCCCGAGGGGGGTGACAAGGGTGGAGAGGTCGTCGTGACAGGAACCCCGGAGCAAGTCGCTGAGCATCCTGTCTCCCATACGGGGCGCTATCTCAAGGTGGTACTGGAGCAGCATCCATCAATTCCGGCTCTGCAAAATAAGGTGAGCGCCTAATTTATGTCTTCAGATCTATTTTCTAGATCAGTTTCCGAGTTAATGTCTCTGGAAGGCAGGGTTTCTTTGGTGACCGGTGGTGCCGGTAAAATTGGCAGTGTAATAGCTTCAGCACTTGCCGAGCTTGGTTCTACTATAGTTCTAATTGACGTAAACAATGACAACCTATTAGCCGTCAAAGAATCATTAGAGACAAAGTTTAATCGCGCAGTTTTAACTGTAGATTTGGATCTAGAGAAACCAGATCATTTTAATTGTATTCCTAGCCTTATTGAAAAAGAGTTTGGTAGGCTTGATGTTCTTGTAAATAATGCTGCATTTGTCGGTACGTCGAATTTGGAAGGCTGGTCAGTGCCTTTCCCGCAGCAAACTATAAACACTTGGCAACGGGCAATGGATGTTAATCTCATGGCACCATTCGCACTGACTCAAGCCTGCTTGAAGCTTTTACAGTCTAATAAGTCAAGCATTATTAATATCTCATCTATTTACGGCATATGCGGACCTGATCTATCCTTATATGAAGGTACAAATATGAACAATCCAGCCGCATATGCAGCAAGCAAGGGAGGCTTGTTGCAACTTACAAGATGGATGTCTACCACCCTTGCACCCTCAATCAGGGTTAACGCAATTTCACCTGGGGGAATATATCGAAATCAACCATCATCCTTTGTTGATAAATATATTCAGAAAACCCCTATGAAGAGGATGGGGAAAGAGGAAGATCTTATTGGAGCAATTGTCTACCTGGCTACCGATATGTCAGGATGGGTCACAGGTCAAAATATCATTGTCGACGGAGGCTGGAGTACCTGGTGATACAAGGTTCTACGGCGAAAAGTGATTTGAGAATCATGAAAGTTGGAATCATTGACTATGGAGCTGGTAACCTACGTTCTGTTGCATCAGCGTTAAGATATTTAGGTGCGGACACCTCGATCGTGTCTGAACCAGAACAAATGCGCGGCTGTTCACACTATCTATTGCCTGGTGTTGGATCTTTTAAGATGTCCATGCAATCTATTCGACAGAAAGGCCTTGACAAGGCTATATATCAACAGGTTTCAGATGGAATTCCGCTTTTAGGAATTTGTTTGGGGATGCAGCTTTTAGCAGATAGTGGAGATGAAGATGGTCATAGCAAAGGACTTGGCCTGATTCCAGGAACTGTTAATCGCTTTACGAATGATCTCATTAGTAACGGATATAAAATACCACACATCGGATTCAACCATGTTTCCCCAAGGTGCAGTTCCAAACTATTTAGAGGCCTTATTTCGTCGGGAAACAACCAGAACGACTTTTATTTTATTCATAGTTATCATTTTAACTGCCTGAATGAATCCCATGTTATTGGAACAACTTCGTACGGTTATTCCTTTGCCTCAGCTGTTGAAGATGGGTGCGTCTTTGGAACCCAGTTTCATCCCGAAAAAAGTCAGTCCAATGGTCTTGCTGTCCTAAAAAACTTTCTTACCCAGTACTAATGGCAAGAAAACGGCTAGTCTTTACGCTTCTCTATCAAGAAGGATACTTTTGGCTGAGTCGTAACTTTCGTCTCCAGCGAGTTGGAGATACTTCTTGGTTGAGGTCTAACTATAACTTCGAGCATGTAGCACAGTCTCTTGACGAACTGATAATCCTAAATGTAGACCGCAACGGAGCAAATGCAAGAGAATTTATTGCTGCGGTAGAAGAAGTAAGCCTTAACTGTTTTATACCTCTAGGCCTTGGAGGTCACATAAACTCTCTTCAAGATGCCGATTTAATGATTAGCAACGGAGCAGACAAGTTGATTATCAATACGTCTATATACAGAAACCCAAAGCTAATCAAGGATTTGGTCTCGAAATATGGAAGCCAGGCTATTGTCGCATCTATTGACTTCAAGTTAGTTGACGGCACATGGAAAGTCTATGTTGATCAAGGAGCGACAGAGGTTGACATGTCGCTAGTAGAATATTTGCAGCATGTGATTTCACTTGGAGTAGGAGAACTATATCTAAACTCGATTGATTTTGATGGAACGGGACAAGGGTATTGTCTAGATATTCTTCAAGTTGTTAGCAATATCTCTAGTATTCCTGTTATTATATCTGGTGGAGCTGGCAATAAAGATCATTTACTTAATGCCCTGGAGACCAACTCTATTGATGGAGCATCAACCGCCAATCTATTCAATTTCATCGGAGAAGCCCTCCCTGACGCACGACAATATCTTATTACTAAAGGAGTAAATCTTAGCAATTGGAACAAAATATCTACCACTCCTTGAACCGTACTGGCCTGTAGAATAGAATGTCCGTGTCATTAACTGAACTCAACATTGCAGTCGCTGGTACAGGAGCTATTGGGAAGCGTCATATATCTGAAATTGAGAAGTTGGTAGGTCGTGTCAATTGGACATTTGTGCGTGAGAATACAGCTCATAACCAATTGTCTCTAGACAAAGAAGCCTTACTCGTTTCTTCAGTCCGTCAAGCTCTGATCAAAAGACCTCATTTTCTGGTCATTTCTAACCCATCTTTTCTTCATACCGAAGCAATTCAACAGGCCCTGCAAGCATCAATTCCTTTCTATGTAGAAAAGCCTGTGGCCATTAACCACGAGCAGCTCTCGGCTATATCTGGTGCCATGAAAGCTTCTCATCCGCTTCCTTGTACGCAGGTTGGATGTAATCTAAGGTTTCTTCCATCAATAAGGAGATTTAAGGAGGTCATAGATGAAGGTTTAATTGGTCATATTGCCAGGGCTTCTTTTGAAGTTGGACAGTGGTTACCTGATTGGCGTCCTGCGACAAATTATAAAGACAGTTATAGTGCGAATCCTGACCAAGGGGGTGGTGTTTTACTTGACCTCATCCATGAGATTGATATTGCCAGATGGATCTTTGGTAGTATTAAACCAATCTCATGCACCAAATCTTATGTGCCTAGTCTAGAGATTCATTCCGAAGCTGTTGCATCAGCTACTCTAGTCAGCCAGAAAAATGCAATTATTAGTATTAATTTGGATTATGTTGCGAGAACGCCTATTCGACGCTACCAGGCGGTAGGAGATAAAGGAACCTTGACCTGGGATCTCTCGCTTAAAGCGCTTACACTAAAAACGGCTACCAACAAATATGTGTTGTCATCAGGAACCAATCATTTTGATATATCGAGTACATACGGGACAGCATGGACATCCTTTCTCGACTCCTTGTTTAATGACTTACCGTGTGTACAACCGCTGACTGAAGGTCTAGAAACAAGCGCTCTAGCGATTCAACTCAAGGAGATGGCATGTCAAATCTAACCATTGCGACAATCTGTGCTCGTGGAGGTTCCAAGGGTGTTCCAGGAAAAAATGTCCGTGAGATACACGGAAAACCCCTTATTTGCTGGACCATTGACCAAGCTTTGTCTCATCCAGCGATTGACAAAGTCTATGTTTCTACCGACTGCGAATCGATTGCGAACATTGCAGAAAATACAGGAGCATGTGTACCTTTTATCCGCCCACAAAGTTTGGCTACTGATGACGCTGCTAAATTACCAGTAGTACGACACCTCGTTGACTGGATCATAAAAAACGATGGCTTGGTTGATCGGATCGTTGATCTAGACCCGACCTCACCTCTTAGGAACAGTAGTGATATTACTCATTGTCTGAACTTACTTGATCAGGGTGCGCCTGCCGTGATAACGGGTTATAAGTCAGACAAGAATCCTTACTTCAATATGGTTGAGAAGAATTGGGATGGCTCTGTTTGCCTCTCAAAGACTTTACCCTTTTCTGATTCACCTGTTTCTCGTCAGCAGGCACCGCCTGTTTATGCGATGAATGCATCTATCTATTGCTGGACGCTGGAGTCCTTGGCCAAAGGTATTTGGCAGAATGGTCTTCGATTTCACGAAATGCCTAGAGAGCGTTCTATAGACATTGACGATATGGTCGACTTTCGCCTGGTCGAGCTTATGATGTCAGACATGATCAGTGATTGAATGACTCTTGCTCTCGTAACAGGTGCCGATGGATTTATAGGATCCCATCTTACCGAGACACTACTCAAATCTGGCTATAGCGTCAGAGCTTTTTGTCAATACAACTCTATTGGTAGTTGGGGTTGGCTTGATTCACTACCAGATTCTATTAAGGCAGATATCGATGTAGTACTAGGTGATATTCGCGACCCTATCTGCGTACGCGAAGCCATGCGCGGCTGTGACCAAGTATTTCATCTGGCAGCGCTAATCGCCATCCCTTATAGTTATATTGCCCCCTCTAGTTATGTAGATACAAATATCCATGGAACCTTGAATGTTGTTCAGGCTGCTCGAGATCTTGGTGTTCAAAGAGTTATTCATACATCTACCTCTGAAACCTATGGGACTGCTCAGTTTGTACCTATTACTGAGGATCATCCGCTTGTTGGTCAGTCACCTTACGCCGCTACCAAAATAGGTGCAGATCAAATAGCTTTGAGTTATTGGAGAAGCTTCGAAACCCCCGTCACTGTATTGCGCCCGTTCAATACTTACGGTCCTCGCCAAAGTGCTAGAGCTATTATCCCTACAGTAATTACGCAAATCGCCTCTGGACGCACCGCGATCTCTCTTGGTGCGCTTACTCCTACGAGAGACTTTAACTTTGTTTTGGATACAGCGGCAGCTTTTCTCTCGGTTTCTCAATGTGACTCCGCCCTTGGTCTGGTCGTGAATGCAGCCAGCAACTTTGAGATTTCAATCGGGTCCACTGTCCAGCTTATTGCTGAGGTTATGGGCAGGGAAGTGGAAATCTTGACAGATCAAGACCGTCTTCGGCCGCCAGGGTCAGAAGTTAATCGCCTTTTTGGCGATAATACGCGTCTCAAGCAACTGACGGATTGGCAGCCTCGCTATGCAGGGATTGAAGGATTCAGGTGTGGTTTGAAAGAAACCGTGGATTGGTTCCTAGACGCTCATAACTTAGCGATGTATAGGCCGGGTCTGTATTCCGTATGAGTCAAACTTCGGACATATTGGCTGTTTTGAGGGATGTTTGTGGACAGTCTTCCAACTCATATCCTATTGCACTTCATGAGCCAGATTTTAGCGGTACCAATGCCTGGCAGTACGTAAAGGATTGTCTAGATACTGGGTGGGTAAGTACAGCAGGACAGTGGGTTAGTCAGTTTGAACAGTCTCTATGCCACTTTACTGGAGCCAAACATGCAATAGCTGTGAGCAATGGCACCGTTGCTCTTCGCCTAAGCCTCTACGTTGCGGGAGTGCGTCCTGGGGATGAAGTTCTTTTGCCTCCTCTGAGTTTTATTGCAACTGCTAACGCAGTTTCACATCTAGGAGCAGTTCCTCATTTTGTTGACATTGAACCTTGTTCCTTAGGAATGAGCCCTAGTTCTTTAGCAGAACGTCTAGACGCAATTGCTGAGAGACGCGGCGGTCAGATCTACAATCGCGAATCAGGACGTAGGTTGTCTGCCGTACTCCCAGTTCATGTCTTTGGTCGTCCAGCTCTAATCAATCAGCTACGATCTGTTTCAGATGAATGGGGTTTGCCCTTAATTGAAGATGCTGCGGAAGCACTCGGAAGCTGGGTTGCAGAAGAGCACTGTGGTTTAATTGGTTCTTTAGGAATACTAAGCTTCAATGGAAATAAGCTAATTACCACCGGTGGGGGTGGTGCAGTTATCACAAACAATACCGAACTAGCTAATCTCGCACGGCATCTTTCCACAACAGCAAAAATTCCGCACCCTTGGGAGTTCAAGCATGATTTAGTTGGGTGGAACGATCGTTTGCCAAATCTCAATGCAGCACTGGGAGTTGCTCAGATCGAGGATCTTGATCGCCGTCTTAGGCTAAAAAAGAAACTCTTTGACAGATACACAAATCTCTTTGCTTCTATTCCAGGGGTAGAGATTCTTTCGGAGCAGCCGGGATGTAGCAGCAATCACTGGCTAGTTTCTTTGAGATTTCTTTCGGATGATTCTCGTCAAGCAAGAGTAGTTCGTCTAAACATTATCGAGTGTGCTCATGCTGAGGGCATCCTGTTGCGTCCTGTGTGGCAACTACTAAACCAACAACCTATGTATACCGACTCTCCACGCGGACCTCTTTCAATCGCAGAAGATCAAGCCTGTCGTCTCCTGAATCTACCGAGCAGTCCACAGTTGTTGGAGGGTTTGGCAAATTGACTTCTTTGCTCCTCATTGGCTGTGGCGGACATGCGCGCTCATTGATCGATATTGTTGAGGAAGCGGGTCGATGGAAGATCGAAGGTCTTGTTGGTCTTCCGGAGCAGGTAGGGACAAAAGTGCTTGGGTATACTGTTATATCTTCTGACTCTGATCTCCCGCAGCTTTCATTGACCTGCAAAGCCGCGGTTTTGGCGGTTGGGCAGCTTCCAGATGCTCGTTTGCGTATACGTTTGGCTTCATTACTGGAAGAACTTGGTTTTGAAATACCTTTAGTGGTTTCTCCACACGCTATTGTTAGTCGTCACGCGACATTAGGAAGGGGTACGACTGTCGGCCATGGCTCGATTATCAATGCGGGTGCTGTAATCGGATCACATTGCACCCTCAACACTAGATGCCTCATAGAGCATGACGTCCAAATCGGGGACCATTGCCATGTCAGTACCGGAGCCGTGATTAATGGAGGCGTTAGGCTTGGCTCAGAATGTTTTATTGGCAGCGGCAGTGTTCTTCGGGAGGGACTAGAGATTCCTGAACGTACTGTAATTAGTGCCGGCAAACGGGTGATGGGATGGCCACTTTTGTAATCGCCGAGGCTGGTGTCAATCACAACGGCGACTTCGCCATGGCTAAGCAGTTGGTCAGGGCCGCTGCTGATGCAGGCGCCGATGCCGTCAAATTTCAGACATTCACCTCTTCCTCGCTTGTCACTACCAACGCACCCAAGGCTGACTACCAGACTCAAAATGACGGCGCCGGTAGCCAACGTCAGATGCTTAATAATCTCGAATTAAGCGTTTGTCAACATTTCGAGTTGGCTGATTACTGTCGCGACATAGGTATTTCTTTCTTGTCCACTGCTTTTGGTATACCAGAACTACAGATGCTCCTTGAGGTTGGCATTAATGCGATTAAGGTTCCATCTGGAGAGATAACCCATCTCCCATTGCTCCAGGCTATGGCTCAAGCGGCTCTCACATATAACTTACCTGTATATCTTTCTACAGGTATGAGTCGCCTGGGCGAGGTAGAAGAAGCGCTTCAAGTCTTTCTTGATGCTGGACTACCGAGAGATCGGGTCACTCTTCTCCACTGTCTAAGCGCATACCCAGCACCAGAAGATGAGGTCAATCTTTATGCCCTCACATCTATGCATTCAGCCTTTGGCTGTCCTGTTGGTTACTCAGACCACACCACTGGCATAGTGGCTCCAGTAGCAGCTGTGGCTTTAGGTGCTGTCGTTCTTGAAAAGCATCTAACACTGGATACTTCTTTACCAGGTCCCGATCACAAAGCAAGTCTTGAGCCTTCATCGTTCGAGCAAATGGTTCTCGCCATACGTAGTTGCGAGAAGATTCTCGGTGATGGCTTCAAGCGTCCACAGCCTTCAGAACAGAACACACTCACCGTTGCACGACGCAGTTTGAGGGCGGCGCGGCCAATCTCAACCGGACAGCTGTTAACACCTGATGATTTGGTGTGCCAACGCCCAGCCGATGGCCTCAGTCCTATGTCTTACTTCCAGATAATCGGAAAACCTGCCCGTCGTAATTATGACGTTGGTGAAGCTATCGATGGTTGAACATAATCTGCCTATAAAAATTGCAGCCTTCACCGGTAGTCGATCAGAGTATGGTCTGTTGCGGCATCTGTTGATAGAGATCAATTCTGATGTCCGTTTCGAGCTCCAAATGATTGTTAGTGGTAGCCACCTTAGCTCAACTTTTGGTTCGACAGTCACTGAGATTGAATCGGATGGCCTCAAGCCAACTCATTTTGTACCCCTCGCTCTAGAGCGAACCCCCCGGCCGTCCATGGCCGAGCTTACTTCGGCTGCTTTGTCAGGGATCGCAGCTTGCTTAGTTAGCTCCCAACCTGAGCTAATTATTATCCTGGGTGATCGTTATGAGGCATTTGCATGTGCAGCGGCGAGCCATCTTACTGGTATACCAATTGTACACTTGCATGGAGGTGAAACAACCGAAGGTGCTTTGGATAACAAACTTCGACATGCGATTACCCAACTGAGCACTTGGCATTTTACAGCTGCAGAACTATATAGCAAACGAGTGATAGCGATGGGGCATTCGCCTCAGAGCGTCTTTACAGTCGGACCATTAGTGCTGGATGGAATTTTAAGGTCGCCTGAACCTAGCCGTTCCGACTTTGAGCGCCTGACTGGCTATCGTTTTGGCGATTCCAACTTGCTTGTGACATATCACCCTGAAACTCTTGACGAAGATCGAGGAATTAAGGGGTTTCAAGTCCTGCTTAATGTCTTAGAGCGGCTGGATATACATGTTCTTTTTACATACCCGAATGCCGACGATGGAAGTGATGATCTTTTGAGTCTTTTGCATCGCTTTGTCGAAACATACTCGCATCGAGCATGGTGTATCCCATCTTTGGGTCATGAACGATACCTCGCTGCTCTTCATTTGTTTGAAGCTATGGGTGGAAATTCTTCAAGTGGAATCATCGAAGCACCAATTGTCGGTATGCCTGTTCTGAATATCGGCGCTCGCCAGCAAGGACGTCTCAGATTTGGACCCGATGTTTTTGATGCAACTCCAGAAATCGACTCTGTCAGCTCAGCCCTGCAGAATGCCCTTCAAGCCGGTCAACGCGTGCTTTGGCCCCGAAAGTGCCCTAAGCCTACTAAGACACCCACATCTGCGATCATGGAATGGCTGCAAAACCAGCAATGGCGATAGGATTGTAATTCGAGTCGAAGCGCCGGCATGGTCTTTTTTCCTTTCCCACAGCCTATCGACAAGACAGCCTTTAGGTCTTCCCAGCCAGAAGTGGCCTTTTATGGCCTTCCTCTTGAGATAAAGTTCTGTCGCTCCTGCGTCATCAGCAACCAGCGACCTTCTAGCACAGCTGAGTTCAAGAATGACGGAACAAAACCTAAGCAAGCGATTCACTTCGATGAATCAGGTGTCTGTGACGCATGCCGAGTAAAAGAGCAAAAAAATAGCATTGACTGGAACACACGCGAACTTGAACTTCGTGATCTCTGCGATCGCTATCGTCGGACAGATGGTTCTTATGACTGCTTAGTCCCAGGGAGCGGGGGCAAAGACAGTTTCATGCAAGCCCACCTACTAAAGTACAAATATGGGATGCACCCATTAACATGTACATGGGCCCCTCATATTTATACAGATTGGGGCTGGAGAAATCATCAGGCCTGGATTCACGCTGGATTTGACAATATCCTTTTTACTCCTAATGGTAAAATTCATAGGCTTATTACTCGTCTGGCGGTAGAGAATCTCTTTCACCCGTTTCAACCCTTTATCCTCGGCCAAAAAAATCTCGCTCCCAAGATAGCAGCGCTCTATGATATACCTCTCATCTTCTATGGTGAAAATGAAGCAGAATATGGCAACCCTCAAGCTGATATGAACTCAGCCGTGCGAAGCTGGGAATACTTCTCTTCATCATCAGAAGACGAAATCTTCCTAGGAGGCACTTCGCTCTCTAATCTACGGGAGCTTGGTTTGCAGCCAGTAGACTGGGAACCATATATGCCGATTGATCCGCATAGACTCACTGATAAGAAAATAGAAGTTCATTATCTTGGCTATTATGAAAAATGGCATCCGCAAAGTGCATACTATTACGCCATCGAGCACGGAGGTTTTGAGAGTGCTCCAGAGCGAACTGCAGGTACTTACAGCACCTATAATTCAATTGATGATCGTATCGATGACTTCCATTACCATACGACATGGATTAAGTTCGGCATCGGAAGGTCTACATATGATGCAGCCCAGGAGATACGCTCGGGAGATATTACTCGAGAAGAGGGTGTCGCTCTAGTTCAAAAATATGATGGTGAATTCCCTGATCGCTGGGCCCAGGAGATCTTTGACTATCTTTCTCTTCCTCCAGATCAGTTCCCAGTTGCATCAAAAGCCTTCGAAAGCCCTGCATTCGATCACAGCTATTACAATCTATTGGCTGACAAATTTCGATCGCCACACTTGTGGACCTTCACTGACGATAACCAATGGAAGCTACGTCGTACGGTTTTTGACGATGTAGCATCTCATCAACAGCTCACCGCATCTGAATGGATCGGTAATTCTCCTCATTAGTATGGGTTTAACTAAACGACTGATAGCTCGTCTCGATATCAAAGGTAGTCGTCTCATTAAGGGTGTTCGGTTTGAAGGTCTCCGCGTCATTGGGGACCCCAGTGAAGCAGCTATAAAGTACTGTCAGTCCGGTGCTGATGAGCTTCTTTATGTTGATGCCGTCGCAAGCCTCTACGGTAGAAATAGCCTCTTGGATCTTCTTCGTAAAAACTGCGAGCAGGTCTTTATTCCTATAACAGCCGGAGGCGGAGTTCGAAGCGTCACAGATGCCAAGTCCCTTTTGGCATCTGGAGCTGACAAAATTGCTATCAACACAGCTGCCATTAAACGTCCTGAGCTGATCACAGAGCTTGCACAAGCTTTCGGCAAACAGTGCGTTGTCGTATCGGTGCAAGCTCGTCAGACCTCCAGTGGGAACTGGGAAGCTATGACCGAAGCGGGTAGAGAAAAGTCAGGTCTAGACGTTTTGACTTGGATTCAGAAGGCTCAAGAAGCAGGTGCTGGTGAGATCTTACTAACTTCCGTAGATAGGGACGGAACATGCACATCCCCGGATACTGAGTTATTGAGTGCTGTTCAAGACCTAGTCTCAGTTCCCTTAATCTTCGGCGGAGGGATTTCAACTGATGTTCAAATCACCTCCATGCTTTCCAATTCTTGCGTTTCGGGCGTCAGCGTTGGAGCTGCGCTTCACTCAAACTCTCTAGATTTTGCGCGTTATAAGACCAAAGCCTCTTTATCCCCGGAGCTTAATCTACGCCATTTATGCAACCCTCTCCCTTCCTACGGCAATCCTCTCTCCGGCCTGAAAATAGGCATCATCGACTACGGTATGGGTAACACTCATAGTTTACTCAATGCATTTAGATCATTAGGTGCTTCTGTGGCTATCTCGAGCCAATACCATGACTTCGATGCTTGCGACCTTTTAGCCTTACCCGGCGTTGGTTCATTCCCTGCAGGAATGGCTGCCCTAGACCGGCTTTGTTTGGCTCCATTTCTTACGGAGTGGGTCTCTCAAGGAAAGGCTCTCCTCGGCATCTGTCTCGGTATGCAGATGCTTTTCTCACAAAGTGATGAATATTCCGTTACCCCAGGCCTAGATTTTATCCCAGGTAATGTAAGTTGCCTTCCCTCCTGTGATGCCTTCGGTCACAGAGTCTTACTGCCTCATGTTGGATGGAATAAGCTCATCCCAAGTGGTTCTTCACGTTCTTGTGAAGACGAGTGTGTCTATCAATACTTTGTCCATAGCTATGCCGCCATCAATATCTCGCCTGAGTACGTGACCCACATGTCTTGTTATGGAGGCGAAACCTTTGCTGCCACCGTTCGCTATAACAACATCATTGGATTCCAGTTTCATCCCGAGCGTAGTGGTTCAAAAGGACTCGAAATCCTTGCTCAGGCAGTCTTATCTATTATCCCATCATGAAGACCACTCTTGTCAAAGACTGGGTTAATACAACCGTTCAATCTGGAAGCACTCTCACCGACGCGCTGAGGGTCATGAGCGATGTTGGTTACCAGCTTGCTCTTGTTGTCGATGATTCTTGCAAGCTGCTTGGAATGATTGCGGATAGTGATATTAGAAAAGCATTGCTTAACGGTCTTTCTCTAGAGCAAAAAGTTGATTCTGTTATGAATCGAGTTCCGATAGTTGTTTCCCCGTGTATGGGAGAGGCTGAGGCTCATAATCTTATGCGTATTAATCACTTCTTCCACCTACCTGTTGTGAATCCAGCAGGACAACTTGTAGGCCTCCACGTCGCTGAGCACCTTTTTAGTCCGCCAGAGCGGAGTGAAACTGTCGTCATCATGGCTGGTGGTCGCGGTCAGAGGCTTATGCCTCTTACGGCCGAAATGCCTAAGCCCATGCTTCCAGTTAAGGGTAAGCCCATGCTTGAACATCTTATTGAGAAGTTGTCTTGTGAAGGCTTTAAGAATATCGCCATTTCCGTTAATTATCTATCACAAATTATTCTCGACCATTTCGGCGACGGTTCGCGTTTTAGTACTCACATCACCTACCTGCATGAGTCATCACCGCTTGGTACTGCGGGCTCTCTGTCCCTCCTTAATCCTTCACTCCTGAGCCAGCATCTTCTTGTGGTCAACTGCGACGTAGTTACAGATGTTTCCTTTGCAGACCTCATTGACCAGTGTATTCGTGACTCTGCGGATGCTCTAATGGCTGTGCGTCCGCAAGAGTGGCAAAATCCGTTTGGTGTGGTTCGCAGCATTGGGACCCAATTCACAGGTCTTGAAGAGAAGCCAATCGTTAGGGCTCAGGTTAATGCCGGAATCTATGTTGTCACACCACGTCTCCTTTCACTACTTAAGCCTGGATGTTCTTGCGACATGACAGATCTTTTTCTTCGTGGCCTTGACCAACAGATGAATCTGCATGTCTTTCCTCTACATGAGTTGTGGCTTGATGTGGGTAGGCATTCTGATTACGAGACTGCTCAGGAGGTGTAGGCCATTTGCGTTCTCTGGCTTGGCTCCGCATCATGCACAAGTCAACTTTCCTTGCTGATTAATTCTATGACTTCTGCTACTTCATTGGCTGTGTCGTTCTTATCAATGACCTCAGTGGTAGTGCCATCTGGTTGAGAGAGGCGCTGTGTCTGACCATTATTCATGACTAATGCAAATAGCTTCGAGTCTTGATTGAGGGCTTCTACGAGTCGATCATCTTTGGAGCTAAAAGTCACTGCAACTTCTCCAATTCCACCTCTGCTGACAGGTCGTAAATCCTTCATCTCGACTCTGCTGATCCTTCCGTGACGCGACGCAAGCCATACATAGCCGTTTCTGTCTACTGACTGCGCTCCAATTGCCTCTTCTCCGGGTAGCAACCGGACAATCGACACACCCTGCGCATTGCGGCCCATTACCGGCAAGTTCTCGTCGTTCATCTGTAGGCGTAAACAACGGCCTGCATTTGTATAAACCAGTAAATCCGTCCCGTCTCGACATAGAACTACACGCTTGAGGCTTACCCCTTCCTTGAGCTTGAGCACCGAAGTTGCCCGACCGGATAGATCTTGGAAGTCAGCTAGGGGCAGGCGCTTGAACCGACCGTCACTGCTGAGTAGGCCGATGCTTTTCCCCTCAGCTTCTTGTGGTAGGGGCAGCAGCTGCACGATCCGCTCACCACTCATGCCTTCGGGCAGAAACTTTTCAAGGGTCCCAGGGTTTTGACCTGCAAACTCCCAGCGCAGCAAGGCCACACGGCCAGCATCCGTGAAGGCCAACAGGGCAGGACGGCTGCTTATCGGCATTATCAGGCGGGCGGGTGAGGTGTTGTCGCCTAGAGGCGCCGGCTCATCTAGGTGAAGCCGACCCAGCAGTTGGGGGCTCACCACCTTCACCTGCCCATCGGCCTGGATCAGCAAGCGAGCGTCGCTTGGGAGACCTTCGAAGGCGCGCTGCCGCAGAAGTTCGGTGTTAGGCCGTTGTGCCGCGGTCCGCTGGGCCATCAGCTCATCGCCGCCTTCCACGAGGCGTGTGCGCCTGGGAGTGGCAAAGCGCTTCTGCAGCGCCTTGAATTCCGCCACCATCGTCTCCAGCAGCGCCGGCCGTTCATCCAACAGGTGCTGTAGGCGGGCTCGTTCTTGACGCAGATCGTCCGCTTCCTTCCGCAGGCTTTCCTGCTCGAGCCCGGTAAGTCGGCGTAGGGGCATCGCCAGCACGGAATCGGCTTGGCGCTCATTGATGTCGAGGTGCACCTGCAGGCTGGCCTTGGCACTGGAGGCATCGCGCGCTGCTGTGATCATGTCGATCACTCGTTGCAGATCATTGAGGGCGGTGATCAAGCCTTCGACGACTTCGAGGCGATCTTCCGCACGCTTTAGGGCGTGTTTGGTCCGCCGAATGATCGTCAGCTCTCTGTAGTCCAGGAACTCCTGCAAGAGCTCGCGTAGCCTCAGTTGGATCGGCTTGCCGCGAACGAGGGCCAGCAGGATCGCGCCGTAATTGCTCTGTAGCGCAGTGCGCCGCTGCAGGTCCGCGAGGACTTTGTCCGGTTCGGCGTCCCGGCGCAGCTCGACCACTACCCGCATGCCTTCGCGATCTGACTCGTCGCGGATGTCGGCGATGCCATTGATCTTTCCGTCGTTGACCTGCTCAGCCAGCTTTTCAATCCAGCCTGCTTTGCTCAGCTGATAGGGCAGCTCCGTGATCACGACCGCTCCGCGCTTGTGGCGCCCCTTGCCGGGCTGAATTTCCTCAATGTGCGCTACCCCCCGCATCGGGATGCTTCCGCGGCCACAGAGATAGGTGTCCCTCAGGCCGCTGCCGGTGAGCACCTCACCGCCTGTGGGAAAGTCCGGGCCTGGCACGAGTTCTAGGAGCTTCTCGTCGCTGAGTTCCGGGTTGCGCACCAGGGCGATCAGGGCATCCACTACCTCCCCCAGGTTGTGGGGAGGAATGTTGGTGGCCATCCCGACGGCGATGCCGGTGCAGCCGTTCAGCAGCAGGAAGGGCAGCTGGGCCGGGAGCACGGTCGGCTCCTGCTGGGAGCCATCGAAGTTGTTCGCGAAATCGACCGTGTCCCTTCCGATTTCATCGAGCATCGCCTCATTGGCGATCGGGGCTAGACGCGTTTCGGTGTAACGCATGGCCGCCGGTGGGTCGTCATCCACCGAGCCGAAGTTGCCGTGGCCATCAAGCAGTGGATTCCGGCTGGCGAAGGTCTGTACCAGTCGGACCAGGGCGTCGTAGACCGCCTGATCGCCGTGGGGGTGGTACTTGCCCAGCACGTCGCCGACGACGCGGGCGCATTTGCGGTAGGGGCGATCTGGGGTCAGCCCCAGCTCATGCATGGCAAACAGGATGCGCCGCTGAACAGGTTTGAGGCCATCACGGGCATCGGGCAACGCCCGTCCCACGATCACGCTCATGGCGTATTCCAGGTACGAGCGCTGCATCTCCTGATGCAGCGCAATCGGCTGAATACGACGCTCGTCGGATGGGTCGGGCAGCGGCTGTTCGGGGCGCGCCTTGGGCATCCGAGGTCAGAAAGTGCGGTCCAGCCTACCGAGGTTCTTCAACGGGCTCAGCATCCGCATTGGCCAGGGCTCGCTCCACATCGCCCTTCAGGTTGGTGTTCGCCAGCAGGACGCTTGTGGCTTGGCGTAGGCGACTGCCCCAGAGCTGCTCTTGCTGATAACTGCTGAGGACGTAGTTGGGATCGCCGGCCAGGGCCCGCTTGGCTAAGTCCAGGCTTTCGCCATTGCCCGGGTCCTGTGCATTGAGCGCTGCTGCCAAAGCCAACATCGGCTCGGCTGCCGTGGGCCGAATCGTCAACACGGATCGCCAGCGTTGGATGGCTTCGGCGTCCTTGCGTTGCTCGTAGAGCACCAGGGATTGGTTGTTGATCGCTTCCCAGAAATCGCTGCGCAGCTTTGAGGCTCGCTCAAAGGCCGATAGCGCGGCCTTTGATTCCCCTAGCAGGATGTAGCCATTGCCGAGATCGAAGTATGAGCCGGCGTTCTTGTCGTCGATGCGCTGCCCCTCGCGGATCAGCTCAATCGCGTGGGCCGGTTCGTTGGCCTTCAGGGCAAGAGAGCCCTGGGCAAAAAGGATCCCAGCGTTGCGGGGATCGAGGTTGCGCGCCTGCTCGAGCGATGCAGAGGCTTTGGTGTCCTCGCCACTGCGCAATTGAGCTTCCGCCAGCAGGAGCCAGCCCCGAGCATCTGTCGGGATGAGTTGAACCGTCAGGGCCGCCAGGCTGGCGGCTTCCTCGGCCTGACCCAGCTTCAAAAGTTGGCTGGCGGCTTGGGCAATGCCCAGGCCGCCAGCATCAAGGTTGCGCTCGCTGGGCAGCACCACGTAGGGCACCAGAGCCTTGGCGGGGCCCCCAGTGAGGCTGGCCAGCATCATGGGCGCTGCGGCGAGAACCTTCAACCAGCGCGCAGCCATCGATGCAGAGCGATCGAATGCTCAGCCTAGGGCTGCTGCAATGTTTCGCCTCCACATCGCGGGTTTGATCCGCCGCAGGGCTGAGGCCCGCAATTTGTCATCCCAGTCCGCATCGCTCCAGCAGAGGGCATCAGGCCCTTGGAGGTCCAGCCACCAGGGACGGGGCTGCAGATCGGGATCGCAGCTGGAGACTAGTTCCCCCTGGTTCCAGGGGCAAACGTCCTGGCAGATGTCGCAGCCGGCCACCCAACCGTTCAAGCCGCTGGCGATTTCGGGCGGTAGCTCCGCCGCGCGGTTCTCGATCGTGTGAAAGGTCAGGCAGCGGCGGGCATCGACCACAAACGGTTCGCGGATGGCGTCTGTCGGGCAGGCGTCTAAGCAGGCGCGGCAGGCTCCGCAGTGGGGCGTGGCGGGCTCGTCCACAGGAAGGTCCACGTCGGTGAGCAGGTGCCCGATCAGTAGCCACGACCCCCAGTCGCGGTTGATCAGGTTGCTGTGTTTGCCGATCCAGCCCAGGCCGGCTTCCTCCGCCCAGGCTTTGTCTAGGAGTGGCGAGCTGTCGACGCAGGCGCGCCATCGCCCCTGCGGGTGCTGGCTCTCAAGCCAACGTCCCAGGGCCCGCAAGCGCCCATCGATGACTCGGTGGTAGTCCCTGCCCCAGCCGTACCGAGCAACCTTCAAGCTGCCGGGCGCAGGCTGGGCATCGACGTAATAGTTGAGGCCGACAGCGACAACACTGCGGACCCCTGGCAACAGTGCCTCAATCGTTTGGCGTCTGGGGTCCTGCATCCAGGCCATCTCCCCGTGATGGTCCGCCTTGAGCCAGCGCTGTAGTGCGGCGGTTCGCAGGCGTAGTCGCTCACTGCCCCCAGCTGAGGCAATCCCCACGAGGCTGAAGCCCAACTCCAAAGCCTGGGCCTTGAGTGCTCTGGCCAGATCCTCAGCCGGAACGGGCTGTGGCTTGGGTTGATCGCCCCTACGCTTGCCCAACTTCCAAGACCCTCCCTGTGAGTTCAGTTGTTGCAGGACGTTTCCCCAGTCTGTTGCGCTGGCTGGGGATCACCCTGGTGGTGCTGCTGGCGTTGCAGCTCTTGGCTGTGCTCTCGGTCAACGGTTGGGGTGAGGAGAGCTTCCGCCAGCTGCTCAGCTCCACCCTGATCACCCAGTCGCCGATGGCCCTGGTGGGCATGCTCTTGATGCTTCTCGGCGCGCGTCTCGAGGATCCCCAGTCTGGTCCGACCCCCCTGCGTTGGACGGTTTGCGTCATCAGCGGTGTTCTGGCGTTGACCCTGTTGTTCACGGTTCCCGCCACCATCAGTGGTGACCAGAGCCTGAGCGATCAGACCAACCAGTCCCTGCAAACCCAGCGTCGTCAGCTGGAGCTCGCCAAGGCCCAGCTCGATAACCCCAAGGTGCTGGAGCAGGTGATCGACCAGGGGGTGCAGAACGGTCAAATCCTCGAGGCGGCAAGCGATGAGGAGAAAAAGAATGCGGCCCGCGCCTTCATGGAAAGCCAGTTGCAGCAGGCCGCAAACCAGATCAAACAGGCTGAGACCCGCCGCGACCTGGCGCTGAACCAGCGCCGGATTGGTGGTACGGGCACCGCCGTGGTCCTCGTGATCGCCTTTGCGCTGCTCGCTCTGGCGGCTGTTATGTAGGGCGACTGGCTAAGTTGCAGGCTGGCCCTTTGTGACCGGAATTCCGGCCAGTCGAGCGACGCAATTCAGTGGTGCAATCCAGCCCCAGACCTGAGCAACCGCTGGGCGATCGCCTCCAGCAGGACCTCAAGAACGACCTGATTGCAGGTCTGTTGGTGGTGATTCCCCTCGCTACCACCATCTGGCTCGCCACGACGGTGAGCCGTTTCGTTCTGGCGTTCCTGACGTCGATTCCTAAGCAGCTCAACCCGTTCAACACCCTGAACCCGGTTCTTCAGGAGTTGATCAACCTGGGCTTGGGTCTGCTGGTTCCGCTACTCGGGATCCTGTTGATCGGTCTGATGGCTCGTAACATCGTTGGCCGCTGGTTGTTGGAGTTTGGTGAGGGCACCCTGCAGCGGATTCCCGTGGCTGGGTCGGTCTACAAGACCCTCAAGCAATTGCTGGAGACGTTCCTACGGGATAACTCCAGCCGTTTCCGCCGCGTGGTCCTGGTGGAATATCCCCGTGAGGGGCTCTACGCCTTGGGCTTTGTCACTGGTGTCCTGGGGGCGACCCTGTCGGCTGGCTTTGAAAAGCCGATGCTGAGCGTCTTTATCCCGACGGCCCCGAACCCCACCACCGGTTGGTATGCGGTGGTTCCGGAGTCCTCGGTTCAGGATCTGGATCTCTCCGTGGAAGATGCGTTCCGCACGATCATCTCGGCGGGCATCGTCAATCCCGATGAGCGAGAGACCCCGGCCAGCCGAAGCTTTTCCAGCCTTCTCGCCCAGCTGCGGGCCCCCGCCTACTCCCCACTTCCCTCCAACAAGGCCTGATGCAGAGCCGCTCCGTAGCCCGCGAACTGGCCCTGCTGATGCTGGGGCAGGTCAGTGACCGTCAACCCAACGCAGACACCTCCCTCGACACCCTGCTGCAGCAGGCCCTGGCTTCCCTAAGCCAACACGTGCGGGAGGCCCTTGATCAGGCCGCGACTGAACTGCAGGCCGCCCAACAGCAGCTCTTGGACAGCGAACTGCAGGACCAGGGCGCTGTCGGCCAGTTGCCCCGCATTCGCCAGCACCTGCAGGACGGCCTCGAGCACGCTGAGAATGGTTTGAACCGCCTGTCCGCAAGCCTGGAGCTGCCCCGTCTGTTGATGCTCTCCGATCAAGAGGAGATCCGCCGCGGAGCCATCGATCGGGCCCGTGCAGTCCTGTCGGGTCGTGCCGATTTGGATCAGCGCTTGGATGCGGTGATGGAGGGTTGGCGCCTGACCAGGCTCCCTCGGATCGACCGGGACATTCTGCGTCTTGCAGCAGTGGACATCGAGCAGTTCAATACTCCCCCTCCGGTGGCCTGCAATGAGGCTGTTGAGCTGGCCAACTGCTACAGCGATGAGCAGGGCCGCCGCATGATCAACGGCGTGCTGCGTCGTTTCACCAACGCCCCCGCCAAGAGCTGAGAGACGGCATGGTTTACGACTGGTTCAATCGCAGCGCGGCCCCTCAGAACCCCCAGGATCCCCTGCCGGAACAGGCCACTGATTCCCATGCCCAAGAAGAGCCCCCGGTAGCCCCCACTCCTGCAGCTGCGGAGCCCGTTCAAGAATCCTCGGATATCGATCAGGATGCTCTCGATTGGGCGCGCCAGGCCTACGCCCGCCTTAAGGCCCAGCAGGAAGCGCAAAAGCAGGAAGCGGCCGCGGCTGCTGAGCCACAACCTGAGCCAGCTCCCCCAGCGGAGCCAACCCCAGAGCCTGAGACCACCTCGGCATCGGATCCCGTACAACCCGTTCAGATCCCCGAACCGGCGACTGGCTTGTCCTTGCTGGAGCAGGCCGCAGCCCAGCGGGCCCAGCGCCAACAGGAGCAGCT
Organism: Synechococcus sp.; assembly: GCA_047285805.1. Lineage (GTDB taxonomy): Bacteria > Cyanobacteriota > Cyanobacteriia > PCC-6307 > Cyanobiaceae > Vulcanococcus. The sequence continues at coordinate 387,043 of JBJBCN010000003.1, read as the reverse complement.
CGACCGGGCCATCGAGACCCCGGACGCTCCCGTTGAACCGACTACAGCGGCGCCGGATGAAGGAACCCCGAGCCTGGGCGAATTCGACGAGGACTTCACCTGGTCGGCAGAGGTGTTGGCCGCCCAAGGCCGCCAACTCTCCGACATTTCCTTGGAGGAAATCGATTGGCTCGGGCGGCTGCGCCGGGGCATGGAGAAGACCCGCCAGGGCTTCGTCACGCAGCTGCTCGACACCCTCGGCGATGACCCGCTGACCCCTGAGGTCCTCGATGACCTTGAATCGTTGTTGCTTCGGGCGGATGTCGGGGTTCAGGCCACCGACCAAGTCCTGGAGGCCCTGCGCAAGCGCCTCAACGAGGAAGTCGTCGAGCCCGAAGAGGGGATTCGTTTCCTCAAAGACCAGCTGAAGGGTCTGCTCGATCAGCCCATCCAGGCCAGCGGCACCGCGTTGCTAGCTCCAGAGCGCGGTCGCCTGAACGTTTGGCTGATGGTCGGTGTGAACGGCGTGGGTAAAACCACGACCCTCGGCAAGCTGGCCAACCTGGCGATTCGAAGCGGCTATAGCTGTCTGATCGCTGCAGCGGATACATTCCGGGCCGCGGCGGTGCAACAAGTTCAGGTTTGGGGTGAACGCAGCGGCGTCACCGTGGTCTCGAACCCCTCCGCCAATGCGGACCCCGCTGCCGTGGTCTACGACGCGATCGGTGCGGCCCAGGCCAAGGGCACTGACTTGGTTCTGGTGGACACTGCTGGGCGCCTGCAGACCAAGCACAACCTGATGGAGGAGCTCTCCAAGGTGCGCCGCATCGTTGACAAGCTAGCTCCGGATGCTGAGGTCCAGTCGCTCTTGGTGCTGGACGCCAGCCAGGGGCAGAACGGCCTGAAGCAGGCCATGGCCTTTGCCCAGGCCGCTGGTCTGACGGGCGTGGTCCTGACGAAGCTAGATGGCAGCTCTCGCGGTGGCGTTGCCCTGGCGGTTTCTTCGGAAGCCGGGCTGCCGATTCGCTTCATCGGTGCGGGCGAAGGGATTCGCGACCTGCGGCCCTTCAATAGCTTCGAGTTCGTCGAAGCACTCCTCGCCAAGTAAGCCAAAAAATTCGCGGCTATCTTGCGCGCACGTGAGCACCTCGCCGCCTGCCCATCATTCGCATCCCGGTGGAGTGGGCTCTCTGAAGCCGTCATCCGCCGTTGCCTCGCTGCGCCAACTGCTCGACAGCCTGGGGAAGGAGCAGCGCCGCAACCAGGAGTTGTTGGCTTCGCTGGCGTTTGCACTGCGCAGCTTCACCAACCTCGAGCGTTTTCTGGAGTTGGTGCCCCTGTTGGCCACCCGCCTCATCGAGGCCGAAGGGGCGGCGCTGGTGGTCTTCCACCCCGATGGGCGTCTTTGGCGGGAGCAGCTCCATGGCAGTCACCCCGAATTGCTGCGCCAATTAGCAACACTCTCGGATGAGGCGCTGCAGCAGGCCTCAGGAGAGGCGGCGGCGGCCCAGCTGCTGGATGGGCTGGTGCGCCGGCATCTAGCGGATCGGCCCTTGGTCGCCACCTCCCTGTCAGCCCGCAGCCGCGTCCGTGGCCGCTTGTACGTGTTTGGCTCCAAGAAGGGCCTGAGTTGGAGCGAGAGTCACCGTCGCCACGTCCAATTGGTGGCGGACCTGGCCGGCGTAGCGGTGGAAGGCGATCAGTTGCTGCAGGAGGCCCGGCGCCATGAGCGCCTCGATCGCCAGCTCTCGACCGGCGGTGAAATCCAGGCCCAGTTGCTGCCGGATCACTGCCCCGTAATCGAGGGGGTCGAATTGGCCGCGCGCTGTCGCCCTGCTTTTGAAGTGGGCGGGGATTATTTCGATTTTATCCCGACCCGGCCACAGTTGATTGGCCGCCAACGGGAGCAGGGGCGTTGGGCCCTGGTGATTGGCGATGTGATGGGCAAGGGGGTCCCGGCGGGTCTGCTGATGACTCTGCTGAGGGGCATGCTCCGGGCAGAGGTGTCGAGCGGCTTGCCCCCCGATCAGATCCTCCATGACCTCAACCAATTGGCTCAGGAAGATCTGGCCCAGTCCCATCGCTTTGTCACGCTTTTCTATTCCGACTTCGACCCCCGTACACGCCTGCTGCGTTACGCCAACGCGGCCCACAACCCGCCCCTGATTTGGCGTCGGATTCGCCATGCGGTGGAGCGCCTGGATGCCCCGGGGCTGCTGATAGGCCTGCAGAGCGAAGCCCAGTACGGCTGCGAGCAGATTGTGCTGGAGCCGGGCGATGTCCTGCTCTGTTACACCGACGGCGTCACGGAAGCTTCTGGGCTCAACGGCGAGCGCTTTGACGAAGAGCGTCTGGTTCAGGCCCTGCAAACGGCCTGCCGTTCTGGGGGCTCTGCCCAGGGGATTTTGGATCAGTTGTTTGCTCGTCTCGATCGCTTCGTTGGGCCTGATCGCCCCCTCGATGACGACGCCTCGATGGTGGTCTTGAAGGTGCGCGAGGAAGTGACCCTGCCGAGCTTGAGTAGTCGCCTGTCAAGCTGAGATTTAACAGCGATACCGGGCCCGATGGCCGTTGATTCCTCTTCCTCCACCTGGAGTCAGCGCTTTGAGCAGGGTCTGCATCCCGCGATTGAGCGTTTCAACGCCTCGATCGGTTTTGACATCACCCTGCTGCAGCAGGACCTGGATGGATCAATTGCTCATGCCCGGATGTTGGGCAGCACCGGGGTGATCACGGCCGAGGAGGCTGAGCAGCTGGTGGGTGGCCTGGAGCAGGTACGAGCAGAGGCCGCCGAGGGTCAGTTCAACCCTGGTCTCGAAGACGAGGACGTGCACTTCGCTGTGGAGCGAAGGCTGATCGCGATCCTGGGGCCCTTGGGCAAAAAGCTCCATACCGGGCGCTCCCGCAATGACCAGGTGTGCACGGATTTGCGGCTCTGGCTACGGGGGCAGATCGACGCGATCGATGGCGCCTTAGTCCGCTTCGAGCGGGCGCTGCTTGCCCAGGCCGATGCCCACGCGGAGGTGATGATCCCGGGTTACACCCACCTGCAGCGGGCCCAGCCGATCTGTCTTGCCCATCACCTACTGGCTTACGTGGAGATGGCGGAGCGGGATCGGGCTCGTCTGCAGGACCTACGCAAACGGGTCAACATTTGCCCCTTAGGCGCCGCAGCCCTGGCGGGGACCCCGGTGCCGATTGATCGGCGTCAGACGGCGGCGGCCCTGGGTTTCGACGAGGTCTATTCCAACAGCCTTGACGCGGTGAGTGACCGCGATTTCGCGGTGGAGTTCAGCGCGGCGGCCAGCCTGGTGATGGTGCACCTGAGCCGCCTCAGTGAGGAGGTGATCCTTTGGGCCAGCGAGGAGTTTCGCTTCGTCAGCCTCACGGATCGCTGCGCCACCGGCAGCAGCCTGATGCCCCAAAAGAAAAACCCCGATGTTCCGGAGTTGGTGCGGGGGAAGTGCGGGCGCGTCTTCGGTCACCTGCAGGGACTGCTGGTGATGATCAAGGGCTTGCCTCTGGCCTACAACAAAGATTTCCAGGAGGACAAAGAGGCCCTGTTTGATGCCGTGACCACGACCCTGGCCTGCCTGGAGGCGATGGCGATCTTGTTTGAGGAGGGGTTGGAGTTTCGTCCGCAGCGTCTGGAGCAGGCGGTGGAGAGTGACTTCTCTAACGCCACGGATGTGGCGGACTACTTGGTTGGAAAGGGCGTCCCCTTCCGGGAGGCCTATCAATTGGTGGGCGGCCTGGTCAAAACCTGTTTGCAGAAGCGGATCCTCTTGCGTGAGTTGCCGCTGGAGCGTTGGCAGGAGCTTCACGCCGCCTTTGAATCCGACATCTTTGATGCCATTCATCCCCGTCAGGTGGTGGCGGCCCGCCGCAGTGAAGGTGGGACAGCCTTTGATCAGGTTCGGCTTCAACTGGAGCGAGCAAAAGCACGACTCCCGCAGTGAGCAAACCGGTTCAAATCGCTTCAGCCGGTCTAGGGTTTGATTGCTGAATTCACGCCGAATCGGCCCAGACGGCTTGTGAGCATCTTTGTTGGCAACCTCCCTTTTCGCGCAGAGCAAGAGGACGTCGCCGAGTTGTTTGCCCCCTTTGGCGACGTCGCCAATTGCGCCCTTCCTTTAGAGCGGGACACCGGTCGCAAGCGCGGATTCGCCTTTGTCGAACTCGCCGACCCTGACAGCGAAGATCGCGCGATCGAAGCCCTGCAAGGCGCTGAGCTGATGGGCCGTCCCCTCCGCATCAACAAAGCCGAACCCCGATCTGGCGGCGGTGGTGGTGCACCCCGCCGCGTCGGTGGCTATGGAGGTGGCAGCTCCAACTATGGCGGCGGTTATGAGAGCAACCCCGCACCCGCTCCCCGGGTCGATCGCCCCTCGGGCGCTCAGGGGTGGGAAGACCGCAGCTACGGGAATCAAAACGACTCCTTTGGCGAAGGCAGGACCCGCCGTCGCCGCAGCAGCTACCAACGCGATTAGTCCTGGGCGATTACGCCCCAAAACAGGGCGTAGAGGGCAGTGACGACGCCAAGACTTGTGCCCCAGCTGGGGCCCAGGCTCAAGCTCAGGCCAAGGTTCATGCCAAAGCCCATCACCAAGGCCAGGGCAATGCAGCCGCTGAGCTTGAGGCTGGCGACGCCGGTTGCATCGTCTTCATCCAGTAGCCGTCCACTCAGGGAGATGTAGGCACTAACGGCCCAGAGGGCCGTTCCCGGAAGCCATAGGCTCCAACTCGTGAGTAGCCAGTCGGGGATCACGAGAGCGCAACCGGAGCAGAGGATCTCCTTAGCATCGCGTTTCTCAAGCTGACCCCCGTGACTGCTTCGACCTGGCACTTTCATGGGTACCCCATTCATTGCCTGCAAAAGGGTCCGCTTCAGCCCACCGCCACAGAGAGACCGGCGCTGCTCTTGGTGCACGGCTTCGGGGCCTCAACGGATCACTGGCGCTTCAACATCCCTGCCCTCCAGGAGTACTACGAGGTCCATGCCCTCGATCTCCTGGGATTTGGGCGCAGCGCCAAGCCGGTCGGCCCCAAGTACGGCGGTGCCCTCTGGCGCGACCAGTTGGTGAGCTATGTCAGGGAGCGGATTGGTCGGCCGACGGTGACCGTTGGTAATTCACTCGGTGGCTACGCGGCCCTCGCGGCAGGTGCTGCTTTGGGGCAGGACAGTGCGGGGGTGGTTCTCCTGAACGCGGCCGGCCCCTTCTCTGATGAGCAGGGTGAGGCCAAGAGTTGGGGGGCGATTGCCCGCCGCACTGTTGGCTCAGCGCTTTTGAAGAGTCCCATCCTCCAGCGTCTGTTGTTTGAAAACATGCGTCGCCCAGGGAACGTGCGCCGCACCTTGAATCAGGTCTATATCGATCGGACCAACGTCGATGATGAACTGGTGGAATCGATCCTGGCTCCGTCCAGGGATCCTGGAGCCTTCGGGGTCTTTCGAACGGTCTTTGATATTCCTCGGGGCCAGCCCCTTGATGAGCTCTTTTCCGACCTTCAGTCGCCGTTGCTGCTGCTTTGGGGCATCCGTGATCCCTGGATCAACGCGGCCGGTCGCCGGGGCGCGTTCCAGCGCCACGCCCCGCAGGGAACCCAGGAGGTGGTGCTGCAGGCCGGCCACTGTCCCCATGACGAGGTCCCACGCCAGGTCAATGCCGCCCTGTTGGAGTGGTTGGAGCAGCTCCTTTAGCCTGCCGCGATGCTCAAGGGTTCGGGACGGAAGCGGCGCTTTTTGGGCTACGGCGCTCTGAACGTCTTGGCGACGAACGTTGCGCTGCAGGGCCTGTTGTTGGTGATGGGCACGGGCTTGGCCACTTTCCTCAGTCAGTTCCTGAACGTGGGGCTGGGATTTGTTCTGTATGGCAAGCGGGTGTTTCGGGTGGCGCGCCTGCAGAAACGCTCGGCGCTTTCCTATGCGCTGATGGCCCTCTTCCTTTGGTGGTGCAACTGGGCAGGCATTGATTGGTTAGCCCGCTTGGGCCTCACTAGAAACCTGGCGGCTCTGATGTTGATCCCCGTACTGGCAGCTCTTTCCTACGCGGTTCAAAAGCTGGTGATTTTCCGCCAGTAAGCGTGGCTGAGTGTGCTGGACTAGTCCCAGTTAGGTACGCACCCCATGGTCTCGGCAGGAAGCCGCCCACTCCTTTCGGTGATCATTCCCTGCTTTAACGAAGCCTCAACTATTCTTGATCTGATTGAGCGTGTTCGTCAGGCGCCTGTGCCCTCAAAACAGCTCATCGTTGTAGATGACGGTTCGAGTGATGGGACCAGGGAGTTGTTGAGTCGTCTCGATGCACCGGACCTAACAATCCTTATGCATGAGAGGAATCAAGGCAAGGGAGCTGCTTTGGCGACAGGTTTTGCAGCGGCAGAGGGTGACATTTGCATCGTCCAAGATGCCGATCTGGAATATGACCCGAATGAATTCCCTCTGGTCATCGGACCGATTGTTGAAGGGAAAGCAGATGTCGTATTTGGCAGTCGCTTTCAAGGAGCGGCTCCCCACCGCGTTGTTTATTTCTGGCACCGTATGGGGAATGGATTCCTGACACTGATGAGCAATATGTTTACTGATCTAAATCTGACTGACATGGAAACATGTTACAAGGCTTTTCGGACAGAGATTATTCAGTCGATACCGATATGTGAAAAGCGTTTTGGCTTTGAGCCTGAGATTACCGCCAAAGTCGCAAAGCGTCGTTGCAGGATTTACGAGGTTGGCATTTCTTACTATGGCCGTACTTACGACGAGGGCAAGAAGATTGGCTGGAAAGATGGAGTGCGCGCGGTTTGGTGCATTTTGAAATATAATATTCTTGCCCATAATTAGGCGACCTCACTTTCTAATTGGTGATTGTAGACAGTGGTGCGTGTGAAGAATCTGGATGCGACACTTAAACAGTCTCTTAAGATGGCTACGCGTTATGTGTTGTCTGTTGTACTCCCAGTCTCTCTGTTTACACTGTTATTGTTCCTGGTTCTTTCGCCTAGGCTAGGTGCAGGTGAGTTTCGAATGCCTTCAGGTTTATTCTCTGAGCCTGCAGCATGGCTTCGCTGGGATTCTTTTCACTATTTATCTATTGCGAGGGACGGATATTCTGCTGAGCCTTGTGGTCAATTTATCTGTGGGAACACCGGCTGGTTCCCATTGTTTCCATGGATTATCCGAGCCTTCGAAAGACTGGGCCTCTCAATTTCCTGGGCTGCCTTGGTGGCCACGGTCTCATCGCTTTTGGTCGCGTCTGAAATTCTCTCTCGTTTGATTCAGAGGCGTTGGTCTCCAGTTTTTGTTGCCGCTGCTTTTCTTATTTTGCCTGGTGGCATCTATCACGTTGCAGCTTTTCCAGTTTCACTGACGACGGCCTTAGATTTATTAGCAATTTGGTTGTTTCTCTATTCCTTCTTGGTAGAGTCAGCGGTGAGCGCTTTTTTGGCTGCCTTTGCATATCCAAGCTCTGTAATTCTTGCGGTTGCGCTGACTCCTTTTTTGGTGAAGCGAAATGTTTCCCAAAGTGTTCAATCTCAAGTATTACGTATTCTTCCTGTTACAGCCCCCCTCTTTGGACATTTCGCTGCGAGAGCATGGATTGATCACGCTTCAGGCATCGTCTCTGCTTATTCATTGACCCAAGCTAGATACGGCCATTCATGGAGTCTCGGGTTTACAGTGCTTCGCTCTTCGGTGCGCTACTTCTGGAAGAATCCTGTATTTCTTCAGACAGCCACAGTCTTTATTCTCATGATTTTGGCGACCACTATAATCGTACGGCATATTTCGGATCAGAACGCATCATTAAGCCTTTGTTTTTTGATCATGGGATGGGCGTGCTGGATTCTTCCGCATTTGATTGGCGATAGTGTTTCTTTTTATCGCCAAGAAGCCTTGCTTGCGCCAGTTTTCGTCTTGGCCGGTAGTTATTTGCCGCGCAAGGTGATTCTTGTGGCGTCTGTTCCGCTTATGGCTCTTTCGGTTGTGATGGCTAGGATGTTTTATTTAGGCAAATTAGTCTAGTTCTCGTGCAGCTCCACTGATTCGTCTCCGTGGCGCCTGTCAGCATTTGTTTTTTCAAACATGCCCATGTATCTCTTTAAGGCCCCTCATGGTGATCAGCTTCGGGTTGTTCCTGAACGTGGTGGCTTGTTGACGAGTTGGGTGTGCAATGGCCAAGAACTTCTTTACTTCGATTCAGATCGCTTCGCAGATCCCAGTAAAAGTGTCCGTGGTGGTATTCCTGTGCTGTTTCCGATCTGCGGGAATCTCCCTGGCAACCGGCTCGATCTCCCGCAAGGCAGTTACACGCTTCCGCAACATGGTTTCGCCAGGGATCTGCCTTGGCAATTGCAGCCGTTGAGCGATGGGTCAGGGATTCGTTTGGTGTTGGAGTCCAATCCCCAAACGCTTGAGGCGTTTCCCTTCGCGTTTCGTTTGAGTCTGGATTATCGGCTGGAACCTTCGGCCCTTGAGATTCTGGCCACGGTTGAACACGTGCATGACAGCGAAGGTTCCATGCCGTTCTCGCTTGGATTGCACCCCTATTTCGCCGTTAGTTCGCTGCAGGCCACCAGCTTGGTCGGCTTACCCGAGACCTGTTTGGACCACCACCAGATGACTTGCTCGTCAATGGCCGATCAGCTAGCCAAACTCTCGGAGGGGGTGGATATCCTCGCTGATCCCACGGGTGACGCAGTCCGGCTGGTAGATGCCGGTACTGGCCAGACCATCACCCTTGAACTCACCGCTCCCATGGATTTGGCGGTGGTTTGGACTGAACCACCCCGCCCGATGGTTTGCCTCGAGCCTTGGACAGCACCGCGAGGTTCACTAGCGACCGGTGATCGTCGTCTGGAGCTCGAGTCTGGACAGGCGATCCAATTGCGTTGCCGTTACGTCTGCTCAGACCCCAGGTAGTCGCCCTCGGGCGAGCTGTTGCAGTGGATCAAACTCCCGCTTCATTGCCGCAACCAACCCGTGGTTCGCCCGTGTGGGCCAGGGCTTGAGGCCGTTTGCGGTTGGTTGCTGCAGGAGGGTCAGCTGACCACCCAAGTATTGGCAGCGCGCACTGAGGGCAGTGACTTTGTGAGACGGAAGGTCTTCGCGATTAGCCCAGCCCATGCCTTGGCCAATCCCTGCGGCCAGGTTGAGATGGATCTCGGACTCATCCATCAAGGCGTGCGCCTGAGCCGGCGGCAGGCCAATGCGCATTAGCCAGCGTTCCTTCTTGAGCGGCGCCTTGGCAGCACGGCCTGTGCACTCGAGCTCCTGGAGTGAATCGGCGTCAAGGCTTATCCCTTCGAGTCCGAGGGTCATCGTGTGCCTGCGGAGCTCGTCCAGTTGTGCACTCACAGCGTTTCGGCTGATGCTCACTAGCCCCAATAGGAGGCTGGGTTGTCCTTCTGTAGTCCTCCAATCCAGCCGTTGCGGCATCAGATCGGCCCGCAGGCAGGCCTGTCGCATCGCCTCCAAAGCCTTCAGGTCTCCCTGGAACAGCAAGCCAGCGCGGTGGGGCTGTTTGGGGAAGGTGCGGAGGGTCACTTTGGTGATCAGTCCGAGGCTGCCCCAACTACCGCAAAAGAGCCGCATCAAGTCGTAGCCGGCCACGTTTTTGACCACCTGGCCACCCGCCTTGGCCTCGGTGCCGTCCGCTCGCATCACCTCCAGACCGATCACTTGATCGCGGATCCCCAGGTAGCGCTGGCGAAAGCCACCGGCCATGCCACGGGCGACAAGCCCACCTATCGTTCCGCCTTGGGATCCATCGGTTCCGCTGCCCCAGGGCCAGTCGACTGCGAGCCACTGCTTGCTTTCTGCCAGGGCGACCTGCAGTTCGATCAGGGGTAGACCGGCTTCAACGGTCACGGTGAAGTCGCCGCTGGAGTGATGCAGCAGCCGGTTCAGTTTGTTGGTGCTCAAGAGCTGCGGCTGCTCGAGCGGTGCTCCCCAATGCAGCCTGGTGCCTGCCCCCGCCGGAGTCCATGGCAGGGCCTGCTGATGCCACTGAAGCACCAGATCTTGGAGTTCGCTGCGTTCAGGGCTGATCACGGCACGATGGTGCCATGGCTGAGCGGATCAAGGTTCTGGTCCTAGATGACGATCCGACCGGATCGCAGACGGTGCATAGCTGTCCCTTGCTGCTGCGGTGGGACGAGGACAGCCTGCATCATGGATTGGCACACCCCTCACCGGTGATCTTTCTGCTCGCCAACACACGGGCGTTGGATCCCAGGGCGGCTGAGGAGCGCGTTGTCAGCCTTTGTCAGGCTCTCAAACCTGCTTTGGCGGAAGCGCAGGCGGCGGGAATGATGGATCGCTGGTTGGTTGTCAGTCGCGGCGACTCCACCCTGCGTGGTCACTTTCCGCTGGAGCTTCAGGTGATCGAGCAAGAGCTGGGTCCTTTCTCCGCCACCTTGCTGGCTCCTGCGTTTTTGCCTGGGGGGCGCACCACCAAGGACGGCATGCACTTGTTGCATGGGGAACCGGTCCACGCCACAGCCTTTGCTCAGGATCGTCTCTTCGGCTTTTCCAGCAGTTATCTGCCGGATTGGGTGGAGGAGAAAACCACCGGCCAGATCCCAGCCGAGGCGGTGGAGCGCATCGGCCTCTCGGACTTGGAGGCTGGTCCTGATGCCTTGCAAGCACAGCTTGCTGCTTTACCTCCGGCAGCGATGGCCTGTGTTGATGCGGAGCAGCCCGAGCAGCTGATGGCGCTCGGCGAGGCCATCTGGGCTTGTGCACGTCAGGGGCAGCGTTTCGCCTTGCAGTCTGCCGCCAGCTTGATTAATGGGCTCGTGCCGCTGCCTCCCCAGCCGCTAGATGTGTCTGGATTGGCTGGACTTAGGCGGCGACAGCCCAGAGGCGATTGGATGCCTGGCTTGGTGCTGGTGGGCTCCCATGTCCCCCTGGCCGATGCACAACTGACCACCCTTTTAGCTGAGCCGGCCTGTGTGGGAATTGAACTCGATGTCCGCAAGGTTGCCCGCGTCATCAGCGGGCCTGAACCGGCTCGATTGCTGTTCAGCCTGGAGCAGTCCTGGCGGCAGCAGATCGAAACGGTGATCAATGAGGGCCTGACTCCCGTTGTCTTCACCAGCCGCGGCGAGCTCCATTGTTCTAGCGCTGTAGAACGCCGGGAGCTTGGGATTGCTCTGGCTGAGCTCATGGCCCGATTGGCAGCAGCCTTGGTCCACCAACTGGGGTATGTGATCAGCAAAGGGGGAATCACGACCCACACGCTGCTGGAGTCGGGTTTGCAGGCCCCTTGGGTTGAGCTTCAGGGTCAGCTGTTCGCTGGTCTATCGCTTGTGCTGACCCCTGGTGGTTTGCCGGTGATCACCTTCCCCGGGAATTTGGGTGACTCCTTGAGCTTGCGTCAGGCCTGGAAGATCATGCAGCAGCCTTGAGCCTTTGGCTGGCTTCTGAGGCCATGCCGCCGCCGGCGACCAGTGCAAGCGCCCAGAGGCTGTTGACGGAATCGCTCCAGAGCGCTGCGAGCAAAAACGCCAGCGACACGGTTGCCACCAGGATCGGCGTCAGCGGGTAGGCCCAGCAGCGAAAGGGCCGATCCAGCTCGGGTTGCTTTTGCCGCAACACCATCAAGGTGATGAATCCGCAGAGGGGTAATCCCACGTAGAGGAATGCACCCATCCCCAGCAGACTTTCAAAGGAACCACTGACCACCAGCAGGGCGCTGCACAGGGAGGTGATCAGAAGGGCATTAATGGGGGTCCCTCCAGCATTTACCTCGGCGGTGAAGGAGGGCATGAGCCCATCGCGACCTAGGCCAAACAGGATGCGTGGTGCGGCCATGGCCACGGTGTTGGTCACCCCCAGCAGGGAGATCAAGGCCACAGCGGTGATCACTGTCCCGCCCAATGGCCCCACGAGTCGTTCGGCGGCTGTGGCGGCGGGCAGGCTCGATTCCGCCAGTACTGGGATCGGCAGCACATGGAGCAGTGCGGAATTGATCAGTAAATAGAGCCCCGCTACGGCCAGTACACCCCCGATGAGTGAGCGCGGTAAGTCCCGGCTGGGTTTGCTGAATTCTTCAGCGAAGTAAATCGGGCAGGCCCAGCCGTCGTAGGTCGTTATTACGGCTTGTAGGGCCAGCACCACTGGTACGAACAAGTTCACATCTGGGGGGATGAATCTCGCGGGTGCTTCCACGCGATTCGGTAGCGGCAGAGCGAAGCACGCCACCACCAAGGCCGCAAAGATCAGCGCTTTGGCCAGGCTCAGGAACTCTTGGCTGGCGCCGCCCGAGCGCACGCCGGGCCATTGGATCAGGGTGAAGAGCGCCAAGATCCCAACAGCGATCCAAGCGCTGCCAACGGGCAAAAGGGGAGCGAGGTAGTCCCCCAGGGTCGTGACCACCCAGGCCAGGCCGATGCAATGGGCGATCCAGTCGCTCCAGCCCACCAGAAACCCCGCCCGACGCCCAAACGCTTCTTCGGCGTAGACGTACCAGCCCCCTGCTCTCGGCATGGCCGCCGCGAGCTCAGCCACACAGACGGCTCCCAGCAGGGCGTAGGACGCTCCCAGTACCCAAATCCAGAAGATCAGCGGCTGGGATGGCAGTTGATCCGCTACTAATCCAGGGACCCGCAGGATGCCTGCACCAATGGTTCCGCCAACGGAGCCCGCAAGCCCAAAGCCCACGCCAAGCACTTTGAGCAGGCGGCCGGAATCGTTCAAACCTCAATACCTATGGCCCGGACCATGCTGACCAACGCCCTGCTTTCAATGTGGACCAGATCCAGCAACCGTCAAGAAAACCTGGCTTGGCAACGCACCTAGGATCCGGCCATGCCAAGCAGAGTGCAGCTGCCGAAACCGCTGGCGTGGGCTGGCCTGGACGCCGGCTTGATCGTCGCCCTTTGGGTGGGTCTACACCACCTTCGCTTTGGCGTCGAGCCGGCGATCAGCAAAGGGCCGCTGATTGTCATTCCCCTCTTGGTTTTTCTGCAGTGGTTACTTGGCGCCTATGCCGGCCTCGCCCGCCGCACTCTGACGCTTCAAGACCACTTCAACCGATATCTCTCCGCGTGCGTCGCCGTGGTTTTGATCCTTGTGGTCAGCTACGTGGTGTCGGGCCTCAGCCTGGATGCGTCCATTGGCCGCGGCTTCCTGGTTCCCGTATTGTTGAGTGGCGGCTGCAGCCTCTTGCTGTTGCATGGCCTGCAAGGTAGTAGTCATTTTTGGCAGCCCCAGCAGCGTTGGTTGGTGTTAGCCGAGAAACAAGAACGACGGGTGTTGTCCCAGGAGCTGGAGCAGGGAGGCTGCGATGTGCCAGCGGCGGTGGAATGGCGGCCCCTGTCTGGTGCAGCCCCAATTCCTGATTTCCTGCCTGAGCTGCTCAAGCTCCAAGGCGTCGCCGTCGGCCGCGGCTCGGTGATCGCTGAGGACCAAGAGGTGCTCTTGCTCTGGCAACGCCAGGGGGTGGTGATTCGTCCCCTGGCGGATTGGGCTCTGCACCACTTGAAGCGCTACCCGCCTGGTCTGCTTCAACAGTTGGATTGGACGGAACAGCTGGAGCGCTTGTCCGGTCCGCGTTCACCCCAGCGCTTTCGGCTCAAGCGTTTGGTGGACCTTCTTTTGGCGAGCGCAGCCTTGCCCGCTCTTACCACGCTTCTGGTTCTCACCCGTCTGAGCTCCAAGGTCGCGATGGTGCAGTCACCGTGCGCTGGTATTGATGGCCAGGTCTTCGGTCAGTGGCGCTTTGGCGGGTCCCGCTGGCTGGAGCGCACGGGACTGGCGGCCCTCCCTCAAGTTCTCAACGTGCTGGGGGGTGAGATGAGTCTTGTGGGCCCGAGGCCGGTGAGCCCCGAGCAGCAGAACCATTTGCGTGACTTGGACGAGAGTTTTGAGCTCAGACTTTTGATCAAGCCTGGGATGACCGGCTGGGGTCGCATCTCGGGCCCAGCACCCCAGGAGGTCGATGCCTTGCGTTGGGAGTTGGGCCGCGATCTGTATTACCTGGCCCGGGGATCGGCGCCCCTGGATCTCTGGATCCTGCTGCGAGCGGGTTGCAGCTTGTTTGCGAAATCTCTGCTGGGCTTTATCCAATGGCGGTAATGAAGCGTCGACTCGCGGCGCTGGTCACCCATCCCATTCAGTACTTCAAGCCGATCTTTCAAGGCTTGGCTGCGGACCCAGAGGTGGAGTTTCTGGTGGTTTATGGCTGTGACCACGGTTTACAGGCCAGCGCTGACCCTGATTTCAGGGTGACGTTTGCCTGGGATAGCAATCCGATCGAAGGCTTTCCCTCAAGCTTTGCCAGCAGGGCACCCCTGCAGGCCTTGAGCTCCACCAGCGGTGCCTGGCCCATTGCCCGCCAGGCGGCCGCGCAGATTCAGGCGTTTCAGCCTGATTCGGTGTTGGTCTTCAGCTACTCCCCGCGGTTCATTCAGTTCACCACCCTGCTGTTAGCCCAGGCAGAACAGACGCTTTGGCTGCGAGCTGAAACGACAGACCATGCCCTCGAGCGCTCGGGGCTGAAGCGCTTCTTGCGTGATCGGGTCTTGAGGCATTGGTATGGACTCTTTAGCCACGTCTTCCCAATCGGCACCCGCTCACAGCAGCACTACCTGCGCTTAGGCATACCCCTCGAGAAGCAGAGCCTGGCTCGCTATGCGGTCGATGTTGATTTCTTCGCGTCACAGGTGGCCCAATGGACGCCGCAGCGTCAGCAACTCCGGCGCGACTTGCAGATTCAGCCCGGGGACCATGTGTTGCTGTATGTCGGCAAGATCAGCCCGGTCAAAAATCCTTTGCTTTTGCCCCAGGCCCTGGCCCACTTGAAAGCCGACCCTCGATTGAATTTGATTGTGGTGGTCGTGGTTGGCGACGGCGAGTTGCGAGCAGCTCTGGAGGCTGAGCTGGAGGACGTGCTCCCTGGTCGTTGGCGCGGGATGGGCTTTCAAAATCAGCAGCAACTTGGACGTTTCTATGCCCTAGCGGACACCTTGGTGCTGCCCTCGATTCAAGGTGAGACCTGGGGATTGGTGGTCAATGAGGCACAGCAATTTGGGCTGAATGTGATTTGCAGCGACAAGGTGGGTTCATCTGTTGATCTCGTGGAACCCTCTGAGCGGGGTCGGGTCCATCGCAGTGGTGATGCGGCTGATTTCGCCCAGGCCATTGCGGAGCTCTGCACCTCCTCGGCGGTTGGCAGCCCGCGGATGGATCAATTGCCCCATCCTCAGCAGTTGGTGGGGCAGGTGCTGAAACAGCTCAAGGGCTTGCCCGAAAACTGCGGCTGAGCAGCTGCATCGGGTGCAGCACTTGAAGCGTTGCTGGGGCGTGCTGACGCAGTTGAAGGGTGCAGCCGATGTTGGAGCTGGCGGCCAGGCTCGCCCCGGTTTGCGCCAAATCAGTGACTTTCATTCGACCCAATTCGGCGGCTGCCTCGGGTTGCACGAGGTTGTAGATGCCGGCGCTGCCGCAGCAGACCCCTGCATCAAACGCTTCTTTGAGAGCGAGATGGGGGATGGCCTTCAGGAGCTGTCTGGGTTGGGCCTTGATCCCTTGCCCGTGGATCATGTGGCAGGCGTCATGGAAGGCCACCGCCAACGGTCGCTCGGCACTGGCAGGTGATCCATCGGCATGGGCCAGGGGCGTGAGTTGCTCTGTAAAGGAGGGCGCCAGGCCCACTTCGCTAAGGAATTCGTGGACGTCTTTGACGGGTGCATCAAAGGAGGGCGTGGCTTCTCCAGCGAGGATTTGGCCGTACTGCTTCAGGGTGTGGCCGCAGCCTGAGGCGGCTATCAGGACGGCGTCTACGGGTTCGCTTGTCTTGAACGCCTGAATCAGATCGCGCGCCAAGGTTTTTGTCTGCTCGAGTTCTCCTTGGTGATGGGTGGCCGCTCCACAGCAGCCCTGTTGCTGAGGGATGACCACTTCAAAGCCATTGGCGCTGAGAACATCAACGGTGGCTTGGTTCACATCAGGGTCAAACACCCGTTGAACGCAGCCAAGCACCAAGGCCACCCGTCCTCGTTTGGGTCCTTGGGCAGCCACGACGGCGGGGAATGGCACCGCTTCTGAGGTCTTGGGCAGCTCTGGCAGCAATCTGTCCATAGCTTCGAGTTCTGGCCCCAGCACGCGCAGCAGGCGGTTGCGCCTGACCCACCTTTGAAGACCAGAGCCGCTGTAGCTCCGCAGCAGCAAGAGCAGTGGCCGCAGCCGGTTGGGGTACGGCAATAGGGAGAACAACAGCTTCCGGAAACTCCGCTGCCATGGACTTCTGAGTTCCGGAGCGTTCAGCTTGGGCCGGGTTGCTTGGATCAGTTCGTCGTAGCGCACTCCCGATGGACAGGCGCTGACGCAGGCGAGGCAGCCCAGGCAGGTGTCGAAATGTGAGGCCACCGTGGGATCGAACGCGATCTCTCCGCGTTCAATTGCTTTGAGGGTGTGGATCCGCCCGCGTGGGGAGTCCATTTCATTACCGAGGACCCGGTAGCTGGCACAGGTGGGCAGGCAAAACCCGCAGTGAACGCAGGGATCGGTGCTGTGGATCAGGGGCTCGGCCATGCCACGTACTTTGCCCTCCAACGACCTAGAGGTGGCTGCTTCATGACAGGATTTGGCGGGCGGAGTTTTGATCAACCCATGCGCATCCTGGGAATTTCCGCTTACTACCACGACAGTGCCGCTGCCCTGCTAGTTGATGGCGAAGTTGTTGCAGCCGCCCAAGAAGAGCGCTTCACCCGAAAAAAGCACGATTCCTCCTTTCCTGCTTCAGCAGCTCGTTATTGCCTGGAGTCTCAGGGTCTGAAGCTGAGCGATATCGCGGCAGTCGTCTACTACGAAAAGCCACTGCTGACGTTTGAGCGCTTGCTTGAGACCTATTTGGGTGCGGCTCCCCGCGGCGGGCGCTCGTTTGTGGCCGCGATGCAGATCTGGTTGAAACAAAAGCTCTTTCTCAAGACTGAGCTGAAAAAACAAGTGGCGGCCCTCGGTGAGCCTGATGCCAAGCAGCCCGAGCTGCTCTTCAGTGAGCACCACCTTTCCCATGCTGGAGCAGCTTTTTATCCCAGCCCGTTTGAGAAGGCGGCAGTCCTCTGCATGGATGGTGTCGGTGAATGGGCGACTACTTCGGCATGGCTGGGTGATGGCTCCGAACTCAGTCCACTATGGGAGATCAATTTCCCCCACTCGTTGGGGCTGCTCTACTCGGCGTTTACCTACTACTGCGGCTTCAAGGTTAATTCAGGTGAGTACAAGTTAATGGGCTTGGCTCCCTACGGTAAGCCGCGTTATGTCGATCAAATAAAATCCCGCCTGATTGATATAAAGCCAGATGGGACATTCCGTCTCGATCTGAGTTACTTCAAGTTTCATCGCGGCTTTCGTATGACCGGCCGCAAGTTCCACAAATTGTTTGGTCGCCCCCCGCGCAGAGGAGAAACTGAGCTCAGTCAATTCCATATGGACTTGGCTGCCTCCATTCAGGTGGTCACTGAAGAGGTTGTTATAAAGTTGGCCCAGGCCCTCCAGCAGGAAACGGGCGCGACAGTTCTTTGTTTGTCAGGAGGTGTTGCACTCAATTGCGTGGCGAATGGGAAGTTGCTCCGAGAGGGCATCTTTGATCAGGTCTGGATTCAGCCGGCCAGTGGCGATGCCGGCTCAGCCCTTGGTGCTGCACTGGTGGCTTGGCACCAGCACTTCAAAGCCAGCCGCCAACCGGTAGCTGGCGATGCAATGAAGGGGACTTATCTGGGTCCGGCCTTTTCGAATTCCGAAATCCGCGATTACCTCACCAGTATCAAGGCTCCATTCCATGCCCTTGAGGACCCGCTCCTCTTTGATCGGTTGGCCGAGCTTTTGGACCAAGGAAAAGTGGTTGGCTGGTTCAACGGCAGGATGGAATTTGGACCGCGTGCTCTAGGTGCACGTTCAATCATCGGAGATCCGCGCAATCAGCAGATGCAGAGCGTGATGAACTTGAAAATTAAGTACCGCGAAAGCTTCCGCCCTTTTGCTCCATCAGTTCTTGAACAGGAAGTCTCGAATCAGTTTGAGCTCAATGCCAAAAGCCCTTACATGCTTTTGGTTGCGCCGGTGAAGAAAGAGCTTTGCCAGTCCATGACAGCAGAACAGGAAAAGCTTTTTGGAATTGAAAAACTCAATGTTCCGCGTTCATCTCTGCCAGCCATTACGCATGTCGATTACTCAGCACGCGTCCAGACTGTTTCGGATCGAACCAATCCTCGCTACTTCAATCTGATCAAGTCCTTCCAGCGTAGAACGGGTTGTCCGACCCTAGTGAATACATCCTTCAACGTTCGTGGTGAGCCCATCGTTTGTAATCCCCAGGATGCTTACCGCTGTTTTATGCGGACGGAGATGGATGTGTTGGTGCTTCAAAATCAGTTGTTGTTGAAGGAAGAGCAGCCGCAAGAGGAGGCTGACGAAAGTTGGAAACAGGAGTTTGAGCTCGATTAATCATGTCTCAGTCATCGCATCCATCCAAGAAACAGCTCCGTGAGTTCGGAATTCTGCTTGGAATCGTCTTTCCTGTTGTCTTTGGTTGGTTAATCCCGGCTCTTAAAGGCCATTACCAACCTCTTTGGCCTTTTCTGATCGGAGTGCCCAGTCTGGCTTTAGCTGTGCTTGCTCCCCGAGCACTTCAATGGCCTTACCAAGGCTGGATGAAGCTTGGTCACATCTTGGGCTGGATTAACAGTCACTTGATTCTTGGAGCGGTCTTCGTCTTTGTGCTTCAACCAATCGCCTACGTGATGCGTTTGACCGGTTACGATCCTTTAAAACGTAAGCGTACTGGGCTTGAGTCCTACCGCGAGCTGGCCAAGCACAAGTCTGTCGATCTAACCCGTATCTTCTGATTACACAATGGGACCATTTCTTGATCTGCTCAACGACGTCTTTGACTTCCTAAAGGTCCGGAAGAAGTATTGGCTAGCTCCTCTGATCATCACAATTGTTCTGATGGGAGCTCTGTTGGTGTTCACCCAGGGATCTGTTGTTGCACCCTTTATCTATTCAATCTTCTAGAGCTTTCCCCTTGCTCCACTATCGAAAGCCCGGCCTGTCAGGACCGGGCTTTTTAATGTTTAGTTCTCGAAGTGCTTAATTACAGCGTCAGCAAATCCACTGCAGCTCACCGGTTCAACAGGGGGCTCCATCAAACGGGCCAAGTCATAGGTGACCTCTTGATTGGCAATGGCTGCACTGATTCCCTGGGTGACCAGATCAGCGGCCTCCTGCCAGCCCATGTACTCAAGCATCATCACGCCGCTCAAGATGACTGAGCCGGGATTGATGCGATCGAGTCCCGCATGTTTGGGGGCTGTGCCATGAGTTGCCTCAAAAATGGCAGCGGTGTCGCCGATGTTGGCGCCTGGCGCCATGCCCAAGCCGCCGACCACTGCTGCAGCGGCGTCTGAGATGTAGTCACCGTTGAGGTTCAAGGTGGCCAGGATCGAGTAGTCCGCAGGGCGCGTTTGGATCTGTTGGAAGATGCTGTCGGCGATTCGGTCATCGACCATCACCATCTGCTTCCACTTGCCACCGCCATGGCTGGCTCCGATGGCATCGATCACGCCCTGCACCTCAGAGCAGATCGCTTCTTTTTTCTCGGGGGTCAGGCTGTCGTAGCCCGGGTCGATCATCTTGGCGTTGGCCTCATTGCTCAGCCCAGGGTTCTGATCGGCGTTGTCCAGGATCCAGCTCTCTCGCTCTGTGACGCAGTCAGTACGGAATTCCGTCGTCGCCAGCTCATAACCCCAATCGCGGAAGGCGCCTTCCGTGAATTTCATGATGTTGCCCTTGTGCACCAGGGTCACGTGGCGCTTTTTGCCCTCCATCCGCAGGGCGTGTTGGATGGCCTTACGGATATGACGCTGGCTGCCGTCCTTGCTGACGGGCTTGATGCCGATGCCTGAACCTTCAGGAATCTGGCGCTTGCCGAGCTTTCCGTTGGCCGGAATGACCACCTCATTGAGGTGTTTGCGTAGTTCCTGGCCGATGGGATCGTTCGCTTCCCACTCGACACCCATATAGATGTCTTCAGTGTTCTCGCGGTAGACGATCACATTGAGGTCCTGCGGCCGTTTGTGCGGGCTGGGCGTCCCCTCGTAGTAGCGGCAAGGACGCACGCAGGAATAGAGATCAAAGATCTGCCGCAGGGCGACGTTTAGCGACCGGATTCCACCTCCGACTGGGGTGGTCAGAGGGCCCTTGATGGCGAGGCCGTATTGACGCACGGCTTCCAGGGTGTCCTCAGGCAGGTACTGATAAGTGCCATAGAGGTCGCAGGCCTCATCGCCGGCATAGACCTTGAACCACTCGATTCGGCGCTTTCCGCCGTAGGCCTTGGCGATGGCGGCATCCAGCACTTTCTGGGTGGCCGGCCAGATGTCAACGCCGGTGCCATCACCCCGGATGAAGGGAATGATCGGGTCGTTGGGAACAAAGGGCTGACCGTTCTCGAAGCGAATGGCCGTTCCTTGTGTCGGGGCGGTGAGCTTCTCGAAGGTCGCCATGGCTGCGGCAAAACACTGAAGATGAGCCTAGGTTTTGGCCAAACAGGGTTCTGCAGCCGGAGGCACGCATGAATGCAGGCGACCAGGCTCGATCGCTGGAGCTCGCTCAGCTGATCGCTGCTGTTGCCGCGTTGTTTCGCCATCACTTCCCTGATGCACGGCCTAATTTGCGGCCTTGGCGGGATGACCCCCAAACCCGCGCCTTTGAGGACCAGCAGACCCTTGATCTGTCGTTCCATCTACCCGGCTGGAGCCCCCGCAGCCAGTGCCGCTCGTTCTTGCTCCAGCTGAGCCTTTCGGGTCGGGTGACGGAGGCCAAACCAAGACTTCTGGGGGTCACCATTCGAGGTTTGACCTACGAGAGTGAACGTTGGAGGCTCACCACCCTGGGGGAGTGGCTCCCCTCCGGGACCCATCCGCCGGTTGAGTCCGTTGCCCTCAAGCTCAAGCAGTTCTGCGTTGAGCTCTTTTACCTCTTTGAGCCAGGAGCAAGCGAAGCCGACGTGGCGTAACCCTTCGCAACCTTGTGCTCATCCACGTCAACCTTCCCCTTACTTTGATTCTCCTGACCGTGCTCCACGGCACGACCACGATTTCAAGGACATGTCTGTCGCTCTTGCTGCCCAGTTGCGTGAAGGGACTAAGAAATCCCACACCATGGCGGAGAACACCGGGTTCGTGAGCTGCTTCCTCAAGGGCGTCGTGGACAAGGCGAGCTACCGCAAGCTGGTGGCTGACCTCTACTTCGTCTACGGGGCCATGGAGGACGAGTTCGCCCGCTTGAAAGACAACCCGGTCCTCGCCCCAATCGCTTTTGAACAGCTGAACCGCCGTGAGGCCCTTGAGAAGGACCTTGCTTATTACTTCGGTGCAGAGTGGAAGCAGAACATTCAGCCGTCACCTTCGGCCACCGTCTACGTCGAGCGCATTCATCAGGTGGCTAAGGACTCACCCGAGTTGCTTGTCGGTCACCACTACACCCGCTACCTCGGCGACCTCTCCGGTGGTCAGATCCTCAAGAACATCGCCCAGAAGGCGATGAACCTCGTTGGGGATGACGGTCTCCACTTCTATGAGTTCGATGCCATCTCAGACGAGAAGGCCTTCAAGGGCACCTATCGCTCCGCCATGGACACCCTGCCGATCGATCAACCCATGGCCGATCGGATCGTTGAGGAGGCCAATGAGGCGTTCCATCTGAACATGAATATGTTCAAGGAGCTGGAGGGCAACCTCGTTGCTGCTATCGGCAAGGTGCTCTTCGGCTTCCTGACACGTCGTCAGCGCACCGGCAGCACGGAGACTGTGGCCGCCTAGTCGCTTCGATTTGCGCCCCCTTCGCTTCTTAGTTCCCGGGACGACGGGTCGCTTTCGTTGCGGAGGGCTCTTAGTTGAGCTTCAAACCGCCCGGATGTTGTCAGGTCTGTGTCCGGTTGAAGTGGTGACGTATCGCCAGCGAGAGGACGGTCGTCCCTTTTTGCCAGATTTGTTGCGCGATGACCCCCTTCCAGGCGGAGTCAGTCCCGCCCTGTGGATCGTGAGCTGGGGTTTTGACGTTCCTTGGTTGCTGCGGCAACTCAAAGGCCGTGCCTGTGCTTATCACGCCCACAGCAGTGGCTATGGCTTTTCGCTGTCTCCTGGCGTGCCTGTCCTGGCGGTGAGTCGCAACACCCTGGGGTACTGGGGTGATCGGGTACCTCGCAATCCGCTTTGGCTGGTCCCCAATGCCCTCAGCCCCGAATGGCTCCAGCGGGGACAGCGCAATGGAGCGGGCGAGCGCAGCATCGATGTCCTTGTCCAGCTGCGTAAGAACAGCGCCTATGTCCTGAAGCAGTTGGTTCCCGCGTTGCAGGCCCGGGGCTTCCGTGTTGAGGTTCAGTCTGGATGGGTCGATGACCTGGTGGATCTCTTCAACAACGCCAAGGTGGTGCTCTATGACTCGGCGGACTACTGGCGCGGTCGCGGAGTCACTGAGGGTTTTGGTCTACCCCCCTTAGAGGCCCTTGCCTGCGGCTGCGTGGTGTTCAGCAGCTTC
Organism: Synechococcus sp.; assembly: GCA_047285805.1. Classification (GTDB taxonomy): domain Bacteria; phylum Cyanobacteriota; class Cyanobacteriia; order PCC-6307; family Cyanobiaceae; genus Vulcanococcus. Next base: position 364,518 of record JBJBCN010000003.1, on the reverse strand, counting down.
AACCACGCATTGGCCGACACCTTGGATCCAGGACGAATAGGGCACCAGCTGGGATCGGGCACGTTGGCGGCAGATCTCGAGGCGATCAGCGCTGCGGTTCGAGATCCCGCAGCATGGAGACCCGATCAAGCAGCTCTGACAGCTCTTTTGGCATCGGCCAGCGAGGCGGAGCTCCTGACGCGTTGGCGGCAGGCGCTCGAGGCGGTCAATCAGCACTGGGACCGGATTCTTGCTGGGGAACCTGCGCTGAAGGCTCAAGCACGGTGGTGGCTTCAGCTGAAAACAAAACTCAGGCCAATCGGTTCGCTGGCTGGCCGTTTGAAGCCGTAGCACCTGGCTCAGAGCCATAGTTTGTGGCCATGCGCAGCCGAACCCTCGATCAGCTACGCCACCTGCTGAATCACCTGCCGCGGCGGCGGCGTTCGGCGTTGTGGATGTTGGTGCCCCTCTCGGTGGTCCCCGGCGTGATCGATTTGGCCTCCGTCGCGGTGATCGCCCGTCTGACGGGTTCTTTGGTGGACTCCGATCTTGAGGATCGGCTGCCAGGGATTCATGTCTTTGGCGGAGACAGCATCAACCAGAGCGTCTGGATGATCCTGGTCTTCATTCTCTTGGCTTGGGGTGCCTCACTGTCCAAGATTTCGCTGAAGTTTTTTCAGCAACGTCTTTCGGCTGGAATTTGGAGAGATATCTCGAATGAGGTCCACTCCAGACTGCTTCAGCAGCCCTTTGAATATCACCTCGGCAAAAGTACGGCTGATCTGAGTTCTCAGTTACTGAGCAACCTCAATCGTGTTGCGATCAATGTTGTCACGCCGATTCTGCAAATCCTTAGTGCATCTGTGTCGATCGTGCTCTTGTCGATCGGCATTTTGTTCGTCGGTCGTTGGCTTGCTGTTGTTCTAGTCGTCAGCTTGGTTTTAGCCTACAGCGTCATCTCCGGCAGCGTGACCCCCAGACTGCGCCATGGCTTCCGTCAAAAGATGCGTCTTGAGGCGGAATCCACGAATATCCTGTTTGAGTCACTTGGGTCGATTCGCGATATCCAACTCAGCGGATCTGAGCCTTACTTTGAGCGTCAATTTCAAGTTTCTGGAGAGAAGGCGCGCCGCTACGCCTGGTTGACCGAGTGGCTCCCAGATCTGCCCCGCGGCTTGATCGAGCCCTTCGGGATCACCATGATTTTTGCGGTCGGAGCCCTGCCCGCTCTCCTGAGTGGCAATCAGAACGAAGTCAGGGCGATACTTCCGTTTCTGGCCACCATCGCAGTCGCGGCCCTTCGCCTAACGCCACCCCTGCAGGATGCGTTTCGCTCCTTGACCCAATTGAGAGGAGGGCTTCCTCTGCTGGATGGGGCTTTGGCATTGCTGGATTTGTCAGCTGATCGGCCGACCCAGCGCACCCCCGGTGTGCCTTCTGCTGCAGGTGTGTTTCCGCGGAACACCATTCGCCTGCACGACGTCTGGTACCGCTACCCCCACTCCGATGACTGGGTGCTCAAGGGAGTCAACCTGTCGATTCCGGTCGGCTCGCGCATTGCTCTGGTCGGCAGCACCGGTAGCGGCAAAACCACAACCGCAAACATCCTCTTGGGATTGCTGCATCCCAATCGCGGAGCTTTGGACCTCGATGGGATCCCAGTCGAAGGTCTAGATGTTCCTGCCTGGCAGGCCAACTGCGCCCAAGTTCCCCAGTCGATCAATTTGCTCAACGGCAGTGTTCTCGAGAACGTCGCATTTGGTGAGCCGATTGATCAGGTCAAGTCCGACAGGGTTTGGGAAGCCTTAGAGGCGGCACAGCTCCAAGACTTTGTGGCTGAACTTCCCTATGGGCTGCATACCCAGGTGGGGGAGAATGGTTTGCGCCTCTCCGGCGGCCAGCGGCAACGTCTTGCCCTTGCGAGGGCCTTCTACCGGCAGGCCAGCTTCTTGGTTCTTGATGAGGCCACAAGCGCCTTGGATAACCGCACGGAGTCAGAGGTGATCGAAGCCCTCGAGGTGATCGGACGCCGTTGCACCACGGTCGTCATCGCCCACAGGCTCAGTACGGTTCAGCGGTGCGATCGCATCTACGAGTTCTATAACGGCAGCGTGAAGGCCTACGGCAGCTACACCGAACTGAAGGAGCGGTCTGAGAGCTTCCGAGAGCTAGCCATGCTTGAGCAGCAACAGGCGGCTTCATGAGTTTTCTGGCTGGTCTGAATGACGCCCAGCGCAAGGCGGTGGACCACCATGAGGGTCCATTGCTGGTGGTGGCGGGTGCGGGCAGCGGTAAAACCCGCGCTCTAACCCACCGCATCGCCCACATGATTGGGCAGCACGGCGTTGATCCAGCGGAGTTGCTGGCGGTCACCTTCACGAATAAGGCGGCTCGCGAGATGAAGGAGCGGCTTGAGCTGCTTCTGGCTCAGAAGCTCGCGCAGAGTCAGTTCGGACAGCCTTGGAGCACCTTGGCCGCCGTTGATCAGCGGCAGTTGCGCTCGCGGATCTACCGCGAGGTCATCAAAGACCTCTGGATTGGCACTTTCCATGCTCTCTTCGCGCGGTTGCTCCGGTTTGACATCGACAAGTTCCGCGATCCAGAGGGCCTGACCTGGACGCGTCAGTTCTCGATCTACGACGAGGGGGATACCCAGAGTCTGGTTAAGGAGATTGTCACCCAGGAGCTGGGGCTGGACCCCAAGCGTTTTGAGCCCAAGAAGGTGCGCTGGGCTATCAGTAACGCCAAGAACCAGGGTTGGATGCCAGAGCAGCTTGAAGCTGACACGGGCGGGCAGCGCGGCAAGTTGATGGCTGAAACCTATCGGCGTTATCGGCGTGCGTTAGCCGCGAACAACGCGTTGGATTTCGACGATCTGCTTCTGCTTCCAGTGCAATTGCTGCGCCAGAACGAGCAGGTTCGCAACTATTGGCACCGGCGTTTTCGACATGTGCTGGTGGATGAGTACCAAGACACCAACCGCACACAATATGAACTGATCAAGCTTCTGGTGACCGATGGCCGGGACCCTGAAGCCTTTGAAGACTGGGCTGGTCGCTCGGTGTTTGTGGTGGGTGATGCCGATCAGAGCATCTACAGCTTCCGGGCCGCTGACTTCACGATCCTGATGGGTTTTCAGGATGACTTTGGCGACGGTGCCCCCGATGAAGCCACCCAGACCATGGTCAAGTTGGAGGAAAACTATCGCTCTACGGCCACCATTCTTGAGGCTGCAAACGTTCTGATTGCCAACAACAGCGAGCGCATCGACAAGGTCTTGCGGCCCACCCGAGGTGAGGGAGAGCTGCTCACCTTGACCCGCTGTGATGACGAGATTGCCGAGGCAGAAGCGGTGGTTCACCGCATGCGAATGCTTGATGCGGCACACCCCGACTTGAGCTGGGGCGATATGGCGGTGTTGTACCGGACCAATGCCCAGTCCCGTGCGATGGAGGAATCCCTGGTGCGTTGGGGCATTCCTTATGTGGTGGTGGGCGGTCTTCGCTTTTACGACCGGCGTGAAATCAAAGACATGCTGGCGTATCTCAAATTGTTGGTGAATCCTGCCGATACGGTGAGCTTGCTTCGGGTCCTGAATACACCAAAGCGCGGGATTGGTAAGACCACGATTGAACGGCTGACGGATGCCGCGAATCAACTGGATATTCCGCTCTGGGATGTGGTCAGTGACCCCGAGGCGGTTCGTTCTCTGGGTGGACGTTCCGCAAAGGGACTGTTGCAGTTCTGTGAGTTGATCAACCACTTGAAAGACCGCTCGGAAGATGCGGCTCCTTCGGAACTGGTTCAACTCGCCATGGAGAAGAGCGGTTATGTCGCCGAGCTGATCGCTGCCGGGACCGATGAGGCTGAAGACCGGCGCCGCAACCTGAACGAACTGGTCAACGCGGCACTCCAGTACCAAGAGGAAAACGAAGAGGGCTCCCTCGAGGAGTTCCTGGCGTCCGCCGCCCTGGCCAGTGACGCGGACAGCAAGGACACCGAGCAGGACAGGGTCACGTTGATGACCTTGCACGCCAGCAAAGGTCTGGAGTTTCCCGTGGTCTTTTTGGTCGGCATGGAGCAGGGCCTGTTCCCCAGCTACCGCTCCTTGGAAGATCCTGCGGCGATGGAGGAGGAGCGCCGCCTCTGCTATGTCGGCATTACGCGTGCGAAAGAGCGGCTGTTCTTATCCCATGCAAGCGAGCGACGTCTCTGGGGCGGCATGAGGGAACCGGCTGTACCGTCCGTCTTCCTCTCTGAGCTACCGGAGGCCTTGGTGCAAGGGGATATTCCCCGAAGCGGTGGTGCTGCTATCCGCAGGGAACAGCGACTGGATCGCCTCACCCGCGTCGACCGTCTGGGTTCAGGTTTTGCTTCATCACAGCCTGCGAATGCCGTCCGTCGGCGTGCTCCTGCCCGGACCTGGTCCGTCGGCGACCGTGTGCGGCACAGCTCCTTTGGGGAAGGTCAGGTCACGCACTTGTTTGGTAGCGGCGAAAAGATCTCGTTGGCGGTCAAGTTCGAGGGCATGGGGCCGAAGATCCTTGATCCGCGCCTCGCTCCGATCGAGCCCTTGTAGGTAGGCCGGCGATGGAGATTCCTGATGTCCCCAAGCCCCTACTGGAGGCGTTGACTCAGGCGGCCGCAGGCGAGCGCTGCGCCCTTGTCGGAGGTGTGGTTCGTGATCTCCTGTTGCACCGCCATCACGAAGATCCCTGGCGCGGCCTGCCCGATTTGGACGTCGTCGTTGAGGGGCGCGCGGCTTATCTGGTGCAGCGTCTCCCCCATGCGCTGGAGTGCCAGTTCGGCTTCTCTATCCCCCTCAGCCTTCAAGAGCACGGAGCGTTTGGCACCTTCGAGTTGGAGCTGGAGCTTCCCGCTGCATTCGGTGGCACCTGGCTCTTGGATGTGGCCTCTGCCCGCCAGGAGACGTATCCCCAACCAGGAGAGAACCCCACAGTTCGTCTTGGAAGCCTGCGGGATGACTTGGCTCGCCGTGACTTCACTGTGAATGCCATGGCCTTGGATCTCGCCAGTGGGGAGCTGCTTGATGTGCACTACGGCCAAGCCGACATGTCAGCACGTCAGCTGAACTTGTTGCACCCCAGCAGCCTCAGGGATGACCCCACGCGCTGGGTCCGCGGGGCTCGCTACGCGGCGCGGCTGGGCTTTCAGTTTTCGACAGCTGCTCAGCAACAAGCCCTGAGCACCCTGGGTCAGTGGCCCTGGCGTTGGCGCCCTGGTGATGATCCAGGCCAAGCCCCGCCGGCTTTGGGGACGCGTCTGCGTATGGAGCTGGAACTGCTGTTTGAGCGGGAGCCTTGGCCGGAGGCAGTCCAGGTGCTTCAGCAGACAGGCGGATTGGCTCTGCTCGATACCCAGTTGCAGCAGGACACTTCATGGGCCCGTCGTCTCCACTGGGCTCAGCGCTTGGCAGTGCCTTTGTTGCCGGCGCTGGTGGCAGGGGCTACTGATCCTTTGGGTTTAGCGGAACGGCTTCAGTTGCCGCACCGTCAGCACAAGCTCTTGGTGCAACTCCAGGAATTGAAGAACCGACTCAACTCAGTCCCGACCGATGCACTGCTGCCCTCGTGGTGGGCTCAGTTTTTGGAAGCGCCTGGGCTCGGTCCTGAGGCAGTGGCTTTGGCTATCACGTTGGGTGGTCTCCATTGGCATTCAATGCTGCGTTGGTGGGGCCGATGGCGGCATGTGCGTTCACCGATTTCTGCGCAGGCCTTGATGCAGGAGGAGGGGTTAAGACCTGGTCCGAAACTCGGTGCTCGGCTTAAGGCTTTGCGTCTTGCAGCGCTGGATCAGCTGTCGCTGTAACCCTCTGGGTTTTGGGACTGCCAGGACCAGCCATCGCGGCAGATCTCTTCCAGCGACCGCTTCGTACGCCACCCCAGCACGCGATTCGCCAAGGACGGATCCGCCACAGTGGTTGCCGCGTCTCCAGGGCGGCGCTCCACGAGTCGGTAAGCCACGGGTCTGTCCGAGGCTTGCTCAAAGGCTTGGACCACCTCCAAGACGGAATGCCCTTGTCCGCTGCCCAGGTTCACGGTGAGCAACTGGGGTCCTTGCTCCATGAGGTGCTGAATGGCGGCGAGGTGCCCCTCGGCCAGGTCCATGACGTGGATGTAGTCCCGGACGCCTGTGCCATCGGGGGTTGGCCAGTCGCTCCCAAAGATTTGGAGCTCTTGGCGCCGTCCAACCGCCACTTGAGAGACGAAGGGGAAGAGGTTGTTGGGAATGCCGTTGGGGTCTTCTCCGATCTGGCCGCTGGGGTGGGCGCCGACGGGGTTGAAGTAGCGCAAACGTGCGATGCGCCAACCCGGTTCGCTGCTGCTGAGGTCCTTCAGCATTTGCTCCACAGCCGCCTTGGTGAAGCCGTATGGGTTGATGGGCTGGACCGGATCGTCTTCAGTAACGGGGATACGCTCGGGCAAGCCGTAGAGGGTGGCGCTGCTGCTGAAGGCGAGAGTGCGGCAGTTCTCCTCCGGCATGACAGAGAGCAGGGATTGACTGCCGGCGACATTCACATCCCAGTAGCGCAGGGGCTCACGCACGGACTCGCCCACAGCCTTGAGGCCGGCGAAGTGGATGACTGCGTCGATGCATGTCCCTGTCTGGAAGGCTTTTCGAAGGTCGCTCTTGCTTCTGATGTCTCCTTCCACAACCTGGAGTCGCGCGGAGCTGCTCCCCAGATTTGCGAGTTGGCGGACGCGCCTGAGCGATTCGGGTGAGCTGTTGCTGAAGTCATCCAGCACCACGAGATCGTGACCAGCCTCCAGCAACACCAGGCAGGTGTGGCTGCCAATAAAGCCTGCTCCGCCAGTGATCAGCAGTTGTGCCAAGGGGCTCTGGTGCTCCGCGTTGTGTTGGATTCAACCACTGATCCGGGGTGGGTCCAGGGAGCAGAGCTTTTGAGCAAGAGCGGTTGCGGCTGCTTTGTGCCCCTCTCGGTTCCAATGGCCGTAGCCAGGTCCGGGTTTTTGCCCGACGAAACCGTGGGCAATTAAGCCTTGTTCATCCGCCTGTCGCTGCAGCTCTGGGGCAAGAGGCAGGTAGGGAATTCCATCCTGTTTGAGGAGTGCAGCGAGCTGCGTTTCGGGTTTGAACCAGTCCAGGTGCTGGTCTTTGACTTTTTGGTCACGTTCTCGGCGATTCGGCCACAGTTGCGGAGGCGTGGTCACGCTCGTGACAACCAGTCGACTTCCCCTGTTCTCTGATTCTTGATTCCATTGACGAAGGATGCTCCGGAAGATCTCCCAGTTCCTTGGGAGATCTTCCGGATCCGGACCATAGAGTTTCGTGCCATCCGGACCCAGTGGGAAAAAAGTGCAGCCAGCTGCAGCGCACTCTTCTCCAGCCCGGGAGTTACGCAGATTTTTGAGTTGGTTGATCAATTGGGCGAGACGGCTCCAGCTCAGGACCCAGTCACTGAGTTGTCCGGCTAAGGACTGTCTGAAGCGATATTCCGGGCTGCTGCGGAAGGCGTCGCTGCGACTCAGGGTGCCTTGATTGAGTGAAAACGTTGGTCCGGAGCCACTCCCCCGTTCACTCTGAATGTTGTCCCTGAGATCATTTTCGAAGTAGACGGCGTGAAGGATCACTTGCGGTTGAAACCGCTGAGCGTCCTTTTCCCAGGTCAGCCAGCTCTGCCCTGTTCCGTAACCGCCGACTCCGAAATTCAGGGTTTCAGCGCCTTCAGGAAATCCTTTCAGTAGGCGACATTCCGGTACCGCTGTCATCGCCGCGGGCAGTTGATTCACCCAGGTTTGCTCCAGTGGCACCTGTAGGGCTTCGGTGAAGGAATCGCCAAGGACGGCAATGCGCAAAACGCCCGGCTTCTTCACCAATGCCCATTCCCTGTCTCGATAGCCCTGGGAATTGGTGCGCACTGGAGCGGATCCCTCCTGACTCCAGTGGGTGCGCACGTTGGCTTTGAGGGTCCAGCCGCGATCGGGATCAGTTCGGTAAAGCCTGGGGGCCTCTATGCCAAGGAGGCGACAGCCCAACTCCAAGGCCGCCACTGAGAAGGCCACTGAGCCCAGTAGCAGTGCTGCAGCTTGCCGCCGCGAGGTGTGGGTTTGTCCAGTCACTCCCGCATTGTCGTCTTTTCCGTTGATCCTCCAAACTGGCCTCAGTTCAGGAGTGGTGGTGGCGAAGCTGCAGAGTCTGCGGGGCATGGTCGATCTGTTGCCCGAGCAAATCGGCCTCTGGCAGCAGGTGGAAGCCACGGCCCGTTACCACTTCGCTCGAGCGGGTGTCGCGGAGATTCGAACGCCCGTTCTGGAAACCACCGAGTTATTTGCTCGTGGCATCGGTGAAGCCACCGACGTGGTCGGCAAGGAGATGTACACCTTCAGCGACCGTGGGGATCGCAGTTGCACATTGAGGCCAGAGGGCACCGCTTCCGTGGTCCGAGCAGCGATTCAGCACGGATTGCTGAGCCAGGGCCCACAACGGCTCTGGTACGGCGGTCCGATGTTCCGCTATGAGCGTCCCCAGGCTGGACGGCAGCGCCAGTTTCACCAGATTGGCCTTGAAATGCTTGGCTTTGACTCGGCGCGTTCGGACGTTGAGGCGATTGCGACAGCTTGGGATCTGCTCCAGGACTTGGGTGTCCAAGATTTGGTGCTGGAGCTCAATTCCCTCGGCAGTGCGTCAGATCGCGCTCGCTATCGCGATGAACTCGTGGCTTGGCTGTCAGCTCGCGAGACCCAATTGGATGAGGATTCTCAGGCTCGCTTGAGTACCAATCCCCTGCGCATTCTCGACAGCAAGAACAAGGACACCCAAGCCTTATTGGCGGATGCCCCCATGCTTGCCGGTGCATTGTCCCAAGAGAGTCAGGAGCGCTTTGCTCAGGTGTGCTCTGGCTTGAGAGCTCTTGGAATTCCTTTTGCCTTGAATTCTCGGCTGGTACGTGGTTTGGATTACTACAGCCACACTGCCTTTGAAATCACCAGTGATCAGCTCGGGGCTCAGGCCACGGTGTGTGGCGGTGGTCGCTACGACGGTCTAGTGGAGCAGCTCGGTGGGGCATCGACTCCCGCCATTGGCTGGGCTATTGGGTTAGAGCGTTTGGTGCTTTTGCTTTCGCAGTTAGCTCCAGTGGCTAGTGAAGCTCCCGATCTGTATCTCGTGAATCGGGGTGTACAGGCGCAATGGTCTGCGCTTGCTCTGGCGAGAAAGCTGAGGCAACGCGGATTGAGGGTGGAGTTGGATTCGTCGGGTTCAGCCTTTGGCAAGCAGTTCAAGCGAGCTGATCGAAGCGGTTCAGCTTGGGCTGGTGTGCTTGGTGATGGCGAGGTAGAGCAGGGAATCGTGACCTTGAAGGCTCTTCGTCAGGACACGGAACTGCAGAAGGAGCAGACCCTTAAGTTAACTGAGATTGATCAGCTGGTGAGCATCCTCTCCGTTTGAACATGTCGGGGATCCAGGAGCTTGTTGCCGCACCCAAGATTTCAATCTTGATGGCAACCTGGAATTGTGCTCCCTTATTAGCCAATTTTTTCAGGAGTCTCGAGAAGCAAGGGTCAGGTGATTGGGAGTTGTTGATTCTCGACAATTGTTCTTCTGATGGTCTATTTCAACTGGTGCGGGATTATCAAGAAGCACATCCTCATCACCTGATTCGCTGCAGTTCTCAGCCTGATGTTGGGATCTATGACGCGTGGAATCGAGGGGTCAAGTTGGCGCGAGGAACTTATTTGTGTTTCATCGGTGCTGATGACACCTTTGTGAGCTCCGAGATTTTGCAGCACTTGCTTGGTCTGACTAGCTCGTCAGCAGAGTTAATTACATGTCGAAACTCCTATTACTCTTCAGATGGTCGTTTTTTGAGAGACTGGGGCTCTTCCTGGCGTTGGAGACGCATGCGAGAGTCGATGAATGTCGCGCATCCAGGGATGCTTGTGCGGCGCGACTTGTTTGACCGATTTGGGTTGTTTGATCCCAGTTTCAAAATATGTGGCGACTATGAATGGTTTTTACGTCTCTCGCCTGCAGTGCGTGCAATTCATATCCCGAATTCAGTCTTGAACATCGTGCAGGCGGGAGTTAGTCACACCAAGATTGGTGCTGTGTACGCGGAAACGTTTCGTGCGCAGACTCTCCATCTCAACTTTTTTTGGAGTGCTGCATGTTGGCTTCTCAATTGGTTGAAATATAGTCGCCGTCGCCTGATTGGCCTAACTTGAAATCATGCTTCTTCTGAATTACAAGCCCGTCTTGCATCAGCCTACAGGAATTGGTGTTTACGCCAATGCTGTCTTGCCGACGCTTCAGAAGTTCGAGCATATTCTTGTTCCTGGTGGCGGCTGTGGAGCCAGTAAACAGCGTTTGATGCGCTTGGCCTGGACTCAAATGCAGCTACCAATGCTGGCCAGGAAATATAAGGCCGATCTTATATTCACCCCTGCTCCTGAGGGCTATCTTGGCGATCAGGCTATTCCTCAGATCCTAATGGTCCATGACTTAAGACCTTTAATTCACCCGGAGTGCTCAATGCAAACGCTTTATTTCAAAAGCTGGGTTCCACCACTCCTAAGACAGTGTACCCACATACTCACCAATTCTTATTTTACTGCAGCTGAAATAAACCGGTGCATAGGTGTATCAGAAGATAAGATTAGCGTTACACCCCTTGGTTACGATTCTGAGCATTTTTATTTTACAGAGTCCTTTCAGCGTCTTCACCACCGTCCCTATCTACTGCATGTTGGGCAGGCCTATCCTCATAAAAATCTAAAGCGCTTAATACAGGCTTTTAATTCAATTGCGCACAGATTCCCATATGTCGACTTGCTTTTGTTGGGTAAGCCTCATCACTCAGAGACCATCCGACTCCAAGAGTTGGTTGCCGAATTAAATCTGTTGGACAGGGTAATTTTCAAGAGCTACGTACCCTATGCAGACCTTCCCAACTGGTACAGAGGAGCTTGTGCTTTTGTTTATCCGAGCCTTTGGGAGGGTTTTGGCCTCCCGATCCTTGAAGCAATGGCTTGTGGTTGTCCTGTAATAACGAGCTATGGATCAGGCACTCAAGAAGTAGCTAGCAAGGCTGCAATATTAATTGATCCGTATTCAGTATCTGACCTCGTCGACTCAATAACTAAAATCTTATCGTCAGAATATGAGCAATTTAATCTGCACCTTAGAGGTACTGAACATGCACGTCGCTTCAGTTGGACCAATACCTCAAAGAAATTATCTGAAGTCATTGCGGAGAAGGCTCTTATCCCGGGCAAAGGTCAACCTTCGGAATGATTTCACGCACTTCTGTCGCCCCTTTACTAATTGGCTTGCCTAAATCATATAGATTGTGATCGCCTGGAAGTTTTCTTTGACCAATTGAGCCCTCAAGGTATTGCTTGTATCCATTGCGATTCAGACTACACATAATAGATTGTGACAACGCACTACTCATTCGAGTATGTCTTAAGCCCAGGATCCCGAATCTATAATACAGGTAACCAGACTCTTCATCTGACCATACTACGATATCATCGGATCTCAGGCTTTCCAGTAAAGGTCTTTCCTCTCGAGTAACTTGATTATCTATAGCACGCGATATAGAGGTAATATATGGACCGATGGTGATGATGCTTACTGCAAATACAAGTCCGCAAATGATATTTGCAGCAGGCCCCCTTTTCTTCTTGCAAACGAGTGAATCAATGAGCCAAGTGAGACTATGTGCTAGGTAGAAAAAAGCGACAGAGGACACATAATAAGACGCAATTACAGTTTTCAGTGAAATCAAGAGTGCGCTACAGATAAGAATAATAATGGCCAGCTTCCAGTAGTCAGATGCATACCTAAACCCTATTGAGCTGCTGCGCATCTCACATATTGCAAGCACAACAATTGCAAGTACAAGAAGCAGCGAATCAGGCCCACTCCGCAGAAATAATGTCTCAAGATTGCCGTAAATAGACCATATAGAGTTAGCGGCTGTCCTATCGTAGGAAGGGTAATTAGAGAATAAGATATTCCCGCTGATTATAAAATTAGTGGTCAGCAACGGCATTAAGCCTATGATGAAGCCACTAGCTACAGGCAAGAGTCTTCGGAGTAAAAGTCTTCTTTCATGCCAGAAATTCTTTAATCGCCCCATAATTGTGCATCGCTCTCTTTCCAGCGCCTCTGAATTAGAGTCGCGGGGGCAAAAAAGCAGGCTTACTACTATTGGAAGGCCCAGGATAATATTGCTGGTTCTAAACCATAATGACAGACCTAGTAACATGCCAAGGCTTGCAACCTTGCTTTGCTCCTTAATTCTTACGCTTGCTGCTGCATCTGGTGTACTCAGCTTGTCGAACCAACTGGCCTTCACGGAGACCAACCCGCAGATTAAGGATAAAACAAGTGTTGGAAACATTGAAAAGCTATGACTTAAATATTCTCGGCATAGCCAAAGACATATAAACCAGCTTAATAATATTAAAGCCTTAAGCCCAAATGAAGATTCCCGCGCATCTACTATTAAGTAAGAAAATACTAGGGTTGACCCAACTAAGCAGCCAATGAGAAGCGCCCTGACTTCTAACTGACTTGGGAAAAAAGACATTAAGTACGAAGTCCCCAAGGGATATTGGGACACATTCCTAGACAGGTTTGAATTGTATCGGAATGAATTTGGGGCCAATCCTGTTTCCCACTTCTTAGGGCTCTCTTTGCTATCGCGCGCAACTTGAATAGCAATTTTTTCAAGCTTGCTTGGTTTGGGTGAAGCCGTTAACTTGTTCAGAAACTTATCGTCACGGATTTGCTTGGATAAAATTGAATATCCTGCGGCATCCGTTCCAGACTTCTTAGGCTCATGCACAAGCCCTGCACTATAGATAGACTTAAAGACGAAAACTGCACAAAAGAAGAGGACAAAGCCGTACAGTATTATGTTGAGAAGCTTCTTCAATTGCACGGTGTCGCTCTTTGCGTTGACTTTGCGGTTGCATACCTATCTTATTCGAGCAAACTGCCCTGCCTATACTCTGCCTCATAAAGTTCATGCCTTCCAGGCCATTTCTTTGTATACTTGAATGACCATTGAGTTGGAGCCACATATGAGAGATGCTTTTCAGAAACAGAAATACTTTCTCCCCACTTATTTATTGTTTTTATCTTTTTATATCTCGCTCTCATTCTTCAGGCACTTTAGTCTGCAGTCAGGAGTCTATGACCTTGGACTCTTTACTCAATGGTCTTACTTGTCAGGAATCGGAGAATTCTGGGCCCCCTCTTCTCTTACGGAATTCATCAAACCTGCTCTCGGCGATCACTTCTCATTGCTTTTAATTCCTATAGGACAGCTCTTTCGATTCTTACCCTCAGCTTATACGCTTCTCTTCGTTCAATCAGCCGGTTTAGCTTTGCTGGCGACTCTCTTTCTCCGAGAGCTGTTTCAATCCTCTTCTTCTAGAGCATCTCGAAGGCTGGTCACCATTGGTATTTTAGTAAATCCGTTCCTGATTAATTCTGCATTAAATGACTTCCATCCTGAGGTTGCGTTCTCTTTTCTGGGCCTCGCTTCGCTTATCTTTCTCCGTAGAAAAAAATATATTGTCTCGGTTGTCTTGTTGATGCTATTCGTAGCTTCAAAGGAGGCCATGGCTTTCTTTGCAATTGGTTATTCTATTTACTCATTTTCTCGGCGTCGTTTCTGGCTTTCCACCGCCGTCATGGGTTTTGCCTTGTATTATTTCGCATTCTCCTCGAGCATCGTTGACGCATACCAGAGTTATGCAAACTCTCGATATGGCCACTTGGGTGATAGTTATGTTGACATACTAGCCTCGGTCTTCATGAGGCCTGCTGATTTTTGGAGTGCGTGCGTTAACCGCGATTCCTTTCTTTATCTATCAAGCCTATTGATTCCTTTTTTTGCACTTTATCGTTGGCCTCAAATCATTCCAGCTGCTGCTGCTGCTGGCCCGCTGCTACTCGCTAATATATTGTCTGAAGCTGATGTAATGCGGAGCCCTATTTATCAATATCAAATTCCAGTTCTAATCTTTTTAATGCTGGCTGCATTGGATTCCGCTAAGAGCTCGGCTTCTCTCGATTATTGTGCTTACTCGCTTGCGAGAATTCGTCTATACCTGGCTTCTTCGGTACTATCCTTCCTGTTATTAACGCAATGGTCTTTCTTCCCTACTCGGTACTTGCAACATTGGCACTTGGCCCCCTCGCTGTTTCACTACGAAATAGAATTTAGTTCTCCTCACCTTAGTGTCTGGGCACATGAGAGAATAGCTTCTCATTTTTCTGGTAGGCGAGAAATCTTCTACCGTGAAAAAGATCTCGTAGACAAAGAATATGACATTCTTATTACCCCCGCCGTTCAGCTCGCCGAGGCTCCTGCAAACTTATTGCAGAAGTTAAGGAATTTTGTTTTCTCTTATGGGGGCTCTGACGAATTCACGGAATCAGAAAACATTGCCAAAGTGGCTCGGTTGAGAGGTTATCAATGCCAGGGACTTCGCATCGTGGTTTGCAAGAAGTAGCAAAATCCTTTGCGTAGTCTTTCTGACTAATCTTGTATATATCCATCGTTGGACTTCCACTTTTCCCTGACTAGGTATAAGGGCCTCTGCTTGACCTCTTCGAAGATTCTCCCGAGATATTCACCTAGAACTCCCATCCCTATTAGCTGAATCCCGCCCAGGAATAACACTGCCGTCATGAGGGATGCATAGCCAGGCAAGTCAATCCCGAACAGCAGTGTGCGTAGAACCATCCACCCTCCGTAACCTAAGGCAAGCAGTGCAATCGGGAGGCCTACATAGCTCCAAACCTGCAGCGGCATCCGACTGAAGGAGGTGACTCCGTCAATGGCAAAGTTCCAAAGTCTCCAATAGTTCCAGTTGGTTTGACCGAGCTTTCGTGGATCTCGGTCATAATAAATCGCGGTTTGTCGAAAGCCAACCCAAGCGAACAGGCCCTTCATAAAGCGACTCCGTTCGGGCAGCCTGAGTAGAGCATCCACAACACAGCGATCCATCAGCCTGAAGTCACCTGTATCAGCGGGGATTCCTGTTTGGCTTAACTGGCCCATCAGCCTGTAGAAGCCGTAGGCGGTAAAACGCTTCGTTTTGCTTTCTCCCGCTCTTTGCCGCCTGACGGCATAGACAACGTCGTAGCCCTCACGCCAGCGGTCCAGCATCTCGTTGATGATCGCGGGTGGGTCCTGAAGGTCGGCATCAAGAGGAACAACCACATCACCATCAGCGGTCTCAAGACCTGCTGTGAGTGCAGCCTCTTTCCCAAAATTCCGAGACAGGCTGATGACGGTGGCTTTGATCTGAGGTCGTTTGTTCAGCTCTGTTTTTGCCACCGCTACAGACTGATCTCGGCTTCCGTCATCAACGAGAACTAGCTCGAAGGTGATGCCCAGATTGCTCAGACTGTCATCCAGCTCTGCAATCAAGGCAGGGATGCATTCCTCCTCATTGAGGAACGGGATGACTGCGCTCAAGAGAGGCTCTTTTTGGTGTCGATCAGCGTGCATAGCTGTAGCGCAAGGCCACGTCCCAAGTGCCTTCCGGCAACCGAATCATGATCCATCCTTGTCGATCGCGTGTTGCATCGAGAGGTCTTCGCTTCCAAGCCCTTGAACCATCCGCTGGCTTGACCAGCACTCGCCAGCGTGGATCTGACCACTGCATCAGTCTCAAGTTCCCCGCGGTTTTTGCGTCCACCAGCAACCGCCGCTCCGTCGGTGATTTGAATGTCATCTTGACAGTGCCGGACCCGGAGAAAGATGACCATTCCCTCTGAGGCCAGTTAGGCAGCCAAAAAATGTTTAGCCTTTTGTTCCACGAGCTCTCTGGGATCTCTGCGGGGCTGTAGTCAGGGACGCCAGAGAGGGCGATTCGCCCATCGCTTGTCGTTTTAAATCGTTTGCTGAGTTCTCCAGTGCTTGGCAGCGCTCCAACCCCTGTTGGACAAGGAACTAGGGGGTCACAGGCCAACAGCTTCCGATTTGCCTGGATTTCCTCACGGCTTGGTGCATGTCCGATGAGGTTTGTGCGAAACCTCCAGAGTGAGTCGAACCATGCGCCAACTCCAACCAGCGCAGCCAGTAGCAAGGCCACGCGTCTCCATGTCGACCGGCTGAGTCTTGCGTTGGGTTGAACCCCTACTGAGGCCCACCAGAGCAAGGCGCCCATCCAGGTTGGACTAAGCCACCGCCACGGGAATTGAATCCGCTGCAGCGGACTCACGAGTTCATAAACAAATGCACTCACAGGGAGCATCAGGACCAGACCGCTTGTGGCGAGAATCAGTCCCCAGCGCCCAATGGGATCAACTGAGCGGTTCCACCCCAGCCATCGACTGATGATGATCGCGCCGATCACCACGGCTTGAATCCAAATCAAGCGCCCGAAGCTGTACTGTCCGGCTTGGCCTGAGCCAAAGAATTCCCCGGCTAGCAGACCTTCTGGAATTGGAGGCCTAACGGTCGGCAAGGCCAAGAGTGCTGGAAGCCAGAACGGTGACGTCACAGCCAGGGCCAGGATTCCACTCCAGAGCCAACTTCGCCATTGCCTCAATCCCTGCAAGACCACTCCAGCTGCCATCAGCCAGATCAGAGCTGTGAGCAAGCTGGCGTTCCAGTTGCTTAAGATCACCCCAGCCAGGGTTAGACTGCTGAGAGCGATACCCCAGCGCCTCTCTTGCTTCAGCCCCAGTAGGCCTAGGGTTAGCCACCACAGCAATCCTTGAGACAAGGCTTCGGGCCAGGCCCCCCGGACATAGAGGTTTACCAGGAAGTAGGGGTTGAGGACCGCCCCTATTAGCAGGTACCAGCGCCATTTCCCTGGGCTTAACCAGTGTTGGGCGAGCACTGCGGCACCCACCGAGTTGACCAACGTCACCACCAGCAAGCCGCTGGCGAGGGCATGGTCTGGCGGGACGCCGGCAACCAGCGGAATGCCTACCAGGAGCCTGAATAGAGGTGGGTAGATCAATAGGGCATGACTGCCTGCTCCAGCCCAGGGCAGATCACTCCAAACTGGCCAAAACCAGCCACCTTGGAAGGCCTTTGCCCAAGCCACGGCCCACCCCAAATGTAAAAAGCCATCTGGCGTGTCGAGTGGAACCCCGTAGGCTCCCAGCGGTAGCCAAACGACGACCCCAGCCACCACTGCAGCGACGAGCAGGGCATGCCTTTCTTGCCATGACTTATCGGTTTGCATCAACATGTTCATTTCAAGTTGCCCTGAATCAGTTTGATCCATTAGAAACTATTTCCATCTTTTATTTTTCATTTGCCTAGGCCTTTGACCCATTTTAATTCCTCAATAGTGTTTTTGTTTCTTGAATATGACCAAGCCTGTATACCTGGCGGCGTCAATGGCTAGTACTCCCAGTAAAATTCCTATCAATAAAGGATGTACGGAATATGTGGTGAATACTTCAAGTCCATGCGTTAATGTTGCCGAATAAGGCAAGTATGGCAAATCTAGGCTGATCACACATAGAACGACGAGCAATACACCTAATTCGCGGTACCTTCCGTCAACAGTTTGACCGGCTATCACGCACGCACCTCCCAGAATAGGCATCAGGAAAATCCACTTATAGTAAATGCTTTCAGTAATCAGATAAAGAGGGCAGACTATTGTTGACCCTATTAATATAGCGCTTATCGCATTCTGGGTGCTCCTGGAACCAAGGCCGCCTAAGTTTCTTGACACAGATTCTGTAGATGAGAATGCACATAACATTCCAAATACCACAAACAATGTCTTCGCAATAGTACCCTGATTTGTGCTTTCAGAGACATGAACCAGCCATCCAAACCCGTGCCCGCCAAGATTCAAGATATTGTAACTCTTTGTAAGTACGTATGGCTTAATGCATAAAGCGATTAGGGCCGCACTGCTTAATGTAAATAGTGCAATCTTGCCAAAGGAATAACTTGACACCTTTGGCCTCAAGGATGGTCGATATGTTTCGCCCTCGCGCAGAGCTCTTAGGCCTAAATATAAGAAGCTGGTAATTGGGTATAGCTTAATAAGTGTAGCCACGGCTGTTGCAAGCATGCCCAGTGCTCTCTTCTTGGAATAACCAAACTTACCGATCCTTTGAGTGGCACTTGCGTGTGACCTGCAACTATATAGATATATGGTAAGCAGGATGGCTATATAGACTAGCAAGTCCGGCTGGCCTCTTTCGAGCGCATATCTGAATGGTTTGGACATCAAGAAAACACTTGTGCAGATATAAATCCAATTCTTGTTGGAGCCGTTGGCATTTGCAAACCATTTGCAGAGTGCCAGAGTTGCGGCTATCGAGGCGATGCCAATAAGCAAGCCAAGCAAAGTGTTCTCTGAAGCGCTAATCCTTAAAATTCTCAGTATAAAGATGGGATACCAGGGATAGTTGAAGTTGGGCCCCTCCGAACACTGGTTTGCACCCTCCATTAACCATGGGCTTATCTCGCAACCATGTGCATTGTGCGACCAAATGAATAAGTCTGAAAATTCTTTGCCAGGGAGCGTTCTGGGTAGGTCGCCAAATGCAGACGCCTGTCCGGATGAATATAACAGTAGTTCTAAGAACGCGGAGACTGATGCAACAGTTAGAACTGTTCGTGATAGGGCCGAAGCGTATTTCCTCATTTGATTAGCGTGAAAGGCTAGAGAGCAAAAACGCCGCGCAAATAAAGATGGCGTTGGTTAATATCCAAATGATCGCTATCGATGTCAGGCTTGTCCCGACCTTGCCTTTGAAGTATAACACGAAAAAAACTGCTGCATATAGCGCACAGCTAGCTCTAAGTGATGCCTCTGTGGCTTGGGACAGGGTATGTGCGCCGGGAAGCAATAGGTGTAAAGCCTTCATCTAAGAGCTGCCTTTCAACGCAAGCTTACGTCCTCATGCAAGTCACTTTTTGGCCTGCCGTGGTTGTGGTCGCTTCTGTGTCGCTGGAGGTATTTCAGGATTCGCAACTTTTCCAGATCTTCTTATGCGCATCGACTTTGAGATTCCATGAAGATGCCTGCCTTGTCTATGCAGGCAATGCCTGTGAGGGCAATTCACTTGCGCCTATATCCTCTCCCTATTTGCGTCAAGCAAAGCCTTACGTTCCAAGCCGAATCATCAATTAAGTGGGACTTAGCTTAGGGAAAGCCAGAGCAATTCAATGATAATATCCCTCTGTTGCTTATTGGCGACACTGGGTCCATGCGCCTCGCTTTCTTTCTTGACAACCGAGGCTTCTCCACTAAGGGCCCGCTGGGGGATCCACGCCTTGGTAACCCTGGAATTGGTGGTACGGAATTCGCCTTTCTGGCCTCTGTTGCCCTTCTGGATTCTGATCCTGAGGCCTGTGCGCCTTTGCTGTTTCTCACCGCTGCCCAAGCGGTGGCTGGCCTAGATGGCCTGATCCGTCAGGTCTCCAGTCTTGGGGAGGCACTTGCCAAAGCCGAGGCTGCTGGTGCCGTCTGTTTGGTGTTTCGTCCCGGTTTTGTTTCGCCGGCTGATCAGCGAGCGTTGTCCCAGAGCAGCCTTCCGCTTGTGGCCTGGTGCCACAACCTTGGCTGCGACCAGCAGGGCTTCTTTGAAAGCCTTCCTGCCCTGAAGCGCTGGGTTCTGGTTAGTGGTGCCCAGTTGGATGCCTTTCGTCACAGCCGCTTGGCTCGGCGCGCCTGTGTCATTCCCAATCCCGTGCTTGTTCCACCTGATCTGGAGCAGGGAGCATCACCAAGGGATCTTGCCTACGTCGGCGCGATTACGCCCTTCAAAGCCTTTGACCGCATTGCACGTATGTGGCCAGAGATTGCCCTTACTTGTCCTCAGTCACGCTTGCGGGTGTTTGGCGGTGCCGATCTCTACGCGGGGGGCGGTGCATCTGCGCTGACGCCCTACGAGCATTACTGCCGTGATCTTTTGGATCGGGGCGGTTTCAGTGATCGAGTTGCTTTCGAGGGCAGTTTGGGGCTTGAGCGTTACGCGGCGTTCGCGGATGTTGCTGTTGGGGTTGTGAATCCCTCGGGTCGGGATGAGACGTTCTGCCTGAGCGCCGCGGAGTTCAGCGCCTGTGGGATCCCTGTGGTGGCTCCCCGGCGCAACGCGCTGGTTCAGACCGTCTTGGATGGCACCACAGGCTTGCTCGCTAGTAGCGATCAGGAGTTAGCTGAGCACTGCATCGCCCTACTTCTGGATCCGCAGCTTTGTTTGCGTCTAGGTCAGGCTGGCCGGATCCACATGTCCTCGGCCTATGGCTCTAAGCAACTCACCACCCTCTGGACCCAGTTGGCGGCTGATATCAAGGCGGATCTACAGCCCGTGCCTATCCCACCATCGACGTCGTGTTGGTACGAAGGACGTTGGCTCAGGGAGCTTTGGGGCTTGCCCTTGGCCTGTCCGCTCTGGCCCAGCTGGCCTGTCCTGAAGTCAGGAGTAAAGGGGGTAGTTCAAGGGAGTAGCCGGGCCATCACGCCAGTCGGTGTGGGCGTGCTCTCGACCTTGGCTGCGCTGGTCGTCATGCTGCTCTTGGTCTTTGGTAAGTACGGCGGCAACCCGACCGGATTTGCAAGGGTAGGTGATCAGTTCCCGTTGTCTCCTAAGGTCGCCAAACAGGATCTGGTGATCCTGCATGGCAAGCGGGGTAATGACGGTCAACAGTACTTCGCTCTGGCCATGGACCCTTGGCAGACGGACCCGGGAACTAGCAAGGCGCTGGATAACCCGGTTTATCGCGGTAAGCGTCTGCTCTACCCGTTTTTGGCTTGGGCCTTGGGTTTCGGTCAGCCTGGGCTTATCGCTTGGGCCCTTGTCGGTCTAAATGTGCTCGCTATTGGATGTGCTGCACTGCTTGTGGCGCTTTGGTCCCAGCAGCACCAACGCACAGCCCAATGGGGTTTCGCAGCGTTGCTCCTGCCGGGGTATTGGGTCACCCTCAGCCTCGATACCGCTGACCTCTTGGCCACGCTCAGTTTGTTGGCCGTGGCGGTGACATGGACCGCCAAACAAAGAGGAGCAAACGCGTTTGCATTGTCAGCCGCGTTGCTCAGCCGCGAGACGTCTCTTTTGGCTTGGGCTTCTACAGGGTTAAGTGCCCTTTTGCAGCGCCGTTGGACTTGGATGCTGCCATTGGCTTGTGTCCCTTTGCCTTTGTTGCTGTGGACCCAGGTTCTCAACACCCGCTTTGCTCAAACCCAAGACGGTTTGCTGGCATCTGTTCATTTCGGCTGGCCTGGGGTCGGCTTATTCCAGAAACTGGGTCAGTTGCTCGGTCTCAACGCTCTGCCTGGCCCTAAGCCGTTGCCGTTGGAGCGCCTTTTCGATGCTGGGAGCTTCACGCTGTGGGTTTCAACCCTGCTGGTGCTTGCTGCTGTTGCTTCTAGCCACCGAGCTTCTCTATGGTTACGCCTAGCCTCCGCTATTTACCTGCTTCCTGCACTCTGCACAAGCACTCAAATCCTCGCTCGTTTCCCAGACTACACGCGAGTTTGGATTGATTTGGCAAGTCTTTCACTCCTGGGTCTTCTCCAACTACGTAGTCGTTTTTTGAAGCCTTGGTTGGCGGCTTGTGGCTGCATCAGTTTTTTCTACTGGGTAGGCTACTGGTGGCTGGCTCCTTAATAATGTTCAGCGGTCTCGTCCTGTCCAATTCACTGATAAGTGCAGACTAATGAATCTTTTGCTATTCATTCCATGGCCCTTCATGCTTTGGTTCGGCCAGTTCAATTTGCGCATACTTTTAGTTTCTGCTCTCTATGTCGACTGTTGGAGTCTTGACATCTATGTCCCTCAAGGTTCCTGATTCACGGCTTCCATGCTTTGATTGTGCCTAATGAGCTTCTCTTTATTCCAGTAATCTGCCAAGACAGGTTCCGATGCTGTTCGACACTGCTGTACTCATCATCATTTACAACAGGGCTGACCACGCTCGTCATGTCTTGCAATCTCTGGAACATGTTGCGCCAAAGAGGCTTTACGTTGCTGGAGATGGCCCTGATGTCAATAAAGTCGATGATTTAGCTAGGTGTAACGCGACACGTTCTCTTTTTGTGCAGCATCGCAGCAAATATATTACTTGGCCATGTGAGCTAATTACTCACTTCCAAGAAGAAAACTTGGGCTGTCGTGCTGGGGTTACTGCTGCACTTGACTGGTTTTTTGAGCAGGAGGAGGAGGGGATTGTCCTGGAGGACGACATCGTCGCCGACCCGAGCTTTTTCCTCTTCTGTCAGGAGTTGCTTGAGCGCTATCGCCATGACGAGCGTGTTGGCGTCATTGCGGCCAACAACCATCAGCGGCGCCCTCCTCGCGATAGCAGTAGTTACCGGTTCTCGATCTACAGCCATTGCTGGGGTTGGGCCAGCTGGCGGCGGGCTTGGCGTTGCAATGACCCTGACCTAATTGGCTGGCCTGTCTTCCGCGATGGTCAATGGCTCGAGCAACTGGGGGGACAGCGTTTGGCGCGGCGCTGGGGCGAATGGTTGGATCAGCTCGCGGCCGGGCAGATCGACACCTGGGACATGGTCTGGCAGTTCAGCTGCTGGCAGCAGGGGTTCTTGACCGTGATCCCTGCGGTCGAGCTCGTTGAGAACATTGGTTTTGGCGTCGAGGCCACCCACACTCTTGATGAGCGCTCTCCCCTTGGGAAGCCTGGATCGCTCAGCTTCCCCTTGCGTCATCCAACGGTGATGCAGGCTGATCGTCTCCGTGATGAGGACACGTTTCGGCGACTCTTCCAGCGCAGCCGCCGGGCTGACTGGTTGCGTAAGGGCCGAAAAGTGCTGCGCTTGCTGGGCTGGAGGTGTTGATGCGCATCCTTCAGGTCTCCACCTACGACGGAGGGCAAGGTGCAGCGAGGGCAGCCTTCCGCTTGCATCGCGCCCTACGGGATCACGGTATCGACAGCTCCATGCGCGTGGCCTACGCCACCAGCGGTGACTCCTGGGTGCACGCCCCCCGCTCTAAGCCGCGCCAGGCCATGGCGTTGTTGCGAAGCACCGCCAGTTGGTGGCTCAGCAAACCGCAACGTAGCGCTAACCCGGTCACCCATTCGGTGGCGTCTTTGCCCTCATGGCTCGACCGTGAGCTCAACGCCCAAGGTGCCGATCTGCTGCATTTGCATTGGCTACAGGATGAATTCCTGTCGGTGGAGGCCATTGGTCGTCTGCGTGGGCCGGTGGTTTGGACCCTTCATGACACCTGGCCGTTTTGCGGCAGTGAGCACTATCCCCTTCATGCGCAGGATCACCGCTTTGCTTTCGGCTACAGCCGCGGGAACCGCACTGAGCTGGATACCGGGATGGACTTGGATCGATGGACTTGGCTGCGCAAGGGAAAAGCCTGGGGATCGTTGTTGTCTCGGCTTCAGTTGATCGCACCGTCCCGCTGGATGGCTGAGCAGGCTTCGCGCTCTGCGCTGTTGTCTGGGGTGCCATGCCACGTCCTGCCCAACGCCATTCCCAAGGTTTTTCGATCCAGTGAACCTTCACAAGCTCGAGCTGCTCTTGGTTGGCCTCAAGACAAGCGCCTGATTTTGTTCGGAGCGATCGACGCAATGGATCCTCGTAAGGGCGCGGATTTGCTGCAGTCGGCGCTTCGACGCTTGGTCCTCCAAAACTCCGATCAGCTGATGGCAGTAATCCTTGGGCAATCCCAGCCCAGGCAGCCAAAGGATTGGCCGATTCCGGTTTTCTACAGCGGGCGACTCCATGACGATGTCAGCCTTGCTTTGGCCTATGCCGCAGCGGATGTCGTTGTAGTTCCCTCTCGGATGGACAACCTGCCCCAATCAGCCACCGAAGCCATTGCCTGTGGCACACCCGTGGTGGCCTTTGACCAGGGGGGAATGGCAGATGTCATTACCCATCTGCAAAGCGGCTGGTTGGCTGAGCAATCTGACCCAGAAGCGTTGGCTCAAGGAATCCGTTGGGCCTTGCAGCGTCCTCAGGACCAACCGGTGTTCTCCGAGCACCTCGACCGGTGGCGTTCTGATGCAGTGGCCCGGGCCCACGGTGATCTCTATGCCGAGGTGTTGAGCTGGTGATCTTGCTGGTGACCTATGACGTTCGTCGACCTGGCGGCATCGAGCGCCTGAGCTTGCAGGTGTTTGAGCAGCTCCAGGAGTTGGGACTGCAACCGCGCCTTTTAGCTACACGCCACCTCGGTCCTGGATTGCTCGGGCATTGGCTTGGTCGGCTTTGGTTCTTGCTGCAGCTGCTCTGGTGGCTTCCTCAGGCCAAAAGCGTGTTCAGCATGCATGTGCTGCTGCTCAAGCCGCTGAAGCTCCGTGTCCTTTTCCCTGCTCTGGCTGCCAGGCCCCTCTATTGCTGGCTCCATGGGATCGAAGTGTGGGGCAAGGCGTTGGCTGTAGCGCGCCGGGATCTATGCGCCTGCACGGCTTTGGCTGCGAGCAGCAGTTTTACGGCTCAGCAGGTCCGGGGTGGGCTCCCCACTTGCCCACCGATCACCGTCGTGCATCCGTGTTCGGATTTGAAGTTCCCGGACCACATCCCACCACCAGGGTTGCCTCTGCGCCTATTGACGGTCGCCAGGCTTGATGCGGGTGAGCGATACAAAGGACATGATCAGATCTTGGATGCTTTAAATCTGCTCAAGCAGCAAGGTGCTTTGGAGCCTGAACTGCGCTGGACCGTGGTCGGGGATGGCAATGACCGCCAGAGACTTCATGAGAAGGCTTTGCGCTTTGGTGTGGCCGACCAGATTGATTGGAGAGGTCGTTTAAGCGACCAGCAGTTGATTGAGGAGTTCCTGCGCTGCAGTGTCTTTTTGATGCCCAGCGGGTTCGCCATTGATGCTGCAGGTAAAGCCACTGGTGAAGGCTTTGGAATTGCGTATCTGGAGGCAGCCATGGCCGGACGCGCCTCAATCGCAGCGCTTTTGGGCGGCCAGCAGGATTTGATCATCGATGGTGAGACGGGTTGGCTTGTCCCCTCATCAGCACCGGTATTGGCCAACTTGGTGGCGTCACTTTCTGCGAAAAGTAATCTGATTACTGAGCGTGGGGATGCTGCGCACTTAAGAGCCAGGAGCGGGTTTACTCCTCGGCAGCAAAGGGTTCAACTCGCGATGTTGTTGGTCGAGCAATGACGAAATGGCTTGATTACCTGCTTATTGCTTTGGCGGCATTCTTGATGCTCGTTATAGCCTTAGGGCGCTGGTTGAGCTTGTCGTCGAATGCTTGGGATCTGGGCATCTTCAACCAGTTCTCGTGGATGCTGAGCCGTGGATACTTTTCAGAATCAGCATCATTAACCGGTTGGCCTGTTCTGGCTGATCACGCTTCTTTCGTTCTTGTTCCGATCTCTCTCTTCTATCGGTTTTGGAGTAGTCCAGCGTTTTTGCTGACTCTTCAGGTCGTTTCATTGGCAGGTGCTTCACTTGTCCTTCTGCGGCTTGCAAGTATTACAAGAGTTTCGCCGAAAGTGAAAAAGTTAGCCTTAATGGCCTATTTCTTTCAACCAGCTCTTTGGAATGCGTGTTGGTTTGACTTTCATCCCGATTCGCTTTTCCCTCTAGCAGTATTTTTCTTTTGGCTGCAAGTCCGCCAGAGAAGACTCATTTGGAGCATCTTCGCTCTGATTCTCATTCTCTCGATCCGCGAGACCAGTGTTCTGGTTGTGGGAGGCTTGTCACTGACTTGCTTTCTTCAGGGAAAGCGAACGCTCTCTGCTCTGTTGACTTGCGTTGTCCTTGTGTGGACCGTTTTTTTGTCAGTTTTCTGGTATCCCCTCTTCTTCCCAGGCGGTCACCACAATTCAGGTAACTATGCGCATCTGTTTGATGCGGCTCTAGGTTTTTATCGGGAACCTCTCTCTTTGCACCATTTCATTCAGGCGTTTGATGGCACGAGCCTATCTATGGCTCCCATGTTCTTCCTGGCATTAATTATTCCATGGCTGATCTTTCTGGACAAGAGTTCAATACCATGGATCGCTGGATCGCTGGTTGTTTTGACTCCTCTGGCTCTTTCGGCTAACCCCAATCAGGTGTCTATCCTTTACCACTATGGAATGATGATTGCTCCATTCTTTGCACTGGCGGCACTAGAATCTGCCCACACTCTCTTCTTTGTAAGGTTCTCAACTGCTCAACTCAACCCGATACTTCTTGTTTTTTGGCTTCTTTCAGTTATCAATCTGACAGTTAATCTTAATCTCAACCCTGGCTGGTTTCTTTTGTGGCGCAATCCATGGCCATTCTTGAAATATTATGAGCACCTTTCCAGTATTCCAGCTGAGCAACGCGTACTGACATCCAATGGTCTCTCGGCTCATATCTCTAATCGACTAGAGGCTGACTTTGTCGCTAGGCCCGCAGCTCAGTTGTTTCCGTATGGGTTCGACATGCTGATTCTCAACAAAACTGATCCTGGGTTCGGCTCATCACCTCGCAAGACGAATCAATTGATTCAGGCAGCAAAAAAATCAGGTTGGACATGTAGCAATAGAACTGTTGGGCATCTTTCTATAGAGGAGTGTTCAAGTTCATGACGTCTTCTCTTGCAGTACGTCCAATCGTTCGGCGTGGACTGATGCTCATTGCTTGGTTATCGATAGCTGGAGCGGCTATTTATGACTTTGGCCTGTATGTTCAAAATATTCTTGCCTATCCATCTAATGTTGGTGTCTCTGAATGGTGGGGATCTGAGCTCGCGATTCGCTATTGCGCAGGCTTTGTTAGGCGTGGCCTTCTGGGTCAGATGAGCTGGTTGTTAACTCGATTAGTTGATCAGCAGTCCGCATACGTTGCGATTCTTGCTGCGTTAATGGCTGCAGCTTCACTCGCTCTAGGCTTCATTCTTTATCGGTCTCTGAGATCTAAGCTGGCGTTACTTCCTTCCCTTCTTATTCTCTTTGCTCCAACAGCAATGCCTGTCATGCTTACTCATGCAGGGTCATTATTTCGCAAAGACGCATTGCAGCTTTGCTTGTTTGCTCTAATACTCTTTATAGTCAAAAGGCTTGATTCTACTTCTTCGGTTGCGAGGAAAACCTTCTTTTATTGTCTTGCCGCTATTGTTCAGGTCGCAGCGGTATTTAACCATGAGCCATTCGCACTCCTGATAACCCCTGCACTCTTTCTTGCAAGATTGCTGTCTCGCCAGGGCTATCTCAATTCCCTTCTCCTCGTCATGCCAAGTGCGGCTGCGTTTGTTCTTGCAGTATTGAACAAAGGTCGATTAGAGGATGTGAACTGTCTCCAAGCCAGTCTCCGCTCAGTTGCATTACTGCCTGACAATGCACTTCCTGGTTCTTCTATCACCGAACTTGCTCTAACTAAGCCTAGCTTTTTTACATGGGATTTGAGCACAAGCCAGTTGAGCTGGTCACTACTCCATGGATTTCTTGCTGTGTGTCTTACTTGGGCTTGTTACGCCTTGATTGCTAGGCAACTTAGGCACCGTGTTCTCCCAAGTAGGCAAGCTGGGATTTTCCTATTCTTTCAGCTTCTGATCGCTCTACCTTTATTTATGGCAACGATTGACTATGGCCGATGGTTCGCAATGTTGGCTTGCGCAGGTATGCTCGCATTGCTTTCTATCTCTAATGAAGAGAGAGTGTCCATTCGGCGAACCCCCCTATCTAAGCCCAACAAAATTGGCATTGCTATGCACTGGCCATTTGTCATTTTAGGGGTTTCTGCTTCACTCGTTACTCCCTCTCACTGCTGTACATATCAGTCCAGTCAGATTTTTGCTTGGGTTCCCTACGCAGGTCTGAGTGTCTGGAAGCAGATCTTAAGCACTTAGTCTTATGAAGCAGCGACTTTTGTGGACTTTCCACGTAATTTTTGTTGGAGCCATCTCAACGGTCGTCGCCTTATGGCCGTATCTGCTTGATTTTGGAAGGATCCTCCCTGGAGATAGTGGAGATACACTTCTGAATCTTTGGTTCTTTGAACATAACCTTGCCACCATTCCCTTTTCCTCTTTAAATCTGTTTTCGGGTCAAGCCTGGTTTTCTCCTGACTTTTATTTTCCCGTCGATGGTGTACGTGGTTGGAGTGATCATTTATTTCTTCCTAGCATCTCTTACGGCTCCTTTAAGCTCCTTGGTTTTCCGCCGCCCCAGGCGCTACTTATATGGTTTGGCTTGACGCTGACTTTTAACTATGTCAGCCTCCGAATCTGTCTTTGGAAGTTGAACCGAAAAAGTTGGCTGGTATCGGCTGTTTGTATATTGGCTGCGTTTAATCATGTTGTTCTTGCACAACTGAATCATCTACAGTTGTTGACTCTGTGGTTTCTGCCCCCCCTTGCACTTGCATTACTGCGCAGACAAAAGACTTGGGGCCTTATCTTTTTACTATTGAACTGGCTGGTTGGTCCGTACATAGGTGTCTTTGCTCTACTGATTGTTGTCTCAAGCTATCTCCTGTCAGGGCGTGGTCTGTACCGCTTCAAACGTAGGGACTTCTGGCTATCTTGGATTCACTCTTTGACGAACTGCCAAAGGATAATCCTTGCCATTTTGTTCCTACTCAATGTTGTTCTAATCCTCCCTTATCTCAACACGTCTCTCGTGATGGGAGCCCGGGGTACCGATGAAATCACAAAAAACCTTCCAAACTTCTGGGCTTGGTTAAGCGGTTCTGGTCGTCAGTATCTCGGTTTACCTATTCACCCTCATGCGTCCGGAAGCGAACCCTTTCTGTTCCCAGGAATCTTGCTGTTTTCTGCCTCTCTTGCCAGTGTCTTCTTTTGGAGAAAAATCGCTCATCCAGATCAGTTGCTGGCAAAGTCCCTGCTTTTTCTGGGTCTATCGGTAACCTCATTTGGCTTCATCACCCTTTGGTGGTTGCCAATGCTTCTTGTTCCATCTGTCCGAGCTGTCAATGCGGCTGGAAGGATTGCATCAGTGCTCTGGTTTCTTTCGGCATTTCCTCTGTCCGGATTGGTTCTTGATTTGGAACAAACATTGGTGAGACGTTGGAGACAAGGTCCATTCTTTCTGTTTATTTGCTCCCTTCCACTGTTGTGGATTTCACTTCTGCCTAAATCTGTCCTTGCCTTTGATGTTGTTGCATGGCAGAAAGACCAAAACACTTTTCGGACAGAGTTGCTTGCGCAAGGTTGCGATGTCCTCCATCTTGAGGCCAATAGACTATTTCGGTGGCATCGTGACGTGTTCGCCATGCATGCAATGCTTAATGTCCCAGGCTTGAAGAGCGTTTCCGGCTATTCCGGTTGGCAGCCCCGTCATGGTTGGCAGCCTGGTATGCAATCTCGGGACGCATTCAACTGGGCTTTATCGAAGCTTGGACAAAGAAACTATAAGTCTTCTGAGACTATCTCTTCCGATAGTATTCTTTGCGGCATTCGGGCTATTGCTGACGAAGCAGGTAACGTCTTTTATGAAGTAGACAAATCTCTGGCCGACGAGACTAGGAGCACTGAGTACTAGTATGACATCCGCATGGCGTATTAAGCATGAATTGAAGCGCTATCTGCAATTCTTCCCTGCGTCTTTAAGGCATTATCGCTTTAAGAGGCTTTTGCTGGATCGGCTGTCGACTGATTCGGCAGCACGCCTGATAGAGGTATCTATCTCAGAGGGAAAACCTTATTTGGTCGGTCGCTTGGGTTCGGTTGAATCCAGGTTGGTTGCTGAGTATTTATTTAAGGGCTCTTCTTATTCGCGTCTGACTCTTAATCAGGCCCATCGCAATGCAGGAATTTTCCCCGTAGGTAAAAAATCTCTTGACGAAGCCGCAATCAGGCTCTACTCCTCACTGGGAGCAGTCGATCTCTTGGGGATTTGGGATAGCCCATATCAGTTCAGACTGGTGGACAAGCTCCCTTTAACTCCCAGGACCTGTGATTTAGCTGCCTTAGAGCCTTGGTGGTCTGTAGAGCCTTGGTCTCGAGTGCTTAGTGGTAAGCGTGTATTGGTGGTCCACCCCTTCGTGGAGACTATTGAAAGGCAACATCTAAGGTCGAGTCATATTCATCCCAATTCTCCCTCACTGCTCCCCGAATTTGATTTAATTTGTGTACGTCCGCCTCAAACCCTTGGCCATGACCGAGATGGCTTTCGATCCTGGAATGATGCTCTAAGTCGGCTTGTCGAGCGTGTATCCATGATCCCTTTCGATGTTGCATTGATTGGGTGTGGCGCCTATGGGTTGCCACTCGGTGCCGCGATCAAGCAGATGGGTAAGCCAGCTGTGCATCTCGGTGGCGCTTTGCAGTTGTTGTTTGGCATTCGAGGGCGTCGTTGGGAGGCGATGCCGCAATATCTTTCATTGATGAATGACGCTTGGGTCCGTCCATCCTCTTCTGAGACACCCCTACTCGCTGGAGCGGTCGACGGAGGTTGTTACTGGTGAAAGGACTCCGAGGTCTGTCTGGCGACTGTGTACGAGAACTGTGGCTGCGAATAGCCGATACAGGTTGCCTGGGCTATCGGCACGTTCTTGACTGCTCAAGAGGGTCTTCAAGGGCATATTCGCAATCAATCCTCGTAGATCCATTGGCGTTTCCCTCTTATGTGGATGATGTGCGGCTTGTGAGTCATGCCTATCGCAGTTCATCGATCGTTCACTATCCGTGCATCGAAACGTGGGCTTTAGCCAAGGGCGTTTCCAGAGGCCAAGCAGCTCCGTATCGACGGATTCAATACCACAGCATTCGTAAGCAGCTCAACAAGCCCAGTAAACCTCTCGATGGTTCCTATGCAGTGTTTCCCCACCTCACCAGTCACTTTGG
The DNA here is from genome assembly GCA_047285805.1 of Synechococcus sp. Lineage (GTDB taxonomy): Bacteria > Cyanobacteriota > Cyanobacteriia > PCC-6307 > Cyanobiaceae > Vulcanococcus. Next base: position 333,830 of record JBJBCN010000003.1, on the reverse strand, counting down.
TCATTGGGTTGGCGATCAACTGGGTGCCTTTCTTTGGTATGCGCGTCAGTTGCAGGCCCTGACTGACCCGCCCCGATTGGTTGCTATTGCGCCCTCTCACGGCTGGGCCGAGTTTTTGCAAGAGCTTTGCCCGAACGACTCACTTTTTGTGATGACTCCACAGCGGTATTTGGAAGTGAACTGGCTGTTGGAGCGGGCAATGCTTCTCCCTCGCCTGAGTCCCTGGCAGAACCTATCGCTGATTCGTGACTGCATGTCTTCTTCATTGCCTAGTTCCGAAAAGCCCCACGCAGAATCTTGCGGTCCTAGGCGTATATTTCTCAGCTCTCAGCGTCAGCAGCGAATCCTGAACATTGAAGCTGTTGAAGGTATCTTCTGTGATCATGGCTATTCCGTTTTGAATCCAACTTCCCATTCGCCGCTGCACCTTCTGAATTGGATTCGCGAGGCATCTAGCCTCTGGTGTGAGCAAGGTTCGATGGTTATGAATGCTTTGATCTCGCGTGATCGGCCTTATCGTCTTCTGGAGCTCAATCCGGTGAATTCTGCTCGCTATCCATTTCGATTGCAGATGCTTGGTGGTGGCATCTACAACAGCTTCCACCTCGGCTTGATCAGACACTTCTATTGTCAACCTGGTGTGGATTCGGCACGCTTGGATCGTCAACTGCACCCCTATCAACGCCAGCTCGTTGTTGATCTGGATTCTTTACGCCAGGAGCTGGATAGCGAGGGCAGAGATCGTCAATGAATTCGCTATGGATTCCTTTGCTACTCGCGTTTTTGGTTGGCTTACATTTGCCTAAGGCATTCACACTGCTTTATCTGCTTTATGCAGTCCTGGTTTGGCAGACCCGCAAGGCCTCGTCCTTGGCTCATCAACGGTTGTGGCCGCTCCTCGCCCTTTCTGTATTCAGCGTCGGCTACGCCTGGGCGTCCCTCCACTACGGGTTCTGGTCCCTGCAGGGTCTTGATGTTCTCGATTTGATCTCGGTGCTCGTGCTCCCCTGTGGGGGGGTCTGGCTAGGGGCGCGTTTAGCCCAGTGTTGGACTCCTCGTCAGCTCAGTTGGCTTTGGTTTGCCTATGGCTTTGGAGCTTTGGCTTACGTCTGGGCGGTTCTGGTCTTGGGTCGGGATGCTTTTTCAGCTTCACCCTTGGAGATCTGGAGGCAGCACAGGGATTTGAGCATTGCCGTGCCCTGGGGACAGCAAGGGGTGATGAATGTGCGTTCTGTCGAGCAGAACGCTTCTTTTGCGATGGCTTGGATGTTCCCTGGCCTCTGGTTGCTCCTACGCAAAGAGCAACCGCGCCTCGCCCTGTTCATGTTGGTAGCCGGAGTCTTCGGTCTACTGGCGGTGTTGGCGTTCCATGGCCGGATCGGGCTCTTGGTTGGTCTGCTGTCTTTCGTGCCTCTGGCCTGGGTGGCAGCTTCGGAGCGACAGGCCGCGCGTCAACCATTCCAGTTGACCGCATGGGCTTTGTTGGGGCTTGGCGGTTTTCTGCTGTTGTCGTTGTTCTCGTTGCTGTGGGGGCGAGGTGACATCACATCCCGCCTCTTGGCTCGCGTCTACGACGAGCGTATCGATCGCTTCCTGGCGTTTTTTAGCCACATACCAGACACGCTTTGGGGCGGCCAGCGCCTGAGTTTTCAGTACTTCGATCAACAACGTCAGTTGTGGATCGGGTTCGACGCCTCTGCCGGAGACATGCTGCACAGTGTCCCGTTTGACCTCGTCGTCAGAGCTGGTTTGATCCCCGCCGTGGCCATCATGGTGGCCGTGGTTCCGCTTCTTTGTCGTGCGTTCCGGCAGCTGGGTCATCTGCTCAGTGACTCGTCATCTCGCGGATATGCATTGATCGCTGCCGGCTTCTTAATCGTGTTGACAGTGCAATGGCTGTTCCAGCCTTTGATCTATGCGGATGGCTTGCTCTTCTATTTTGGGTTCTTGGGTTTAGGGGCCCTGGCTTTTTTGCCTGTGGGCCCATCTCCGTTGGATAGAGAGTGATGAGCTTTGACCCCGCCTCGATTGATTGCACCGGGCGCAAGGCTCTGATTACCGGGATCACAGGCCAAGACGGCAGTTACCTCGCTGAGCTCCTCCTCGACAAGGGGTACGTGGTTCACGGCATCAAACGCCGGGCCAGCAGTTTCAACACCACCCGGATCGATCACCTTTATCAAGATCCGCATGAGGCTGATCCTCGCTTGGTTCTGCATTACGGGGATCTGACCGACAGCACGAACCTGATTCGTATCATTGAGCAGGTGCAGCCGCACGAGATCTACAACCTCGGCGCTCAGAGCCATGTGGCGGTGAGTTTTGAGGCTCCTGAGTACACCGCCAATAGTGATGCGTTGGGGACATTGCGGATTCTTGAGGCAGTGCGCATGCTCGGCCTCACGGACTCAACCAAGATTTATCAGGCCAGTACCAGCGAGTTGTACGGCCTGGTTCAGGAGATCCCTCAGAAGGAAACGACGCCCTTCTATCCACGTAGCCCCTATGCCGTGGCCAAGTTGTATGGCTACTGGATCACGGTCAACTACCGCGAGAGTTACGGCATGTACGCCTGCAATGGCGTGCTCTTTAACCACGAATCACCGCGCCGGGGTGAAACTTTTGTCACCCGGAAGATCACTAGGGGCCTCGCCCGCATTGATGCGGGCCTTGAACACTGCCTATTCATGGGCAACATCGACTCCCTGCGGGATTGGGGTCACGCTCGTGATTACGTCGAGATGCAGTGGCGGATGCTCCAGCAGCAGACCCCGGAAGACTTTGTGATCGCCACCGGTCGTCAAGAAAGCGTTCGCCGCTTCATTGAGCTCACGGCTGAGCAGCTGGGTTGGGGCGCCATCCAATGGGAAGGCAGCGGTCTCGACGAAGTCGGTAGGCGGTCGGACACTGGTGCCGTTGTTGTTCGGATTGACCCGCGCTACTTCAGGCCTGCCGAGGTGGAGACCCTGCTGGGTGATCCCACCAAGGCACGAGAGAAGTTGGGCTGGACCCCCACGACCACCCTTGAAGAACTGGTGGCTGAGATGGTCATAACGGACAAAGAGGAGGCCGCTAAGGAGGCGCTGCTTCGTCAGCAGGGTTATCGCGTGGTGGGTTCGATGGAGAATCCGCCCACCAATCCTTCAGCGGTTGCAGCCAGCAAAGGACCGAAGGACTAATGGGCAAGTTGATTTCCAGCAAGGACCGGATCTTCATTGCGGGTCATCGCGGTATGGCCGGCGGCGCTATCTCTCGGGCGTTGCAGCGCTCTGGTTACGTCGAGCAGCTCATGTTGGAGCGTTCAGAGCTCGACCTCGAAGATCCGTCGGCTGTGAAGGTCTGGTTCCAGGCTGAACGTCCTGATGTTGTCGTGCTGGCGGCAGCGAAGGTCGGTGGTATTCAGGCCAACAGCAGTTATCCAGCCGATTTCCTGCTGTCAAACCTAAAAATTCAGAACCACGTCATCGAGGCAGCCTGCCAGGCCGGCGTTCGGCGGTTTCTGTTTCTGGGCAGCAGCTGCATTTACCCCAAGTTTGCGCAGCAGCCTATCCGTGAGGAGGCCTTGCTTACCGGTGGTCTGGAGCCCACGAACGAGTGGTACGCGATCGCCAAGATCGCTGGCATCAAGTTGTGTCAGGCTCTCAGGCAACAGCATGGCTTTGATGCCATCAGCCTGATGCCCACCAATCTCTATGGCCCGGGCGACAACTACCACCCAACCAATAGTCATGTGCTGCCGGCCTTAATCCGCCGTTTTCACGAGGCAGCAGATCACGGTGATGCCACGGTGACCTGTTGGGGGACTGGGTCTCCCTTGAGGGAGTTCTTGCACGTCGATGATCTTGGTGAGGCTTGCGTCTTTGCTTTGGAGAACTGGGACCCGTCCGCGGCATCCGCTCCGTTGGATGATGCGGGTCAGCCTCTGACTTTCCTCAATGTCGGTACTGGCGTAGATCTCACGATCCGTCAGTTGGCGGAGGCCGTAGCTCGTGCCACCGGCTTCGCTGGTCAGACTGTCTGGGATTCGTCGAAGCCGGATGGAACGCCTAAGAAACAACTTGATGTCAGCCGCCTAGCCTCTTTGGGCTGGACTGCCCGAATCCCTTTGGACGAAGGGCTTGTGAGCACTGTGGCTCTTTTTCGTGAGCAGCTCAATCAACAGCTCGTTCGCCTTTAATCCTCTCCGCTGCTTCCATGCCTAATTCGATCACGCGCAATTTGGTTACCGGTGGAGCGGGGTTTGTGGGTTCCCACCTCGTCGACCGTTTGATGGAAGCCGGGGAGGAAGTGATATGTCTGGATAACTACTTCACGGGCCGAAAGCAGAATGTTGAGCGTTGGTTTGGGCATCCGCGTTTCGAGTTAATTCGTCACGATGTCACCGAGCCGATCACTTTGGAGGTGGACCGTATATGGCACCTCGCCTGTCCGGCGTCGCCGGTCCACTACCAGCACAATCCGATCAAAACTGCCAAGACCAGTTTCCTGGGCACTTACAACATGCTTGGTTTAGCCAGGAGGGTTGGTGCACGCCTGCTCTTGGCAAGTACTTCCGAGGTCTATGGCGATCCGGATGTTCACCCACAGCCGGAGAGCTATCGAGGCTGCGTGAACACCATTGGTATTCGTAGCTGCTACGACGAGGGCAAGCGGATTGCTGAGACCCTTTGCTTTGACTATCAGCGGATGCACGGCACGGAGATCCGCGTAGTGCGAATCTTCAACACCTACGGCCCACGCATGCTTCCAGATGACGGCAGGGTTGTGAGCAATTTCATCGTTCAGGCTCTACGGGGTGAACCCTTGACTCTTTTTGGCGATGGATCCCAGACACGTTCCTTCTGCTACGTCGACGATTTGGTCGAGGGCATCATCCGTTTGATGAATGGCTCCGAAACGGGACCCATCAATATCGGCAACCCTGGTGAATTCACCATCCGTCAATTGGCCGAACTGGTTCGGGCAAAGATCAACCCTTCCCTAGAGTTGATCTGTAAGCCTCTTCCTCAGGATGACCCCATGCAGCGTCAGCCCGTGATCACCTTGGCTCAGCAGCATCTTGGCTGGGAGCCCACGGTTGCTTTAGATCAGGGACTGGATCGCACAATTGCTGACTTTTCCGAGCGACTAACCTCTGAGCCCTAAATAATCATGAGCTGTAGAGGTCAAGCCTGGGACAAAAAGCTCTACCTCGTTGTCATCGGTATTTATGCCGTGCTTGCACTTGCGGCAATTTTCTCAGGAATTACGTCTTGGGATGAAGAGACAGATTATTTAGGGATCAGAACGCAGCTTGCTCATGCTGTCGAAGTATTACGTGGCCAAAAACCGAATTACCAAGATATTCACTCTAATCTTGAATACTACGGAGTAGCAAGTCTTTTTCCTGCTTGGTTCCTATGGTTTGTGCAACAGGGTGTCCTGATCGGAAGGTTACCGCTCTCTAAGGCTCTGTTTGATCCTTCCGCTGAACATCAACTAACTGGATTCTTTTCAACCTCACACCTTGTACTCGCTTGCGAGTTTTTATTTCTTAGTTGGCTGGTGGTCAAGTTATCTCAGTTCTTAGGACTGAGACTTGCTTGGATTGCGGGTTGTCTTGTCCTATTGCATCCATCTCTGATAGGACATTCATTTGTTAATCCAAAAGATATCCCATTTGCTGTCTTTTACACCGTTTATACATACACTCTTGTAAGGCGCCTGGACTCCTCCCAGTCCTCGTGGTTTCTCATTTCGGTTCTCTCGGCTGGGTTACTAATCAACCAAAAATTCGTCGCAATCGCACCTGTAATTGCGTCTGAGTTACTGCTCTTATCTATCAAGCGTACCGGCTCAAGAAACTTCAGGCAGACGTTTTCTTTGCCTTTAATCTCACTTTTACTTGCCCTGCTCCTACAGCCAGCATCTTGGGGCCTTAATCCTGTTACCTACTTAAGTGAGGCTTTCTTGACGTTCGCTAAACATGAATGGGGGGGCTGCATGTCGTATGCAGGTTCGTGCATTGGTGTTAATCATCCTGATTGGTCGACTCTCCGCTACATCTGGGATTGGTTATCAATTAAGCTTCCACTCTTATGGCTAATTCTGCTTTGCATTCAGATCCTCTATTGGATACGTAACAGCAAGAATATCGCATCTTCTTTAAGCACTCCTTGGACACTCGTTATTGCCCAGGCTACATTCATTCCATTGATGGCCGTCCTCAGGCAGTCAAATCTTTATGACGCAGATCGACATCTACTATTTATATACCCTGCTTTAGCAGTGGTTGCCGCTGGGGGGCTTCAAACTCTATTGGATTCGTCACTTTATAGTCTAATTAAGCGAACACTCTTTTTCATTGTCACATGTTCTGCCTTAATACTTCTCGTTGACTCCCTGAGTCTTAATCCCTATCAGTCATCCTATATCAACGAAGTCTCACGCTTTAGCCACAATCATACCACCACTTCACTCGATTATTGGGCGGTTTCTTCTAAAGAACTAATCAGAAACTCTCAAATCTACGGAAGCCTAGATCCCTCACCGGCACTTAAGCGTGGTCTGTGGATATCACCCTTCTGGATTGGATTTAGACAGTTAGACGGAATGGCACTCGCCGATGAATCGCTTCCTTCTCCACTTTTTCAGCTCAGAGACGTTTCTTCGTTTGCTAGCCACGAGTCTAGGCCTTGTAGGTTTGATGCAGAAGTTCAGAGGTCACTTCTTTTTGTAAAACCCATAATACTGTCCAGGCTCTATCTTTGTGATGACTAGGCCTCTTCTCTACATCTGAGCATTTGCTATTCTGCGATGACAACCATCATTGTCACATCTATAATCTATATTTCTTCAGTCTTGCTGATTGTCTATGCGGACCTTCCCTTCTTAAGGCGTTTGATTCCGTCATTAGGACTTGTCGTTGTTTTGATGTATGGAGTCACTTATGGACTTGGGCTGGCGTTATGGCGTTCTGACCCGAGCTCATTATTTGGATATGCATCTCTATCCACCATTGGTGCACTAGACGCCTTGTTGGTCTGTTTCTCTCTTGGAATTCTTTCTTTTTCTATCGCTTATGTAGTTAGCCTAATTTTTATCGTGCCTCGTCAAGTGAATCTGCCTAAAAAGTCGTTCGCCGAGTTTGCTTGGCCACATAAAAAAGTTCTCTCAAATCTCTCGTATCTCCTTACAGGTATCGGTTCTGTTGCTCTTCTTACAATGAGCTTCCTCGGACTCTTTGTTCGATCTCCAGAGCTACAATCTCAAGCACTTGAAAGCTCATTACTTGCGAAAATCATCATTGGCTCTTCAATTATATCTCGGCTGGCACCTGTCGGATTCTTTCTGATCCCTTTTGCGTGGAAGCAATGGTCTTTTCTGAATCGTTTTCTTGTCGCCATACTACTTACTTTATGGCAAGTAATCGCTATTTCCAGTGGAAGTCGCGGTCTTATTCTTAGTCTTCCTGTCTATCTCATTATTGGTGCTCTTTGCTGGCAAAAGATTTCTATTAAAGCACTACTACTCACCTTGTTCGTGGGATCGCTTCTTTTCCTTCCAGTCGCTGAGTATTTACGAGTCCATCGAGAAGGCAATCAATCAATACCAGAACTAAAACGATCCTTTCAAACCTTTCAGATTGGCAAGCAACTGATGGGAACCAGCCATGAATTCTACCTAATGCTAAGCCCACATAATTGTAGTGAAGACCTAAAAAGAGTGTTGGCAGATGATTCACAAGCGGCACTAATCCATCAAAAAGGTGTCAAAAACTTTCCTGAGGGGTCGCTAGCTCGATGGCACGTTGTTGGCCTTTATGAAAACTGTTCGAATCGTGCACTTCGCCTTAGAAAGTCTGAGGGTTTTTCAAAACTGCCTTTAGGGTTAATTCCCTCAACCTTTTATCCAGATTCCCCAAGCTTGTTCGATGGTCAAGAGCTGTCGGAGGAGTTGTCGAATAAACTAGACCTCAAGCCTGGCGAAATTTCATACGCAACAATTAGTTTGTTTGCGGATTCTTTTTGGCGCTGGGGTTGGCCAGGACTTGTATTTGTTCCTGCGTTTCTAGGTGTTTTGTTAGCTAGTCTTCAATCATTCTTTTCCTGGATGCTAAGCAAATATACGCTCTATGGCTTGCTCGCCCAGTCTTTGGTCGTCACCCTTATCTGTACGTGGATTAATAACACTATTCTAACAGTGACTTGGTATCTGTTTTGGGATTTTCCAAAGGCTTGGGTTGAACTCATTCTCTTATCCACTATTTTGTGCCGATCACGCCTAACACGCAAATCTTTTGGTTCATCTTGATTATTCCTCTTCCTATCTTTCCGGGATCTCCGCAGGCTCTGGCTTTGTCTGCATTGCCCGGCGTCTCTTATTGGAAATTGGATGAGTCGTTTCATCCACGACGCGCTTCGACTTCCCTCACAGCTCCTCTTGCCAGCTTGACTCCCAGTATTTTGATATCAGGTAGACAATGGCTGTATGAGGCGACGGACTCTTCGCAGGCATTTTCGTTGAGCTCGGGTCTCTTGCGTTGGAACAAACACTGCATCTACGAATCAAACCCATCAAACTTGAAATCGAGATCTTGCTTCTTTTCTAAGTCAGGAACTCAACCTCCAGGCTGGTGGCACCGACAGCGCAATATTGAATTTCGATCTGAACCGTTGATTCTCCTTTCGACTCATAACAACCCAAACTACTTTCATTGGCTTACTCAACCAGGCCTTGCACCACTCTTTCTACAGAGTTATTTTAATCTGACCAGAGATCAACATCCAATAATTGCCCTTAGTCACAGACCAAGGCACCTACTCCCACGCTTCGTAGAGCCGCTTCTTTCATTCATTGCTCCGCAGGCTCTAAGGTTGAATTCACTTGCTATTGGATCATCAACAGCATGCCTATTTGCATTGCAAGAGCATGATACTGATGTTTTTGTTAGCCCTGCACAACTTAGGTGGCTGAGGAGCCTATGTAAGTCACAATTCCAATCCGTCTATCGCCCTTGGCGGCGTATCTATTTATCGAGAAACAACGCGAATACAAGGCGCTGTCTCAATGAAGAACAACTGATATCAGCATTAGTTCCATACGGTTTTCAATCGTACTGTCTTGAGTCGCTCCCTGTCGAAGAACAGCTGCGCCTTTTTTCCGAAAGCTCAGTTGTTGTGGGCCCACATGGTGCTGGTTTCACCAACATGATTGCGTGTGCTCCGTCCGCTGCCATCATTGAGCTTCTTCCTCGGCCTGGAAACTTTTCCCATTACTACGCTATGGCTGATCAGCTTGAACTCCAGCATGGCCATCTCCTTGGCACCGACTTTGATGCAAACTCCAACAACTTCATTATTGATCCTGATCAACTTGTCTCCCTATTATACTTAATGGAACTGATATGAGCTGTCTAATTACGATTATACTCCCTGTATATGGCCGCTCCGAGCTCCTGAAGCTTGCTCTTTCTAGTGTTTATTCGCAAAGCGATCCTGAGTGGCGCCTTCATATCGCAGATGATTGCTCTGACGCCCAGACTGCAAAACTTATCTCAGAACAGCTTTCTGACCCACGCGTCTCGCATGTAAGACGTGAGAGGAATATAGGTCTCTTTGCTAATCTTAATCTTGCGAATACTGAAGTCAGAACACCATGGCAGCTCATACTCTGCAGCGATGATGAGCTTAAGCCTGATGCAATTAGTAAGCTCACGCGTTCCATTCGCGACAATCCTGACGCGAGGTTGATCTTGTCCTCTTATGAATCAATTGACCTTAATGGTCAGACTAGATATGACGTGAACGGCAGTTTCTATGATTGCTTTGCCCCGAAAACACATCTCTTTTCTCCTGGTGAACTTCTCAAACCGCTATTGCGCTTTGGAAGTATCAACGGCAATATCACAGGACTCTTGATTCACCATTCTCTTTATGCTGATGCTGGTAGGTGGCGCTCCGAATGGACGCAATCAGCTGATTGGGAATGGCTAATACGAGCGAGTACTCATACATCTGTGTTGATTAGGCGTGATGCAATTGCTAGGGTTCGTGTTCATGATGGCCAGCTTTCCGTAAGTAATCAAAAAACACATCGTGAGCTTTTAGAAACGCTTGACCTGCTTAGAGATCTTCTTCACCATCCTCTACTTGAAGAATGTCCTGATCGCTTTCGGTGGGCTTCTCATCATGGCCAACTTCAGCTCTGGAACACTCTTAAAAGATGTCGCAGTGTTGGGCTTCGCCAGACACTTAGACAGCTTCTCTTAATTCATCGCAGCATAGGTCTCCGGAGAACCGCTATTGCCCTTTTATGCTCTGTCCCAACTCGCCTCCGATTACGAGGAACTGACATGCCCTTGCTGCCACCCCTCTAATGGACGCTTCATCCACAACTGTATTGAGAATTCTTTTCCTTACAGAATCACGCGAAGACTATCTTGCTGATTCGATTCTGCATGGATTAATATCGTTGGGGCACGAAGTCGTTGACTACCCACGTAAATCTATCCTTTATAGACCCACGGATTCTCCTCTTACTCACGATGGCTTTGGAGTGCGTGGAAATGGCTTTACATTATACAGAAATCTGGATAATCGCTCCGTCGACCGATCATTTGTTATCCAAAGACTAGAGACAAGGTTCTTCGACCTTGTTGTCCTTGGCCAAATCTGGCGCCAATGGGGACAACTCCTGGACCTTGCTCCCTTACTTCAGACGGTTCCGGTGGTTCTGCTTGATGGTGATGACGACACGCGTCTATTTCACCGTAGCGGAACAAGGCTTCGGCGCTATGGTTGGCAACCCTTTCCCATACAATCTGGATTATGTTTCTATTTTAAGCGGGAGTTACAGATTTCACAAGTCTCTCCCGGGCCTTGTCACCTGTTTCCTGCTAGCTTTTCAATTCCAGCGGAGAAGATACGCTCTAGTGATCCCTTACGCAAGACTCAACGCCTAGCTAGTCATTGTGTGGACAATGAAGTGGCAAGTGCCGTCGGCCTGCACACTTCCTATGCTTTTGCTTCAGAGCAAGATTATTATGATGACATTGGTGCCTCTCGCTTTGCTGTGACGACAAAGCGCGGTGGCTGGGACTGCCTTAGGCACTACGAGATCTCGGCTGCAGGTGCAGTGCCTTGCATCCGTCGGATTGAGACTAAACCAGCTGCTTGTGCACCCCATGGTTTGCAGGCTGGCGTCAATTGTTTGAGCTATCAAAACTGGCATGACCTCGAAACCCAAATTGATGCGTTGGATGCCAACCCTGTCGAGTACAAACGCTTGCTTCAAGCCTCGGGTGATTGGGTACGTCAATTTACGACCATTGCTGCAGCACAAAGGCTCCTAGATGCCGTCTTAGCTAAATGACACTGATGCGTCGCGGTTGGCTTCATCTTGCAAGTGGAGCGAGCATTGGACGACTGTTTGGGTTTGTCAGCAATCTCCTGCTGAGCCGGTGGTTGGGTCCTGCTGATTTAGGCCTCTTTAATCTGATTTCGACTACCGTCCAAACCGGCGACACTCTTGTGCGATGTGGCGGTGACTATGCCATTAATTATGAACTTGGAGGCGACCCCGAGGCAATGCAAAGCAAACGTGGTGCTTATCTTGCCCGCGCTTTAGCTCAGCTCTGTAGCCTGTCCACGTTTCTGTTTTGTATTGGGATTGCGGTTTGGATCTTGTGGGGCCAGGGTCTGTTCCCGGTAGCAATGCCATCACGTCAGCGCCTTGTCTGGACAATCTTGCTAGTTCTGATGATTGCCTCCGAAGGCATTTGTGCATCAGCCTGGGAGCTGCTCTTAGTTAGTCATCGCACTAGTTCATTAGCACTACGTCAGGGCTTATTCTTCCCTCTACGTCTCTTATCTTCAGCCGCCGGTGCTCTGCTCAGTGGTGTAACAGGTGCAATGATTGGATGGAGCATCATTGCTGTAGCACAGTGCTTTTGGCTGGAAAAGGCTTTAGGCCATCTGTGGAGACCTTTGCAGGTTTGGCCTCTTTTGTGGCCCAATATCTCCTCCTTATTGCGTCGTGGTTTGCCTTTTTACGCAGCTAACTTGATGGCTTCAATGATTTTCTATCCTTTGCTCCTTAAGGTCGCCTCCGCAAGCGGTCTATCGCAAATTGGCTATCTGCGAGTTGGCCAGATACTTCAGCAGCTATTCGCTTTGCTTCCTGCCACCTTAGTTCCAGTCTTATTTCTAAGATTGCGTGCCGAGGCATCTTTCTCTAACCAGGTTTTGGTGATTGAGAGGCCTCTTCGGACTATTTGGTGTTTATTGTTAGAGGTTCTGTTGCTGTATTGTACCTTCGACCAAAGCATTATTGTGTGGCTATTTGGAGCCGACTTTGAGTCGGCATTGCTTCCAACACGTCTTCTTCTAATGACAGCCCTATTGGAATGTCTTGCCCAACTCCTAGTTCAGCCACTACTTGCAGCGGGGCGCACTCGCGCCTATGTTCTTTGGCAAAACGGATCAGCTTTAATGGCTGCTGTTGTGGGTTGGATATGGATTCCTTCGGCTGGACTTCTGGCCTACTTGAGTGTACGTTTGCTTTATGTAATAATCCCAATATTTGGATTCGGACTGCCTGTGTTAAAGCAATTGCAGCATCCACATCAGTTCCTTGTTTTGATGATGTCAACCATTGCATTATTTGCAACAATGCTTCTTCAAAGTCTAATCGGACATTCAATGCCTTTTCTGACCGTATTCTTCATAGCAATATTTGTGCTTATTGGCATTTTATACAGAGACGACCTTTTGTTCTTTGTAAGCGACTAGACAACAAATACTGATGCGCGTGCTTCACTTCTTGCCTGTATATGCCCCAGCCTGGCAATTTGGCGGCCCTATCCTCAGCGTTTCTCGTCTTTGCGAAGGTCTCGTGCAGCATGGTGTTGAGGTCCGAGTTATAACCACAAACGCTGGGCTACCTGATTTTCCAACTGACCAATTAGGACTTCCACAGATTGTCAACGGTGTAGATGTTACTTACTACCAAGTCGATCAGCAGAGGGGCCAAATCCGATCCAGGGCTCTAGTCGAAGCTCTACCTGACCATATGTCTTGGGCCGAAGTTTTACACCTGAGTGCCATTTGGCAGCCATTGGGCTTACCAGTTCAAAAGGCTGCTCATGCCGCTGGAGTGCCCGTCATCCATACACTTCGCGGAGCATTAGGTCCTTATTCATGGCGACATGGTTGGTGGAAGAAAGCTCCTTATTTTCTGGTCAAGGAGAGGCCACTACTTCAACTCGCCGCGGCTTTGCACTGTACTACCAGGCAGGAAGTTGACGAACTTGGGTGGCTCCCTTTAAAGCCACAACCGTTTTTGTTACCAAACCCGCTAGACCTTTCCCAATTATGGTGTGATACAGAGGCTGGTCAACTCTTCCGGAGGAGTAACGGATTGCCTCTAGACGAAACACTATTCCTTGTTGCTGGCAGACTGCATCACAAGAAGGGGTTAGATCTACTCCCACAAGCACTCAATTCGATAAAGCATAAACCATGGCAAATCTTGTTTGTTGGCGATGACTCAGATGGAACTGCTCGTCGGCTTCGGCGAGCTTTCCTGCACTATGGTCTAGACGATCGTGCACACTGGCGTCCGGCACTACCAGCTGACCAACTCTTGTGGGTCTACAATGCCGCCGATTGGCTTCTTTTGCCCAGCCGACATGAAAACTTTGGCAATGTAGTCATTGAGTCCCTTGCATGTGGATGCGGTGTCATTATCAGCGACAAAGTAGGTGTATCACATATGCTTGAAACAAGTCCTGGTGTCTTTATTTCTGCCCGAACACTACCGACTTGGGCACATATGCTCGAACAAGCCCTTTCTTGCTGTCGACCAGGCAATTTATCTGCGTCTTTCGTTAAGACTCAGTTTTCTCGGGAACTAATCTCGCAAAAAGCCTACGGCCTCTATCGAAGCGTTGCATCTCATGTCTAAGGACTCATCAGTAGCTGGGGTTGTCTTAACTCTCAACGAAGAACGGAACCTTTCCCGCGTACTTACCTCATTACTATGGTGCGACGAGCTCTTAGTCCTTGATAGCGGAAGTACTGACTCTACAGAATCCATCGCAAGGCAGTTCGACGCAAAGTTTTTCGTACACATACAAGAAAGCCCATTTCAGATTACGGATCAGCGTAATTGGGCCCTAGATCGATGCGGACTCCAGAGCAAGTGGGTCTTGTTCATTGATGCAGATGAGGAAGTAAGTCCTATCCTCATGGATGAGATAAAACTTCTAGTCTCTAGACCTTCTCAATATAATTCTTATGAGCTTACTCCGAGGTATTGGTTTCTCGGTAAATGGTTAAGAAGAACTCAAGGTTTCCCCAACTGGCATCCTCGACTTCTTCAGCGAAGCTCTGTACGCTTTCAAGGCGGCGTCTGGGAGTCATTCTCAGAATCTGCAGTAACTTCCAGAATCTCAGAGCCTTACGAACACTACGCTTTTAGCAAAGGACTCGATGACTGGCTAGAAAGACACCAACGCTATGCTTCTTGGGACGCTGAAGAGATTGAGCAGTATTTGTCTAAAAAGGCACTTGTCACATCCAGAAAGCCCTATTTGCGTATGTTTGCTTCATATCTCTGGCCATTACGGCCATTCCTTCGCTTTATCCAAAAATATATCCTTCAGTGCGGATTCCTTGAGGGTTGGCAAGGCTTCATCTACTGTCTTCTCATCAGCTTCTACGACCTCATGACTGTCATCAAAATTATTGAACAGAGAAGACTCCGACTCTCTTTGCCGTTATGAACTTGAATCCTCAGGCCAATAGAAGTATTACTATCCTCACTCAGTACTTTCAGCCCAGTACTGGTGCTACGGCTCAACTTATTACAGACCTCTCCTATGCGCTTGCGCGTCAAGGATGTCATACAAATATCCTTACATCAACCCCTAGCACACAGGAACATTCATCAATCCTTTCTATCTCTAGATGCCCGCGTTCCAAGGCTGGTGCGGTTAACGTATTTATAAAATCACTAGACGGCGTTATCTTTCTGGTCTGGAGCCTCCTCGTCCTCATTAATCGCAGGAGACCCCAGGACGTCTTGTTAATTGTATCTAACCCCCCATTTATCGGCGTAGTAGGTCTTGTCATGAGGATGCTGAGTCGACAAGACTATATCTTTGTATTGCAAGACCTTTTCCCCAGGTCGGCACAGCTTGCCGGAATTCTACCCGCTCGAGGTCCACTGTCCAAAGTCTGGTCTCTACTAGTTCAGCAAGTGTGCAAACATAGCAACACAACAATTGTATTGAGTCATGCGATGAAAGCCCGCTGTCTCAAGGAGTTCAATCTGTCACCCGATAAGGTTACTGTTATCCATAACTGGGCCGTCGAAAAAGCTTTACCCATTCCAAAATCCTTCAATCCCATAGCTTGTGACTGGAATGTTACTGACACATTTACCGTTCAGTACTCTGGAAACTTTGGACGGCTACATGAAATCATCACTCTGCTTGAAGCTGCCCGTATTCTTGCCAACGAAAGATTCCACTTCCTCTTCGTTGGTGATGGCTCTAAGAAAAGTCAGATATCTGCCTACATCAATCACTACCATCTTACCAATGTTACGCTCCACCCATACCAGGACAGATCACGTCTTCCTTATTCTCTAGGCGCATGCGATGTTTCTGCTATTGGACTAATTCCCGGCAGTGAAGACACAGTCGCACCATCAAAGTTCTATGGCATAATCTCAAGCGCCAAGCCTGTTTTACTCCTTGCGCGCCACACCACTGATATTGCCAAGCTCATTACAGAGAATCAGTGTGGGGTTGTCTTAGACCCAGGTGATCCTCTTGGTGTAGCACAAACTCTACGTTACCTCTCTTCCAACCCCGATATCCTTAGGGTCTACTCGGCAAATGCATCGAACTTATACACTAGCTGTTTCGGGGTCGACAAGTCTTCATCCCAATATTATGACGTTATCACAAGCACCTTGAACAGACATCTCTAAATCTACTTCACCTTACAAGCTTATTCCAGCTAAAACTGGCGACCAGGCTAAATATTCCTCCAATCAACAAGACCAGCGACTTCAATCTAATGCTAAGACCCTCTTCTCTTTTCAGAGCCCTAAGTGCATATCTTACTGAATCTATTGGATTCCTTCTTAATGAATTCTTTGCCAGAGGGATAAGAATCCATCCCGGTGTTCCATCACAAATGGCTTTATGCAGGTGCGAGTGAACTCTAGCCACCCCCTTTAGCCCCCGCATGGCTAATTCTACATTAAGCGTACCATTTCCATCTATAGTATAGAAACCAAGTGGTTCTTCAACAAATGCAAACCCTTCACTCCTCTCCGCCACCCTTACCCATAAATCATAGTCTTCGATACCTACCAGTTCTGGATCTTCTGAAAAACCATCCACATCTCTGATCAATTCTGCTTCTACAACAACGCTCGATGTACATACCGCATTCCCTCCCCTTATTAAATCCTCTACCACCGGGTTTGTAAGTCTTCGCGCGATATTAGTTATACGAGCCTTCTCCATCTCTATACCATTGGAGATATATAAGTCATGGTGCACAAATCTGCAACCTCCTTCTAAGGCACTTACTGATCTTTCCAGTTTTTCTGGCAGCCATGAGTCGTCTGAATCAAGGAAGGCAATCAGTTCACCACTTGCAACTTGAATACCATAGTTTCTGGACTTTCCAATAACACCATTGTTTTTAACTTGCAGAAACTTGATACGGTCATCTTCAAATCTCTCCACAACGTCTCTAGTATTATCTCTAGACGTGTTGTCCACAACCAACAACTCCCAATTATGGTAAGTCTGATCAACAACGGACTGGATTGTCCGTCTCAAGCAATATGCCCGATTATATGTGGGAATAACTACTGATACTTTCTTCATTCTATCTTCCAAATATGCTCTTGCTTCTTGCGCATAGCTCTTTCAACTCGTTTAGAACTACTTCGCC
This sequence comes from Synechococcus sp., assembly GCA_047285805.1. Classification (GTDB taxonomy): domain Bacteria; phylum Cyanobacteriota; class Cyanobacteriia; order PCC-6307; family Cyanobiaceae; genus Vulcanococcus. Next base: position 316,872 of record JBJBCN010000003.1, on the reverse strand, counting down.
ATCACTATCTCCCTGGCTCTTCATGCACCCAAGCATCTTTGCTACTGAGTAATGCAGCTTGTATTCGCTAACGTCATCAAAGACGTATCCAGGATCTATCTCACACATCCCTTCATATACCCTCTGAACAATCCCAGCAATCTCTCCCATAGGTAGCGAAAAACTGCTACCAATATTTAGGATCTTGATACCCCGTGTATCCATCTCTCCTAATACCCACATCTTTATAAACTCCGTCAGCCTGCTCATTGGTAGGATATTACGTATTACTGTCGGACTCTTTACGCATATCTTCCCCTGCGTAGCCATTTGCTTTGCAAAGCTGTTTGTTGCAAGTGTCCATGCTGATGAATTTGCCCACAACGGTGATCCAAATACATTTGACAGTCTCAGTGTCAAAACTTCCAACTTCTTCTCCTTTCCAAGCTCCCTAATCCTTTGTTCAGTCGTATAGTGTGTCCTCGCGTACACTGTCGAAGGACATATATCAGTTTTCTCTGTTATATTGCCGCACAACTCCTCACCATACACCTTGATTGTTGACAGGTATAGGAACCTCTTGACACCAGCCTTCGCCAGCAGATCCACATGTTCGCAAACTAGCTGTGTATTTACAAGCTTTGCCTTCTCTGGGCATGCTTCACACTCACTAGCTGTCAGAGATGCACATATTACAACACAGGAAATGCACAAACTCTGAACCCTTGTCTCTGTCAAATCTTCGGCGAATAATACCTGATCCCCATCAAAATAACTTGACTCTATCTTGTTTCTAAGACTTATTAGAAGACAGTTGTGTCCCAGCTCCTCAAAACTATTTCTGAATCTAAGGGCTATATAGCTATTTGGCCCAATTATTGCTACTGTCATCCTTATCTACGTTGAGATCCATGGAGCCTTTGATTCTTTGTTCCATATCTCCTCCAGGGTATTTAGATCTCTTTTGGTGTCCATGCATTGCCAGTAACCTTCATGTCTGTAGGCACCTAGTTCTCTCTGAATGGCAAGCATCTCCAAGGCCCTTCTTTCAAACATCTCATCTTCTGACTCAATTAAATCTAACACCTTCTTGTCTAGTACGAAATATCCACCGCTGATCCATCCCCCATCCATCTGAGGTTTCTCAGCAAACCTTGTCACTATATCTTCAGTTATTGAAATCTCGCCAAATCGAGTCGGTGGTCTTACAGCAGTTACCGTAGCCAGACGTCTGCTTCTCTCGTGAAACTCGACTAATCTGTCGATATCTACATCTGATAAACCATCACCATATGTCAGCATAAATCTGCTTCCACTAATGTGCTTGCCAATCTTCTTTAACCTTCCCCCTGTTGCTGTATTTTCTCCAGTATCCACCAAAGTAACCTTCCAGTCTGCAGTAGATCTGCTCAGCAACTCGACACTGCCATCTTTGAGGTCGACAGTAAAGTCACTGTTAATCTGTGAAAACCTAAGAAAATATTCCTTTATTAAGTCACCTTTATACCCGAGGGCAATAACAAAGTTCTTGTACCCGTACTGAGCATATCTCTGCATAATATGCCACAAGATCGGCTTGCCACCAATTGGAACCATTGGCTTTGGTATCTTATCTGTGTATTCTGACAGCCTCGTTCCCAGACCACCAGCTAATATTACTACTTCCATCACAAGGGAAACCTGACAGTCCTCTTATCCCATTCTACCTCAGCCTTTGGCTTGTTTAGCATCAACTCGGCCTGCCCTCCATCCACCTGCTCATCTGAATGTTTAATATCTATCACATTGGCTATTATGGAATCATGACTCTCTATATTGAGAAACCTATACCAACTCATGGGTTCTATTGTCAGTCTTTCTGCAGGTTCTTGTCCTAATTCTACGAAGCGCCAACTAGAAATGTTATACTGAGCCACACAAAATAGAACTCTACCGTAAGGGACCATTATATTGCACGTCGCCTTTGAATGTATCTTCCAGCCTCTATCTACTCCACTGCTTACTTTTGAAAAGTACATCTCACCAAACCCTCTATAGTCATCATCCGAATCCTTTAGGAACTTCACAACTGAGCTTCCGCGGCCACTAATCACATCCAGTCTTGATAGAATCATATGCTTATCCTATCTCTTGATACGACAAGATCTGTCTCCTGCATAGCTCATGGGCGCTACTCCCCTTGCTATTCTCAAAGTACCATTCGGCTGTCATAGCTGCTGTCTCCTCAAATCTAAGTGACGGCCTCCACTTTAGTTTCGACCCTGCCTTATCGCAATTTAAGGATAACAATGAGCATTCACTGAACTCTTCTTTATCCGATGCATAAGCCCACGTCACATCTTTCCAGTACCGACTGAGCTCCTTAACTAGTTCACCAACCTTCTTCGTGTCAGAAGCATCTGGGCCAAAGTTAAAGGCTTGGCCATGTATCTTCCCGTCGATAGACAGCGTATATGCCAACTTCAAATATCCCCGCAGGGGTTCTAACACATGTTGCCACGGCCTGGTCGAATTTGGATTTCTCAACACTACAGAGTTCCCACTCTCCCAGCTCCGTATGCAATCTGGGACGAGTCTGTAGTCTGACCAGTCACCACCACCTATTACGTTACCTGCTCTTGCTGTAGCCACTAACATTCTACCTCCCTCGTCCTCTAGATAAGACCTATTGAATGCACTTACTAGGATCTCTACCGCCGCCTTTGACGCACTGTACATATCTTTTCCCCCAAGCACATCGTTCTCCCTATACCCCCAAATCCATTCATTGTTCTCATAGCACTTATCACTTGTTATCACAACTAGGCGACAATTACTATTCAGCGACTTCAGCACATTCAAAAGCTTTAATGTTCCCATCACGTTCGTCTGCCACGCATTTACAGGATCCTTGTGAGCCCTACCTACAATTGCCTCTGCAGCTAAATGGAAAACTATATCTGGCCTTGCACTACTTATAAACCCTTCCAGATCTTGATCAAACCCGATATCGGTCAATCTCTCTCTCTCTACTATGCTCGCTATTGATGCATCACTATATAATGTCCTACTTACAGCCGGTAATGCGTAACCATATACATGAGCACCCAGCATTTTTAGCCATATTGTTAGCCACGAACCTTTAAATCCTGTGTGTCCTGTCACCAAGACCCTTTTTCCTTTGTAATGTTCTAAATACTCCACTGTCCATTCCTTATCTCACTAGCCATCTTACAACAACAGTGACCCGCAACCTACCCCTTGTATAAACCTACCAGAACCCTGCATGTGTCTACCCACTCGAACCTTCCTATCTTTGAATGAGCCTTTCTCCTCATTTCCTCTACCCTATATTCGCCATTCATAATATCGCTTAGCTTAACAACAATATCTTCAGCTGATTCTATCTCGATATATTCACTACTCTTGGATAGCCCCACTGGCCCTGCAGCTCTTCTTGTTGTCATAACTACAACACCCCATGCAATTGCTTCTAATACCTTAGACTGCATTCCACTTCCGCTTACCATCGGCATTATTGCTAGATCGTAAGCGTGTACAAGCTTAAACATATCTTTAACAGGTGACTTTACCTGTATACCCTCCCGTTCTAGTTTCTTCCGTAACCTATTGCCCACATTCCTTCCAGCAATCGTTATGTCTATCTTGCTATACATACCTCTTTTTCTCAACAAGCTAGCCACCTCTAGTAAGATATTACAGGCCTTTATATTTGGTTCGTAGTCTAGGTTTCCAAAGAATACGCACTTCAGATTCCCTTCTTGTCTACGCATCTCGCCGAGCACTTCCCTGTTGATCCCTACAGGTACAACTACTTTCTTTGTAGAGCACGCACCGATAAAACTTAAATCGGCTTCTGCAACTGCCGTAATCGCTGACTTGCGGCTATTTAGTATATACCTCTCAATATTGGTCTCCATCCTCCTTATCCTCCTATACTCCTCTCTCAAAATCAGTCCTCTCCACCAGCTGTCTTCTGTCTTCAATCGATTCCCTATGTTTAGTGTGTAGGAGTCAATTAGGTCTACAACTACTCTACTGTTCTTTGACACCAACTTCCATAATCCTATACTCCTTATATGAAAAAAGTGTATACACGTATAAGAAGAAAAAATATGTACTAGATCCTTTCTGTGCAAATCTGCGATGCCAAACGATACCCAAGTCTGAACCGGCTCCTTTCTTGCAAATAGATCAGCTCTCAATAACCAACAGAGCATTCTCCAGGTGTTCAACCTCGCAACAATGTCCACACTCTTGCTAGCTGCACCTCTTCTCTTGATACCTATCGAAGATCTATAAAAGCTCCATTCAAAATAGAGTACATCGACAATGCAGCCCATCGTCTCTAATACGTCCCGCCTCTTCTTCACAAGCTTTGTGTCACCTTTCTTTCCATCCTTTGGATTTGTTAGGCACACCATCAATACTCTCATCTGCATTCACCCCTTTCCCTTCTGAGTTTCTCCCATGTATCTATCTCACTCTCTCTGCAGAACCTTCTATACCTTGTAAATCTCTCTTCCTTACTTTCTTTCTTAGGCATCTCCTGCAACAACTTTGCAGCCTTCGCTACACAGTCATCAACATCTCTACCCAATCTTAGCATGTTGAACTCGTCAAACTTCTGCTTAACCTCTCTATACGCACCTATTGACCTCGCAATCACAGGTATCCCGAATCCAACTGCATCAGCTACTGGCATCCCATAGCCTTCCTCTATCGATAACGAGCATACCAAATTGCACTCGAGATAATCGCTTAAAAGTTCCCGCAGATCTCTCTTATACTTAATGCTTACAATGCCATTACTCTCTACTACCCACTTCTGGAAATCCACCTCCGCCTTTTCAAGTTGTACACCATAGATAACTAGAGACACTATCTTCCCAATCTCAGCCTGAAGCCTTTCGTGAAATACCCTGTACTCCTCATACACCTTATTCTTCGTCATGCCTGTCACCACCAATATCTTTATCTTGCCTTTGTCCACTTCTTCTGATCCTTCTTCAATAGTCAGCTCGCTTCCTATACCAGCAAAGGAAGGTGGTGGGTATATTACACATGCACGACCCATCTTACCGTTCAACCACCTACTTACTTGAGTCTCTGTATAACGGCTATTAAAAATAACTTTGCCCGCTTTCCTCACTGAAACCTCTATTATCCAGGAATTTACCCTCCTTGCAACCTTCTTGCGAATCCCATTCTTCCAATCATCATTCAATCTCTCTGCCCGTGTATCCATCAAGTCATGTACTACAACTGTGATCTTCTTCCAATCTATTAATGTCCATAACAACGGAGAAACTCTCGTGTTTGCAAAAACCGTTTCATCAGCCATTCGTATCATGCGAACATATCGGACTATTCCCAACATCTCCCATGCAACAAACCATCGAGTATTACTCTTGCAAGTGACCAGCCTCCCCCTTACTATGTTAGTTAAATAACTCGCAAAGTTATGAATGCCCCGGCCGTTTGGCGACGAGCAAACTATAATCCACTTATGTTTAGACATTGCTTCTGCTCTTTCCCTGTCTTGCTGCAACTGCTTCTACCCTCTTGGCGATCCAACCTATAACGCATATAGCTAACACGTACTTCGGTAGATCCCAAGCCAACTGCCATAAAAGCTCTTTTACTGTCCCATATAAGCCAGACTGAATATACGCTGCTGGTAGCACCGTTAGTATCAGTGTCTGGACACTCCTCCCCATCACACCAACTCTCAACCAGACAACTTCTAAACTCCAGATCACACCACCCATCAAACCCCCACCTACCAGTACCCCTAACCAACCCTCGCGTCTAAACAGGTCTGCTGGGCTAGTAATGCATGGGTACCAATTCTTGTTTTCAACACCCATTAAGCGCTTAGCTATCTGTGCACCATCACCCTTTTCATACGACTTATCTTTCGATAGCCACCTAGGCAGTATTATCCTCCCAATGGTCTTCAGATTAATGTCGTCAAGGCCTGCTCTTAGTGAAGTACCATTTCTATTCTTTGCGGCCTCAACTATATAGCCATCACTGCAAGCATATATCTCTCTTCCTAAAGCCATATATCTATAGCCAATCCTATCCCGGTCAACACCTACTAGTAGTGCTCCTAATCTACCGACAACGTCCCCATGGCTTATTTCTCTTATCTTGGAGCTGTCTCTATAAGCCGCCATATATGGAACTGCTACACCAAAAAATATTGCGATCAAAGCACCATTTAGCAATAATCTCTTTGGCCTTAGGCACACACACATATAACCCAAGAAAACCATTGCCAATGGATATAATACTGCTCCTCTTCCGCCTGCTATCGCCTCTAATAATAGTGGAGACGCAGCGCTAATTCCAAGAAGAATCCTGAGAGCTCTACTGCAATGCTTCCAAGTTATAGGTAGTAGAAAATAGCCTATCTGTTTAAGCCTTACGAAGGCTATGAAAGGCGCTTCTGGTCTGAAAGGCATACTCGCCCAGAACTCATACCCCCCTCCCCTATCCATAGATCCTGTGATTGCTGCTATACAAGTACCCACAAAAAACACACCCAAGCAACTTGCTGACACCAGCTTTACTATTTTCCATTCATTCCCAGTTCCAGATCTTACTCTCCTGATCCAGCTGAACCAACCGTCGCTGCACTCTCTTTGTGCAGACTCTGTACCCATACTCTTCCTGTACATTACTATTTCCAATATTGAATACAGCAACCCTCCCGCCAGCACATAAACTATCCATAGTCGCGACACATCCTCACTGTATATCCATGACACTATGTACTGCCTATATTCACCATCAAGCACTAAAGACTCTGGCATAAGACCTATTATTAGACTCCCCAAGCCAAACCTGGCTAAAATGCCAGCCATAAATACAGCACTTGGAGATATAACCGTAAATCCACTTGCACTTTCTCTTCTGCGAATCAGAGTACTGAATAGCAACGTAGTAGTCAGCGCAACCAAACAGCTGCTGATACCAATTCCCGCCTGCATATTACCCATATATAGTCTCAGTCATACCCGCTCAGTAGGCTAAACCTTCTTGCAAGACTCTCGCACTTTTCCACTTCACTCGCGTACCTCCCTCCCTTCACTAACTTCCTTATCATACATATATTGTCGTTTACACCTCTGCCAATAGCAAGGGGCTTGCCGGCAATTTCCTCAAGTTCTCTGTGTGCTGGTATGTCGCTTAATATACTTGGTATACCAGCAACAGCTGCTTCCACTACAGCCATGTGCAAACCCTCGTATCTTGAACACCCGAGGTAAAACATATACTTCTCTCTATTGTTCACTCTTGCATGCTCAAATGGATCTCTTATGAAGCCATTGTTCCGGTTCTTGCCTATTTGTTTATATACGCGTCCAGTCTCCATTCCGTAGGCTTCCACACGTACCTCGTATTCATTCCCGATTTCTTCGATGATTGACATATGCCTTAGATAGCCTTTGTCAATTAGGCCATTATCCATGACCACAAACACAATCTCACTTGAACCGGTAGTCCATTCATTCCGACCTGCTTCTACACTTGTACCGTCTATCCTGGCATACTCTATACAGACTCTCTTTGCCCCACACTTTACAGCTGACTGCTGAGTCGTCCTCGACACACAAGCACACCTCATTCCACTAAACCTAAGCAATAGTCCTGTCACCTTTCTTGACAGTAACGACCATTCCTCTATCGGGCTCTGTATGTATCCGCTGGCTTTTCTGCAAAAAAACAGTACTGCTAACTCGCGTGGCAGTGTTCCTCTTACCTCATTCCCTCTTAACCACGACGCCATTATTACTCTGAGTCTGTCTGACATACTCTTGATCATTAGATACTTGCTTTCTTGTCCATTCTTCTGCAACTGTCCATGACACCTCTTTAAATATACCGAGCCCCCTCTCCTACCATTCTCGCTATCAATCCAAAGAATCATTATCTGTACTCAGTCTCTTAGTTACTTGGGTTGCTGCCTTCAGCCCGTATTACTAGCCTAATAGTTTTTAGCAGTATGAAAATGTCCATCAATAGACCCGCATTCTTGAGGTAATATAAATCATATGATAACTTCATCTTTGTGTCGTTTAAGCTTGCTCCATATGGATACGAAACTTGTGCCCATCCACTCAATCCCGGTCTAATCCACTCTCTCGTCCTGTAATTCTCTATATACTCCTCTAGCTTATTCTCAATCTCTGGCCTCTCTGGCCGTGGTCCTATCAAGCTTAAGTCTCCAATGACTACACTCCACAGTTGTGGCAGTTCATCTATCCTTGTCTTTCTAATTATCTTTCCAACTCTTGTAACTCTCTTGTCATCTCTTACGGCCCACTTGGCACCGTCTTTCTCTGCGTTAACTTTCATGCTTCTTAGCTTCCAGATCTTTATCCTTGCTCCATAGATACCAGTCCTTACTTGACTATAGAACATTGGACCCTGGTCGCCCAGCCATATTGCAGCACATGCCACCGCCACTAATGGCAATGTCATCACAGCTAAAATCAGGCTAAGAACAACATCCCCAACCCTTTTAACCCTCCACCAGATACGTCCAGGCTGAATCGCGAATCCCTCACTAAGCAGAAACCATTTCTCGTCAATCAACTCAGAAGGTATCCTTTGTAGCGCCATCTCGCACCAGTCAGTAAGTCGAACTACCTTGTATCCGCTTGCCCTAAGCCTTGCTAGATAGAAGTAGCCAATCTCCCCCGGCCCAATATCCTCTCCTATGGCAACATTCATCCTGGCGTTAGGCATTATCTCCGACTTAAAACTCTCTACGTCATGAAAGTCCGACTTTGAACGTTCCCACTCACGGAGTCCATTCAAAAGCACCCTCTTTTCTCTTTCCGAACAGATCACAACCCACCTAGATCCCTTGGCTTTCTTTCCGACACTTAGGATTCCCAGTCTTGAGCAAATCCCCACAATTCCAATCACAGCTAAGGTGGGAACTAGAAAACCCCTAAACCTTGTCTGTGCATCTACGATTTGGTATAACCACGAATGGACTACCAACCCTAAGAAGACAAATACCGTCGCGCTTGTCGACTGTATTGCGCTCTCTCTTATTAGGTTCTTGTAATCGTTTCTACTGGTATCATCGTATCTCCCCAGAATGTAGCTTACAAATATCCACGTACATGTCGCATAGGCTGCACCATTGCCAGGCAGCAACCAATAACCTGTACGTGCCCTCGCGACGGCTCCATGTACTACAAGAATCATAACCACGTCTAGGACTACTAGAATCAGCGGCAACCATCGATCCTTTAGCCACGGCGCCCTCCAGTTCATTTCAGCCGTCCCCGCAAAGCACCTTTCCAACGACAATATTCCATCGAGTCAACCGCATTGGGCTTCCAGATCAATCCTCCGCCAACTTCCGTCCTCTGGATCATGCTGACAACACTTGTACGCCCTCTTTCCAGCCTGAAAAGCTCTTTCCTAAATCATCCATCAACACTAAATTCCTAGACTCGCTACTCCTCCTAAAAAAGTCAGTCGAGTAATCTTTCAATAAACACTATCCTAAGCTAATACCATATCCTACGTTTATTCCAGAATCCGACCTATAAGCTTCAAGCCTACTCCTTTCATGTCGTTTGTGCACTTCTTTGTGTCTCGTCAAGCAGATCCAACACCTGTATAGGATCCATAGAAAAATAGCCCAACCACAAAGATAACTGCCATGCCGCCAGCAGTTGCGACTAGCCACAAGGGAAGCACGCCCTCAGTCCACCTTGATTTCCAAGCCACTGCCGGACGTCCGTCAGGCAGCCGGTCAGGAATTCTTCCGTCGGGTAGTCCAGATTTCTTGCTGCTCATGTGAGGATCTCCTGATCAGTTGAAGAAGTAGCTCGAGAACAGGATCCCGCAGGTGAACACGAACAGCAGGCCTAGGTAGAGGCTTGTACGGTTCAGTTCAACCGGCAGGTTGTTCGGATTTGGTTTGCGTTCCATTGTTCAGGTGACCTCAGCGGCGGACGAATTGCATCGCAGCCAGGGCACCCAGGAAAAACACCGTCGGGATGCCAAGGGCGTGGACTGCAAGCCACCTGACCGTGAAGATCGGGTAGTTGCGCGGAGTTGTGCTGGCAGGGACTTGTGTCATGACTTATCTCAGGCGCTGGTCGAGCGAGGACTTGCTTTCGTAGCGCTGACTAACCACAGGGGCTTTGGTGTCTTGAGCCTGGAAATACGCATCCGGGCGGGGCGTGCCGAAGGCGTCGTAGGCGAGGCCGGTCGACACGAACAGGAAACCGGCCAGGAAGATCGACGGCAGGGTCACTGCGTGGATCACCCAGTAGCGGATGCTCGTAATGATTTCGAAGAACGGGCGTTCACCCGTAGAGCCGGCGGCCATGGTCTTGAAGCGTTCAGCTTGGCGATCTTAAAGGGAAGCTTGCGGCCAGCGAGATTAGTCCGACCGCTTGGTTACAGAGCGTTGTTGCTCAGCCGATCCAGCGGAGCAGTGAGCCTCGCTCTCCCAGGACAAAGCCCTTGCCATCAGGGAAGAATGCGATGTGGCTGAAGTTGGTTGGCTGCTTTGCGCCCACAGGATCTTTTTGCCAGGTCATCCCATCGTCCTGGCTCACCAGCAGCGTTCCGCTTCCGCCCCCGGCCCAGATCCCGCCGCTTGGATCCCATGCCATATCTAGGTAGCCATAGCCATTGGTGATGGGCACCACCGGCTTGCTCCACTCTTCGGGGTTCCCGGCGTTGTCGTTGAACCGAAGCTGCGCTCCCCTGGCCACCATCCACAGGTTCCCATTGGGCTGGAAACCCATCGCCTGCAACCGTTGGCTGCTTTCCCGTTGGTGGGGGGTCCAACGCGCTTCTCCCTGGTTCCAGGTCGCGAAGAAGTTTCCGAGGCTGCTTACGCTGATGTAATCCCCATCGGGGCTTCGGCGTAGATCGCGGACGGCACCGGCGGCGTCTTCCACTTTGGCCTGCCAGGAGCTGCCCGCATCTTTAGTTTGGTAGACCGCGCCGACATTGGTCGCGAGTTCCGCGCTGTCAGGCCCGAGGGCTGTGATCATGTATGGCTCCCCCGGCAACTTGGTGTCCAGGAACAATCGGCTCCAATTTTGTCCAGCGTCTTCGCTGTGGAGCAGAAGGCCGGGCTGGCCGACGATCCAGCCTTCGTCTCCCGAGAAGTCAACGCTGATTAGACGGAAGTTTTCTTCTTCAGGCAGGTCCAGCGCCATTTCGTTCCAGGACGCACCGCCGTCGTTGGTCTCGAGTATCAAGCGGTTGCTGCCGACCAGGAACCCGTGCTGTGTGTTCGTGAATGCCAGGTCAAGCGGGTTTGACTTGGTGTGGATATCGACGGCTTCCCAAGGACTGGATTGTGCAGTCGGCAGGGAGGTGCTGACGCAACCAGTCAGTGCAGCCGCCAACAGGATTGCGGTCAAAGACGAGAGCAGGCGTTTCATCAATTGAGCTCAGCGAAGGGAATACAAGGAGAGGAAAAAGGCGATCGCTAAAGCAAAGCCGCCAAAGATCAGGACGTTCTTCTGTCCAGGTGTCAGGGTGTTCACGCCAAGGCCATAGCCGAGGTTCTCCTCAAAGCCGCTCGGCTTGTTCCGGGGACCAATGTCCTTGAAGGCGAGCGTTTTGCTGCGGCAGACCGGGCAGCGAAACGTATCGGGGTCGAGAGCGCTGAATGGGGTCCCGGCCTCGATTGCCAGTTTTTTGACTCCCTCATCGGGGTCATAGACGAAGCCGCAAGCGCGGCACTCGAATCGGTGCGTGTCAGGGTCGTCAGTGGCTTCAACAGCGATCTCGGTGCTCTCCGCTGTTGGTTCTGGCGAATTGAATTCCTCCGGGAGGGTGTCCTCGCTCATTGGCAACCACTGATCGGCGCCGTCGACTCTAAGAAGGTCAAGACCGGCTAGGAGCCTTTATCCATGTTCAGGCTGCTTCTTCTCAGACGTTCTCCGTGCAGCGGCCAGGATTGTGTGAGTTCTCAGCGCGGTCCCAGTCCTGAGAGGTGGATGCCAGACTGCCCCTCAGGTTGGGCCGCTTTCGCCCTGTGTTCGTTCTCTCCGGTTACGACGCCTTCCTCGGCTTCCTGCTGATTGCAGCGGCGGTGCCAGTGCTGGCTCTCGTCACCAACAAGCTCGTCTCCCCCAAGTCGCGTGTGGGTGAACGGGATCTCACCTACGAGTCGGGCATGGAGCCCATCGGGGGTGCCTGGATCCAGTTCAACATCCGCTACTACATGTTTGCGCTGGTCTTCGTGATCTTCGACGTGGAGACTGTCTTCCTCTATCCCTGGGCCGTGGCCTTTCACCGCTTAGGGCTGCTGGCCTTCATCGAAGCCCTGGTTTTCATCGCCATCCTGGTGGTGGCCCTCGCCTACGCCTGGCGCAAAGGCGCCCTTGAGTGGAGCTGATCTGAGATGACCCCCTCCTCTGTCACGTCCGGCATGTCCGAAGCCCTCTCGGTTGCCAGCCTGCGCGATCAACGCGATTCCAGCTGCAACCCCGTTGGTGCCCTTTCAGTCACCTCGGATCTCTCCGAGAACGTCATCCTCACCACTCTTGATGACCTGCACAACTGGGCCCGCCTCAGCAGCCTCTGGCCCCTGCTCTACGGAACTGCCTGCTGCTTCATCGAGTTCGCTGCTCTGATCGGCTCACGCTTTGACTTTGACCGCTTCGGCTTGGTCCCCCGCTCCAGTCCACGCCAGGCGGACCTGTTGATCGTTGCTGGAACGGTGACTATGAAAATGGCTCCGGCTCTGGTGCGTCTTTACGAGCAGATGCCTGAGCCGAAGTACGTGATCGCTATGGGTGCCTGCACGATCACCGGCGGCATGTTCTCGGCTGACTCCACCACAGCGGTGCGCGGTGTGGACAAGCTGATCCCCGTTGACCTCTACCTCCCTGGCTGCCCGCCTCGTCCAGAGGCGATCTTCGATGCGGTAGTCAAGCTGCGTAAGAAGGTCGGCAATGAAGCCCTCTCAGAGCGCGGCAACCTGATGCCGACACATCGTTACTTCACGGTCGCCCACGAGATGAAGCTGGTCGAGCCGATCGTGGACGGTCGCTACCTGCGCGCTGAAACCCAACAGGCGGCCCTTCAGGCTGCTGCTGGCCTTCCCATGGGTGTATCGGCCAAAGCCTCCATTCCCGCTGATCAAGCCTGAGATCAATGCCTGAGGACACCGCTGCCGTCACCACACCCCATGCTGGCCCCGTCAGCCAGTGGCTCACCAGCCAGGGTTTTGAGCACCGGCTGCTCGATCCCGATCACCTGGGCGTTGAAGTCATTGCCGTTGAGGCGCCTTTCCTTCCCGTCATCGCTGCGGCCTTGAAGGCTTCAGGCTTCGATTACCTGCAAGTCCAGGGTGGTTATGACGAGGGCCCCGGCGGTCAGCTGGTGAGCTTCTATCACCTGGTCAAGTTGGCAGGATTGGCCGACCAGTCCACCGCCTCTCAGCACCTTCCCGCCGAGGTCAAGCCAGAGGAGGTTCGCCTAAAAGTCTTCCTGGCCCGTGACGGCGATCTGAAGATTCCCAGTCTCTACCCGCTCTATCGCGGTGCTGATTGGCCTGAGCGCGAGACTTTCGACATGTTCGGTATTGGTTTTGAGGGGCACCCTCAACCCAAGCGCCTGCTGATGCCCGAAGACTGGAAAGGCTTCCCCTTGCGCAAGGACTATGTCCAGCCGGATTTCTACGAGATGCAGGACGCCTACTGAGGCGCTTGCGTTTTTTCCTTGTCCCGGCGGTGCTTCTTGTAGAAGCGCATCACAGCTAACCCTACGCTTCGGGGATCATGGCGAAGCGTTGATGTGGGGCGTGCCCCCTGCAAGGGAGCGATGGTGACGTCGTATCCCTGGCTGCGCAGCTTGCGACTGTCGCACTCGACAGGATCTGCTCCGCGTTGGCGGTAGTACTCCACCAGGCTGGAGGTTCCAAGATCTTCCTGAGCTAGCACAGAGGAGAACAGCCGCTGTTGGATACCCAGGCTGGCCAGCTGTGACTCAATCGCCCTTAGGTGGCCTTCGACATTGAGTCCGTCGGTCTCTCCGGGCTGGGTCATTAGATTGCAGATGTACAGGCGCGGAGCCTTGCTCCGGCTGATCGCCTGTACCAGCTCGGGCACCAGCAGGTTCGGTAGCAGGGAGGTGTACAGACTCCCCGGACCCAGCACGATCAGGTCTGCATTTGCGATCGCTTCGAGGGCCTTCGGCAGGGCCGGAGGTCTCTCGGGGATGCAGCCCACCCGCACGATCGGACTCGTGGCATGACCGATCTGGGATTCCCCTTCAATGCGGCGCCCATCAGCCAGTTCCGCCCAGAGCTTCACGTCGACGTTGGTGGCGGGGACCACCGTGCCTTGCACGGCAAGAACCCGGCTGCTGGCCGTAATCGCGCCCTCCAGGCTTCCGGTGATCGCGGTCAGGGCCGAGAGGAAAAGGTTCCCGAAGCTGTGGCCCTCCAGGCCGGTGCCGGCGCGGAAGCGGTACTGAAACAGTCGCGTCAGCAGCGGTTCTTCCGTCGCCAGGGCCGCCAGGCAGTTGCGGATGTCACCAGGTGGTTGCACCCCGAGTTCGCGGCGCAACACGCCTGAACTGCCGCCGTCATCGGCGACGGTCACGATCGCCGTGAGGTTGTTGCTGTATCGCTTGAGTCCGCTCAGCAGGGTGGAGAGTCCTGTTCCGCCCCCGATCGCCACGATCGAGGGACCCCGGTTGAGACGGCTCTTGGCCGCCAGGGCATCCACCAGCAACGTGTCTCGGTCTGGCGCCAGTGCTTGTTGGATCGCCCCGAAGCTGCGGCTTTGTCCAAGCCAGATCAGGCCACCGCCCACCACGAGCACAATCGGTCCGGTGATCTCTCGGGGGAGCACCGTGGTGATGTTGGCCAGGGACCAGCGGATGAACTCCAGCAGCCAGTAGATCGGCTGCAGGTCAGCCCAAACAGCGGCCCCCAGAAAGAGCAGAAACAGGCCAACGCCAGAGGTCAGCATCCAACGCTTGACCACCAGACCGGGCTGTAGCCAACGGGCGGCACGCTTGGAGCGGCTGACGAGATCTTTTTGCCGAAGGTCTCCGTTGCCGACCCAGCTTGGGCGCGGTCTCGAATGGTTCCCTCTTCGGTGTCCTCGAGCCGGCATGGGGCCAGGTTACGGAGAAACCGCCAAGATGCCCCTATTCGTGAAAGATCCGGTGCAATCCACCACCCCAGTGGTCCTTATGGACGACGTCAGCGTGCGCTGGGGCCGCAACACGGTTCTGAGCGACGTTGCTTTGACCCTGAATGCCGGCGAGCGTTTGGCGGTGGTCGGGCCCTCCGGTGCTGGTAAGTCCACGATCCTGCGGCTGCTCTCGGGTTTGCTCCTGCCTAGCAGTGGCTGCCTGCAGATCCACGGGGTCTACCAGACCTATCTGCGGCTGGATCAGCGCAATCCGCCGGATGTACGCATGGTTTTTCAAAACCCGGCCCTGCTGGCGTCGTTGACGGTGCGGCAGAACGTCGGCTTTTTGCTCGATCGCTTCAGCCGCCTCAATGAGCTGGAAATTCGTCAGCGGGTGGCCGAAGCCCTTGAAGCAGTTGGACTCTCTGGCACGGAGGACCTTTATCCCGGCGAGCTCAGTGGTGGCATGCAGAAGCGGGTCAGCTTTGCGCGCGCCGTGATCAGTGACCCCAGTCAGCCTGGGGGGAATGTCCCCCTGCTGCTCTTCGATGAACCCACTGCCGGCTTGGACCCGGTGGCCTGCACCCGCATCGAAGACCTGATGGTTCAGACCACCCGCATTGCCGGCGGCAGTTCGGTGGTCGTCAGCCATGTGATGAGCACCATCGAGCGCACCTCCGATCGGGTGGTGTTGCTTTACGACGGCCTCTTCCGTTGGCAGGGGAGTGTGGAGGACTTTCGGACCACAACCAATCCCTATGTCCTTCAGTTCCGCACGGCTAGTCTCAGCGGACCTATGCAACCCGCGGAGCTCTAAATCCCATGCGCCGCAGTGTGAAAGAAGCGATCGTCGGCTTCACGCTGCTGGCAGCGGTGAGCTCGGCTGGGTTGTTCTGGCTCTGGTTGAAAGGGGTCTCGGTCAGTAATCGCACCTGGCGCTTCCAGGCCAACTTTGCGGATGCTGCTGGCTTGGCTCCTCGCTCGGCGGTGACCTACCGCGGCGTGACCGTTGGTCATGTGCAAGAGGTCACCCCGACGGCCACGGCGGTGGAAGTCCAGATCGATATCGATCAACCCAATCTGCTGCTGCCCCAACCTCTGGATGCGCGGGTCGAGGCGGCGTCGCTCCTCGGCGGGGATGCGGTGGTAGCCCTGACGGCACCGATCAAGCCGCTCCCCAAGGGCACTCCGGGGCCGAAAGCGATCAACTGCATCCGGGCGTTGACCGTCTGCAATGGCTCCGTGATTCAGGGCAAGAGCGCTGCGACCTTGAGTCAAGTGACTGCGACGTTGCAGCAGCTACTGGTTCAGGCGGAGAAAGAGAAGCTTATTTCCAAGCTCTCGTCCACCATCAGCAGCGTTAACACCACAGCTGAAGAAGCCACGGCCTTCCTGAAGGACGGCCAGGGCTTGATCGGTGACCTGCAGACCACCGTGCGCGACGTCAAGCCGACGATCAACAACCTCACCGCGTCCACAGCGCACATCCTCAACTTCGTGCGGGCCCTGGATAACCCCAAGACTCTCAGCGAGCTCAAAGGAACCATTTCCAACTTGGAGGAGCTCACCGTAACCATGGACCGGGTGGGCGGTGACATCGAGAAGCTCACCTCCGACAAGCGCTTCATGGCTGGCCTGCGCAGCGTGGCGATTGGCCTTGGGGCCTTCTTTGACGAGGTCTATCCCGAGAAGACCGAAGCCAACCGCTGATCAGACCCCGCTGATGGCCTCCATGGCGATGGCTGCAATCGCTTGATCACTGGCCTTGGGCAGCTGGACGTACTTGCCGCCGGCAGAATCGGCGAGGTCTTTGCCCATGCCGCTGCCGATGAACTTGCGTTCGGTGTCGATCACCAGCAGCTTGATTCCGAGGGAGCGGTACTTGCTGGCCACCTGCTTGACCTCTTCCTTGAGGTCAACCGGCTCTTCCCCTTCGAGCTGGGGCTGACCCAGCGAGCGGCTTAGGGGTACATTCCCGCGGCCGTCGGTGATGGCCACGACCACCACCTGTCCCAGTTCTCCAGTGGCCATGGCGTTGGCACCGACGCGGGCGGCCTGGGAGAGGCCATGGGCCAGTGGCGATCCGCCGCCGCAGGGCATGGATTCCAGACGCCGGCGCGCCGCGGTGATTGAGCGGGTTGGCGGTAGGAGCACTTCAGCGGCTTCTCCGCGGAAGGGGATCAGCGCCACTTCGTCCCGGTTCTCGTAGGCCTCGGTCAGTAGGCGAATGACGGCGCCCTTGGCGCTTTGCATCCGGTTCAAGGCCATCGATCCACTGGCATCCACCAGGAAGATCACCAGGGCCCCGGCCTTGCGTTGCAGTTGCTTGGCCCGCAGGTCCCCGTCTTCCACGACGACCTTGCGGCGTGGTTCCCTCTCACGCCGGGTTTTTTGATAAGGCGCAGCGGCCCGTAGCGTGGCGTCCACGGCGATCCGCTTGACCGGCCCGCGGGGGAGCATTGGTTTGACGTAGCGACCGCGGGAGTCACTGAAGACAACGGCCCGGCTGCCGCTGCCACCGGTCTTCGCCTTGCTGGCGTTGAAGAGCAGCAGGTCCGGATCGATCGCGATCGCTTCGGGATCGAGCATGAACTCCTCAGGAATCGACGGCGGCGCCTGATCTTCCGGAGCGTCTTCTTCGTCCTGTTCGTCCTCTTTCTCGTTGTCCTCTTCGGGTTCGTCCGGCTCCTGCTCGTTGTCCTCTGGCGGCTCCTCACCCTGTGGCGGCGGTGGCGGCGGTGGGGGCTCCATCTGCTGATCGGGATCCTGGGGCGGCAGTTGCATCGCGCGCGGAGCGATCACCAGGCGCACTGCGACTTGTAGGTCCTCGGCTTCGACCTGGTCCCGGCCGCTGAGGGCGGCATGGGCCCGGGCAACGCGCACGGCGTAGAGCTCGCTGCGGTGACCTTCAACGCCACCGCGCAGGGCTTCGTTCACCAGATATGCGATCTGCTCACGGCTGATCTGGACATCCGGCAGCCACTGCCGGGCTAACAGCAGCTGGGTGGAGAGGGCGTCGGTCTCCTCTTGCCAGCGCTGGCGGAAGGCCTCGCTGGATTCGGCATGGCCGATGGCACTGCGGGTGATCTCGACCCGTTGATCCAGCTCCAAAACCTGGTTGGCTGAAAGGGCGATAGCGAAGCGATCCAGCAGGTGATCGCGGATGGCCCCTTCTTCGGGGTTGTATGTAGCGATCAGCAGGCAGCGGCAGGGGTGCGAGAGGCTCAGGCCTTCGCGCTCCACGCGGTTTTCGCCGCTACCGACGGCCGCCAGGAGCAGGTTTGTGACGTTGTCGTCGAGCAGGTTCAGCTCGTCCACGTAGAGCACGCCGCGGTGTGCTTCCGCCAGCAGGCCCGGCTGGAAGACGGCTTCACCACTGGCCAGGGAGGCGGTGACATCCACCGAGCCGACAAGACGGTCTTCGGTGATGCCGAGGGGAACCTGGACAAACGGGGCAGGTATGACCTTGGTAGGCAGCAGTTCCTGACGGTCCAGGCCTTTGGGGTCAGCCCCCAGGTCAGTGAGCTTGGCCTGTGTAGGAGCATCCCAATCTTCGGGCGCCTGGGGATCGGTGTTTAGGCCATAGCCACCGACATCAAGGACGTCGATCGGCGGTAGTAGCGCATGCAGGCCCCGGGCTAAGACGGATTTGCCTGTCCCACGTCCGCCGGCGATAACCACACCGCCCAGACCCGGATCAACGGCGGCCAGGAGCAGGGCGAGCTTCAGGGTGCCGTGGCCGGTGATGGCGGCCAGGGGAAAGGCCCTGGCGGCAATACCACTTGCAACCATGGAGACGCAGGAGGACTTTGTCGTGGGCGCCAGTCTCGCTGATCAAGGCCTGGCAATTGGGCTAGGGGCCAATTTGCCCAGCGCTGCGGGCGGACCGGTCGAGACCTTGATTGCGTTGCGATCCCATTTGAGCGCCGAAATGCAGGCCTGTTTGGGCGAGGTGCCCCTGCGCTGGTCACCGCTCTTTCGTACGGCTCCGATCGGGGGTCCACCGAACCAGCCTGATTACATCAATGCGGTGGTGGTCGTGGATCAGCCACCTGAGCCCACCGCCGCCGCGGCGCTTGGGTTGCTGAGCCGGCTGCAGGCCTTGGAACTGCAATTTCATCGGGTGCGAGAGGAACGCTGGGGTCCTCGGACCCTGGATCTGGATCTGCTCTGGTGGGGGACGTTGCATCTCCAGAGCCCTGAGTTGGAGTTGCCCCATCCCCGTTGGCGTGAACGGGCGTTTGTTCTGACTCCACTGGTGGCCCTTGACGCAGGCTTTCAGCCCCAGCTCGACCAGCTCTTGATCAGCGAGCAGCAGGCTGCTGTGCCCTTGGCCTCCAGTGCTGGTTGGGTTGAGTAGATGCAACTGCGATGCTTGATGGCATTGCTTGTTAACCCATTCCCATGGCGCCACTGCCCGCTCCAGAGCCTGCGCGCCAGCTCGAGACAACGGCCAGCCTCGATGTGCGCAAGCTGCGCTTTGAGGTAAATCGGATGCAGCTCCCGATGGGTGTCGAGGGCACCTTCGGGATGGTGAAGCACCCGGGTGCATCCCTGGCGGTGCCTGTGCTTGCCGATGGCCGCGTTGTGGTTCTGCGCCAGTACCGCTTTGCGGTCGCGACCCGGCTGTTGGAGTTTCCGGCCGGCACCTTGGATCCAGGCGAGACCCCGCTCAGCACGATGCAGCGTGAGCTGCAGGAGGAAGCCGGCTATTTCGCGACCTGTTGGGATTCCCTGGGTGCGCTGTTGCCCTGTCCGGGCTACTCCGATGAGGTGATTCACCTGTTCTTGGCCCGTGATCTCACGGAACTGAGCGAGCGGCCTCCAGGGGATGACGATGAAGACCTTGAGGTGGTGTTGATGACGCCAGCGGAACTTGATCAGCTGATCGCCAGCGGCGACGAGTACCTCGACGGCAAGAGCGTGACCGCCTGGTTCCGCGCCAAGCAAGTGCTGGGGATCTGATGGCAGCGGAGCGTTGGCTGTTTTGGCATCGCCGTGATTTGCGTCTGGCTGACAACCTCGGCTTGGCGGCAGCGGCTGCAGCCACACCGGCGGTCACAGGCGTGTTTGTGATGGATCCGGCGATCCTCTCCGCGGCGGATATGGCGCCGGCGCGGCTCTGGTTTCTGCTCGAGAGCCTGAAGGAACTCCAGGTCAACTGGCGCCAGGCGGGAAGTGAGTTGCTGCTGCTCCATGGCGACCCCGCTGAGCTGTTGCCGCAATTGGCCTCGGCGATTGGGGCGGGCGTCGTTGCCTGGAACCGTGACGTGGAGCCCTATGGGCGTGAGCGCGATCGGAGAGTGGCCGCTGCGCTGCAGGCCCAGGGGCAAAAGGTCCTGGTGGACTGGGATCAGCTCCTGGTTGCCCCAGAGGCCCTAAGGACGGGCGGTGGAGATCCGTACAGGGTGTACGGACCGTTCAAACGCAACTGGTTTGCTCAGGTTGAGTGCAGAGCTGCGGCCGGAGAGTTGGCGCTGCGGCTCTCCCCCCAGGGACTTCTGGCCCATGGGGCCGAGCTGCCAGAGCGACTGCCACTGCTTCGAGACCTGCCGTCCCTAGGGTTAATTGGTAAAACTTTTGCTGGAGCCGATCTCTGCCCCTGTCGCCCGGGTGAGGCCGCCGCAGTGCGGCAACTCCAGGCCTTCTGTGATGGAGGCCCTCTGCTGTCTTACGAGCCCGGGCGGAATATGCCCGGAGTGGCTGGGACGTCGGGCCTCTCGGCAGCGTTGAAGTTCGGGACCCTCAGCCCTCGTCAGGCCTGGGATGCGGCGCTGCAAGCGAAGGCCTTGGCCCGCAGCGATGAGCAGCGCGAGTCGATTCAGGTTTGGGAGCAAGAGCTGGCGTGGCGCGAGTTCTACCAACACGCGCTGTTTCATTTCCCGGAGCTCGCCGATGGTCCTTACCGGCCCCAGTGGAAGCGTTTCCCCTGGGAGAATGACTCCAAGCGCTATCAGGCCTGGTGTGATGGGCTAACGGGCATGCCGATCATTGATGCTGCGATGCGCCAGCTCAATGAGAGCGGCTGGATGCACAACCGCTGCCGGATGATTGTGGCCTCCTATTTGGTGAAGGACCTCATCTGCGATTGGCGCCTAGGCGAGACCGCTTTCATGTCTCGCCTGGTCGATGGCGACCTGGCGGCCAACAATGGTGGTTGGCAGTGGAGCGCTAGCAGCGGGATGGATCCCAAGCCCCTGCGGATCTTCAACCCCGCGACTCAGGCCAGCAAGTTCGACCCAGACGGCGACTACATCCGGAGCTGGCTGCCGGAGCTTAAGCACGTGAATACAAAGGATCTGCTAAGCGGTGAAATCACCCCAATGGAGCGTCGCGGTTATCCAGCCCCAATCGTGAGCCATAAGAACCAACAAGCACACTTTAAGAATTTGTATCAATCCATGAAAGGTTCTGAGTGAACGTGCGCTTAAGCAAGTAACTACTGACGAGTCTGCGCTCTATTGATTCAGTCTTGATGCAAAGCGACCTGCCTTGTGGCATGGGCTCTCTATAAAGCTGATCGCTTTGTTTAGCAAATAATTTACTAGTAATAGTTTATCAGTGACTTTCTGTATCGCATGAGCATAAGGCGTTAATGCGTCTTGTGGCTCTATTTTGATTGGGTTTCGAGTTCACCTCGAGAGGGTTTCTCCTTGTTGACTTGTATTGACGCTATATGCTTATGATGATCTTGGCATTTTGCAGTTTAGATCTTGGCTTATGTTAAAAGCATGTTCGTTTTCCCGCAGCCACATTGCTTTTAGATGGTTTTTGCCGCAGTGTGCGGACATAGTCATTTTTGATAGGACATCAAGTGATATTTTTGATGGCTATTTGTCTGAGCATCGAGTTGCGTACTTATCGACTAGGAAGGAAGAGATTTGGCTCTTAGTTTTAATTGCGGCTCTTTTTGTCCGAGTTATTAAGCCTATGCCTCTTCGCATGTCATACTACTATGTTTTTTTGTTGGTAACCAGGCCTTCTGTCGTATTGACTGCGATTGATAATAATCTGGACTTTTTCCGGCTCAAGGGCTTGCTCCCGCATGTGAAAACTGTGTTTATTCAGAATGGAAGAAGAAGCATTAACAGAGATTTATTTTCTAGTATTGACAAGGCTGATCGAATTAAGAACTACGTTGACAAGATGTTTGTTTTTTCTTTGCCTGTAGCAGATCTCTATTCTGAATATGTGATGGGATCTTTTGAATTAACGGGTTCATTTCGACTGAATAAGTTCTTGTCTAAGCCTGCGTCGTCAGATAAAAGGGGGCGATCGAACTCAATTACATATGTTTCTTCTTGGAGAAGGCCCAAAGGCGGCAACCAGCCATTTTGTGTTTCGGCGAATGGTCTTCCTGTTTCTCATGAATCATGCTTCGAGGTGGATGCTATGGCGTTTAAATATCTTATGGAGTGGGCGCGTGAAAGAGCCTTGAGGGTTCGGGTTTTGTCTCCCTCAAGAGAACATTCTGATTTGTCACTGCAAGAATATAAATTTTACGAAGACCTGGCTTCTGGTGAAAGTGATGCTTTTGAGTTTTTGGTGCCATCAACTACTGATGAGGCTTACGCAAGTGTTTTGAGCTCCTCCCTGGTAGCTGGAGTTGATTCCACTCTTTGTCTTGAGGGGTTGGCTGCTGGTGTCCGAACAGCGCTTTTCCACTGTCGAGGAAACGCTTTGGGGTGGAAGGATTGGTCTTTTGGCTGGCCTGCGGATCTGCCTGAAAGCGGAGATTTTTGGACTTCGACGCCTGATAGGAACTATTTCAGGTCAGCACTTGACTTCGCATATTTGTCTTCTGAGTCAGAATGGAGTGAGTCTGTATCTATGATTATCTCTGAAGTGTTAGAGGTGGATATTGGCAATTCCTCGTTTGTCAAATACATTGATTCAATCTAGTTGTCGTGTTGCTGGATCCACAGGCATGGATAGGATCTATTTGGAGGTCTGCAGACCTTCTATTTGAACGGTGTTGTCTCAGGGCAGTCTTGACGGTCTGCTTTGGTAATGATCTTTTTGATCGATGCGATAGTATGAGACTGCTTTTTGACTTCAAGTTCAGGGTAGATAGGTAGGCTGAGGACTTCTGAACAAAGGCGCTCGGTGATGGGAAGCGAGCCGGGCGGGTAGTTCAGGTGGGCGTAGGCCGGCTGCCGGTGGATAGGGATCGGGTAGTAAATGATCGTGGTCACCCCCGCGTCCTGGAGCTGTTGTTTCAGCCAGTCGCGGCAGCAGGCTTCCGGCAGACTGAAGTTGGAGCTGTCAGCGGAAGGTATGCAGCTGGAGCCGCAGGCAGGCGTCGGGTTGCAGGTAGGGATCCGCACAACGAATTGGTTCCAGCTGTGGCCAGACGGAGCGGCTTCGGGCAAGATAAATCCGCTGCTGCCTGTGAGTTCGGCTCGGTAGTGCTGGGCGATTGCAGCGCGCTTCTCCACCCAGCTGGTCAGGTGCGGCAGCTTGACGCTCAGAACCGCGGCCTGGATCGAATCGAGGCGGCTGTTGTAGCCGAGTTGGCTGTGGAGATAGCGGCGCGGCATTCCGTGAACGGCTAGCTCCCGCATGCGCTGGGCGAGAGCTTCGTCCTTGCAGGTCACAGCGCCGCCGTCGCCGGCACCACCGAGGTTCTTGGTGGGGAAGAAGCTGAAGCAGCCCACGTCACCCCAGCTGCCCACCGGTCGGCCTGCCCAGCTGGCACCGCTGGCTTGGGCACAGTCCTCGACCACCTTCAGGTTGTGGAGTTCAGCGATGGAACTTACCCGCTCCATGTCTACGGGCCGGCCAAAGAGATGGACCGGGATCAGAGCCTTGGTTGCCGGCGTGATCGCGGCCTCGACTTGATCAAGATCAATTAGATATGAGCTCTCCTCGACGTCGACAAAGACGGGGGTTGCGCCCACCGCGCTGATGGCCTCAGCTGTCGCGAAGAAGCTGAAAGAGGCGGTGATCACCTCATCACCAGGACCGATGCCCAGGCCCCGTAAGGCCAGGATCAAGGCATCGGTGCCGCTGTTGCAGCCCACGGCAAAGGGGCTGTCCACGCTTGCGGCGAAGGCCTTCTCAAACGCTGCGATGACCCCTCCGCCGATGTATTGACCGCTACGGAGGACCTCTAAAACGGCTGCGTCCAGCTCAGGTCCGAGCTGCTCCAGCTGTTCGGTGAGGCTGAAAGGGGGCACCTGCATGCCGGCAACCTTAAGGCCCTGATTCGGTTCTCGGGCTTCTAGCCCCCCCCGGATGCCACTTGATGCTGCAGCCAATCGAGGGGCGCTGATCGGGGTTCACTGCCCGGCCCGCCAATAGATCATCGATCGCAGTCCGTAAGTCCGCCCCGGTGAGGGGTTCGTCGTTGCCGGGACGGCTCCCATCCATCTGGCCGCGGTAGATGAGCTGGTGCTGGCCGTCGAACAGGAAAAGGTCGGGGGTGCAGGCCGCCTGGAAGGCCCTGGCCACCGCTTGGCTGGCATCAAAGAGGTACGGGAAGTTCCAGCCTTGGCGCTGAGCCTGGGCCCGTAAGCCTTCGGGGCCGTCCTGGGGGTGGGTGATCGTGCTGTTGCTGGAGATCGCCACGATCTGCACCCATTCTCCGTAGTCGCGCTCCAGGCGGCCCAGCTCGGGCTCGATGTGGATCACGTAGGGGCAGTGGGCGCAGATGAACAGCACCAGCACGGGCTTGGCTTCCAGTGCTGCAGTCTCCCAGCGTCCCCCCGTAGCCCGCTCTAGTGAGAACGCAGGCAGGGGGGTTCTCAGGGGCAACATTTCAGAAGGGGTGAGCACCATGACAACGCCACCAGAATGGGCTGATTGTGCCCTGAACTGCCTTGGGTTGGCCCCGTCCCGCAGCGGCTCTCCTGGCTTTGGCTGTCGTTGGTTGTGTTCCCGCCCACCGCAGCGCTACCTGGACGATCTACCCCTTGCAACGCTCTCAGCTCCACGACGGTGTAGCGGTAGTGAACCAGCCCGACGGCTATGGGCTGCACATCTGGCTGGCCACTGATACCCGAGAGGCCGGGGTCTGTAAGCCCCGCTGGTTGGTGGATCCGGCCCGGCTCTTTAACGGCAACGGCAGCCGCCCCTTCAGCACGGGTTTGGCGTCTCGTGAGGAGTTTTTTGAGGCGGTACACCGCAAGGACGTCCAGCGCGCGCTTCGACACGAGCTCCAAGCGCTCTGCCGTCAGCGTGCTCCCAAGGCCCGTTGGCAGTGGAAGCCGCCGCCACGCAATGCCGCTGAGGTCAGCGCTCCGGCCTTCCCGATGCTGGAGGAGAGGGACCTGCTCAGTACCCCTAAGGAGAACGGAGTTTCTTAACTCTGAGGCGCCCAGTCGGCCCAGACTTCCCGTTCGGCTTGCCTCCAGTAGCGGCTAAAGCGCCCCAGATTCACGCACCCGTCGAGTTCGACGAACGGCGCCGGATCCAACCGCAGCACCGGCAGGGTTTGCTCGAGCCGGCGGCAGATGCTTTCCACCCGGGGATCGACGCTGGAGCTAGTGACGATGCCATCGGCGCCATGGGCCTGGGCAAAGCGGAGAACCTCGTCGGCCACATCCCCGTGGCGCAGGCCGACCGGCAACTCCAACAGGCATTCGTAGACAAAGCCGATGCGCTTGAGGCTGACGGCCTCCGGCGCTGCGTCCTGGGGATCGGCGGTGGTGGGACTGTTGCCCAGCAGGAGTTCGCGGTCGAAGACGAATACGGCAGGCTGACCGGGGTGGGCCAACAGAGCGGGGTTGCTGGGGCCTAGGGCGTCGCCGTGCAGCCAAAGGATCGGATGGTTCATCGGTTCGGCTTGGCGGGACGGCTGAAGGCAGAGGCTTTGGAACTCGAGCGGCCTTGACGGCGGTAGGGGCGATCGCCCGTGTCGCGGATGGCGGCATGCTGCTGGAACAGGCGCTGCTCGAGCTGCTCGTAGCTGGCCTCAAACGGACAGCCCTTGGCGCTCAGTCCGCAGTCCTGGCAGTAGCGGCCATCGCTGTAGCGCTCCAGGTTTGAGCGGTTGAAGAAGTAGGGCTTGTGGCTGAAGCTGCTGGCCACCCACTGCCAGCTGAGGTTGTTGCTTGCCGGGTCCCCATCGAGCAGGTGGCGCAGGAACCACTGGGCGCCGGCCTGCCAGCGGATTTGCCGCCAGTGCACTACATAGGCTGCCAGCCACATCCGGGCGTGGTTGTGGAGCCAGCCGCTCTGGTGCAACTCCTGGATGAATCCATCCATGCAAGCTAAGCCGGTCCGACCCTCACCTAGATCAGCCGGCAGCGTTTCGGCGTAGGCCTCAGGGTGATGGCCGGTTTTGAGGGGCTCCTGATCGCTCCAGATCCCATCGTCCAGCTCAGCCCAGAGGCGTTGCCAGTAGTCCCGCCAGCCCAGCTCATTGATCAGCTTCTCGCTGGCCTGACGTTGCTTGGTGCGGGCAAAGACCGCATCGCGCACCTCCGCCAGGCTGATTGCCCCATGGCGGATATAGGGCGAGAGCCGGGTGACGGGGCCACTGAGGAAGTTGCGAGCTTTGGCGTAGCGCTCGGGCTTGACCTTGCTGAGCAGGGCCTCCGCCTGGCGTCGGCCCCCTTGGATCGGGCTCAAGCAACCGCTGGCTTCGGGAAATAGCTGCTGCAGCGTGCGCTCGAGCTCGCTGCGGTCTGTGAACTGTCGGGGGAGATCGCCCGGGTGCGCATCCCAATTAAGGGGCACTCCGCGCAGGGTGGGACTAGCCAACGGCGGGGTCTTGGGGGCCATTGATCCTGTCGGGTTGAGTCCACGGCCGCGGCTGGGTGAGAATCCCCTGATAGCAAGTGCCCAATTCATGCTCCTCGATCTGCGCGGTAAGAAGGCCCTCGTCACGGGCATCGCCAACAACAAGTCGATCGCTTGGGGCATCGCCCAGCAGCTGCACGCCGCCGGTGCTGAGCTCGGGGTGACCTACCTCCCCGATGACAAGGGGCGCTTTGAAGGCAAGGTGCGCGAGCTCACCGCTCCCCTGGCCCCAACCCTGTTCGAGCCCCTGAACGTGCAAGATCCTGCTCAGATCGAGGCGGTGTTTGCCAAGGTCAATGAGCAGTGGGGCAAGATCGACGTACTCGTGCACTGCCTGGCCTTCGCCGGCAAGGACGAGCTGATCGGTGACTACTCGAACATCTCTCCGGAGGGCTTTGCCCGGGCTCTCGAGGTAAGCGCCTACTCCCTGGCCCCGCTCTGCAAGCACGCCAAGCCCCTCTTCAGCGAAGGCGCCAGCGTGATCACCCTCAGCTACCTCGGCGCTGAGCGCGCGATCCCCAATTACAACGTCATGGGAGTGGCCAAGGCCGCTCTGGAGGCATCCGTCCGCTACCTGGCCGCTGAGCTGGGTGAGAAGCAGGTGCGCGTGAACGCCATCAGCGCCGGTCCGATCCGCACCCTGGCCAGCTCCGCCATTGGTGGCATCCTCGACATGATCCACAACGTCGAGGAGAAGGCTCCCCTGCACCGCACCGTCACCCAAGACGAGGTAGGTGGCACCGCCGCCTTCTTGGCCAGCAACCTTGCTTCCGGCATTACCGGTCAAACCATCTATGTCGACGCCGGTTACTGCATCACCGGCATGTGAGCGGCAGACTGATCTGAGGAGGGCATGACCATGCGCACGGGCGAGATCCATCGCGTCACCGGTGAAACCGATGTGCGCGTAAAGCTGAATCTCGATGGCACGGGTCAGTGCACTGCAAGCACGGGCGTGCCCTTCCTCGATCACATGCTTCACCAGATCAGCAGCCATGGGCTGGTGGATCTGGAGATCAAGGCTCTGGGTGACACCCACATTGACGATCACCACACCAATGAGGACGTCGGCATCGCCTTGGGCCAAGCCTTGGCTCAGGCTCTGGAGGACAGGCGCGGGATTCACCGCTTCGGTCACTTTGTGGCGCCCTTGGATGAGGCCTTGGTACAGGTGGCCCTCGATTGCAGCGGCCGCCCGCACCTGAGCTTTGGGCTTCAGATTCCTGCTCAGAAGATCGGCACTTACGACACCGAGCTCGTCAAAGAGTTCTTCGTGGCGGTGGTGAACAACTCTGGCCTCACTATGCACATCCGCCAACTGGATGGGGTGAACTCACACCACATTGTTGAGGCCTGCTTCAAGGCCTTCGCTCGTGCCTTGCGCCTGGCAACCGAGGTGGACCCGCGCCGGGCTGGGGCTATTCCCAGTAGCAAGGGCATGCTGGAGCGAGCAGGCTCTAATTCGTGAGCCGGATTGGTGGTTTTTTCTCTGGATGGGCTAGGACTGCACTAGAGCAAAGTGCTAGAAAGTATAGTGAACATAGGAACATTGAGAAATTCGAGCTTGATATGGGTTGAAATAGCCAAAGAACCCAGGATGTCCCAGTCATAGAAACGGCCGCGCTCATCTTTAGAACCGTGCCCATGTTTTCCTGATTCTTATTACCAAGAGATTCAAAGTACTTGGAAAAGACTCTTCCAGTTAAGAGTGCAGTGCATGCAAAAAGAGAAACTCCAGCAATTAGCCCGGCTTGCAGGGAGTAGTCGAGAAAAATGTTGTGAAGAGAGTCCCCAGCTGTTGAGATAAAAGTGACTGTCTTATTGGTGCATGCTTCCTGATAGGAGAATGAGAGACCTACGGCCTCTTGTGGCAAGAAAGGCAAATGGTGAATAGCTGCCGCCGCCCTCGAGAGGCGCTCATCAATAATGATGCAACCTTTGGTCATCAGATAAGAGCAGACAATCGTTGTGATTAAGGTTGCTGCATAAATTGTGATGAGCTTTTTGCATCTTATAAAGCAATGTTTCATTCTGTCTTGTGTCGACGTAACCGAAGCGAGCGCTACCGCACTGCTCAGAGATAAAGCCAACAGAGTGAAATATGAATTGAATGCGCGTGAAAGAAAAAGCGCAAGCGTTCCAGTGAGTAAAGCGAAAAGCCAGCCTGTCGCTTTTGCTTTGCTTCTTGCAAAAGCGACAATCGACACGGGAAGCAAGGATATTGGGAAGAGTAGCGACTGTTCAATTGTCCTTAGATTGACGGAATTGTTTAAGTGTCCCCAGGGAGCGAGTAGTTCATTGTGCGATTGTTTAAAGAACAGAGACAAGAGATTGAAGTCTCCCTGTGATCTTGTATAAATTAGGCATGCTAAAACGTAAATGAGGCTCCCAGCTGAGTAGGAAATTGCTAATTGCGTGAGTTCTTTTGGGGTTATGTCATTCAGCCTGCCTGCGGCGAGAGATATGCAGATAGGAATTAATGCCAAGTATTCTATGGTCGAAGAAGTGCTGTCTTGGTCGTTGATCAGGTTAGAATAAGTAACCAAAAATCCAAAGGTCAAAAGTAGCCCAAGGACGAGTAGTGATTGATTACCCTTGCTTTCAAGATGCAATCCTTGAAAGCTAGATCTGACAGTTATTGATAGTGAAAACTTTTTATTCCTTTGTTTTTCACGCAGGAGTAGATATGCGGAATGTCCAGCTAAGGCGATCCCAGATAGCAGTACTGCCCTGGGAGGGTTGAGGCCAAGGGCGAAGGCTACAATTGAGCCCAACATCTTTTTGAGCTCAAGTGGAGTCTCCCCATATTAGGTCAGGGAAGGGAGTGTGTTTTTAATTCTTGAGCTCTTGGTTGCCTTGGCCCTGCTCGGGGTATGTCTTGTCTCTCGACGACTATATGGCAGAAGCTCTTTGCTTTTGGCTGCGTCTCTATTGATTTCGTTATATTGGTTTTGGTTTTTTGGTCCTTTGACGAACATCGTTGGGGCGCTGAGACCAGATCTCATTGAAAATCCTTCGTCAGGCCTCAACTGGAATATTTATTCTCCCTTATTTCAGAAAGCCGCTTTGATGGTTGGGGCCTCCTCTGTTCTTTCCCTTCTATTGCTGATTGCTGGTCCGCAAGTTGCTAATTTTCCTAGGCGACTTGTTGCTTGTGAGCTGCAGATATTGCAGATTGTCAAATCGTTTTCTCTGCGTATCTACGGCTTCGTTGGAACTGCGCTTCTCGCAATCATTGCTTTTCGCTTTGGTTCAATCATTGGTACGGAATATTTTGACTTTGGCTCACTTAATTTCTTTGATAAGGCGATTGTTTCGACCTACTTCTCTGTGCCTGCTGGACCCGCAATTGCCCTTGGGGTTTTGGGGGTTTCGGTCAAAAAACGGTCGTATCTTTATTTTGTATTGACTGCATGTCTTTTGAACATTATTCTATTTGTTGTTTTTCGCCAGCGTCTTTACTGTCTAATCTCTTCTATTTCTTTTGCGCTCTCGCTAGCGTCCCTTTTGGGGGTTTGGCAGCAGCATGCGTTACGTAAGCTGCTCACGCTTTCTGCACTCTTATGTTCATTGTTGGTCGTCGGATACTCGTTCCCAACGGTGCTTAAGGGTCAGTTTGGTCCAACAGGTTTTGCTCCAAATGTAGACCAAATCGAGCAGCATTTCTTTTCATTGCATCGGCGTCTATCTCTAGACTTTGGCTATCGTTTGAGTGGTGTTGGCTCCTCTTCGACAGCGCTTCATGCGCGAAATCTGATTTTGGAAAAGAAATGCCCATTCGCGCCTGAGTTGAGCTTGCTCAAAGGGCCTTTAGCATCAGAGTTCATTGGTTCGCAACCTCTTCCGTTGAGGCGATTGCTCGGATATGAGCCATCCCGACTTCCTGAATATCTGATTGGTCAATGCTACGGGAAAAATCAAGTCGATTTAGTTGAGACCCAGGCGCTGCCATTTTTTCTCCAATTCGACAGTGCTTTGGCGGTCTTGTCTTATGCCATGTGGCTTGCCGTTTCCCGATTAGGAATTTGTGTATTGCTCTGGTTCTTGCTCAGGTTTCTTTCTATAGAGGTAGCGGGTTTTTTGCTTGTGCCCGTTGTGTATTTGGGCGTGGTCACTGGTGGTGTGGGTGAGTTCATGGCCTTTGTGAAGGTTCTCCCGGTTTTTTTAGTCCTCTATGCATTCCCCTCCGCGTTGTTTCTCCGCGCAAGGCGCCTGCGTTAAACGTTCAGGGTCCCGCTTAATACTCCGTTACGCGATGATGGCGCTGTCGCTCTGCGTCTTCGCTCATGACCGCTGCTCCTGTTATCGGCTACGACCGCTCGGATTGGGCAAGCGCTTTCCGCAACGTGGGTGTGGAGCTCGACGGCGTGGCGCTGACTGCCGCCCGCGGCGCGATTCCGTCTGAGCTCAAGGGCACGCTGTATCGGAACGGTCCTGGCCGGCTCGAGCGTGGCGGGCAGTGGGTGCATCACCCCTTCGATGGCGACGGGATGATCACGGCCCTGACGTTTGAGGGGGGTGAAGCAAAGCTGCGCAATCGCTTCGTGCGCACGGAAGGCTTTGAGGCGGAAGAGCAGGCGGACAAATTCCTTTACCGGGGTGTCTTTGGCACCCAGAAGCCCGGCGGATTGGCCGCCAACGCGTTTGACCTGCGTCTGAAGAACATCGCCAACACCCATGTTGTGCGGCTCGGGGATCAGTTGCTGGCGCTCTGGGAAGCAGCAGAGCCCCACGCGCTGGATCCGGAAACCCTGGAGACCCGTGGCCTAAGTCGGCTGGAGGGGTTGCTTAAGCCGGGTGAGGCATTCAGTGCCCACCCGCGCTTCGACCCCGGCCACCATGGCGACCCCCGCATGGTGACTTTCGGGGTCAAGACCGGCCCCCGCAGCACGATTCGGGTGATGGAGTTCTCCAGCAGCGGTGTTCTGCTGGCGGACAGCCGCCACAGCTTCAAGGGCTTTGCTTTCCTGCATGACTTCGCGATCACCCCTAACTGGGCGGTGTTCCTGCAGAACGCGGTGGCGTTCAACCCAACCGGTTTTGTTCTTGGCCAAAAGGGTGCGGCCCAGTGCTTGGCCTCGAAGCCTGGAGAGAAGGGACAGTTCTGGCTGATCCCCCGCAGCGGTGAAGGGAAGCCGCTGCAAATCCCAGCACCTGAGGGCTTTGTTTTCCATCATCTCAACGCCTTTGAAGAGGGTGAGGAACTCGTGGTTGATTCGATCTACTACGACGATTTCCCCTCAATCGGCCCGGATGTCGACTTCCGTCAGGTCGATTTCGAATCGATCCCGGAAGGTCAGCTGGTGCGCTGCCGCATTCATCTGGCCAGCGGTGCGGTCAGCACAGAGGTGCTGGAGGCTCGTACCTGTGAGTTCGCGATGGTCACCCCCGAGCGGCAGGGTTTGGATGCCCGCTACAGCTGGATGGCGGTAGCGGAGCGGAAGCGCGGGAACGACCCGCTGCAGGCGATCAAGAAGTTGGATCTGACTACTGGTGCTGGCAAGGTTTGGAGTGCGGCGCCCCGTGGCTTTGTCAGTGAGCCCGTGATGGTGCCCCGCCCCGGTGCCACGGCTGAGGATGACGGCTGGGTGCTTTGCCTGGTTTGGAACGGCGCCCGCTGTGCCAGCGATCTGGTGATCTTGGATGCGGCCAGCCTGGCTGAGGTGGCCGTGCTGGAGCTGCCCTTGGCGGTGCCCCACGGCTTGCATGGGAGCTGGGCTCAAGCCTGATGCCCTGGTTTGTTAAAACAGAGCGCTTCCTGCGGCCCTACGTCGAGATGAAACCTCATCTCGAGGCCCATCGCCGCTGGGTCGAGCAACGGCGTGCTGAGGGTCTGGTGCTCAGCAGCGGCTATCTCGTTGACGGCGAGGGTCAGCCGGGTGGCGGGGGATTGCTGTTGCTGCAGGCGGAGGATTACCGCGAAGCCGAAGCGCTGATTCAGCAGGATCCGATGCTCCTCAGTGGCGGGGTCGAGTGGACGCTGCAGCAGTGGCGCTCTGTTGTGGGTGATCTCGGGGTGATTTGAGGGGCCAGTTGGATTTCGTCGCAGCTCCGGCTGGGTCCTGTTGTGACCGCACCTTCGATCGCCCCTAGACCGCAATTCTCAGCCGTTGGAGCCATGTTCCGTTTGCGTTCTTCCGCCTTCAGCCGCGCTCTCGTCCTGATGCCTTTGGCCGTGGTCCAAGCCGCCCAGGCCGGGGGTGGTAATCGTTGCAGCGGCACCTTGTACCAACTGCAGGTCAACGAGAGCGGAAGCGACCGCCTTCGATCGCTTTCGCTTCAACTTGTGCCTCTCGGAGGCGGCGGCGAGCAAGGCTGACGTCATGCAGCAGATCAACGCTCGGCTGGAGCGATTGCGCTTTGCTTTGAAGCCTTTGGTGAGTGGCTGGAGTAAACCTCAACGGCTTCACCTCATTGGTTGCGAGCGGCAGAGCGAGATCGTGCAAGCCCAATTGATGCGTCAGGCCCTGGCGGATGGCCAGGGCCAAGCCCAGGCCACGGCCGATGGCCTACAACCGCGTGCTCTCGGCCAGCTTCAACCTGGATGAAGAGCCTGCCCCGCGCAACTCGGTCAGCTTGGCCCTCGATTACTGCCTGTCTTGAGCCAAGAGGGCCTGCAGTTGGGGTTTCAGGGCAGCGAAGGCGCGACCTCGATGCCCCAACTCCGCTTTCAGCTCCTTCGGCATCTCCGCAAAGGTGAGCTTTACTTCCGGCACGTAGAAGACGGGGTCGTAGCCAAAGCCGCCATCACCGCGGCTTTCCGTCAGGATTTGGCCGGGGCAGTGCCCTTCCACTTCCAGCACTACTTGTCCGCTGGGGGCAGCGAGAGCTAAGGCAGCGGTAAAGCGGGCTGAACGGGAGATTGGGTCTTGGGCACCGGCTGCCGTGAGCTCCTGGAGCAAACGCTCAATGCGTGCGGCATCCGTAGTGGCGTAGCGGGCCGAGTGCACCCCAGGCGCGCCACCGAGGGCATCAACGCTTAGGCCGGAGTCGTCCGCCAAGGCCCACTGTCCCGTTGCTTGTGCGACGGCTTCCGCTTTGAGGCGGGCGTTGGCGGAGAAGGTTGCACCAGTTTCCTGTATGTTTAAACCATCGGGTTGACTCTGCACATACACAGGGACATGAACCAAGAGCTCACGAAATTCATTTAATTTTCCCTGATTACTGCTCGCGATTGTTAGATACTCCATGCGTCACTTACAGTCGACCTAATTGTCGCATAATCGCGGCCGTCCGCCTAACATCTTTTGCATGAGTTGCTACTTCCCTCTTTTCCCTTCTTTCACACACTCCTTCCAAAACGATTTAGGTCAACATTCCAGGATTATTTCGACGAACTTGCTATTCGTCAACTCTCCTGCAAATCAGATCAGCAAAGGCTCAGATCTAAGTTATTTGACAAAAACTATTTATCTGCATATATATAACTTGAATTCTTTCAAGTGGCATCTACTCGAAACGATTAAATGCGAACCTGGGGATAGCAGAGTGGTAAGCGCTTCTTCTTATGAGCCTTCTTCATTTTTGATTATGATTCCGACTCTTTCTGTGAACAGCCCTAAGGAGACTCGATATCTACCGGATCCGTGTTCACGAAAGCTTGACCTGGCGCCTGTATCAGAGAGAGTTTCTTATCAATTTAAGTATGGACGCTCAGTCGCGTGTTATCAAGGTGAATATCCGGCTCGTATGGCACAGAGATGCAATGGCTCTTTCCTAAGTTTTGATAGTCTGCGAGCAGATAGAAGCCCAGCAGAATGTATGACATATTGCTTCTTCATGAACTTAGTGGCTGACGCGGAGAACTCAAGTAGCCATCAAATCTCAATATTAAACCCAAATACTAAAGAGACGGTTGGTCAGATTAGCGTCAAGACCAATTCAGCAAACTTAATTAACATCACAAGTCTATTTCCATCCCTGTTTGATGATTCGCATTTGCTCGTCTCGAAATCTGCATCATTCATACCAGTCTTTCTGAATATATCAGCCAATTCACAGTACGAAGAAATAGACGTAGAACATACTCATCCACCCCATGAAATGCTATGGGGAAGCAGTAAGTTTGAGCTAGTATCCGTGCTGAAATCTTCATGGGCTGAACACATTGACTGATACTAAAGCCAAAATAGCTATACTACTTGAACACCTCAAGAATAGAGACTTTAAGCCGTACTCTCTAAGCTCTGCTCTTGCTCCTGCACAGGAATATAGCGACTTATTTGTGATGAGAGCTGACTATGCCAGCTCCACGTTTCTCGCTGAGAATATCTACGCATTACTGATGACCTCATCTTGCAATGCAACCCATGAATTTCACTTTTTTAACGCAGAAGGCCTTCCCATGGGGAAAAATCGTTTCTACACAGATAAGTACTTTCCTCGTTTTGAACTTGATCCACCGCGCACTTCAGTAGCGCCTAACCATCCGTATATTTCTTTTACGCACAGCGTCTATCTTAACCAAGATACTCAATATGACTTCTGTGTAAACGACATTCAACCCATACCTCTTCATAGAGGCTATCTTCGTCAATCAAAACTCGTTGGTCAAATGGGGAGTGTTGTTCATGGTAACTTTGGAGGCATGAGCCCTCAAAGTTATGAGGAAAACGCAGCGAAGCAGCGGCGGTATGAATTTGAATACATTCCTAACTACCTATTTGATCCTGAATCCATATATGATCTTGTCTTCAATAATCCGACTGACAAAAACTTAGAAATAACAATAAAAAGCCATGCCCAAACCAGTTATCATCAAGTACTGTCTTCGCTAAGAATTTCAGCTAAGGGAACAAAGTCACTAAGAATCTCAAATCTTGAAGGTCTATTAGTTATAAAGTCACGAATGCCGATTTGCAGACCAGTAATATTCCAGAACCCTGACCTCGATGATTCATGCCTAAATATATTTCATAGCTAATACATCCACTTCAGAACCAAGGCAAAAGTCAATTCTGACTTTGCAGTCGATAGTAAATATGATTGCTAATATTTTTGATTAGTCCCGCACTCTTTACGTAGTCAGATATTTGCTTTGAAGCTAAGACCAAGCCTGACGACTCTAGGTGGCTGAGGCAGTCTTTATACTCTGTGTCTGACTCGTCAAGTTCTATAAGTACCGACTTGAGTCTGGTGTCATGTAGAGTCTTTGATGCACCTCTTAGGGTTGCTAATTCGTTTCCATCAATATCAATCTTGATATGAGATGGAAAAAAATCTATTGAACATAAGAAACCATCCAAAGTAGTTCCATAACATCCTTGAGCATAGATCTCAGAGTCAAGCCTTGTGTATTGACTTGATTCTGTCGGCGATTGATCAAAACTGTTTAATGCACCACCCCATGTATTAGAAGAACTATAAAAGAGAGAATACTTGCATGCGTCATAAACTGCGACACAGTAAGAACTTATTAGCCCACCTAAGCAGTTTAGCCTCGTATTTAGGTTTAATAATGCAAAATTTAGTGCATCTGGTTCTATGCAAACAGTTCGAACCCCGCGCATCGCGCAATATATACTATAAATGCCTATGTTTGCACCTATATCCAGAAAAGTATCGCCTTCTTTAAAGCTATCAATCCATTTAAGCGTATCTGGTTCCTTCACTTCAAAGGTCTTCGCCCTCATCCGAGTGATTGGCCCAAAGTCGTAAACAGCGAACAGATACTGACCCTTTGCCTTAACAGCGGTTGTGGACTCAAGCCTTGCATCCCAAAAGTATCGCAGAAGTCTTGTGAACACTACGTATTGAGGCCGAAAAGTACATGTTTATTGTAGCTGACTTTAGTGCGTCATAGCTTTTATCTACTCAAGTACTCTCATCATCTGATCCCTTAATGGGTCAGGATAGGTAGCTGTGAAATGGTTGCGGCTGTCTGAATAGAGAAGACGCTTACTCCGTGGATCTAAAACAGAGCAGGTATTCTTATCGCATAGCTCACTGGCAAAATCATAATACAA
Organism: Synechococcus sp.; assembly: GCA_047285805.1. GTDB lineage: Bacteria > Cyanobacteriota > Cyanobacteriia > PCC-6307 > Cyanobiaceae > Vulcanococcus. The sequence goes on along the minus strand of JBJBCN010000003.1, from coordinate 280,028 downwards.
AACGTTATCTAAAGCTTTAGCTGAATTCTTGAGCGCCATTGTAAAACCTGCCCTATCTTGAATGCCAATAGACTTATCGATTGTGCATGCCTCGATATTACCTTTATCCAAGACTAGGAACTCGTAATTCAACCCGGGATACCTGCATGTTGCAATGATATCGTCAAGGAGAACGAGAGTTGCTTTTGTAGGTTTAATTGCTCTACCTAATTCCTTGAGGCTATGTTCAAGGTTGGAAACAGATTCCGGATTGTAGCTCCGCGGCAGCTTCGCCTCACTATCCTTACTTACCCTATAGCTTGCAAGCGAAAAGATCACAACGTCTCCGTGCCTCAGTCGGTTTCTCAATATGTCTTTAATTATAGAAAAGCTGTTGGGAAGGCAAGAACTACTTGTAAAACCAAAACAAGCATCTCTTTCAAGAAACTGATTCAGAAAACCTGAGCTTGTAATACTCATCACAAAGCCATTCTCTGCCAAATAAAAGACGTAAGCATTGCGTCGCAGTCCGTCTAATGCACTTACAACCGAGGGGTAGAGTTGTGACGCATGACTATCACCTAATATATAAACCGCTTGTTTATTCGAGGATAGACTTATCTCAGTACCTAAGCACTTTTTCGCCATCCTTGAAATATCTTTAGGAGTATGGCACTTCGTTAATTGATCATGGATATGCCCCTGGTTCACGAGCATATTTTGTGGCTTGTGCCTATTATTAACGCCAATTGGAATAAGATTAGAAATATTCTCAAGTCCGAACAAAACAGCTGATGACAAAAGAAGGGATGATATACCAACGCCAAAAACTAATCTGTCAGGACTTTGCTTGATGTATCTGAACTTCTGCTCTATAAGGTGATAAGAGGCAACCGATAGCACAAAAGTCATGACTACTACTAACACGTAAGAATATCTGGTATACCCGAAACTCCACTTACTTAAAGCAATCAAGCCCCAATGCCATAGATATAATGAGTAGGAAATCTTCCCTAAGTAAACCAACGGCCTCCAGGAAAGTATCCTCGAGGCAGGAGACAAATCCGCTGTTGTAGCTATTAAAAGCGTAGTCGCAAGACACACACTTATTGTCGAAACTATCTGATAATCCCTAATCGCAAATAGGCTACAGCCGATAATAATAAGGGAAGCTGCTGATATGGCTTTACAAAGGACTTGCTGCTGGTTCCCTTTCGCAAAAACCTTGTTCCTAAAATGGAATGCTAAGACACCAAGACCCATTTCCCAAAATCGGAAGGGCATCAAGAAATATGCAAAATGTGGTCTGATAACGGCTACCGCACCAAAAAACAAAAGTGATAGCAATGAAAACAGGCTTATAAATCTGACCAGGGGAGCAGGCAACTCTTGGTCGCCATCAGATTGAGTATGCCCTCTAAATCTAAAGAACAACCAGAGTATTACAGGTATTAATACATAGAACTGCTCTTCAACACCTAGAGACCATGTCTGAGTAAAAGGGTTAAAAGCAGCATCAGAGCCGAAATAATTCACAGCTTCCTTAGCAAGCAATATATTCGAATAGCCGAACACAGCACTTGTGCCTGTCTTCAGGTAGAAAGATGGCTCGGGTACCATTAATGCTGTAAGTAACCCAACGACAAGAAGATAAAATAGTAAGGCAGGAAATATCCTTAGGATCCGTCGTTTATAAAAATGCTTTAAAAAAGCACCGAGAGAAAGATCTCTGCTCTTTACAAGCGACCCCGTAATTACAAAACCTGAAATCACAAAGAATATATCAACACCCAAAAAACCACTCTTCAGCAGCTCCTCGTTGAGGTGGTTCATGAACACACCACCAACAGCAAGTGCTCTTAGCCCATCTATATACCTTATGTATTTAGGACTAATACTCGTCATTGGTTGTTTTGGCCAACTTCTATTTTAACCTATCAAAAGACTTCACTTGGGACAGCGGGCCAGCTTTCCGATTTCTAAGGGTTGATGGGCGCAAATCTCCTCTTTTATAGAAGCTACAGATTGCTCACTTTCTAAAGACCATAGCTTGGCATCATCCGCCGCTGCTTCAGTACGAAGCTTGATCTCAAACTGCTCAAATGGGTTTGGCGTGCATCCATTAGAAAGTCCATACACAAGCAAATTTTCCTGACCGGCCAAGAATAATTCTAGAGAAACTGTACTAGATAGTGGTGACAATATGATATCAAAAACTACACTATCTTCTCCATCCCATAGAAGAATCTCACAATGCTTATGGATTGACAACATAAACTCTTTGTCTGAACGTCTAAGTGGGTGAGACTTATAGTAGTAAACTGCGCCAGGGAAGTGCAACTTAAGCAACCTAAAGGCTGAAAGATCTTCAGTCAGCATGTAGCTACCAAGTATCAAGATCTCATTGGCATCCGAAGTGTCTTTTATTTTATTCTGCACACCGATGACACGACTCAAGGGATACTTACCCTTAAGTCGCTTCAGGCAAGCTTTATGTCTAGGCCATCCAAAGAACTTTTGCAGGAATAAACTTGTGTATACTGATTGCGAGATAAAATGATCCGGGGAAAGCACATTATGAAATTCAAGTCGACTATTCAATGAGCAGCTAATATTCAAAGCATGCAATACGCCATATGTCTTGCATCCATTTATTCGACTCATCATGCAAATTACCTGTTCCCAATATTGTCCTTCAAACGGGAAAGCAATACTGCTCGGTGCAAAATGCTTAAGAATGTAGTCTATTGCTATTCTGAATGACTCGACCTGCGCATAATATGCCGATCGCTGACTTATCGCCTCTTTATACACGCGTATTGCTTTTAATAACAAAAGAACATAATCCCTACACGCAAGGCCTGGCAGCACTAACTGGACATATGATCCCGCAATCATTTTGCTTTCCCAGAGATTTACCGTTCCGCATGCTGATATCTCAACGATTACAGAGTCAATCAACTCTGTCCCTTCACCAAAGTATTTGTCTAACCAATGATTGATTGATCCATCGCTATTTCTACTATAGGCAACTAACTGTCTTTTGCTGCAAATATTCTCTAGCTTATTAATGCGCTCTGCTTGGACTAAAACTCTGAAAGCGTAATATGCTCGACGTAGCAGATCCCTGATAGTAGCCCCCACATACTTTGCTGCTTCATCTCGCTTGCTTATCCGGCCCCATCGATAATTGCTTCTTCTGACTATCTCCCTAACTAATCTATTATGCATTTAAACGCCTCTATCAGGAGTCTCCTATTATCAGTCTCCAAAATAACAGGTGAAAAATAGTTCTCCATTAAAACAATGCGCAGTTTTCCGCGCTGACCTTTTTTATCCTTTAATGATAGCCTGACTAAACTCTCAACAAGCTCATCTGCATCGGAAAAACCTTCATGAAAAATTCGATCTAACTTGACAGGCAGGTTGTACTTCTCTAACAACGTCTTTACCCTGTCTAGCACATTAATACCATACAATGATTCAGATATATATGAGCTACATAGCAGACCAAGTGCCACAGCCTCGCCGTGACGGTAATACTCTTCATTCCGCAAATCCTGGATTGCCTCAATGGCATGTCCGAATGTATGCCCGATATTCAGAAATAGCCTTCTATGCCTTTCTTCAATGTCGCTGCCAGTAAATACCAGTTTATACTCTATGGCCTTCTTTATAATAAGTGCACCTTGCCCATTTCTAAGTAATGAGTGCAGGTTGTCTGCGCTTTCAAGTATTTCTAAAAGCCCATCATCTCTTAAGAGACTAATCTTTAATACTTCTGCTAAGCCGGCACAAAGATCTCTCGTAGGCAGCGTTTCCAAGAATGGCAGATAAACGAGTGTTCCTATAGGATGCTTGTACGTACCGAGACTATTTACATGTCGACTAGTGTTGACAGCAGTCTTACCTCCTATTGCCGAATCCGTCATCGACAATAAATTGGTTGGGATATGTACTAGATCTACACCTCTATAATAAAGTGCAGAAAGAAGTCCAACCAAATCCCCAATAACTCCTCCACCAATGCCCACAAACAAACTATCTCTCTGAACTCCCGTGTCAACTAACCATTCAGCTAGATCACCTAATGTTGACAGGCTCTTTGCTTGTTTCCCGGCATCTAAGCATTTGACAAACAGTGTGCATCCTATGCCCTCATCTAGGGCAATTGTGAACTCTTGAATAATGTCTTTGCAGGCAGGAGAATCTACAATGTACGAGTCAATGAACAATACAATTGAAGACTTACTTCTGACGACTTCTTCAACAAACGTCTTTAGATCCTGTTGTTCAGCACAGATGAAAATCTTATATGCAAAATCTGAACCTGCGTAAGCACAAATTGAGTCTCCAGTCATGCTCATTTAACCATTTTAGTTGCCATCGTCGTTTGTGCATATAAGGCCTCTAGCCTTATGCAGGTCATCTTCTGTGTCAATTGAAAATGTGCTGGATTCTGATCTGGGAGATACTATCATGATTCCATCTTCAAGGGCTCGCAATAACTCAATATCCTCACGTGATTCATTCTCACCTCTTTCTAACTCTGCATACCGTGACAACGCAGATCTTGTGAAACCAATTACAGAAAGATGTTTCGCGTAAAGCACAGAATTGGCTGCGTCGTTCGGTTTGTGTGTTTGTGGGATCAGTGCTCTGCTCATGTACATGACATTGCCATGGCGATTGAGCACAAGTTTTACGACGCTTTCCCTTACAGCTTCCTCGTAGCTCATTTGCTGATGCGGGAGGACAATGTATGAACGTTGACTGTTTCGATCTTGCTGAGCCAGAATTTCATGTGCTACAACCTCTAAAATCTCTGCATTGACAAAGGGCTCGTCTCCCTGTATGTCGATTATAAACTCATGCTTTAAGTCGTATCTCCTTATGCACTCGGCAATCCGCTCTGTTCCGTTCTTGTGAGTGCTAGAAGTCATGTATGTAGGCACCCTACCTGCGGCGAGTACAGCCACGATCTCTGTTGAGTCAGTACATACTGCAATGTCTGCATCAAGGCGTATCTCTTCTAATGCTTGCTTTGCATTGGAATAAACAGTCTCAATCAGCGTTTTGTTGCCTAGTTTTTTCAGCGCTTTCCCTGGTAGCCTTGTCGAATTAAGGCGGCAAGGAATCAGAACCATAAATCTTGCATTAGGCATTTGTAGTCCAACCTCCATCAACGTTGATGACTTGACCTGTAATGAATGAGCTGCTTTCTGAGCACAAGAACTCAACAACCTTCGCGACTTCTTGGCACTCACCCCACCTGCGCATTCGTGCTCTTTCTAATGTCCATTCGTGCAGATCTCTTTGATTCTTTTCAAATGCTTCGGCGTATGAGCTTTTTGTAAAGCCTGGTGCGATTGAGTTGAACCTGGCTTGTCCGTGCCTTGATGCCATTGATCGTAGTAACGAGTCGCAAGCGGCTTTAGTGGCTCCATAATCATCTAAATCGGCAAATCCAAGCTGACCAACTATGGAAGATATATATACTACATTAGAAGTCTCAATTACTTTTTTCCTTGTCATTGTACAAATCATCTCGCGCAGAGCAAAGTAGTTGGTATTCCACAATTGTCCCAGCCTTTCAGTTGAAACATTCTCTATCCTATCCCTACACCTCATGCCAGCATTCGCTATATAGTGTTTCGGTGAATTGCCAAATGCATTGGTAGCTGCATCAATCGCCTCATCCCAAATCGTTGTTGATGTCACGTCACCCTGGATTAGCTTCAACCTATTCCCTATTACTTGTTTAAGCTGACGCTCTTTATCAACCCCACTCCTGTGAATACCTACCAAATGCCATTCGGGCTTTTTGCCGAGTTCCTCCAGAATTGCTCTTCCAATTCCTTTGCCGCATCCAGTTACAATCCCTATCTTTCTGTTGCTATGCATAGTAATTGTCTCCTTTGACTGAGCTTATCATCGATTCTATTCCATCTTGTAGACCGACTCGGCATTCGTACCCGGTTAACTCTTTAAGCAATTCCGGGCACCCAACCATCCGGTCAATATCTCCGGGTGTACCTGCTGCAATCTCTATGCTCACATCTTTCATTAGTGCCTTGGATATTAAGTCTATTATGTCTTTAACGCTGAATTCTTTGCCCGAGCATACATTCAAGGCTCTGCCCCAGCATGATTCACTTGCTGTCACGGCTCTCGTTGCACCTATGACATCGTCTATATAGACAAAGTCTCTTGTCCTCTCAAGGCTTCCTTTGACAAGAATCTTGCCAGTTCTCATTGCTTGAGCCAGGTAGATAGAGAGCATGCCTTGCCGAAGGTTTTCTAAATTCTGACCTGGTCCGTAGATGTTGAAGAGCCGTAGCGCAGTACTTTTTATTCCAAACCTCTCATAAATCCAAAGGTAGTCTTCACTTGCCTTCTTTGAGATTGCGTAAAAATTCTTCCCGTTTCTTGGTGCACTTTCATCCTTCGGCATTTCACCCTCTCCTCCGTAGACAGACATAGTGCTGGCAAAAATGAATCTATTTGTGCCGCTTCTTCTGCAAAGATCTAGCAATTGAAGCGTAGATCTACAGTTCGTGTCTAGGTCGTATAGAGGGTCGGAATAAGAGATCTCTACTGAGCTCTGGCCCGCAAAATGATAAACAACATCATAACCTTCCTTGAAAGCCTCTTCTAGACTGTCTCTTCCTAAGTCTAATCTCAGGAACCTTGATGAAGCCGGCACATTCTTCATGTTTCCCGTTCTCAAATTGTCAATTACGGTTACGTCCTCTCCCTTTCTGCAGAGGTCTCTAGCGATATGACCGCCGATGAAGCCTGCGCCACCTGTGACTAGAGCCTTCATTCACTTGGCAATTACCTATTCGTCATTATGGCCTGGTTTCTCTTCGGGATGTCTCTGCTTCAGACTGCCTCCCTGCGAAACTTTGCGCCCACGCAAGAACTTCTTTTACTCTTGATTCTGACGGTGCCTCGCAGTAGAGCCGCAGCAATGGCTCGGTGCCGGAGAAGCGCAGCATTAACCAGTGGCTGGGGCCCAGACGCAGTTTTACCCCGTCGGTTGTGATCACCTCTTGCACCGCGATCCCGGCGACCTCTGCCGGTGGCGTGCTGGCTAGGTACTGCTCGAGCCGTTGCCGGGTGGCCATGTCTCGTAGTCGCAGGTCCAAGCGGTCATAGGCCGCGGCACCTCCGCAGCGCTCTTGGAGTTCGCTGACCCGGACGCCAAGGGGCTTTCCTCCCTCTACGAGGGCCTCAATCAAGAGCAGCGCGGCGTAGAGAGCATCGCGCTCCGGTAGGTGGCTCCCGAAGCCCACACCGCCTGACTCTTCGCCGCCCACCATCACGTCACTGCTGAGCATTTCCGCCGCGATGTACTTGAAGCCCACTGCTTTCTCCAGCACGGGCCTGCCCAGGTCTTCGGCCACCAGTTGCATAAGGTCCGAGCCGCTCACGGTTTTCACGACCGAACCGCTCAGCCCCTTGGCGCGGGCCAGGTGATCGATGAACAGTGGCATCAGCAGCTGGGTGCTGCAAAAGCGTCCGTGTTCATCCACTGCAGCGATGCGATCGCCATCGCCGTCAAACACGATGCCCACCGCTGGCCTGCCCGTCAGGGTTGAAGCCCGCACCTCCGTGATCAGCTCCTGTAAATAGGGGGCTAGGGGTTCCGGTGGATTGCCGCCAAAGAGGGTGTCGCGGTTCGAGCGGATTTCGCGCAGGTGATCGCGTTGGGCGGCGCCCTCCAGCAGGCGGCTTAGGCCGCCGGCCGCTGAGCCGTGCATGGGATCGACGATCACCTGCAGGCCGAGACGTTCCAGTCCGTCGCTCAGGGACTGGGTGTCGACCTTGGCTTTCAGTCCGGCCAGGTAGGTCCCCATGGCGTCAAAGCGCAGGGTCTCCCCTTGGACCGGCACGGAGATGCCGCCCGCCTGAAGCCGCCGTTCGACGCGCTGTGTGAAGTCGCCTTCTACCGACCCGCCGAAGGGGCCTTTGATTTTGAGGCCCAGCCACTCTGGCGGGTTATGGCTCGCAGTGATGACCAGTGCGCCAAGGGCTTTACGCTCAACCACGGCCCAACTGGCGGCCGGAGTGGGGATGGGCGCTCCCGCCAGCACCGGCACCAGGTCGGCTCCGCGGACGGCGCTGCATATCGCTTCGGCGAGTTCGGGCGCGAGGAAACGGCGGTCGTAGCCGATAACGACTTCGCGGCTGGTCAGGCCGGCCGGAGCCGAAGCCTCGAGCTCACGCGCCGAAGCCGCCGCCACCGGCAGCAGCTTCTCTACGGTGATGTCCAAGCCGAGGATGCCGCGCCAGCCATCGGTTCCGAAGGCGATCGGGCTGGCCTCCAAGGGCAGGGGCGCTGAAGCCATCGGAGTAGGGCACGGGCGTTATTCATGGTGCTAGCAGCCCGCCTCACCGCCTGCGTTGATCCAGGTGCCGGACCCGAAGACGGCCACCTAGCGTCAATGGGTGCTTGGACAAATCCTGCTGACCGACCGGCTGTTGCGCAGTTGGCTGCGCTGCAAGCGCCGCGCCTGGCTTGATTGCCACGGCGACAGCACCCAGCGCCAGTGGACCTCCCACCGGGAGCTGCAGCTTGATGAGCAGCGCCGCAGTTTTGCTACCTTGTTTCCCGAGCGCCCGGGCCATGGCGAGGCGGCGGCTCGCGCGGGAGCCTCGGCGCTAGTCGGTTTTCGTCTAAAGGGTGACGGTATTGAAGCCCATCCCCCTCTGCTGCAGCGGGTTAAAGGCTCCAGCCGTTGGGGCTCCCACAGCTACCGGCCGGTGCTGTTCCGGCCCGGCCGGCGCACCACCCGTGAGCATCGTTATGTCTTGGCCCTCTGGGGTCGCTTACTGGCGGAGGCGCAACAGTCGCCGGTGCGAACGGCCTTGGTGCTCTCAGGCTCCGGGCGCGGCCTGCAGCAGGAGACCGTGCCGTTGGCCGGCAGCCTCCCGCGTCAGTTGGATGAGGCGCTGGACCGCCTCGCCGACGACCTATGCCGTTCGATGCCTCCCCCGTTGGTGGCGGATCGCAAGAAGTGCGTGCTCTGCAGCTGGAAGTCCAGCTGCGATCAAGTGGCGGCGGCGGAAGGGCACCTCAGCGAAGTCAGCGGCATTGGCGCGAAGCGGCGCGACATGTTGCTTGAGCTGGGGATTGATCGCCTGACGGCCCTGGCTCAGGCCGATCCAAGCGAGCTGGCCGCTCGGCTGATGACCTACGGCGAGCAGCACGCCGAGATCGCCCCACAGCTGGTGACCCAGGCTCAGGTGCAGGCGAAGGGTGAACCGCTACGGCGTGACCCTCTGGCGGCCTTGCCAGAATTGTTGGATGCCCCTGGGGTGCTGATCTACGACATCGAATCGGATCCCGATGCCCGGGACGATTTCTTGCATGGCTTTGTGCGCCTGCCCCGCAATCCCGATGGCAGCTGGCCCGATCTTGCTCAGGCGTCAGAAGCGCCTTATCACCCAATCCTGGCCTTGCTCGAGCACGGCGAAGAGCGGCTCTGGCAGCGACTGATGCGCTTACTCGAGGCCTATCCCGATTGGCCGGTCTTGCACTTCGGCGAAACGGAGGTCTTGGCCCTGGTCAGGATGGGCCAACGCTTGGGCCTGCGCGAGCGGGAGCTCAAGGCTTTGCGGGCTCGGATGCTGGATGTGCATCAGCGCCTGCGCCAGCACTGGTGGATGCCCACCAACAGCTACGGGCTGAAGGCGGTAGCCAGTTGGCTTGGCTTCCGTTGGAGCCAGCAGGGGGTTGATGGCGCTCGGGCCTTGCTCTGGTGGCGCCGCTGGCGCCTGGGTGGAGCCGGCGCCGATGGCCGTGGCTCTCGTCTGAACCTGCGCCGGATCTTCCGCTACAACCACGACGATGCCTTGGCGACCTGGGTGGTCGCCCGTTGGCTTCTCGATCAGCCCTGACCGCCAGTGCCGATCGGAGGAGCGACAAAGGCAAGGGGTGTGCTGATGGTCACCTCGGTGCCATCTGCCTGAAGGTTGCTGGCCTTGAGCTGAGAGCGGCGGATCATCGCGAGCCCCCGGCACCCCTGAGAGGAGGTCACTACTCCAGCGCGTTCACCGCCAGAGCTGCTCAGGGTTGTGCCGGGCTCGACGGCTTCGCTGCTTTCCCAGTAGCGCAGCTGTTGCTTCACCCCGTCATAGGTAGCGAGTTTCGCCAGGGTCTCCTGGCCCACGTAGCAACCCTTGTGCAGGCTCACCCAATTGGTTAGTCCCAGCTCAAACGGATTGGTGTCGTCATTGAGTTCGCCAGGTTCGGCGGGTAGGCCATGGTGCAGCCGGTTGGCTTCCACCTGTTCATTGGACCATTCCTGAAGGTCACCCAGCCACGGTGGCAGCTCCGCGCCGGATCGCTGCAAGACAACCTCGGCATCGGACCCGCTGCCGAGGTCGACGCCTGGGCGAAGCAGCACTGTCGCCTCGGCTTGGGCGCCGCCCTGCCACTGCCAGAGGGTGGCCCGCTCAACAGCACCCAGCTGCACGTTGTCGGCAGGGAAAAGTACCCGGTCTAAGCCGGACCGGATGGCTTCGCCATTGCCTGCGATGACGATCAGGTCAGCGCCTGCGTCATCGACGCAGGCCAGCGCAAGGCCGCGCATTCGGGCCGTTGGGCTTATCAAGCACGTTGGCAGACAGTCTCCGGGTTTGGCCAGTTCAATTGCTTGACTGCTCTGGCCATGGAGAAAGCGACGGGTGTCGCTTCCCTCCAGACGGATCACGCTTACGGGAGTGCCCCAGCGGCTGGCTGCGCTCATGCTTGGTGTGCGGCTGCGACTTCATCCAGCTGGAACAAGCTGCGCAGTTCAAGACCGTCTTCCTGCATTGCAGCAAGGCCACCTTCTTGGCGATCGACGATCGTCACGACGCGCTCGACCACATACCCCGCTTTGCGCAACTGCTTCACCGCTTTGAGGGAGGAGCCCCCAGTGGTGACCACGTCCTCGAGCACGGTGATCAGGCTGCCCGCTTCCGGCAGGGGCCCTTCTAGCCAGGCACCGGTGCCATGTCCTTTGGCTTCCTTGCGGACGATAAGGGCATCCAGGGCTTGGCCTGCCAAGGCCGCGGCTTGCGCCACGCCACTGACCAGTGGGTCGGCGCCGAGGGTGAGGCCCGCGACTGCCACAGCGCCGGGCTCGACGAGTTCCAGCATTTGGGCTGATAGCAGCGCGAGCCCCAATCCGCTGAGGCTGACGGGCTTGCAGTTGACGTAGTGAGTGCTGGTTCGGCCGGAGGCCAGAGTGAAGTTGCCGTGGCGGTAAGCCCGCGTGGCCAGCAGCTCCAGCAGCAGCTGCCGCTGTTCGGTGCTGGTGGAAGGGAGGGGAACGGTGGTAGTCACTCCGCTGGCGTCGAACTCTCGTTCTGTCTAGTTTGCGCCTAGAGCCCAGAGCCCTAAGGGATGCAGCTGCTCCATTCACTCGTTATCGCTGCCACCACGGGGGGATCACTGAGCCCGGCTGCTTCAGCGCGCCCCGTTGTCTGTCGCACCAGCATCGAGGCCCCCCTCGATGGTTCTTTGCTTGTGGAGGTGAATCGCTGCGCGCCGGTGACGACTACTTCTGAGCTGATGGAGCAGTTCTTCTTCCGCTACACAGGGCCGTATGCACGTGGGGTGAGCGTCGTCAATCAGATCACTGATGTTCTAGGCATTGCCATGGGCCGCCGTGAGGGTAATCGGGTGATGGGCCTGGGCTTCCCGGATCAGACGATCGTCTGGGACGGCTCGGCGGTCCATAACAGTTATCAAGTTCTCCTGGATCAGCAGAGCATCCCCCTGCCTTGGCGCACAACCGATGCCTCCAATGGCTTCTGCCAAGGGTTGTCCCAAGGCGGCTGCGGCAACCTCTCTGCTCCAGTGCGGGGCGTGTGATAAACCACAACAGCCGGGGGTCTAGCAATCTGGTGAATGCAGCGGACTCATAATCCGCCTTAGGCGAGTTCGATCCTCGCGACCCCCATTCTTTGGCGATGCGATTTCTGGCTCCGGCGGCCCTGCTGATCCTGCTGGCATTTTTTGCCGCCTCCGAATTGGCCCTGATTCGCCTGCGCCCGACCAGGGTGCAGTTGCTCGAGGAGGACGGCCACGCCGGCGCGACTGCCGTGGCACGCCTACAGCGGCGTTTGCTTCGGGCCCTAGTGACGACGCAGCTCGGCATGGCCATGGCCATGCTGGCCTTGGGTTGGAGCGGCCGCGCCCTGGCGGAACGGCTCTCCACTGTGTCCCGCCAGCAGGTCTGGTGGGACATTGCTGTCTTTGCCCTCCTTGTGCTCCTGGCCACTGTTTTGGGTGGCTTGGTGCCCAAGGCCTGGGTCTTGCATCGCCCGGAAGCCACCGCTCTGCGGCTCGCTCCGGTGCTGGAGAACATCATTCGAACTTTAGCGCCGTTTTTGGCGGTGGTGGAGCGCTTGGGCGATGGGATGCTGCGCCTGCTGGGCTTGCCGCGCAACTGGGATCAGTTGGTGCCGGCGCTCTCAGCGGGTGAGCTCGAAACCCTGATTGAGTCCAACAGCGTCACTGGATTGATGCCTGATGAGCGCGACATGTTGGAGGGTCTCTTTTCTCTGCGCGATACCCAGGTGCGGGAGGTGATGGTCCCCCGTTCGGGCATGGTCACCCTGCCTTTGGAGGTGCGCTTTGGTGAGCTGATGGAGGCGGTCCATACGACCCACCACGCCCGATTCCCGGTCTTGGGTAGCTGCCTCGATGACGTGCGCGGAGTGCTGGACCTAAGGCGTTTGGCGGAACCCATTGCCAAGGGACTGCTGCAGCGGCATACACCCTTGGCTCCCTATGTAACCGCAGTTACCAAGGTCCAAGAGACCACACCGGTAGCTGAATTGCTGCCCTTGATTCGTAGTGGTCAACCGCTGTTGCTCGTGGTGGATGAGCACGGCGGCACCGAGGGTCTGGTTACGATTTCGGATTTCACCAGCGAGATCGTCGGCGAAGAAAAGGATCCCGAAAATCCCGAGGAGGACCTCCAGCAGCTCCAGGACGACAGCTGGCTGGTGGCCGGAGATCTGGAGATTTACGAGCTCAACCGGGAGCTCAACCTCCTGTTGCCTGAATCCGACGAACATCACACCCTCGCCGGTTTCCTCTTGGAGCGCCTTCAGCACATCCCCTCACCGGGTGAAAGTGTGTTTTGGAAGGGGCACCAGTTCGAGGTCCTGGCGATGGATGGCCCTCGGATTGAGCGTGTAGAGATCAGTCGCCGTTTGCCTGAAACCAGCAGCGAAGACGACCTGTGATCCCTGATAATGGCCGAGCCGGAACTCCAACTCCATGAAGCCAGTCCGCGTTGGAGTGATTGGAATCGGAAATATGGGCTGGCACCACGCCAGGGTGCTCAGCTTGCTCAAGGATGCCGAGCTGGTCGGCGTTGCTGACCCAGACCCCCATCGCGGTCAGCTCGCGGTTGAGCAGTTTGGCTGCCGCTGGTTTGGCGATTACACCGATCTGCTGAAGGAAGTTGAAGCGGTCTGCATCGCGGTACCGACTCTGTTGCACCATCGCGTCGGGATGGCTTGCTTCGATGCCGGGGTCCATGTATTGATTGAGAAGCCGATCGCAGCCACCCAAGACGAGGCCTCCGATCTGATTCGAGCAGCGAAAGCCGCCGGCCGTTTGCTGCAGGTAGGCCACATCGAACGCTTCAACCCAGCCTTCCGCGAGTTAGTCAAGGTGGTCGCTGGCGAACAAGTGGTGGTGCTGGAGGCCCGTCGCCATAGCCCCAACCCGGACCGCGCCAATGACGTATCGGTGGTGCTGGATCTAATGATCCATGATATTGATTTGGTGCTGGAACTTGCTCAGGCTCCCGTCATTCGTCTTGCGGCCGCCGGCGGCCGCAGCGCCGCTGGTCCGATCGATTACGTCAATGCCACCTTGGGCTTTGCCAATGGTGTGGTCGCCAGCCTGACCGCCAGCAAGATGGCCCACCGCAAAATTCGCAGCCTCTCAGCCCACTGCCGCAGCGCCCTTGTGGAAACCGACTTCCTTAACCGAAGCCTTCAGATTCACAGGCGGACTCATCAGTCTTTCAGCGCAGACCACGGCGAACTGCTTTACCGCAATGACGGTTTCATCGAAGAGGTCAGCACTTCCCCGGTGGACCCTCTAGTAGCTGAGCTCGAGCACTTCCTCCAGTGTGTTCGAGGTGAAGAACAGCCAGCGGTAGATGGCCCCCAGGCCTCGCGCGCTTTGCTACTGGCTGACTTGATCGAGCAGTGCGTTGAGCAGTCCAACATTTGTATGACACTGCCAAGTCCCATATAAACCATTGATAAATTTCATGAGTCCCAACCCTTAGATATTTAATTGCCTATTCAAGTGTGATAAAAGTTCAATCTTATGATTTTGCTTGTTCAGGGCCAAATTTCTTCAGGTTTCCTTGCTGCGAGTAAAGAGTGGTCTATTTGACTATGACTAGTCTAGTTCAAATCTTGATAGGACCAGCAAGAGCGATTAACTCGCGTTTTGATATTTTTCCGCTTCGCGTTTGGACTATCATATTCTTGATCTTCCAGGTCTGCGCCTCATTGTTGATTCTTAATTCTGTGCAGTCTAGCAAATCAAGTTGGCGGTATAAGATTATAACGATCATATTCTCTTTGCTGATTGGCTACTTCGTCAGCACAGTAATATGGATTATTTTGGCATATACTCTTCCCGAATATGCTTAGATATCTAGTCTTGGTATTGCCTCCAGTATTGGTCATTGGCGAGGTAATTTTTTATGCCTTAGATAATGCAGGCCTACCATTTGCAGGAATTCCAACCGCATTCCCGCCTTTTAGGGACATCTATATACTTACAATCAATGCTATTTGCTCTAAACCAGTATTTGAATTCTACTCAACAGGTTCTTGTAGTGATCAATTCTATGGCGTTCCTCCAGGTGGATTTGATTATCCGATACTCCCGTTTCTGCTAGCAAGAGTACTGCCATCGTTTTTATTTTTATCCCCGAGCATACTAGCTATTATTTTTGCTACCTTTTTTGCAGTCGCCGTCTTTATGGTCAGCTTAAGAGCTCCAGGTAGTACAAGCTTTTATTTAGCTTACTTAGTCTTTTGGCTCTCTTATCCTGTAAGGTATATGCTTGAAAGAGGACAACTTGATTCGATATCTTGGAGTTTGTGCATTCTTGGCTGTCTGGTTATACCGCTGACAAATAAATCAAGACATAAATCTCGCAAGACTAGCATTAAAATGCTTTTGTCCCAGGTCTTGATTCTACTGAGTGCAGCCATTAAAGTCTTTACGTTTCCAATGCTTTTTTTAAATGGGATTATAAGCAATCATTTTAGCAAGAAAAAAGCAATATTAGTTGCATCAATATTCTCCACATTGTGTGCAGTACTCATCCTATTCCCTTCGGGGCTTCCTGGAAAAAATGCCACTCGTATACAGATAGAGCCAGGAGAGATACATGGACTTCTAGTAGCTGTTGACTCTCACAGCGACTTATTTATAAAGATCTCGATCATCGTAGTGACGAGTATGCTTTTTTTATCCTTAGGGAAAAAAGTCAATATCTCAACAGAACTTAGACTAAACCCACAATTAACAATGTCCGCGTTGACCGCAGCAATGGGAGCATCTGCTTTTTGTTTGCTGTATCTCTTTGCTACATCTGCAAACTACAAGCTTGTATCCGTAGGTTTCTTTTATATTGGAGCATCTGCCTTTTATGCTCATCTTATAAATCCATCAAAAATCATCTTGATTAATACGAGCGCGATAACTAAATTCAAACTAAATCGCGCTACTTGTGCTGTATTGCATGTATTATGCATCCCAGTCTTGATTTTTAATTACAGGCCCTATGACCCCAGTTTGCAATTCCTTAGTCAAGACCTATTTGACTTCGTATGGTGTCCGGCCATATTTGGAATCATGCTTGCATATACTCTAAAATATACATACGAACTCTTTAATGCTTCTACAAGAGAGTCTTGAGAGTATTTATTGCTTCATCTATGACGTATTCTTGGTATTCTTCTAGTCCAACCCAAAGAGGAAGTCTAACAATGGTTGAAGAGACCTGATTCGTTGCATTCATTTCAGAAGCAACTCTACCGACTTTAATTCCAAAGGGAGCAGAATGTAAGGGAATATAGTGAAAAACGCATCGTATCCCCTTCTCCATCATCCTGGATATAAACTGATCCCTTGAGGCTTCTGAATTAAGCAGAAGATAATATATATGTCCATTGTGATTGCAGTATTCCGGTATTCTTGGTCGACGGACAATTCCAATGGATTCAATATCTGCGAAAGCTGTGTGATAACGCATCCATAACCTCTTTCGTCTATCGGTAATTTCGTAAGACTTCACTAGCTGCGCATTGAGGAATGCTGCGATCAACTCACCCGGCAAGAACGAACTTCCGATATCTCTCCAGGTATACTTATCAGTTATCCCACGGAAAAACAAACTACGATCAGTTCCCTTCTCCCTAATAATCTCAGCGCGAGCGGAAAAATTAGGATTATTAATAATTAAGGCTCCTCCTTCTCCACTGATAATATTCTTCGTTTCATGAAAGCTTATTGTACTCAGATCACCAATGGAACCGAGTGGCTTTCCTCGATATGTCGATAAAATTGATTGTGCAGCATCCTCAATGAGAAGCAACGAAGATGCAATCTTGGCTTCGACGAGCCTATCCAAATCACAACAAGAACCACCATAATTAACAGGAACAAGGGCCTTTGTCTTACTCGTAATTGCATTAATCATCTTATCTTCATCAACATTCAGCGTCTCTGGATTTATATCAACAAATACGGGTGTGGCTCCCCTCAATGCAAATGCGTTTGCTGTCGAAACGAATGTATATGATGGCAAGATCACTTCATCACCGGCTTTAATGTCACCCAAAAGCGCTGACATTTCTAAGGCCGCTGTACAAGAGTGAGTAATGAGAGCTAGTTCAGCATTAAAGTAAGACTGCAGCCAAGACTGACAGTCTTTAGTAAAATTACCATCACCAGCAAGTTGTCCTATTTGATGTGCTGCCTGGATATTTATAAGCTCATCACCTGTTAGATACGGCTTATTGAAGGGAATCATCTTCATTTTCCATCTATAATTATGTGGGTATAGGGGACCCTGAGCAAATCATGCCTAACTGAATACGAAACTTCACAAAACTCACTGCTAACCAAGTCAAGATATGCTTTTATTGTTCTTACATTCTTGCCGCGATCTCTATTAATTAAAAACCGGGCCAACCAATTCTGACTCTCAACCAAACAAGGATCAAATGTGCTCAGTCGTCCTCCCTGAACAAGATTCCTCTTTGCATATCTGAGTAACTCAATTACCTCTGAGTCATCAAGATGATGTAAAAGACCGTTGACCAACACGATATCAAATTTTGAATCCGCTAAACCTTCTAGGTCTGAAGCATTCTTATTATGAAATTCGCCTCGATTACCATACTTGCTTCGTGAATATCCAATATAATCTATAGACATATCGCATCCCACATAAACTATAGAAGGATCTAGGTGCTTGAGAATTTCGCTAGTTCCGCATCCAATATCCAGAACCCTGTCCCCACTCTTTGGTTTTATATAGTCTTTTACATAGATTGCTCTAAAGGCTTCGGCACCAAGTATATTCTGCACCAAGTTATAGATTGAAGCTTTTCCTAAAAATCTACGCCATCCGTCTGTCCTTTGCATGACGTAGTCCGAACTTAATCTTAATCTTAGCAGCCATAACAAGCCAACAGCTCCACCGACTCGTAGTCCACGAGTTTTCGCTGGTGTGATTCTAAAGCCGTTGCCAATGCATCTTAAGATTGTGATTCTTAAATCTAAATCCTAAAGAAGAGTATATACGCAAAGCCCTCGTATTATGGCAGGAGATTGTGGTCTTAATAGATAATGCTCCCTTTGACCAATGATAGTCTAGCATCTTTTGCCAGCAAATCTTGCCAAGACCTTTACCTTGTGATTTTGGATTGATAGCATTAAGATGCCAATAGACAGATTTTGAATCTCTGACTTCTTGAGTTACAAAAAAACTTATCAGACCTTCCGTATTCGCTAAAATCACTAATCTTTGTTCATCAGAGATCTCCGTGCTTTCTACCCATTTTACGTAGCGCAAATCAGCTAGATTATTATCGAATCTATCGTCTATATGATAGCGCTGATTTCTAAAGCATAAACGTGCAATCTCACATGCAGCACGTCTCTCAAATTTAGAAGGCTGATCTATGACCATGATGTCCTCAGCGTAATCATTGCAACTATCTAAATAATCCTCATGAAGTAGATATGGCTCGATCGTGCTATCGGCGACTACGAATCCGCAGCGCTGTAGAGCCGCATTAACCCTGTAATCTAATATCGAAGATGAACTAGTCGCTGCAAATGCCTTTAGGTCAAATAGTAATGATCCTAGGTCTCTGGCGGCGTGTTCGCTATCATCAAGCTTCAACGAAAATAGATCATAGACAGGTCCGTTGAAAACTGATGAATCATAAGAATTTAGTCTTAGCTTCACCGAGCACGACTTTAAGTGAAATTCCTCAGGTTGCATTCAATTCTTCTCTTACAATGAAACACGGTCTATCAGAGGCTCGAAGGTAAACTCTAGCCAGGTATTCACCAATGATACCAATAGCAAGCATTTGAGCACCATTAAAAAGACAGATCGTTGTAGCTATGAACATGAACCCCGGAACCGGTGTCCCATAAGCAATACCGATGCTTACCAAGTAGATGATCAATAAGAGGCCAAAAGCGAACATCGTCACTCCAAGAATGCTTGCAAGCCTAAGTGGTGTAGTTGTCATGCCAGTAAGTATATTAGTTGCATGTCTCGCCAGTCTTTTAAGTGAGTAGCCTGAGTCGCCCTGGGCTCTGAAGTTAAAATTTACAGGCCTAATGCAGTAATTACTAGCACCCCAGCTTAAAACTACATCCACATTTGTACTTGGGTTTGCATGACTGTTAAAGAGTACTCTCAATCTACCCTGGAACACTCTTAATGCGGAAGCGTTCACTGCTATATTTTCGTCTCGTGCCAATATAGAAAGAACATTCTTGGTTGCTTTGCTTATTAACTGCCTAATTAATGTTGTTGATCTTTCTTGTGGCTTGCCATAAACAACGTCAAACGTGCTCCCTAGTTCTGCAATGAGTTCAGGCAGGCATTCTGGTGGATGTTGTAAGTCATCGTCTAGTGTTGCAATAATGTCTCCTTTTGATCTGCTTATGCCGCAAGCTAGTGCATTATGCTGACCATAATTCTTTAAGAGTTTTACTCCACGCACCAGTCTCTCTTTTTTGCATATGCCTCTAATTGTTGGCCAGGACTCCTCGGAGCTGTTGTCGTCAACCAGAATTATTTCGTAAGCGCAATAATCTTGGAGCGCTCCTTTGATCCTAGCGCACAGCTGGATTAAAGTGTCTGTCGTTTTATATACTGGAATTATGACTGATACTAGTTGTGACATGTTTTCTGGAGTGGCACCATCAGCTTACTACTTTGGTTGCTCTTGATTGCTCTAGATTGACTTAGCTTCTTTTCCATGGTTTCAGGTTGTGGCATGATTATGTTCCATCTCCCTCCTTCTGATGGTTCGCGGCTTCCTTTATTTCATTAGAAATCTTCTGAGTCAGAAGTTATTCTCTGATCTGCAGATTTACGGAAATGGGGATGTTTTAGACATGGGGGGAGGTTCTTTCTATAAGGATGTTCTTCGTCGTGGAATTAAATTTTCTTCGTGGACGACTGTGGATCCTTCCATTGGTCGATCTTCTGTTGTTCAGCAGTATCCCAGGGTAGAGCTAATTTGTGCCGATGGTTGTTGTGTTCCTTTGCCTGACGAATCTTTTGACTTGGTGCTCAGCATACAAGTCCTCGAGCATGTCTACGATCCTGCCTTAATGCTGTCGGAGTGTGCCAGACTCTGCCGTACTGGAGGAAGAATTATTCTTTTGATCCCGCAGACTAGTAATATACATATGATTCCATTTCACTATTATAACTTCACGCGTTTTTGGATTCAAAAAGCCCTTGACAGCGCGGGATTCACGATTGACACGCTTGAGCCAAGGGGTGGAGCTTGGTTTACTATTGCATCTCGCTTGTTCTATATGATCCTCCAGTCATTAAGGGTTCAAGGCTTGTCTGATATAGGCATTCATCGAAGAACGCGTCTTTTTTATCCTTTATTGCCATTTATGATTCTTTTTGCAGTCATTGCTATTCCTGTTTGCCTGTTATTCTCATTGGCCGATTTGTCTGAGGAGCCGAATAACCACTATATTATTGCTACTAAGCTCTCTAATTGACTTCGATCTTGAACCCGCCGACCATCTGTGTGGTGTGCATCTGCTCTGTCTTCCTCTCTTATTGTTGTATGTAGACTTGCCTGCACGTTTATTGCTGAATAGGAAAACTTGTCTTCAGTTGTTGCTTTGAGGATTTGATAGTTCTTGAAGAGCTTTCAGTTGCCAGCGGCGGCATTCGGCTGGAGACGAGCGATAAAACTGATCCCAGGCATCGCCTTTGTTGCTGCCGTAGTCAGAGGGATCGGAGTCGGGATGGCGTTGTTGCCAGCCGACCCGAACGGCGTGGCCAATCACTACATCCAGCACGATGTCGTCATCGACGCTGACCTCCGGGTTCGTATCGACAAAGGCAATCAGGGTCACCAGGGTCTCGATGCAGAGGCGCCGGTACTCCGGGGCCTCGATCTTGCTGAGCAGGTGCTCCACGTGCACCGCGAAGTTGCGCTCGCCGGGGGTTTTCTCCTTCAGCAGCGGCGCGCTCTCGAGCCGGTTGCGGCGCTCGAGCTTGTCGCCGATGACTAGGCCGTGGCAATGGTGCAGGAGGCTCCATATCCCCGGGTGGAAGTCCCGCGGAACGTTTTGTAGCGCTCCCATGCGCTCGCGGTGCTTGAGCCAGTTCTCGCCCTTTTCGAGTTCCTCGAGGGGTGCTGGCGCCTCCCAGCTCACCCGGCCGCTGAGGTGAAGTTGCTCTTTGCGTTGGAGGGCGGCCTTGGCGTGTTCCACATCGCTGAGAACCTGCTTGAGCCGGCGCCCAATAGCGTGGGGAGGGGTATCGCAGAGGGCCTCGAATGCGTCGCTTGGTGAGAGGTTCTTCTGACTAGCCACTTCACTGGTGAGTAGCAGTAAGAGCTGCCCCAGCTGCAGGGTCAGGCTGCCGCTGAGGAGGGCTGGATCACGCCGGGCGAGGCCATCGAGGGCGAGCAGGAGCTCCTGTTGCAGCACCCATTCGCGGCTGTCCTCGCCGCTATAGCGCCTGATCCGTGCAGAAATGGTTTTGCTGCTGAGGGGCTGGGTGATTAGGGAGTCATTGGTGTAATTGCGTCCAACCACGACTTGCTTTTGGCGCACTAATAGATCGGTCAGTGCATCTTCGAGTTGGGGATGCACCAAGCCCAGGACGCCAGCGCAGCGCCGGACCACATTCCAGTCCCCCTCTTTGAGGCCCCGGCGGTAAGCCTCCTCCAGCAGGGCCTTGGGGGTGGCGTTGCCGCTGGGCCCCGTCAGAACTGTGGAGAGCCCTAGCCGGCGCACCAGCAGTTCCAGCAGCTCAGCTTGTTCTTGTAGGGATCCGCTTTGCCAGAGCCGCTCCATCAGGGCATCGAGGCTGGACTCCTCTAGCTCCTGCTCGTCTGCTGCGGTTAGCCGTTTGTCGAGGTTGCTGCTTTGCAGCCCCTGGGTCAGCTCCGCTGCTGCTATCTCGTCCGCTTTGGGTTGGTGGCTGGGTAGGTCGGCCCAGCAGCCTTGGCTGGCGAGGTCATCCAGGCTGCCGAGTTGAACAGCGGTGCCACCCAGGACGCCGCTTCGCAGGGTTTCCCCCAGCCGCACGAAGGTAGCTGGGCTGCGCTGGAATGGACCTTCTTCGACGGGGATCAGCAACAGCGGCAGACCGCTGCCGCGCCAGTGGCGCTGCAACTGACTGATTTCGTTGGCGACCGCATCGACCAGTTGCTCGGGGTCATCGGAGAGGTAGAAGGTGCTCTCTTCCAGTACCGCGGGCAGAAAGGCCAGCGTTTGACGGTCTTGGCGGTAGAAACGGGCTGTGGCCATGGTCTCCATTCGCAAGCGCGGGTGGCCGCTCATCCCCAGACGGGCATTGGCTCCCACTGGTGCCATCAGCACTGCCAGCTCCTTGGAGCTGGCAATGCTGATGGCACCGGTCGGCCTGCTCACGGCGAGGCCGGCCTGCTCGAGTGCCGCCGCGATGCTCTCGCGTGCGGGAACAAAACTGACCAGCACCTCCGTTGCGCCAAGGCTGCGGCTGCGGCGCCGCTCGCTGGGGTCGAGTTGCTGCGGCTCCAGTAGGCCTAGCAGCATCAGATCACCCAGCCAGGTCAGGCTCTGCGTCCAGAGCAACGGCACGTTGTCGTTGGCGATCCGCTCCTGGCTTCCCGGTTGTTGGCGCTCTGCTTCAACACGTTCTTTGGGGACCACATACACCTCAGGGAGCAGCGCGATCCCGTCAACCTCCACGGCCACCTTGCGCAGCCGCTCCCGCCAGCTCCAGGCCTCACTCCAGCGCTCTTCGCAGCATGCCGTGATCAGCTCGTAGGCCAAGAACAGGGGCCACTCGCATTCGATGTGCTCGAACTGGGCCAGTTCCTCGCGCTCGTAATGCAGCCGGTTGTGGTCCTCTACCACGGTTTGGTGGCCGTCGCGGCGGAAGCGCTTGTAGCCGTAGGGGCCGCCTAGTTCGGTGCGGATTTTGTCCCGGGTGCGCTCCACCAGGGCGCGGTCTTCCACGGCCCAGGCCGGGTAGCCGATCACTGAGAGGCAGGCTGCATCCACCTCCTTGCTGGCGGACTCGCGCGGCAGCAGGCCGCTCAGGGCGCGCCGCAGCCGCACGATGGCGTCGTGGGGGATGTGCAGATGGCAGTGCCCGCTGCCGTGGGGGCCATAGAGATCCAGACCCTCCAGGGCTTCGAGGGCCGCTTTGACGAGGCCAATAGAGCTGGCGTTGCGCTCCGGTAGGCCGTGGTTGCCCTTGTCGCCCCGCTCCCAAATGCCGTAATCGCGCACGCGATAGGCGCGGGCGACGTAATACACAAGGTTTTGCAGGAAGTCCCGCTCATGGCTGGTTTGGACCACGACCAGTCCCGAGCGGGTCAGCTGGGCGAGCTGCAGCAGAAACAGGGCCGTGGCATCGAGCTGCAGATGACCCCAACCGTCGTCTGGGACCACGGGATCGCCGCTGCCGGTGTCGTACTTGGCGTGCAGGCAATCGAGCGGTGAGAGGGTCTGCTTGAAGCGCTCGACCTTGTGGGCTTGGCGCAACATCGCGTTGAGCAGGCCCCGCATCAGTTGCAGTACCCGCTGCTCTAGCTCGTAGACGCGGGAGGTGGCACCACTGAGGCGCCGGTGGGCCAGAGAGAGGCCCCAGACGCATTGGATTGAATAGACGCAGTCCCGCACCCAGGCATCGCCATAGTTGCCGTGAACGTTGTTGGCGGTGCTGGCGGGGAGCAGGCCGGTGATCGGGTGTTGGCGCTGTAGCACCACCTGATCGATTTGGCGGTCCAGTTCCTTCAGGTGCTGCCAGGCTTCAGCGGCACTCAGTCGCAGCGGTGCGGCGCTGTTCGCAACCGGGGCGCTGCTGAGGGGCATGGGCGAGCACTGCCTGAAGGCCAGCCATAGATTCTCTCGTGCGGCCTATCCCCCACGGCATCAATGGCGACTCCCGCCAGCCCTCAAGCATTTGATCAGCCTGCCTGGGAGGTCGCCCAGGTCCTGGGTGTGCAGGTGGCCGTAGCCGCCGATGTCCTCGAGGCGGCTCTGGCGTTGAAGCAGCAGGGCGGCGGCCAGATCGTCACCTTGAACGCCGAAATGACGATGGCGGCCCTTGTCAATCCTGCCCTGGGTGGGGCGATCGAGGCTGCTGACCTCGTGATCCCGGATGGGGCCGGTGTGGTCTGGGCCCTGAAGCGCAATGGTTGGCGGGTGCGGCGCAGTCCTGGCATTGAGCTCGCACGTCAGCTGTTGGTTGAAGCCGCCTCCCGAAGCTGGCGGGTGGCCCTGGTGGGGGCGAGTCCTGACGTGATGGCGCTGGTCTCAGCCCGGCTGAAGAAGGAGATTCCTGGCCTGACGCTGCAGTTCAGCGTTCACGGCTATCAAAGCCCCGAGCAATGGCCTGGGATTGAGCAGCAACTGATTGAGGCCCGCCCGGATCTGGTGCTGGTGGCGTTAGGGGTGCCGCGTCAAGAAACCTGGATCCAGCGGATGCATGCCAATCAGCCGGGGCTCTGGATGGGCGTGGGCGGCAGTTTCGATGTTTGGTCGGGTGCTAAGCAGCGCGCCCCCCAGTGGATGTGCAGGCTCCAGATCGAATGGCTCTATCGCCTGATTCAAGAGCCCAGCCGTTGGCGGCGGATGTTGGCGTTGCCCGAATTTGCCTGGGCGGTTCTCAGGCGTGGCTGAAGCCAGCAAAAAGCGGTGGAAGCCTTAAAGCCTCCACCGCTGGAGAGAAAAGCTGTTGAGCTGCTGTTCAGCGGAAGCCGACGGAGGCTTGCCAAACAAAGGCCAGCAGCAGGAAGAACAGGGGAATGATGGGCAGGATGTCAATCAGAGGACCGAAGGCTTGGTAGGCCTCGGGCAGCTGTGCCAGGGTCTGCAGGGCGTAAGCGGCCATCCCGGAATCGTCGTTGGCTAGGGACGGAAGCTACCACGTGTGGGCGGCCAGAGAGTTGGGTTCCCATGGAGCGAAATCCTCTGAAAAACAGCCGTCCCGAATGGCCTGTCCCATGGCACGGCTGAAACGCACCAGTTGGGTGATGTTGTGCAGGCTCAGCAGGATCTTTCCGAGTAGTTCGTCCGTCTTGATTAGGTGATGCAGGTACGCGCGGCTGTGGACCGTGCAGGCCGGGCAGCTGCAGCTGGGGTCAAGCGGAGTGTGGTCGTGGCGGAAGCGGGCGTTTTTCAAGTTCCAGCGTTCACCGTCCACCAGGGCTGCACCGTGGCGTCCTAGGCGGGTGGGCAGGACGCAATCAAAGAGATCGAAGCCATTGGCCACGGCAATCGCCATCTCCGGCAAGGTGCCCACGCCCATCAGGTAACGGGGCTTGTCATCGGGCAGTAAGGGGCCGACCTGGCGAACAATTCGGTGCATCTCCTCGGCGGGTTCGCCCACGCTGACGCCACCCACGGCGATGCCGGGCAGGCCCATCGAACTGACGATGCGTGCGGATTCCTCGCGCAAGCGGGGGAAGCAGCCCCCCTGGACGATGCCGAAGAGGGCCTGATCGTTTTTGGCGTGGCTGCTGATGCAGCGCTCGAGCCAGGCATGGGTGCGCCGGCTAGCGGCCTCTACCTCGCTTTCGCTGGCTGGATAGGGCGGACACTGGTCAAAGGCCATCGCCACATCCGCACCCAAGGCCATCTGAATGGCCATGGAGCGCTCTGGGGTGAGGTCGATTCGGGCGCCATCGCGTGGGGAGCGAAAGACCACCCCGCGGTCGTTAATCGTGTTGATGTCGCCCAGGCTGAAGACCTGAAAGCCGCCGGAGTCCGTGAGCATCGGTCCGTCCCAGGCCATGAAGCGATGCAAGCCACCGCCATCGGCGACGATCTGCTCACCGGGTTGCAGATGCAGGTGGAAGGTGTTGGAGAGCACCATCTCCGCGCCGGTAGCCTTCAGTTGTGCTGGGGTGACCCCCTTCACCGTCGCCAGCGTCCCTACGGGCATGAAGCGCGGAGTGGTGACGATGCCGTGGGGGGTGTGAAAGCAGCCGCAGCGCGCTCCGGTGCGCGTGCAGCGGGCCGTGATCTCGAAGTGGAAGCTCATCGAGGCGGCAGGATCATCTAGTCCCATCGTTGCTGGCCGCCCGCATGCTCAGGGACTTGGCTGGAGCTTGGATTTTCTACAGCGTCTTGCCGTTGCCGCCTGGGGTGAACCCGCGCTTTGAGCGCATCGCTCGTTTTGCGCCCTGGGTCGGCATCGCCATTGGCCTCCTGGAAGCCGGGGTGTGGCAGGTGCTGGCGCCCGCTGGGCTTTTGGTGCAGATCCCTTTGGTGCTGGCCCTGGGTGTCAGCCTTAGCGGCGGCTTGCACCTCGATGGGTTGATGGATACGGCCGATGGGTTGGCGGCTCCCGCCGATCGCCGGCTGGAGGCCATGGATGACAGCCGGGTGGGCGCCAGTGGGGTTCAGGCCCTGGTGGTTGCGCTCTTGCTGCGCGTGGCGGCCTTGGCCTGGCTGGGTGCTGCTGCGCCGATCGCCTTGGTTTGGACTTCCATCTGGGCTCGGGTTTCACCGCTGTTTGCGATGGAAGGGTTTCCTTACCTGCGCCAGAGCGAGGGCACGGCCGCCTTTCACCGCCGCCATTGGCAGGGGCTGCTCGCCGAATTGGTGCCCTCCCTGCTTCTGGTGTTTCCCCTGAGCAGCCTGCTGCTAGCTCTTGGCTGGAGCCAATGGGCGGTCCTGGGCTGGTTCGGAGTGCTGCCGGCCTTGCTCATCCCCTGGTCCTTGGGCCGGCGCCTCGGCGGCCACAGTGGGGATAGCTATGGGGCGTGCGTGGAGTGGAGCCTTAGTTGGACGCTGTTGCTTTTGGCGGCACTGGCGTCTTGGGCAGCCTGAGTTGAAAGACGTTCCCCGCCGCGGGGAGTTTTGGATCAAGGCGGGACGGCGGAGTCAGCAAGTCCAGTGCGCCACCACTGCGCTCAGCCAGGTCTCGAGCCAGCGCCAGCCCTAAACCGCTTCCCGCGAGCGCCCTGCCGGTGCTGCCCCGCACCCCTTTGCGGAAAATCTGCTCCCGTTCCGCGTCTGGAATTTCGGGGCCTTCGTCCCAAACCGCCAACCTCAGCGCTTCGCCTTGCTCGTGGCAGCTCAGACCCACGCAGCCACCGGCCCGGCTGTAGCGGAAGGCGTTTTCAAGCAGATTGGCCACGATCTCGGAGACGGCCGCAGCGTTGCACGGCAGGGTCGGAAGCTCACCGGGCGGTGCCCAACGCCGGCCCTGCAGGGCCGCGGTCCCAGCTGCGCGCTCGATCAAGGGCTCCAGCACCAGGTTGAGGGAGCGAAGGTCCTCACGGCTGAAGGCCGGCGGCAGCAGCAGAGGTTGCAGTCCGCCTTCGGCGGGGGGGAGCAGCGGCGTTTGGGTCAGCTGGTCAATCGCCTCGAGATAGCGATTGATCTGGTGTTGCTCGCTCAGCAGATTGTCCACCAGCGCCTGGTTGTCGCTGTCGCCCTCGAGGCGACGCCTGAGCAGTTGCCCGAAGGTGCGCAGTGCGGCCAGCGGATTGCGCAGTTGGTGGACCAGCAACTTCAGTTGGTCATCCCTGAGGGCCAGTTGCCGCCTGAGTCGTTGTTTCTCCAGATCGAGCTTGAGCGCTTCTGTGAGGCAGAGCGCGGTGGCTTCGAGTCGATCGCCGAGGGGCGCCGGCCAGGGCCAGCAGTCTGTATCGATCCGCAGGGCCCCGAGTAGCAGCGGGCCATCCCGTAGGGCGAGCCAGCGGCGTGTGCTGCCTGGTTCCGGCGCCGGTTCGCTCATGCCGCTCTGGAGGGCTAGGGTCGTCTGAGGCCATTCCCCAATCGAGAGCAGCGAGGGCTCTCCGTCGGCACTGGGGAGCGCCGCATACACCACCAGCATTCGCAGGTCTGGACGATCTGCGAATTGGGCAAGTTGCTGTTTCAGCAGCGCGAGAAACCGCTTGGAGACTTGCATCTATGCGGCGGTTTGGGGTTGGTCCACGGCCTTCAAAAAGATATTTCTCGGAAATTTGGTTCAAATCCGAGAAAAAGTCTTAAGATTTTGGGTATCGACCAATACCTAGCGGCCTGACGCAGGCAGGACGGTATTGGCTTCTGCCTCTGGTTGCAACTTTGTTCTTCAGAGGCTACAGCAGTAGAGATGCGTCTCTTTGCTGGATTGAACGCCAACGCTCCCTTTGCTGTCACCTTGGGCTGTCAGAGGTTTGGGCGTTGCTGAAGGCTTCTCGTCTTCCTCTCTTCGTCCCCTCCGCCCTTCGGGGTTTCTTCTCATGTCCAAAAAGCGTAAGCGCGTAAGCCGCCGCCGGCTTGCCGGTCAGCGAGTTCTCGCCCATGTCGGCGTTCACAACATTGAAACCGGTGAGTACAAGCCCGTGACGGCTGCTCGCCGCTACATCGCCGAGTCGGGCATCGTTCCCCCCGCTCTGGTCAATGTGCGTCGCAATGAGCACACCACCGACCGCTTCTTCTGGGGCGAAAAGGGTCTCTTCAGTGCTCAATACGCCGAGGAGAACCACTTCCTGTTCCCTTCACTGCGTGAAATCGTCGACCGCATTGGTGAAGAGAACCTCTTCGCTGGTCTCGAAGCTTTGGCCGCCGACGATTGGGAAGAGATGGAAGAGTACGAATACGCCTTCGTCTGATTTTCAAGACCTCTCCTGAAGGGCATTTGGCCGGCCTCCGCGTAAGGCCGGCTTTTTTATTGCCCTTCAGCCCTCAATTCGCTCCGCAATGAAGCGTTTGAGCTCGGGCAGGACCGATTCATCAATGCCGTGGCCGCCCTCAAAGGACACCAGTCGGGCCCTTTGGCAGCTGGCTTGCAGTTGCTTCTGCAGCTCCTCACTTGCCATGAAGGGGACCACGGGGTCCTTTCGGCCGTGGGTCAGAAGCACCGGTGGACAGGGCGTCGGCGCTAGCCAGCCCTGATGGGGGTAACCGCTGCAGGCCGCAATCCCCGCCAAAGGAAGGGCGGAACCGACATCGAGCGCCATCGCCGCGCCCTGGGAGAAGCCCAACAGCACGGTCTTCTCCAGGGGCACGCTCTCAGCGAGGGAGAGGAGCCGCGCCTGAAGGTTGGAGCGGGCCGCCGGCAGGGCCTCCCAGTCGATCGGTTGAAGGTCGTACCACTGCCTGCCTGTGCCATAGGGATGGGCTTCGGGGGCGCGCAGGGCGACAACGCTGGTCTGAGGGCTGACGAGCAGGGCCCCGAGATCCAGGAGGTCATCCGCATCAGCCCCCCAGCCATGCAGCAGAACGAGTCGTTGTTGGGCGTGCTCAGGCCCCCACTGGAGCTGGTCGGGATGGCTGGTCATGGGCGGATCCGGGAGCTGCTCCTGCGTAGGTTGGACCTTCTGCCGACCTCTGCATCGCCATGGCGCCCACGGCCCTGCTCAGCGTGTCCAACAAGGAAGGGCTGGTGCCCTTGGCCAAGGGGCTGTTGGCGGCCGGTTATCACCTGATCTCCAGCGGCGGCACCGCAGCAGCGTTGGCCGCGGCAGGGGTCCCGGTCACCAAGGTCGCCGAGCACACCGGCGCACCCGAAATCCTCGGGGGGCGCGTCAAAACCCTGCACCCCCGCATTCACGGCGGGATCCTTGCCAAGCGCTCCGAGTCCTCCCACCAAAGCGATCTGGCGGATCAGGGCATCGCCCCGATCGATGTGGTCGTGGTCAATCTCTATCCCTTCCGCGAGACGATCGCTCGCCCCGACGTCAGTTGGGACGCGGCGATCGAAAACATCGACATCGGCGGTCCGGCGATGGTCCGCGCGGCCGCTAAGAACCATGCCGATGTGACCGTTCTGACGAGCCCCGCTCAATACCCCGCCTTCCTGGAGGCCCTGGGCGCAGGGGCGATCAGCTCTGAGTTGCGGCGTCAGCTGGCCCTGGAGGCCTTTAGCCATACCGCGGAGTACGACGCCGCCATCAGCCAGTGGTTGACCTCCCAACTTCAGACTGAGCGCGTGGGTAGTTTCCGCCTTGAGCTGCCGGCCCGCCAGAGCCTGCGCTACGGCGAGAACCCTCACCAAAGCGCCACCTGGTACGCCCAGCCTGGTGCGGGTCTGGCCGCTGGTGAACAGCTCCAGGGCAAGGAGCTCAGCTACAACAACATCCTTGACCTCGAAGCCGCCCTCGCCACGGTGCGCGAGTTCGGTTACGGCGGCCAGCCCGCTGGCGGCAATGCCTTCAAGCCAGCTGCGGTGGTGGTCAAGCACACCAACCCCTGTGGCGTTGCTACCGGGTCCGGCAGCGCCAAAGCGCTTGAGCGGGCGCTCGATGCCGATCGCCTCTCGGCCTTTGGTGGCATCGTCGCGATCAACGGTCCCGTTGATGGGGCGACTGCCAGTCATTTGACCAGCCTCTTTTTGGAGTGTGTGGTGGCGCCCTCGTTTGATAGCGAAGCCCGCGATCTGCTCTCGGCCAAGGCCAACTTGCGCTTGTTGGAGCTGGCACCGGAGGCGATTGAGCTCGCCAGTCGTCAACAGCTGCGCAGCGTTCTCGGCGGTCTCTTGGTTCAGGACCTGGACGATCAGCCCGTGGATGAGACCGCTTGGCAGGTGGTCAGCAAGCGTCAGCCCAGTCCCGAAGAGCTGACCGACCTGGCTTTCTGCTGGCGTCTAGTGCGCCACGTGCGCTCCAACGCCATCACCGTTGCCCGCGGCGGTCAGAGCCTCGGGATCGGTGCCGGTCAGATGAACCGAGTCGGCTCGGCGAAACTTGCCATGGAGACCGCTGGGGAGAAGGCCCGCGGAGCGGTCTTGGCCAGCGATGGCTTCTTCCCCTTCGATGACACCGTCCGCCTAGCTGCGCAGTACGGCATCACCGCGGTGATTCAGCCCGGTGGCAGCGTCCGTGATGCCGACTCCATCGCCGCTTGCGATGAGCTGGGTTTGGCGATGGTCGTGACGGGCAGCCGCCATTTCCTGCACTGACTTAACGTCACGCGGTCCGTTCCCTCAGCCAGCGCTCCATGCCGGAAGCTCTTGCCTTCAATCTCAACTTCCTGCATCCGTTGGCGATGTGGGGTTTGCTCGCCCTGAGCGGTTACGCGATGTTTCTTGGTATCAAGGCCAAGAAAACTCGCACCGCTGACGCCGAGGCCCGCAAAATCCTGATCAAGGGTCAGTTCGCCAAACGCCATTACCTCTTCGGCAGTGCCGTGCTGGCGGTGATGGTCCTTGGCACCTTTGGCGGCATGGCGGTGACCTACCTGAACAACGGCAAGCTCTTCGTCGGTCCCCATCTGCTGGTCGGCATATCGATGACCTGTGGTCTGGCCCTGGCGGCAGCCCTCTCGCCGCTCATGCAGCAGGGCAACCTGATCGCCCGCAAGCTGCACGTGATGATGAACATGGGCGTGTTCACCCTGTTCCTCTGGCAAGCCGTCAGCGGCATGCAGATCCTCAACAAGATCTGGGAAAACCGCCCCGCCTGATCAGAACTGCGCCCGCCGCCTTGGCGGGCACTCCAACCCGTGGGTGGCGTGGAAGTCTTCCTGGACTTTCCAAGTCAGACGCCTTGAGATTTGGCGCACGATTTGGCGTAGGAGATGATCGCCGCTGCTCTGTACGAGGCTCTCGGGCAAGAGTCCAATCACTGTAGGAAGCTTGATCCAGACGCTCAGATCAAGTTCCCAGCGCACATTGGTGTGGGGGCTCTCTGCGTTTTGTTCTTCCAGCCGCAGGGCAGCGTTGAACTCCACGTCATAGAGGTCTCGCAGCCCGGGCTGGAACTGCTCGGGTGGCACCGTGCAAATCCGATAGACGCCTTGGCTTTGGGGCAGGAGCTCCAGGCCGATTGTTGGTTCGATTTCAAAGCCAAAGTTGCCGAACCGCCCCAGGGTCAGCCGGTAGCCGTTTTGCCCCAGGCTCGCGACCTCCATGGGGGCTGCACAGCGGTGGAACCAGCCTTCGTGGCGATCGAGGTAGGCCGCCACGGTTTTGGCGGGCGCCCGCATCTCCATTACATCCGCGAACTGGCTGCCGTAGCAGCGCACCCGCGTGTCGTCACTGCGCCGCAGGGGCAGGTCGGTGGCGTCGACCTCAGGTCCAGGTGTGGTAACCGATGAGATCAACGCAGAAGGCCCTGTTGAAGGGCCTGGTTGTGGGTCAGATGAATCAATGTAAAGCCCGTTCGGTGCCGGGCTCTGCAGCGTCTGTGACAGCTCAATTAGCCGTCGGCCAGGGCGATCAAACGACCAATGACGTCTTCCACAACGCGATCGGGTGTGGAGGCGCCAGAGGTAATGCCAACCCGCAAGGGACCGCCGGGGAGGAAGGGCTCAATCACCTCCAGGTCGGCGCCGAGGGGCTTGTGCTCAATCCGGTTGCTGGGGCCAATGCGCTCGGGGGTATCGATGTGGAAGGAGCGAATCCCCCGGGTGATGGCGATCTCCTGCAGGTGGGTGGTGTTGGAGGAGTTGTAGCCGCCAATCACGACCATGAGATCGAGAGGCTCATCCACCAGCGCAAACATCGCGTCCTGCCGTTCTTGGGTGGCATCGCAGATGGTGTTGAAGGCCACGAAGTGATCATTCAGTTCCGCGGGGCCGAAGCGCTGCAGCATCGTGCGCTCGAACAGGCGGCCGATCTCTTCAGTTTCGCTCTTGAGCATGGTGGTCTGGTTGGCCACGCCCACCTTCACTAGATCTTGGTCGGGATCAAAGCCCGGTGAGCAGGCTTTGGAGAAGCGCTCCATGAAGGCGTGGCGCTGCTCTGCACTGGGGTTTTGCCCGCTCGCACTGGCGAGGATGTAGTCGCAGACCAGCTGGGCTTCGGCCAGATCGAGAACTACCAGGTAAGTGCCGGCAAAGGAGCTCGTGGCGAGGGTTTCCTCGTGCTTGACCTTGCCGTGAATGATCGAGGTGATGTCGTGCTTCTTGTGCTTCTCCACGGTGTTCCACACCTTGGAGACCCAGGGGCAGGTGGTGTCGACGATGTGGCAACCCCGCTCGTTGAGCAGTTGCATTTCCTGAACGGTGGCGCCAAATGCCGGAAGGATCACCACATCGCCACTGGCGACTTTGGAGAAGTCCTTGACCCCGTTCTCGACGTCGATGAATAGTACGTCCATCTCCTTCAGGTGGTCATTCACCGAGGGGTTGTGGATGATCTCGTTGGTGATCCAGATCCGCTCGGTTGGGTAGTGCTTCCGGGTCTCGTAGGCCATGGCCACGGCCCGCTCGACGCCCCAGCAGAACCCGAAGGCTTCCGCCAACTTCACCTTCAGGCGGCCGTGCTCCAGCTGATAGCCGTTTTCACGGATGCTTGCGATCAGATTGCTTTGGTAGGCCTGCTCCAAGCTGCCGGCCACCTCTTCGCCTAGACCAAAGCCGCGGCGGTTGTAGCGATCGGAGTGATGCAGCGATCGCTTAAACGCGCGGGTATCCACAGCGGTTGGCTCGAGGTCCCTAACTCTATGAGCCTCCTCTCTGGGATTGGACGCTGGCCAACCCAATCCAGTCGATTCCGCTGTCGCTGAAGCTGTAGCGGCAGGGCAGCACCTCAACACCAGCCCCGAGGGCCTCGCGGAAGAGCTCCCCGTAGCGCGGGTCGGCTTGATCGCCGGGGGCGAAGCGTTGCAGGTCCGAGCGGCTCAGGCAGGGGACCAGGACAGCCCGGGCCTCGGGTAGGACGCCCATGAGCTCCTCCAGATGCTTCTGCCCCCGCACGGTCACCGTGTCAGGAAAGAGGGCGAGATCGCCCTCGCACCAGGTGGTGTTTTTTACCTCGAGGTAGATCGGGCGCTGGTCTTCAGCCTCCTCCAGTGGGGTGAGTAGCAGGTCAATCCGGCTGCGGCGATTGAGGCCATAAGCCACCTCTCCGCGGATGTTCGCGATTGGACCGAGCCAAGGTTCAAGGCAACCTGCCTCGATGGTGGCCCGCACAAGTCGGTTGGGCAGGGCGGTGTTGATGCCCACCCAAACCGGCTGGCCATCGGCACCGGGCACCTCGGCCTGCTCCCAGGTCCAGGCGAGCTTGCGGGTGGGTGAGGGTGCATAGCGCAGCCGGACGCGCCCTCCGACATGCAGCACTCCGGTCATCGGTCCGGTATTAGCGCAGTGCGCTGTGACCACCTCGCCGTTGCTCAGCTCCACATCCGCCAGAAAGCGCTTGTAGCGCTTGAGAAGCACCCCTTCATGCAGGTCCTCGAGGACCAGAACCGGACGACGTTCTGTGGGGGATGCGGCAGCGGGCATGCAAAGCGGCAAGAATCCCCCGAGTTTGGGCCCGAAGGCGCCAGGATGAGCCAAGCCAACCGCTCGCTGCGGCGAATCGCCTTGATCGTTGCGGTGGCGACCGCCCTCAGCAAGTTGGCTGGCCTGGTCCGCCAGCAGGCCATTGCTGCTGCCTTCGGGGTGGGCGCGGCCTATGACGCCTACAACTACGCCTATGTGCTGCCGGGCTTTCTGCTGATCCTGCTGGGGGGGATCAACGGACCGTTCCACAGCGCCATGGTCAGCGCCTTGGCCCGCCGTCCCCGCGAGGAGGGTGCCCATGTGCTGGCTGCGATCAACACCTTGGTCGGAGCGGCCCTCATCGGCGTCACGGTGCTGCTGTTTTTAGCCGCGGATCCCCTCATCGATCTGGTAGGTCCCGGGCTGGATGCCGAGCGCCATGCGATCGCCGTGCTGGAGCTGCGCTGGATGGCACCGATGGCGCTCTTCGCCGGCTTGATTGGCCTGGGCTTTGGCGCCCTCAATGCCGCCGATGAGTTCTGGCTGCCCTCGGTCAGCCCCCTGCTCTCCAGCGTGGCGGTGATCGGCGGTCTGGGGATTTTGTGGCTGCATCTGGGCTCGGACATTGCGCTGCCTCAGTACGCCTTCTTGGGCGGTGCGGTTCTGGCCGGAACGACCCTGCTGGGGGCCGTCTTCCAGTGGCTGATTCAGCTGCCTGCTCTGGCCAAGCAGGGGCTTCACAAGTTCCAGCTGGTCTGGGACTGGAAGCACTCCGGCGTGCAGGAGGTGCTTCAGGTGATGGGCCCGGCGACCCTCTCCTCAGGGATGCTCCAGATCAACGTCTTCACCGATCTCTTTTTTGCCTCGGGAATCGTTGGCGCGGCCGCCGGTTTGGGCTACGCGAACCTGCTGGTGCAGACCCCGCTGGGTTTGCTCTCCAATGCCTTGCTGGTTCCCCTTCTGCCGGTGTTCGCCCGCCTCACCGCGCCGTCTGATCGCTCTGAACTGATTGCCCGGATTCGACAGGGCTTGATGCTCTCCAACGCCTCCATGCTTCCCCTGGGGGCACTGATGGTGGCCTTGGCGGGCCCGATCGTTGCTTTGGTCTACGAACGCGGTGCCTTCAATGCGGGTGCCGCGGCGCTGGTGGGCGGCTTGCTGATGGCCTACGGCGTGGGCATGCCGGCTTACCTGGGACGGGACGTACTGGTGCGGGTGTTTTACGCCTTGGGTGATGGCACGACCCCGTTCCGCTTCTCGATAGCGGGGATCGCGCTGAACGCGCTCTTCGATTGGGTCTTGGTGGGCGGCCCCACGCCCTGGGGGCTGCAGCTGAGCACCTTGAACTTTGGTGCGCCGGGGCTGGTGCTGGCCACGGTGGGGGTGAATGTGATCACCTGCTTCGGCCTGCTCCTCGCCCTGCAGCGCCGTGTCTCAGGGATGCCCTTGGCGGTTTGGGCGCGGGACAGCGCGCGGTTGTTGGCGGCAGCCCTAGCCGCTGGTCTGAGCGCTTGGGCCACGTCCGTCTGGATTACGTGGCCCCAGGATCTGTTGGGCCTGCTTCTGCAGTGCAGCTTCAGCGGCGGCTTGGGTCTGTTGGTTTATGGGTTGATTGCGGCCGCCGCCAAGGTGCCGGAGGCCCAGGAGATCGGCAGGCAGCTGCTGGCGAGTCTCCCCGGCCGCGGTTAAAGCTCGATAACCCGCTCTTCGCGGACCTGGATCGGCAGCTCCAGGTGGCTTTTGCCCACCATCGCTGGGCCGTCAACGGAGTAGATCCTCGCTTCGATGCCGAAATCTCGGAAGGCGGTCTCCATCTCTTGGATCAAGGCCTTTTCCACCTGGGCCTCCGCATCGACGACTTTGCCGATCAAGCGGCTCCCCAATCGACCGATGCGTTGTCGCACCACCTCGCGAGCGTTGGTGACCTCGATGACCAGCACTGGGCCCTGGCAGGTGGAGGCAACCCTAACTGCGGTTGTCCAGGAGCTCCTCCAGGTCCTGTAGTTGCCCTGCCGGGACCAGTCGAGCCAGGGGCAGCTTGCTGCTTCCACCGCCAATCGGAACCTGAACGGCTTCTAAGGACTGCCGGGCGCACACCCCAGCCCCTTGCTCGAGCCTGGCGGCGCATTCGATGGCAAGGGCCTCAGCGAGGCAGGCGTCGCCGAGGTAAAGGTGCCAGCCACCGATTTGGATGTAAAGGCGATCGGCGATCTCGAGTTGCAGGTCGCGGATCTCGCTAGGGGAGAGGGCCATGCCAACCGC
The DNA here is from genome assembly GCA_047285805.1 of Synechococcus sp. Taxonomy (GTDB): domain Bacteria; phylum Cyanobacteriota; class Cyanobacteriia; order PCC-6307; family Cyanobiaceae; genus Vulcanococcus. The sequence continues at coordinate 243,871 of JBJBCN010000003.1, read as the reverse complement.
CTTCAGAGCTGCGCTCAGGATGACGCTTTCGGGCGCTGAATGGCCACGCTGACAAGGTGGGCCGCTATGAGGACCGCCCAGGCACTAGTGAGCCAGCTGAGATGGCTCCAGGGGTGGCGCATTTCTTGGACAAACCAGAGCCCGCTGTTGAGGGCCGCAAACACCATGCCGTGCAGCACCAGATTCACGATCCGGTTGAAGTGCCGGTAGGTGGGGTCCTCAGGGTTGGCAGGGCCGTACCAACGAATCGGCATGTCTGAGCAGCTCCTCGTTGACTCCAGTTTGGTTGGTTGACGTGTGGGCCCTCGATGTGGGCAGAATGTCCTGGAAAGCCCAGGCGCTTGTAGCTCAGCGGATTAGAGCATCTGACTACGGATCAGAGGGTCGGGAGTTCGAATCTCTCCAGGCGCGCCTTCAAAGAGTCGTCCTTCGGGGCGACTTTTTCAATGCTTGCGCGCCGGTCGGCGTGCAGTGCTGCGGTTTCTTACGATTCAGCTCAACCTGAGCCCTGATTTCTCATGGCGGAGTCCACCGCAGCAGCCACCAATCGCCCCCTGGCTGCGAGCGATCCCGCCATCGCTGCCTTGATTGGCAAGGAGCTGCAGCGTCAGCAGACCCACCTGGAGCTAATCGCCTCGGAGAACTTCGCCTCCAAGGCCGTCATGGAGGCCCAGGGCTCCGTCCTGACCAACAAGTACGCCGAGGGCCTGCCGTCGAAGCGCTACTACGGCGGCTGTGAGCACGTCGATGCCATCGAAGAGCTGGCGATTGAGCGCGCCAAAGAGCTTTTCGGTGCGGCCTGGGCCAACGTCCAGCCCCACAGCGGCGCCCAGGCCAACTTTGCGGTGTTCCTGGCGCTGCTGAAGCCGGGCGACACGATCATGGGCATGGACCTGAGCCATGGTGGTCACCTGACCCATGGTTCCCCGGTCAACGTCAGCGGCAAGTGGTTCAACGTCGTTCAGTACGGCGTGGATGAAACCACCCAGCAGCTGAACTTCGAGGCGATCCGCAAGCTCGCCCTCGAGCACAAGCCCAAGCTGATCGTCTGCGGGTACTCGGCTTACCCCCGCATGATCGACTTCCAGGCTTTCCGGGCCATCGCCGATGAAGTGGGTGCCTTCCTCCTGGCCGACATGGCTCACATCGCTGGTCTGGTTGCTGCCGGTGTGCACCCCAACCCGGTTCCCGTGTGTGACGTGGTCACCACCACCACCCACAAGACCCTGCGCGGCCCACGCGGAGGCCTAATTCTCTGCCGTGATGCGGATTTCGCTAGGCAGTTCGATAAAGCGGTGTTCCCTGGCAGCCAGGGTGGCCCCCTGGAGCACGTCATCGCGGCGAAGGCCGTGGCCTTTGGCGAAGCGCTGCAGCCCAGCTTCGAGGACTACGCTAAACAGGTGGTGGCCAACGCCCAGGCCCTGGCGGCTCGTATCAAAGAGCGCGGCATTGATGTGGTCAGTGCGGGCACCGATAACCACATTGTGCTGCTGGACCTGCGCGGTATCGGCATGACCGGCAAGGTGGCTGATCTCCTGGTCAGTGAAGTCCACATCACGGCCAACAAGAACACCGTGCCTTTCGACCCCCAGTCCCCCTTCGTGACCAGTGGTCTGCGACTGGGGACGGCCGCTTGCACGACCCGTGGCTTTGACGAAGACGCTTTCCGTGAGGTGGCGGATGTGATCGCCGATCGCCTGCTCAATCCCGAAGACTCCGCCATAGAGGAGCGTTGCCGTGAACGGGTAGGTGCCCTCTGTGAGCGCTTCCCCCTGTACGCCCATCGGCGCGAGCTGCAGCCCGCTTGAGCGACTGGCCCCTGAGGGGGCCTTGGCTATCGCCGAACTCCTAGGCCCTGCTTAAGCTTTGGCTGGCAGGGCCTTTGCCTGGCGCCGATCCGCGCGGGTCACTGCGCACTGCATTGAGCACCGCCTTCGATGATTTCCAGCCGGCCGGATCTTGCCGCTGTCCTGGCTTTCGCAAGCGCTGCAGTGCTGACCGCCTTGATCGTTCCCCTCGTACGCCAGTTGGGATTGCGTTGGGGGCTGATTGACCACCCCGACTCAAGGAAGCAGCACACCACGCCAATGGTGCGCCTGGGTGGGATCGGGATTGTGGCGGGCTTCGTGCTCGGCTTGCTCTTGATCTGGAGCCTGGGTGGCTTTGTGGAGCTGCCTCCGCAGCGGGATGCCCTTATTTGGACCACCCTGGCGGGGTCGCTTTGCTATTTCGTCATCGGTCTGGCCGATGACCTCTTTGCCTTGCCTCCCTTGCCGCGTCTTGTTGGTCAGGTGGCGGTGGCGATGGCGGTTTGGAGCCAGGGCGTTCGTATTGGTGGGATTGATCTGCCCTTCGGTGGTGGTTCAGGGGTCATTCCCTTGTCCGAACCGCTGAGCTTGCTCTTCACCGTCATCTGGCTTGTCGGGATCACCAACGCCATAAATTGGCTGGATGGTCTCGATGGCCTGGCCGCCGGTGTCAGCGGAATTGCCGCTGTGGCTTTGCTTTCGGTCAGCTATAGCCTCTCTCAGCCGGCCCCTGGCCTTCTGGCCGCGGCACTCGCGGGCAGTTGCTTGGGGTTCCTGCGCCACAACTTCAATCCGGCCCAGATTTTTATGGGCGATGGAGGCTCATACTTCCTGGGCTTTGCCCTTGCCGCCATCAGCATCGTGGGCCCTGCCAAGGGCTTAACCAGCGTCAGTTTGCTCTTCCCGGTCTTGATCCTGGCCTTGCCCTTGGCAGACATGTCCGCCGTGATCATGGGCCGGGTCAGCGAGGGGCATTCCCCCTTCTATCCCGATCGGCGGCATTTGCATCACCGCCTGCTGCGGGCCGGGTTTAGCCATCGCCGCACGGTGCTCTTGATCTACGCCTTCACTCAGTGGCTGGCTGCCTTGGCCTTGGTCTTCGCTGGAGCCGAGTTGCGTTTCCTCTGGCTGACCTTGGCCACCGCGGTTTTGATCGCGGCGGTGACGATTTGTCGCCGCAGTGTGAACCGCGAGCGAGTTCGCCAGGACCAGGAAGTTGACAGCTGAAATCCTCTGCGTCGGTAGCGAATTGCTGCTGGGCAACATCACGAACGGCAATGCCCGCTGGATTGCCGAGCAATTGGCGTCCCTCGGAGTTCCCCATCAACGCCAGATGGTCGTTGGCGACAACCGCGAGCGCTTGATGGCTGAGGTCCGGCAAGCTGCCAGCCGCTGCCGCGTCTTGATCACCACGGGCGGCCTGGGACCGACCCCGGATGACCTCACCACCGAGGCTATCGCTGCTGCGTTTGAGACCCCCCTGGTCGAGCACCCTGAGGTTTGGGCGGAGATCCAGGCGCGCGTGTCCGCCCGCGGCCGGACTTGCTCGCCGAGCAATCGCCGCCAGGCGTTCTTGCCGCAAGGGGCTGAGCTGCTGTCCAACCCCACTGGAACGGCCCCCGGAATGATCTGGAGCCCGGTTCCGGGCTTCACGGTGCTGACCTTCCCGGGGGTTCCCAGTGAGATGAAGGCGATGTGGCAGCAGACCGCGGCCCCTTGGTTGCGGCAGTCCGGCTTGGCCGCTGGGGTGTTCGCAAGCCGGATGCTGCGCTTCTGGGGTGTTTCTGAATCGGCCTTGGCCGAGGACATGGCGGATCTGCTCGAGCAGGTCAACCCCACCGTGGCGCCCTATGCGGGGGCTGGGGAGGTCAAGCTGCGGATCACGGCCCGAGCCGAGCACCTCGCCGAAGCCGAAGCCCTGCTTGAGCCGGTGGAGCGCGAGATCCGCAATCGAACGGGCCTGAGCTGTTTTGGCGTCGATGAGCAGAGCCTGGCCGCGGTGGTGCTGGATCGGCTTCGGCAGCTCGGGCAGAGCGTCGCCGTTGCGGAGAGCTGCACCGGTGGTGGCCTAGGTGCGGCCTTGGCGGCTGTCCCTGGCGCGTCCGATGTGTTTCTTGGTGGGGTGATTGCCTATGCCAATAGCGTCAAGCAGCAGGTACTCGGGGTGTCTGAGGCGCTCCTGGACACCTATGGGGCCGTCAGCGATCCCGTGGCCGAGGCGATGGCTGAGGGGGTGCGACGGCTGACGGGAGCGGATTGGGCCCTGGCGATCACGGGAGTCGCAGGACCGGGAGGGGGGAGCGAGCAGAAGCCCGTGGGTCTGGTGCACATCGCTTTGGCCGGTCCCAAGGGCTGCAGCAGTGAGGGCCTTCGCTTTGGTACGAGTCGCGGCCGCGCATGGATCCAGATCCTGAGCGCCGGCGAGGCCTTGAACCGATTGAGACTGCAGTTGGCCTGAGTAGGCTCGTCGATTCCGCTGCAGGCATCGGCGTGAGCTCCGGCACCCTCTACGACAAGGTTTGGGATCTACACCAGGTCTCCCAGCTGCCGGGTGGGGCCACCCAGCTGTTTATCGGCCTGCACTTGATCCACGAGGTCACCAGCCCCCAAGCCTTTGCCGGCTTGAAGGACCTGGGTTTGACGGTGCGGCACCCCGAGCGCACGGTCGCCACGGTCGATCACATCGTTCCGACTACCTCCCAGGCGCGCCCCTTCGCGGATCCACTGGCGGAGGAAATGCTGGCCACCTTGGAGGCCAACTGCGCGGAGCACGGCATCACTCTGCATGGCATTGGCAGCGGTCGCCAAGGGATCGTCCATGTGATTGCCCCTGAACTGGGTTTGACCCAGCCGGGCATGACCGTGGCCTGCGGCGACTCTCACACCTCCACCCATGGGGCCTTCGGTGCGATCGCCTTTGGCATTGGCACCAGTCAGGTCCGAGATGTGTTGGCCAGCCAGAGCCTGGCGATGGGCAAGCTCAATGTCCGCCGGATCTGGGTGGATGGACAGCTGCAGCCCGGCGTCTACGCCAAGGACCTGGTCTTGCATCTGATCCGCACCCTGGGGGTGAAGGGCGGAGTCGGCTACGCCTACGAATTCGCCGGCCCAGCGATTGAGGCGCTCTCGATGGAGGAGCGGATGACCCTCTGCAACATGGCGATTGAGGGCGGCGCCCGCTGCGGGTACGTCAATCCCGATCAGGTCACCTTTGACTACCTCGAGGGTCGTCCCTTCGCTCCCAGTGGCGAGGCCTGGTCTGAGGCGGTGCGTTGGTGGAGTGGCTTGGCCAGCTCCACCGATGCCGTCTTCGACGATGAAGTCCGCTGTGATGCGGCTTCCATCGCGCCCACGGTCACCTGGGGCATCACCCCCGGCCAAGGCATCGGTGTGGATGAGGCTGTGCCCACCCTGGAGCAAACCGAACCCGACGAGCGTCCCCTCGCGGAGGAGGCCTATCGCTACATGGATCTGCAGCCCGGGGCTCCCATCGCTGGCTTGCCTGTCGATGTCTGCTTTATTGGCAGCTGCACCAATGGCCGTTTGAGTGATCTTCAGGCCGCGGCTGCGGTGGCGAAGGGACGCCATGTGGCTGCAGGCATCAAGGCCTTTGTAGTTCCTGGCAGCGAGCAGGTTGCCGCGGCGGCGGAGGCGGAAGGCCTCGACAAGGTCTTTGAAGCGGCGGGCTTTGAGTGGCGTGAGCCGGGCTGCTCGATGTGCCTGGCGATGAATCCGGACCGCTTGGAAGGTCGTCAGATCAGCGCGAGCTCCAGCAATCGCAATTTCAAAGGACGCCAGGGTTCCTCCAGCGGCCGCACCCTGTTGATGAGCCCAGCGATGGTGGCGGCCGCCGCGATTCAGGGCTGCGTCAGTGATGTGCGCGTGTTGCTCAACGCCTGATTGATCGCGTTTTTCTTTTCAACCGATGGCTAGCTCCACTCCTTTCCCCTCTGGCTCGATCACTCAGGTCTCCGGCACCAGCGTTGTGGTGCGCGGCGATGATATCGACACTGACCGGATTATTCCGGCTCGTTTCCTGAAGTGCGTCACCTTTGATGCCCTCGGGCCTTCGGCCTTCGCCGATGACCGCGCGGAGTTAGCCGGAGCGCACCCCTTCGATCGCCCGGAGCATCAAGAGGCGTCCGTCCTGCTGGTGAATCGCAATTTCGGCTGCGGCTCAAGCCGCGAGCATGCCCCGCAGGCCCTGATGCGTTGGGGCATCCGGGTGGTGGTCGGCGAGAGCTTCGCTGAGATCTTCTATGGGAACTGCCTGGCCTTGGGCATTCCGTGCCTCAGCGCCGATCACGAGACCATGATGGCGATTCAGGCGGTGGCCGAGGCCGATGCGACTGCGGTTTTCGTGGCTGATGTCGATGCCTTGACGCTCTCTTGCGGCGACCAGCAGTGGGCGTTGACCTTGGCGGAGGGACCCAAGCAGATGCTGCTCAGCGGGCAGTGGGATGCCACGGCTCAGTTGCTGGCCAATGACGGGGCCCTCAAGGCCACCACCCAACGCCTTCCCTATCTGCGTCTGTTCCAAATCGCCTGATCCGTGGCGGCCAGTTGCGTCACTGTCTATGAATGAGATAGCGGCGCAGCGGCAATGGCGATCGGCTGGCTTGGGAAGGGATCGGCGGCCGTCGCATTCGCCCTGCTCTGTGGCCCTGGATCGGTTCAAGCCGCTCCTCTGCAGGTTGAGCCTTACCCAGAGGCAGCTGAGCTCAGCGCCCCGGCCTGGCCCGCTTGCCCAGGCTGTGACCTGCGCGGAACTGACCTGAGCGGCTTGATGCTGAATGGCATCGACCTGCGCGAGGCGGATCTGCGCGGAGCGGATCTGCGCGGCAGCAATTTGGAGGGGGCGGATCTCAGCGGCGCCAACCTGGAGGGGGCGCAGCTCCAGGGCACTCGGTTGAGCAATGCCGATTTATCTGGTGCCGACCTCAGCAGCGCGAACTTGAGCGGTGCCGTGATGATTCAGGCTTTAACCCCTGGGCTCAAGCTCGATCAGACGGTCTTGATGGGGGTGGACTTCACCGGTAGCCAGCTGATGGTGGGCGGTGACGTTGTTGATGGACCGAGGCCGTTGCCGGGGTTGCCCCCTCAGTAAAGCCCCTGGCGCTTCTTGGTGAAATCGGTCGGGGTGTACGGCACAAAGGGGAGGCCCGTGCCTCTGTAGTTGAAGTCGTTGAGCTTCACGCGGATCCCGCCAATCTGCTCGTAGGGGCTGTAGTAGATCGCGAATTCGTAGCCGCGGCGGGACCACACCAATTCGCCATAGGCATTGGTGAAGTCGCCGTAGTACGGAGAGCTGGGATCGACGTTTACACCCAGGCCGCCGCTGATCAACAGCGGACCGACGAGTTGTTGGCGCAAACCAATACCCAACGTGGCGAGGTCGACGTTTCTATCAAAGCTGAACGGACTTTCACCCTGCTGCAGTGTTCCGCCGCCAGCAATGGTGAGTTCGGTGTAATCGAAGAAGTTTTTCACGAAACGCCCCAATGTCAATGTCGGACCACCTGAGAGGCTGAGGTCAAGTTGTCGGGTGCCATCGCCATAGAAGTCAAGACGGGTGCTGACGTTGGTGTTGAAACGGAGTCCAGGCGTTATGGGGTTAGGTGTGTTCTGGGTGGTCTTGGGGTTGTTGCGATCGCCGTATTTGGCTTGCCAAATTTGAAGTGAACTGTTGACGGCACCAAAGAAACTTCCGCGCGTGCTATCAATAAGATTTGAGTCGCTAAAACTATTGCCTTGGAAGTTGCCGAAGGCTGCCCTCCAGTAATAGTTGTGCTTGACCTGCCACCAGGGATTGAGATCGCCTTGGCGCTCGATTGAAGCGCCGAGGGCGGAGTAGACGTCCTGCTGGCCCAGTGAGCCGTTGTAGGTCTTGTAGCGATAGGCACCGAACAGACGTGTGGTGTAGGTGCCAGCTGGAATAATCCCCAGCTTGGGAATGAAAACTTGTCTTGAGAAGTCACCCCAGCTGCGGGTGCCGTTCGCCATGTTCTGGGGGTTCAGCGTTGGCAGGCTGAGGGTGAAATCACTGGTGGAGTAACCGAAGACAGAGCCTTCGAGCTTTATCAAGGCACCAAAGAGATCCCCTATCTGCGCCGGCTGAGATCCTTTCGGTCCTCCAATCGGATCGCCAGGTAGAACAAAGCTGTTGACGTTCCCGTTGAGTGCTCGGGCCACCATGAATTGGGGCTGAATTTTGAGCTTGAGGGGCTGTTCATCAACCTGAACACCTTTTTTGTTGGTTAACGATCGAGCTTTCTTGAGCTCGATTTCCTTCATGTTGTATCCGAAGTAGATGCCACTGCGGTCAATACCATCGTCGGCAATGACCCAAGGGTTATCCGTAGGCTGATCTTGCTCGAGGACGATGTTTTTCCGCATCGGGATCGGAAGCCGGTTCTCTAAGACGAGGCGGCTGCGCTTGGCGCTGATCTTGGTGCGCTCATCCGTTTCCTGAACGGCAACAACCTCTTCAAGGTCTATCCAGGATTGGGCAGGCGTGAAGGGGTCGTTGCTGAAAGCAGCGCGTGTTGCGGTCCAGCCGTCAGGTGTGATCTGAATTCGGGCAGCCTGGAACCTCCAGCGGCTGATGAAGCCCTCGATCAGTTTCTGATCGCCGTCGGGTGACATCAACTGGCTGGGTTGGACCGAGCCAAAGGCGTCTTCTTCGCTGGAGCGACTCAAGAAGCCAGCCCCCTGGCGCCGCTCCATTTTGAGGCTGCGGACGTAGTAAAGGTCGCTGATGCGTTGGTCCGCAATGGCCTCGATGGCCTTGTGACGCTCTGCTTCGCGCTTTGCCGCTGTCGTCTTAGGGAGTGGAGGAACGGCTGGTGGTTGGCTAGTGCCGGTTGCCTGCTGAGCTCTCGACTCCGCAACAGCATTGAGTTGATCAGCAAGAGGCTTTTGCCTCTGCTCTTCGTCGGGGCTGGGTGCTCCCGGGCAGCTGGCCGCGGGTGGCATCAGTGGAGCAATCCGAGGTGGTTTGGAGCGGCCATAGCGGTAGCGAACACCGACTAAGTAGGCATTGCTGCCTTCGCTGACACCGCCATAGGTGCCGTAGGCGCCTGAGCGGTGATGCAGGCGGCCAACCACAGACCACTGGGGTTTGACCAGGGCTTCGACCTCAAACCCCAGGTAGTTCAGAAAGGTTTGGTAGTTCTGCCGGAAGGTCTGCTCGTAGAGGCTGTTGTTTGTCAGCAAACTCACGCCCTCGAAGAAGCCCAGGCTCAGCCAGGGCTGCAGCCAAGCCCGCAGGCCGAAGGCAGCGGTGAATTCGCCAAAGGTCTGGGGCGGCAGTGGTGCAAAAGGCTCGCTGTTGTTGAACTCACCGCCGGGTTGCCAGCTGGTTTTGTGCAGCAAGGCATTGGAGTCAAATTCCAGCGCCAGGGGTCCGGCATCCACTAGGCGCTGGTTGTAGTTCAGACCCCAGATGTTTTCGGGTCGCCAGCGCCCATTGAAGGTGAAGGAGTCACCGAAGTTGGCGTCAATCGCTTGTCCGAATGCCCATCCCGTCACGGCAGAGGGATGTGGGTGCCAATCCGGAACAGGCGGAATCAGCGGCGTGCATGCCATCGATTGCGCGGACGGTGCCACGGCAATGGGCGGCACTCTCCATTGGACCAGGCTGAGCTTGTCTGGAAGGCCTAAGGCTTGCTCGCTGCTGCTTAGGCCTTCAAGGGCAAGACCGTTGAGCTCGACCTGGCCTGTGTGCGCCTCGAGTGGATGTGCTGCCAGCGCCAATTCGGCGGTATTGGCCGGATTGGCCCAGCTGACATCGACCAGGACACTCCCCTTGAGATCTTTACGAAGCAAGCGGGGCGGGTTTGTCGAAAAACTCGCTTTTTCCCAGTCGCTCCACGTCGGCCAGTAGCTCAGAGATGGCAGTGCAACAGAGGGATAGGCCTCGAGGTCAAAGTCAGCCTCACTGGTGTCGAAGTCGAGTACCCCGTAGACCGCATCCGCATCACCGCTGTTCTCGATGAGGCTGTAGCGGAGGCTGTTGGCCTGGAAGTACTGCTCACCGCGCTGGAAGCGGACCCGCCCGCTCAGCAGCAGGGTGCGTGTTGCGGTCTCGTACTCCAGACGATCCGCCAGCACGCGCCCGCCGGCCAGATCGATTTGAACGTCGCCCTTAGCGACAAAGCGATTGATGCCTTGATCAAACCCCTGCTCGTTGGAGAGCAGATTGATGACGACCGGCGGAGACTGCTCGGGGCTGGCCTCGGTGAGGACTGATGTGGTGGCTGCAGCCGTTGGCTGCAAGGCCAAGGCAGCGCCAATTGGTGCGAGCTGTAGGGCTGCAACAGACCATGCAGAAGCACCCTGGATCAGTCTCTTCCGGAGCTGAGTCACCAAGGGGTCGCGTAAGGCCGCGATCTTGCCACGGCCGTCTGTTCAACAAGGGTGAGGCGGTGCCGGTTGCTCAGCTCACCTCAGATGACCTGTGGATCACTCCTCCAGGTCTTTGCGGCTCGGGGTGCGGCTGGGATCGCTGGCCAGGAAGCCGAAAACGAAGATCCCGATAAAGAAGAAAACGACCGAGTAAACCGAGATCTTGAGGGCAAGCATGGGTCTGTCCGGCGGGTGACAGGGAGTGACAAGCGCCAAATGGGCCCGTAACGAGCCTGCGGCAGCCGCATCATCCTATGGGTCGTGAACGCGTTGACCGATGTCTGAGGGGCCAGAGAGTGCGGTTCGCTCCTGGATTGAAACGTTTCAGGTACAAACCCGTTGGGATGTGCTGCCCCTCTGGCGCGTGCAAAGTCCCTCTGGCAACAGCGTTTTAGCCATTGATGACCCCTGGGGTGCGTGCCACCGTCCCGACTGGCATCAACGCGGATTGTTGAGTTGGCCACGCGGCGGCCGTTGGCTGAATCTGCGCCTGGAGCTTGTTTGTCCGAAGCCCTGGCAGGCGGCTCAGCTGGGGGACCGGCGTGCCCGCTTGGCCCTCTGTTGGTGGGCGGATGTCGCCGAGCTTTGGGCGGGCGGTGTACTGGTTCACCAGGGGGATTTATTCGATAGCGCCTGCCGCTGGCCCTTACCGGCCTCTTGGTGGGACGGGGAGCCCTTGCAGCTGCAGCTCAGGCTGCGCTCCCCGGTGCACGACGACGGCGCCTTGATCCACAGCCGGGTCGATCAGGAGCCCACGGCGCTCGAGGACCCCACCGGCGTGCTCGCGGCCGATGCCTTGGCCCTTGCGATGTCCCGTCTAGCACCGGAGACCTCTGCAGCCCTCTTGCCTCAGTTGGAACAGGGGGCTGTCTCCAGCGTCCTGGAGCAATGCGCTGCGGTCAGGCCCTCGGGTGGGTTCCATGTGTTGGGTCATGCCCATTTGGATTTGGCCTGGCTCTGGCCGGTGGCGGACACCTGGCAGGCGGCACTGCGCACCTTCGGGTCGGCGCTGGCTCTGATGGAGCGGGACCCAATGCTGCACTTCGCCCACTCCACCCCGGCGTTATACGCCTGGATTGAGCAGCACCATCCGGCTCTGTTTGCCCGCCTTCTTGCAGCCATGGAGCAGGGCCGCTTTGAGCCGATCAATGGCCCTTGGGTGGAAACCGACTGCGTCTTGGTCGGGGTCCCGTCGCTGTTGCGGCAGTTCGAGGAGGGCCAGGCCTACAGCCGCAGCCGCTTCCCCCAATGGACCCACGAGCTCTGCTGGTTGCCCGACAGTTTTGGCTTTGCCGCCGGTTTGCCTGCCGTGGCGCAATTCAGCGGGGTCCGCTGGTTCTGCACCCACAAGTTGGCCTGGAACAGCAGCAATGCCTTTCCCCATCGTCTGTTCCGCTGGCGCAGTGCCGATGGCGCCGAGCTGTTGTCCCTGGCGACCGCACCCATCGGCACCGGCAGCGATCCCCAAGCCATGGAGACCTATCGGCAGCAATGGCGGGCCGCGACGGGTGTGGAAGAGGCCCTCTGGCTTCCGGGGGTGGGCGACCACGGTGGTGGCCCGACCGCCGAGATGCTCGAGCAGTTGGCCCTTTGGCAACATCAGCCCGTGGCCTGCCCGCAGCAGCACGGCACGCTGCGCAGCTACCTCGAGGGACTCGAGCCCCTGGCGAGCAGGCTGCCGGTCTGGCGGGATGAGCTCTATCTCGAGCTGCACCGGGGTTGTGCGACGACCCGCCCGGATCAGAAGCGCCACAACCGGACCCTGGAGCGTTTGCTCCGGGAGCTCGACTGCGCCGCAGCCCTGCAGCAGCTCTCCGGAGTGGAGCGGGTTGGGGCGGATTGGCGGCCTCTGCTCTTTCAGCAGTTTCACGACATCCTTCCGGGAACCTCGATCCCCGAGGTATTCGACCAAGCCGAGCCCCAGTGGCGTCAGGCCCGCCGCCAGGCCGCGCTGCAACGGGATTGCTGTTTGCAGGAGTTGCTCCCGGCCCGCAGCAGCGATCAGCCCTGGTGGCTCGTGCAGTTGCAGCCCCATCCTGCTGAACCGCTAGTCGTTCGCCTGCCCGCTGGGTCTTGGTACGTCCAAGGAGCCAAAGCCCCGCTCCCGAGCCAGGCCCGATCAAGCGGCGGAACTTGGGTGCAGCTTCCTCTGCCCGCCGGTATCCAGGCGCTCCCCCTCGAGCGGGATGCCGTTCTCTCTGGTTCCGCTGCTGCCATCACGAACCCGGTTGTTCTGGAGACCAACGCGTCGAACGCGCGCTTGGCCAACGGCTTGGTTGAGGTTGAGATCGGGGCTGAGGGTGTGCAGCAGCTCTGGGGGGCTGATGGTCAGCCGCAGCTCTCCGGGCCGATGCAATTGCGGCGTTGGCGCGATCAGGGGGAGTTTTGGGATGCCTGGGATATCGCCGCCGACTACCGAGAGCATCCCTTGCCCCTGACCTGGGAGGGGGCTCCGGAGCTGGTGGAGCAGGGACCGCTCTGTTGCCGCTTCGTGGTCCGCGGCCGCTGCGGCCAAAGCCCGCTGCGCTTCGACATTCAGCTGCGGGCCGCCTCCCCTTGCCTCGAGTTGACCTTGACTGTCGACTGGCGCCAGCGCCATGAGCTGCTGCGGCTAGAGCTGCCTTTGGAGCAATCCGCGCTGCGCTATGCCGCGGATACCTCTGCTGGGGTCCTGGAGCGCCCCGCTCAGCCCGTGACGCCGAGGGAAGAGGCGCGCTGGGAGGTGACTGCGATCAGCTGGGCAGCAACCCAGTCCAAAGCCGGCGGGAGTGGTCTGGCTGTTCTGCTGGATGGTCCCCAGGGGGTGTCTGCCAGCCCGGATCGCCTCGGGGTCTCCCTTTTGCGGTCTCCCTCCTGGCCGGACCCCTCCGCCGACAACGGCATCCAACGTCTTCGGCTGGCGTTGGCTCCCTGTCAGGACGGCTGGAATCTTGCGGGGGTACCTCGATTGGCGCAGCGTTTTCGCGAGCCGCTCTGGATTAGGCCGGCGCAACATCACGCCGAGAACTCAGCGGGCTCGTCCGAAGGTGACGGTCCCATTGCCCTGATGGAGGGCATCGATTGGGCTAACACTCAAATCCGGGTGCTCAGTTGCAGGCCGGGAACATGCCTAGGCCAGCTCGCGCTGCGCTTGCAGAACCTCAGCCCCCAGCGGCAGTCCTGGAGGCTGGATTCCAGCTGGCGTTGGCGCCAGGACGACGCCCAGGGATGGCGGAGGGGCACAGTCGCCCTGAAGCCTTGGCAGCTGCTGGCCCTTGAGTTGGAGCGGACTTAGTCTTCGTGGTCGTCGAAGGGGTCGCTGAGCTGCTTCGAGGGAGGACCAAAGGCCGTGTAGATCCCGAAGCCGGTCAGACCGAGCAGCACGGCCAGGACGGCCAGTGCCACCGACATGGCTGGGGAGGTGGTTTCCATCACAACTCTCGACGGGGCCAGCCGCTCAGGCAGCCAGGCCCCTTACAGTAACGAGACTTACTCCTTGCCAGAGAGCACAGCCCGACATGGCTCAACGCACCCGCCTGGGAGATCTGCTGCGTCCCCTGAACTCCGAGTACGGCAAGGTTGTGCCCGGTTGGGGTACGACCCCCGTGATGGGCGTGTTCATGGCTCTCTTCCTGGTGTTCCTGCTGGTGATCCTCCAGCTGTACAACAAGTCGTTGATCCTCGACGGCATCACCGTGAACTGGAACGGCATCGGCTGATTCGATGAACGTGTTTGGGATCGGACTGCCAGAGATGGCGGTCATTGCCGCCATAGGTCTCCTGGTGTTCGGTCCCAAGCGTTTGCCAGAGCTGGGTCGCACCCTGGGCAAAACCCTCAAGGGCTTCCAGTCCGCTTCCAAGGAATTCGAGAGCGAATTCCGCAAAGCCGTCGACACAGTCGAAGCGGAGGTCAAGTCCGACTCTCAGCCTCAACTCAAGCCCGAAGACGAGCAAACGGCCGGTTGAGATCGCCATGGCTCCTCTGAGTCTTGTTGTTGGTTTGGGGAACCCCGGCGAGAAGTACGCCGGCACCCGCCACAATGTTGGCTTTGCGGCGCTTGAGCAATTAGCGAAGCGTCAAGCCAGAAGCTTTAAGCGGCAGCCCAAGCTGCATGCTCTCCTTGCTGAGGTTGGCTATGGGGCCGAACGCTTGCGTCTGCTGATGCCCCAGACCTACATGAATGACAGTGGTCGCTCGGTTCGGGCTGCCCTCGATTGGTTTGGCTTTGAGCCAGACCAAATGCTGATCCTGGTGGACGACATGGATCTTCCCCTTGGTCGCTTGCGCTTGAGGCTCTCGGGCGGTGCGGGTGGCCACAACGGCTTGCGCAGCACCATTTCCCACCTCGGCGGACAAGAGTTTCCCCGTCTGCGCATCGGCATTGGTGCCCCGGCCTTGAATCCTGTAGAGCGCAAGCAGCGCACCGTTGGTCACGTGCTGGGCCGCTTCGCCGCAGCCGAGCAACCGGTTCTCAAGGAAGTGATCGATGAGGTCTTGTCGGGCCTGGATCTGATTCAGCGCCTGGGATTTGAGCGGGCCGGTAACAGGCTCAACGGTTTCGTGGCTCCCTCTGCCGCCAAGCTGGTCGAGCAACCAACCGCCTAAGTCCGCGTGAGTCGCCTCCCCACCACAACGGCGCAATTGCGGGTGCTCCGCCAGAGCTTTAGCCAGCGGGTGCTCGAGGGTGAGGTCACCGCTGGCGGATTTGAGTGGACTTTCGAGTGGTTCTTTGACCGCGGTGAGTTGCAGGTAGAACCCTCTCTTGGCCGGGCTTTGATCCAGGACGCCCTCCTGCGTTTTCTGCTGAAAACCGATTACCAGCTGGAGGCGGGGGGGGACTACGCCTTTAACGTCCGGGCCAAGTTTTAATCCCAAGCACGGTCAAGTCAGGGGGGCGCTTGAGTTCTCTCCCCCAGTGGCGCTCGAGCAGCAGTTGCGCGACCACATCGTCGTAGTCCCGGGGCGGTAGGCGTACGCCCTCCGGCAGTAATCGCCGCCATCCCCTAGGAGGCTCCAGCTGCCAGTAGCGCGCGCGGGCGGCCAGGGTAGTACCGGCTTCAGGGATCACCTCGACCCTGATATCCAGGGCGCTGAGTTGCTGTTGCCAGTGTTTACTGCCTGTGCCATTGCCGAGCACCACCGCCTCCAGGCCCATGTCGTTCTGCCAGCTTTGAATTTGAGCAAGGCAAGCGTCGGGAGAGAGCACGCCAGCGGCAAGGACCGTGTCTGAAACGGCATCAGACAAGATCAAGCCACATTTGCTGAGGCCTGGATCCAGACCGAGCCAGGAGCTCATGGGCGCTGCCAGCGGATGTCCACGGCAATCGGATCCGCCAGATCGCTATTCGCTCTGGAGACGGCCTCGAGTTTCGCGGTCTCGCCCAGCGGACGGTTCACAAGAGCCTCGGCCAGTTGGCTGACCCGCGTCGGATCAAATTGCAAGCCATTGGCCAGGGCTCCTTGGCGTTGGGCGCGGGTGAAGGCTGCGGCTAGGAGCAGGTTGAGACGGCTGCGCACCTGGTCTTGGGAGCGTTCATCGGCCTCTAGAACGGTGGCGGCAAGTTGCTCACCGCTGCGAACGACCCGCTTGTTCGGCCTGACATCTGGGAAGGCCACCACCTGACGCTCACCCTTAAGCACGTTGGCCGCAGAAATCAAACTGACCACCCACTCGCCGCGCTTGCTCAGGGTTGTCTCCAGCTTGCTGATGTCGCTACGCGGCACCAGCAGGATCTGACGGTTGGGGGTCTCCCCGGGTAGCACCCGTTGGTAGACGTTCAAATTGGTGCGTTGCAGCAGGGCATGGATCACCTCCCTGGCCTGACCGGCGTTCTCGATCCGCACCTTGGCGACCTCGAGGGGTTGCCCGCTGCTAATCACGACATCGCCTTGCCGGAGAGCAATGAGGTTGCGCTCTAGGCGCTCCAGTTCTTGGCTGCTCCTCTTGATCTGGATGTTGAGCTTGGCGAGCTCGGCGCGGTTTCGCTGCAGGTCTGAATCCTTAGCCGCGATGTCGCGGCTAAGGCGATCGCGTTCGGCTTCTAGTTGCCGGCGCTGCTCCATCAGCGGGGCCAGTTCTTTTTGGAGCCGGCTGGCCTGCTGAGCGACCACCTTCAGTTGGCTCTGGGCTGCGCTGCGCTCCTGTTCGGCACTGCGCAGGGCGCTGTGGCTTTCGGCCAGATCGCTGCGGCTGCTTGCCAGGGCATCGCGGCTGTCCCGCAGACGTTGTTCGATCTGATCGAGTTCGAACAGCCCAGTGCGCAGGCGATCACTAACCAGAAGCATCAAGCCCAGTGAAATCGCACTGATCAAGCTGCCGGTTAAGACCGTTATGACCACAGCCGTTTTCTTGGGCCGCAGACGAAACAAGCTAAGCCGCGCCTTGCCGACCTTGGATCCCAATCGATCCCCCAGGGTGGAGAGCACTCCCCCGAGGATCAGCAGCGCCAGGATCAGGAGCCAGCCGGACACGACGTTGGGCGACGAAGGTCAGTATCGGTTGCAGGCGGTGTGAAATCAGCGGGGATAAGCCACCCGGTCAGCCGTTTAGCTGAAGCGCTTGGCCAGGGCGAGCGGGTCGAACACGGTGATCTTTTTGCGGTCGATCTGCACCAGGCCGTCGTTGCGTAGGTCGCCCAGAAGCCGTGTGATGGTGACCCGGGTCGAGCCGATGGCTTCCGCGATGGCTTGGTGGGAAAGACGCAGGTCGATCGTGATGCCGTCGCTGCTCGGAACCCCAAAATCGCGGCAGAGCACCAACAGGAAACTCACCAGGCGCGAGGACATGTCGCGGTGGGTGAGGGTTTCGATCATTGTCTCGGTTTGCAGGATCCGAGAGGACAGACCTTGCAGGAGCAGTAGTCCCACCGCGGGGTCTTGCTCAATCGCCTTGCGTACCGAGGTGGCGGGGGCCGTCACCAGCTCGACACGCGTGAAAGCAATGGAGTGATAGAAACGATCTGAGCGCTGGCCGGTCAGTAGGGAGAGCACCCCGAATAGGCTGTTCTCTCTAAGGAGTGCCACCGTGATTTCCTCGCCCGATTCGTAGACCCGGGAGAGGCGAACGGCTCCGCGTTTCAGGAGGTAGACCTTTTCGGCTGGATCCCCTGGGAAAAAGATCGTTTTGCCGCGTTCGACAATTTCAGTCGTGCTGCCGCTCAGCCCCCGGATGACATCCAGGAGCGTTGCATTGGGTGGAAGCGGACTTCCCGCGATCGGTGCGATCACAGAAGTACCGGTAGAAGGGCTAGGGGAGTAGCGGCTGAATCCTTGCGTAGCCCCGACCATTTCAGTTCGACTGAAGTGTGCTGGAACCTACGGATCAGTCCAGGGCAGCCGTGTAGCCATTGAAACTAATTCGGGGCTTCTTCCAAGGCCTGCGTCTGAGCCACTTGAAGTTGCTGGATTCCAGCTTCAGCGAGGTCGACCAGGGCAGAAAGCTGTTTACGACTGAAGGGTGCGCCCTCGGCGGTGCCCTGAATTTCGAGCAAATGTAGCTCTTGATTCATCACAACGTTCAAATCCACCTCGGCGCGGCTGTCTTCGCTGTAGTCCACATCCAGCAATGCAGCTCCATCGACGAGGCCCACAGACACCGCAGCCACCTGGCCGATCAAGGGCGAGTGCTCCAGAACTCCGCGTTGTTCGAGCCGGCGCAGTCCAAGGGCTAGGGCCGCCCAGGCTCCGGTGATGGAAGCCGTGCGGGTCCCGGCATCGGCCTGCAGCACATCGCAATCGATCTGCAGTGTCCTCTCCCCCAATAGCTCGAGATCGATGCAGGCACGAAGGCTGCGGGCAATCAAGCGCTGAATTTCCTGGGTGCGGCCGCTGAGCTTCATCAGCTCCCGCGGCTGGCGGCTGGGTGTGCTGGCGGGCAACAGCCTGTAGTCGGCACCTAGCCAGCCCTTGCCAGAGCCCTTGCGCCATTTCGGGACACCCTCCTCGAGGCAGACGCTGCAGATCACAGCGGTGCGACCCGTGTGAACGGTGAGAGAGCTCAGGGCAAAGCCCATCGGATCCCAGTCGAAGCGTGTGCTGCGTAGATCCGATGGGCTGCGGCCATCCCTCCGAGGTTGGATGCTGCTCATGGCGGGCTGACTGAGGACCTCGATGGTACGGGTGTTTGCACTACAGGTAGTGCTTGTTGCTTGCCGGATGGCCTAACGCCGCTACATTCAGGATCCCAAGCGGCAGCCATGCACTCAATGACGGCCAGCATTGCAGCCACTCCCAGCGCGACGCCCCGTGCTGGGCGCCTGCGTCCGCTTGCCTCGTTTCCAGCGTCGGCACCCATCCGTAGTGTGCGTCTGGCGGCTCAGCAGGAGGGTCAGCTTCAGGTGCATACGGCGCCCTTCCGCGGCAGCTTCAGCGGCGTGTTCAGTCAGGCGTTGCGCAGTGCTGGTCTGGGTAGCCGCGTGCTCGTCAGCCAGTTCCTGAAGGGCGGCGTTGATCAAGGGCTAGATCGCAGCGTTTGGCTCTGCGGCCGTCTGCAGTGGCTTCGGCCTGCAGTTGCGGGTTGCCTGGCCGGGCCATTGCCGGCATTCCCGGCGGATGCCGAGGCTGTGCGGGAGGTTTGGCATTACACCTGCGAACAGCTTTTGGGCGGGCAGCTGGACCAGCTGGTGCTCGATGAGCTGGGCTTGGCCGTGGAGTTGGGTTATCTGGCGGAAGCGGAGGTGGTCTCGGCTCTGGAGCAGCGGCCGTCCAATCTGGATGTGATCCTGACTGGGCCGTCCATGCCCACGGCTTTGTTGGCTATGGCTGATCAGGTCACCCAGCTGCGCCGAGGTTTCTAATGCTCAAGAACGACCGTTGGATCAACGAGCAGGCTGCCCAGGGCATGCTCGAGCCTTTTCAGCCGCAGCTGGTTCGTCATCTCGATCCAGTGAACATCGAAAAGCCGGTCTTGAGCTTCGGCTGCTCCTCCTATGGCTATGACTTGCGCCTTTCGCCCCAGGAGTTCTTGATCTTTCGGCATGTGCCCGGCACGATCATGAACCCCAAGCGCTTCAACCCGGCGAACCTGGAGCCGGTTCCGCTGCATGAGGACGAGGACGGGTCGTACTTCATCCTCCCGGCTCATTCCTATGGATTGGGTGTGGCGCTGGAGAACATGCGGGTGCCCCCTAATATCACGGTGATTTGCTTGGGCAAGAGCACCTACGCACGTCTCGGGATCATCGTGAATACGACCCCAGCCGAAGCCAGCTGGGAGGGCCATTTGACCCTGGAGTTCAGCAACTCCTCTGGTGCGGACTGCCGCATCTACGCCAATGAGGGCATCTGCCAGTTGCTCTTTTTTGAGGGTGACCCCTGCGAGACGACCTACAAGGACCGGGCTGGTAAGTACCAGCACCAGCCCGAGCGGGTCACTTTGGCGCGCGTTTGAGTGTCTCGACTGAGAGTCTCTTGCCAGTTGGCCAGGCTCTCTTTTGACTAAGAGTGCCTTTTGAGGTAGTCGTCAAAGTTGTCACAAGTCGCGATGCTTGTTCTGCTGAGTGCTTGATCAAAGGCCTGTTCAAAACACAAGTATTCTCTAGGTTGAGTCATTTGTGCGATCTGTGGAACAAGAAAGAGGTTGGAGACTGACTGGATAAGGGACAATCCGATCAGGGTTATCGCGATCACTGGCGTGATCGAGTTTTGAGCAGAGGTACGTAAGGTCGATACGGAGAGCGTGAGGAGAATTAGTGCAGGAACGATGAGGTATGGCTCGTAGAAGCCGCGAGGACGCATGGCATTAGCCATCCAAATGCTGCAGCACAGGCCTATTAGGCAGAGCAGCCAAGTAGCCCTTGAAGCAGTTGGCTTGTGGTACCTCTGTATTGCTTGGGTTAGTAAAGAAATGACTAGGCCAGCTGCGAGTAGTAGCGTGATGCGGGGGCTTGAGATGAAAAGATCTGACAGATATTTGTAGATTCCTTCTTGAAGTGTATCAAGCCTATTTGCTCCGCCAGAGAAACCCAGTGCATTGCTTGGAAAGCTGAATACCTGCGCTGTCCAGACTGGGTAAGCCAGCACTCTGGTGATCAGTAGGGTTATCGCCCCGTACAGCAAGCCGACCTGAAAGGTTGCTTTGGCTGGATTTCGTTGAGATGCACCTGCTCGTGTTGTCAAAACGAGGAAAGCATTTATTGCTGTCCAGATCGGCAGGTCAAGCTCAGTTCTGACATGTTGAAACCGATTCAGCGACGCGAATATTGGTCCGGAGACAGCAATCAGCCATATCCCTGAGCCCAAGATCAGAGAACCGGCTATGGCTTTTAGGTTTTGCAGGCTCAGGAGACCTCTGCTGCGCAAAATATTCTCTGCGTCTGTTTTTAGGTATTGATTTCCGAGAATCAGTGCGAATACAAAAGGAGTAAGGAGGAGGATTTGAACCTTGCAATAAGCGGCGACTAAGAAACAGGTCATGGCGGTAGTGCTGGCAGCTCTGCAATATGGTCTTGATTTCAGGTTGGGTAGTAGTAGAGCAATGTTGAGGTAAGCCAGCAGGAAAAATGTGCTGGTCAGCTCATTTCTGATTTGAATGGCTGATTCTAAATTTCCAAGGCATAGGCAGCATGTGATGACACTGATGGTCGTGAGCCATTGTTGAATGCCGAGTTGGCGAAGGGTCGGCCAAAGTAAAAGACTGCTGAGACCAGCAAGGATTCCGTTTTCAAGCCTTGCCCAGCGAATGATCAAATTGGCATCGTCAGGCGCGATCGGAATGCCAGCCCCAAAGCGCAAAGGATTGCTGAGTGAGAGCAACTTCAGCTTGAGGGTGTAGAGCACCTGCCAGAAGATTCCGGGATGATCCGGGTACCCCGGAGCTTTCCCCTGATGCATCAGTAGGGCTTCTCGAAGCCAAAGAAGATCTTGATCTGGGATCGCGTCGTAGGGCCGATCCAATCCGAGGGCTGCAATCAGCAGCCCAGACCCGAGGGCAATGCAGGCTGTGAACCAGAAGGCTGGCGAGAGTGGCTTGCCTCCAACCCGGATCAATGCAAGGCTTCTGCCCCAGAGATCGTTAATCAAGAACGGTGTGACTGATGATCTCAGGGTTATACCGCTGCTTCAAACAAACTCGGTTAAATCGTTTGGTGAGTCTTGGTGTTCTTGTGTTGAAGGCTCTAAGGCTCTAAGGCGCTAGGCGCGCTTTGTGCAGCCGGCTCTTCTCGTACCAAGCTGCAATTTCCGGTGCCCAGGTTTGGAGGTGCGGCCACATCAGGTCGCAGAGCACCCGGATCTCTTCCTGGGCGTCGAGCTTGGCGCGTAGGTCCATGAAGTGCAGGAAGGCCCGCAGCGAGAAGCTGACGACGAAGTGCTGGCGGTAATCGAAGGGCAGGATGCCGCGGGCATGCTCCTCCGCAAAGCCAGCCGCGAGCATGTCGCTGTAGCGCTCCGCAGCCACTTGGCAGAGGGCTAGATCCTTCTGCCGCTCGTCCGCCGTGTAGTTGTACTTCTTGCCTTGGCGATCGCTGTACTGGCCTTCAGGGCGGAGGTAGAAGACCTCCTCGAGTTCCAATTCGCCGTTGGCCGCACGGCAGATCCGATCGCCCGTGTAGCGCATCGATTGGACGTCGAAGCTCACCCCCACCCGGTGGGTGCGGGCCTGTTGCATGACGGAGTGGGGGAACCAGCCCACATTCAGCACGATCTGGGCGTGCTCCAGCGGGCCGTAATGACCGCGCTCGCCGGATAGAAGACGTTTGACACAGATCTCCCCGGCACGGGTCTCGTCTGGCCACTCCCCACGGTCAGCGGCCACAAACCCTTCGCTGTAGTCCTGGTGCATCCCCGCGTAGACGCACTGCTGGGGGTTGGGGGTCGCTGCGATCAGCTCAACCCGAAAGCGTTTCATGGGCGGGCGATGGTGTGGGGAGCTGGTGCTGCAGGGTAACGGGCCTTGCTGGACTCAGCTGTGGCTGCGGGGGCCTGCCATGGCGGTGGACTCGGCAGGTTTCAACACGCTCGTCTCAGCGACGCCAGCCATCGCCGGTAAGGGCGACCCACTGATCAGGGCGGTGCTCAGGGCTTCCAATTCGTCCTGTGTGCGGGCTCCAATCGCTCGGCCAACGGGAATGCCATCGGCATCGTGGAACTCCAGCTGAGGGATGCCGTTGACGTCGTAGCGATCGATCTCCGGTTGCCAGCGGGGGTTGTCGACATTGAGCAGCACCACATCGAGTTGGCCGTGGTGTTCGCCCTCCACCCGCTCCATCGCCGGGGCCATGGCTTGGCAGGCTTCGCACCAGTCGGCGTAGAACTCGATCACGCTCGGGCGTCCGTTGCTGAGGGCGACGGCGGGCTCGAGGGATTGGCGCGCCAGTTTGTCCAGAGGCGCGGCCGGTGAGAGCCCCCCCCGAAGCAGGAAGAGTCCGAGGGCGAGCAGGGCCGCCACGGCGGCCAGCAGCATGCGCTCGCGCCGTCCCAGGGCTGCTGTGTTGCTCTCCACAGGCGGTCTCCTTGTTCTTGGCGCCAATCTGCCAGGACTGTTCGCAGTCCGCGTCGATACCCTGACGGTGGCTGAGTTGCGCCCGTGAAACGCCGCATCACTCTTCACTTCCCCCGGGAGGCGGTGCATCAGCCGATCACCTACCGCCTCGCCGTGGAATTCGACATCGCCGCCAAGATCCTGCGGGCTCAGATCGCGCCTAACCAAAGCGGAACGATGGTGGTGGAGCTCTCGGGCGATATCGACGATCTGGACGCGGCCGAGCAGTGGTTGGAGAGTCAGGGTCTGGGCCTGAACCGGGCCTCCGGGGAGATCGCGATTGATCCTCAGCGTTGTGTGGACTGCGGAATCTGCACCAGCGTTTGCCCGAGCGGAGCCCTGAGTTGCACAGCTCCCGAGTGGCGCCTGACGTTCAACGCGCAGCGTTGTCTGGTTTGCGAGCAATGCATCCCCTCGTGTCCGTTTGAGGCGATCGCCCTGGTGTTGGATCAAGCTGTGGGCGCTGCCCAGTGATGCGCCCTTTCATGCGCCCTGTGACTGCTGTGCTCGGTTTCTTGGTCCTGCCGCTGCGGGCGCCGATGTTGCTGGTGCTCTTCGCGATCAGCGCCTTCATGGGGTTGCATTGGGCGGATGTCGCACCGCAGTTGGTCACCCAGGCCAGCACCCCATTGCAGCAAGAATTTGCGGGGCCCTGGTTCTGGCCGCTGCAGTGCATGCAGGCGCTGCTGGTGGTGGTGCTCTGCACCATGCCCGACCTGCTGCTGCGGGAGCTCTCGCAGTTGATGGCGGCCAGTAAGGCCCTGACCTTGGTGGTCACCCTGCTGGTGGTCATCACTGGCGGCCTGTATTTGTTGCACCTGGCGGTCCTCTCGGAAGTGCTCGTGTTGGCCTCAGCGGTCTTGCTCGCTCGGCTGGATCTCACCCGCCTGCGGATTGCCCCAGCTCCGCTGCTGGGGGCGTTTGTTCTCTGCAGCTGGGTTCTGACCGGGATCCTGGTGGGCCGTTCGCTCTACGCCCATCTGGGTTTTGTCTTCGGTTGAAGGCTGGGCTCAGCGGCAGAGCTCCTCGGCGCTGCGTCCCTGCTGCCGGTAGCTCCAGGCATTGCCCAGAACTTTTTTGGTGTAGAGCCGAGTTTCGGGATAGGGGATGGCTTCGGTCCAGAGCTCTGGTTCGCGCTGGAGATCAAAGTCTCCACGCCTCAGCCAGCCGCCGACCGCACCGGGCCCTGCGTTGTAGCTGGCGATTGCCTGGAAGAGGTTGGCTCCGGCGCCACTGAGGAGTTGCTTGAGATACGTCGCTCCTAGGGCGCCGTTGCGTCCTGGATCGCTCAGCGCTTGGTGGTCCAGGGATTCCCCGGCCAATTCGCTGGCGGTCGACGGCATCAGTTGCAGCAGCCCGCTGGCTCCGGCCCCTGAGCGCACATTGGGGCTGAAGCGCGACTCCTGCTTGGCGACCGCCAGCAGGAGGGTGAGATCGACACCGCTGGCTTCGCTGGCTGCGTTGAGCTCCTTGGGGAAGCGCAGTGGGTGGAGCTGACGGTCGCGTTCCAGTTGGCCCCTGCAGCCGATTTGTGGGAGGCGAAAGCTGGCCTGCTCGAGTTGTCCAAGGCCGGTCCAGTCATCCCCGATTGCCGTGCGCAGCCGGCCCTCAATCAAAAACTCCTGAGGACTGCTGGGGGGCAGACCACCTTGCTTTGTGCGCCAGCTCTCCCAGGCTTCGAGCGCTTGGCCCCGTTTCCAGAGGGCGTCGATCCGGGCATCCCCGCTGTCTAACGGCTGCCACGCCTGATGCGGCTCTCCCTTCCCATTGCCGTTGCGGCTGTCACCCAACCGCGCGCTGGCCCGCCAGCTGTAGTAGCCGAGTGGTTGGGTTCGCTGGGTTGCGCGCCAGAACTGCCCCGCGCTGGCCTGGTCCCCTTGCTGCTGGGCCGTCAAACCGCGCCAGAACAATTGGCGCGCCGCCAACGGGGCGGGCAGGGTTGAGCTTTTGAGTTGATCCAGCCAGAACTGCGCTTGGCTCCAGTCCCGCTGCAGCAAGGCTTTGCGCGCCTCGCGCCACTGCAGCGCCCAGCTGGCGGGATCGCTCGGCCAGCGCTCGAGCACGGATGCTGGATCGAGTTGCCCGGCTTCCGCAAGCCGGGCCTGAACGGGGGCGCTGTCCTGGAGCGAAGGCGGTAGCTGCTGCAGAACGGCCACGGCTCCGGCGGCCGGAGATTGCGCCAAGAGCCGGGCGGCCTCCAATCCTTCGGGGCCTTCGCCTTTCACGAGGCTCAGCAGTAGTGCTTCGGCCTGGATCTGCTGGGCGCGGCCCCCCCGCAACATCTTTTGGGCGAGGCGCAGGTGCAGTTCGGCCGTCGGGGGGGTCTCCCCCAAGCACCTCAGCGCCTGCTCGCTGCGCCCCAGTTGCACCAGGCCCGCGGCCAGCAACTGTTGGTCTTCAGCGCGGAGCGTGGTCGTTTGTTTGTCGCAGGTTTGCAGCAGGAGTGCTTCGGCGCCGGGCCAGCGCGCTCCCCAGCGGGCGAGATGCAGGGCATCGCCGGCCTCCAGCGCCGCCGCGAGAGCCGCCGGGTGGGCCGCAAAGCGCTTCAGCAGGGTGCGCCGCAGTTGGGGTTGTTGCCGGCCGAGGGCATAGAGGGCATCGGCGCTGGCGGGTTCTTGCGGGAAGCGCCTCAGCAACTCCTTCCAGAGGGCTTGTGCTTCCTGGGGACGTCCACTGGCTTGGGCAGCGAGGGCGGCTCGTTTGAGGCTGATCGCCGCGAGGACCCGGCTCCCGGCGTGGTTGCCCCAGCCCTGGCCCCGGAGCCAAGCGCGGCGCTGCTCGGGCGTCCTGTCGGCTTGGGCACTGAGCAGCAGAGAGGCATCCCGGCGCCGATCGGGATCCAGGCTCCGGCGCCGGTTGCGGCTGAGCTCGGCGGTGCTGCTGCTCGGGTTGAGGGGAGGGGCGAGGTGCACCAACCACGAGCGGCCGGCCGCAAGGGCTACGCCGGTTCCCAGGCAGCACAGACCCATGAGGGCCGTGCCGAGCAGACTTTGGCATCGTTCAGCGGAGAAGGGGCGCTGGGCCAAAGCGGTGTGATCACTGCGCACATTCTTGGTGAGATCGGCTCCGCCTGCACTGCAAACCAGGCGTAACCTGCCGCCAGCATTGGTTCACTCGCCCGTCATGTCTCCGCTTGGGGCGCCATTCCCTTCTGGTACGGCGAGTTTTGGCACCGATGGCATCCGTGGCCGCGTCGGTCAGGTGATCACACCGGCCTTGGCGCTGCAGGTTGGCTATTGGTGCGGTCGAGTCCTGCCTGCCGGCGGTCCCATCGTGTTGGGGATGGACTCCCGCAGTAGCGGTCCGATGTTGGTGGCCGCCCTGGCCGCGGGTCTCACGGCAGCGGGGCGAGAGGTGTTGGATATCGGTCTTTGTCCCACCCCCGCTGTGCCTGGGGCCATTCGTCAGCTCGGTGCGAGCGGCGGTCTGATGGTTTCAGCCAGCCACAACCCGCCCCATGACAACGGGATCAAGGTCTTTGGTGCCTGCGGCGCCAAGCTGGCCAAACAACAGCAGGCTGAGATCGAAGCAGGTCTGCGTGGCAGCAGTGATGTCCTTAGCGGCTTTAGTGCCAACGGACGGTTCGAGCACCGACCGGATTTGCTGAGCGATTACCGTCAGCGCCTGCTTGAGAGCGTGGGTTCCGCTCGCCTTGATGGCGCCAAGGTGGTGCTCGATCTCTGCTGGGGTTCTGCGACGAGCTGCGGCGAAAGCGTCTTCCGCGAGTTGGGCGCCGATCTCACGGTGCTCCACGGCAAGCCCGATGGCACCCGGATTAATCAGGGCTGCGGCAGCACCCACCTTGAAGCCCTTCAGGCCGCGGTGATGGCCCAAGGCGCTGCGATGGGCTTTGCCTTCGATGGCGATGCTGATCGGATGCTTGCGGTCGATGGCCGCGGCCGGATCGTCGATGGAGACCAGATCCTCTACCTCTGGGGCCAGGCGCTGATGGCCGAGGGCGCGCTACCGGAGAACCGGATTGTCGCGACGGTAATGAGCAACCTTGGCTTTGAGCGCGCCTGGCAAATCCGAGGGGGCGTGCTGGAGCGCACCGCCGTCGGAGATCAATACGTGCATGCCGCCATGGAGGAGCTGGGGGCGTCTTTGGGCGGCGAACAGTCCGGCCACATCCTCTCGGCTCGCCATGGCATGAGCGGTGACGGCCTGCTGACGGCCTTGCAAGTGGCGAGTTTGATCCAGGCCCAGGGGGGATCGCTGAGTGACTGGCTGGATGGCAGCTTCCAGCCCTATCCCCAGAGATTGGTGAACGTCACCGTTCCCGATCGCAGTAAGCGTACCGGTTGGGAGACCTGCCTCCCACTGCTGCAGGAGGTTCAGGCCGCTGAAGCTGCGATGGCCGGCAGCGGGCGCGTGTTGGTGCGGGCCAGTGGCACCGAGCCGTTGCTGCGGGTGATGGTGGAGGCGGCGGAACAGGCGGATGTCGACTATTGGAGTCGCTATCTGGCAGACCTCGCCGATCAGCACCTCAACGCCGCCTGAACGGCGAGCCGCAGGGCTCCATCACACGCATCCCCCTTGGACGCCGCCAAGCTTGTGCCGGGGCAGTGTTGGGCTAGATCCGCGGCAAAGGCCTTACGCAGCGTCTTCAGGTGTGTGAGCGCGCCGCCACTGCAACAAACCCGGGGTGTTTGCAGCTCCAGGGTGGTGGCGATGTTACTGACCATCTGAGCGAGGGCTTGTGCGGAGCGCTTGACGATGACGCGGGCATGGGGATCGCCGCTGCTGGCACTCGCGTCCACGACCGGAGCGAGCCGGGCAAAGCCTGCGGCACCAAATCCCTCGGCGACCACT
This sequence comes from Synechococcus sp., assembly GCA_047285805.1. Lineage (GTDB taxonomy): Bacteria > Cyanobacteriota > Cyanobacteriia > PCC-6307 > Cyanobiaceae > Vulcanococcus. Next base: position 216,387 of record JBJBCN010000003.1, on the reverse strand, counting down.
GCAGCCTTCAGCTCCTGCGGACTACGCACTCCGAGGGCCTGCCAGAGCTGATTTTTCAGCGCGGTTTCGCTGAGCCGACCATCAGCCATTTGGACGCTGATCGCAAGGCCATCCCGGCCGAGATCCATCGCTGAGCCCGCTCCATCGAGGAGCCAGCCCCAGCCGCCATTGCGGTGCCAGCGCCCGGAGTGGGCTTGGCCGAGGGCGATGCAGCCGGTGCCGCTAATCACCAGAACACCGGGCTCATCGCCCAGGGCACCGATGAGGGCGGTGTGTTCATCGCCGCTGACCTGTACCGAGGCCAGCGGCAGGTTGAGTGCGGCAGCGGCCAAGGCTTCCCCTTGGCTCTGGATGGTGCTGCCCCGCTCAATGCCGCTGGCCCCTATGCCGGCTGCGGCGAGGGCTTGATCATCCCGAAGTCCGGCTTGTTTGCGCGCATCGCGCAGGCTCTGCTGCAGAGCTGCACGAAAAAGGTCTTTGCCATTTGGAGCAGCTAGTTGACGAACTCCAGGTCCCTGCCCCAAGGCAATGCATGTCACCTTTCCATTTCTCTTGAGCCAGGCCAGCTTGCAGCTGGTGTGGGTTTGCCCGGCGTCAAAGCCTGCAAACAGTTGAGCCTTAGTCATCACTGCTGTTGGCGGTTTGGCTGGCGCTCAAGGTGGCAAGGGAGAACCAGCCTGTGAGTTGGACTTCCGGCCGGAAAAAGATCGTGTCGGTGACGCCTTGAACGCAGAGTCCCGTGATGGCGGCAATTGCCGCGAGGGCGGGCAGGGCCCAACGCGATTCACCTTTGAGTTGGTTCAGGCCGGCCCGCAGGCTGGCAAATAGCAAGCCCAGTCCAGCCACGAGATTGGGGAGGCCCCCTTCGACCAGCAGCTCCAGCGGTACGGAGTACGCACTAAGCGCATTGAATTTGGGCTGCTGATAGAGGGGGTAAATCAAGTTGAAGGCGCTGTTGCCAGGACCGATCCCCAGCAAGGGCCGCTCCCGGATCATCTCGATGGCGGCGAGCCAGACGTTGATGCGGAAGTTGTTGGAGCTATCGCCGCGGCCTGCCGTCAGGCTCATCACTCGGATGCGGAGCGGTTCGATTTGGGTCACGGCAATGACCAGGACGCAAACTGCTCCGGCGATCAGCAGCAGGGGAAAGAGGCGGCGCCAGAGGGTGGGCCAGTGGCGCGTCTGTCGCAGCACCAGCAGTAGGACCGCGGCCCCGAGGGTCCCCACCATCCCAAGCCAGCCCCCCCGGCTGTAGCTGAGGAAGAGTGCACTGCTCCCGAGGAGCAGTGCACTCGCGGCAAAGAGGCGCTGGGGCCAGGAACGCCAGCGCAACAGAGCGATCAAGGCAAGGGGCAGGACCGGGATCAGGTAACCCGCCAGCAGATTCGGGTTCTCCAAGGGGCCGTAGACCCGAATCGTTCCGTCCGCGACCGAGTTGGGGTCGGCCCAGCGGGCCAGTTCACTGGTTTCGCTGTAGAGCTGCCGGATGGCGAGGACGCTGCTGAGCAATTCGCCAGCCAATAGGGCGGCCACCATCCGATCCCACCAGCGGGGAGCCTGCGCGAGCAGTTGCCGCATTAGGGCGTAGACCCCGAGATAGCTGATCAGCTTGAGCAGCCCCTTGAAGGCGGCAGGGGTGACCGGTGAAAACCCGGTCGCCAAAACGGCGATACCGAGCATCATCAGGAGCCAACCACTGATGTGGCCGATGCGACCGGCGGGGAGAGCGAGCGACCACACCAGCCAGAGCAATCCCGACGCGAGGATCAGCAGGCTGAGCCCCGCCCGGGTAACGAAGGGCATGGCCCCCAGCAGCACGCAGAGCACGCCTCCTGCGATCAGGGTTAGCTGCGATCCCAGCGGCCCCTCGCTGGCCTTGCCCAAAATCCCTTGCCAACGCAGTAGCCAGGGGGTGGATGGCGCCGATCCTGCGCTCATGCCGAGGGGTGGGTTGATGTTTAAGGATTATCGGCGGCTTCCAGCTGTTGCTCCAGTGCCTCCAGGCTCGGCAACGGCGTTTCGTTGCGTTCGTAGAGCACCCGATAGACCGGTAGCCTTTGCCCGAGGACATAGGTCTCCCGTTCCGTGGGCACCGGTAGGGGGTTGGTTTCGCGCCAGGGTCTGGCGTCCCCGGCAGGTCGTCTGAACCAACCGCTCGCTTCGGTGACGGCGACCATCGGTTCGATGACGTCCAGGATGTCGCTTTGGATGAAGAAGCGCTTGCCCGGTTGCAGGGCCGTGGCGATCGCGAGCAGCAGGGCCGGTTGCAGGACCCGGCGCTTGTGGTGCTTCTTTTTGAACCAGGGATCGGGGAATTGGATCGAGACCAGATCCAGCTGTCCGGGCTCCAAGGTCTCCAGCCAGGCACGGGTGCTGATGTTGGCGTTGCAGAACAGGTAGTGGAGGTTGCTTAGGCCGCGTTGCTGACGATCTGCTTCCGCGGCGTTGACCAGGGCACGCCGGATCTCAATGCCGAGGTGGTTGACCTGGGGTTGCTGTTGGGCGAGCGCCAGGAGAAAGCGGCCCCGCGCGCAGCCGATATCCAGGTGGACCGGCAGGTCTGGATCGGTGAACAGGTCCTGGGCCGGGGGCAGCTCCAGCGGCAACTGGAAGAAGCGGCTGAGTGGGTTGACGTGTTGGCGCACCATCGGAAATCAGGGAGTGTTCGGCACCAGAAAGCCCCAGCTCGCGGTGTAGCCATGCAGGTGGGTTGCACCGGCGACCGGGCCGATTTCGCCGTTGCAGAAGGCACCACCGATGGGCACTGCGGGGAAGTGTTGACGGCATCCATCGACATCGCCGTTGGCGCTCCCGTAGAGCCCCTCCCCGCGACCAAGGCAGGCAAAGAGCAGGGCCGCCAGCGGCTCGGTGTTGCGGCTGTGCTGTTGAGCCAGCAACTGCTGTTGTTCCTGCCGTGAGGTCTCGGCATCCCGTAGTTGAAACTGCACCTGTTGCCCGACTCGCAGCCGCTCGGCCACCGCGACGGAGCCGTTGCGGGGGTCGACGCCGATCAGGTTGCGCACCAGAACGGCCGGTCCAGGGGCGGGGGAGCCATCGCTGGGCAGTTGGAAGTTGGTTTTGGCCACCCCTAGAAACAGGGAATGCCGCACCAGCTCCTTCTCCTCGGGCGAGAGGTCCTGCAGGATTGTTTGCAGGCAGGCCACGGGGGTGTTCGCTTCGCCGTCATGGCTGAGGCGCAGCAACACATTGCGCTCGGCTTTCTCAATCTCAAAGACCGGGCCGATTGGCTTGCACCCTTGGGCGACGACTGGATCAATGCGCCAGGCTCCCCTGATCAGGCAGCCGATGGCGCCGTCGACCACGCCGTCCCGGAGCAAGAGGGAGCCGTGTTGTGCGCTGTGTTGCCCGGCAATCCCCCCGATCTTCTGGGCTTCGGGGTAGGCGAAGTCCAAGCCGCTGATCAAGTCATTGATCGCGGTGCAGGTCGGATCCAGGAACAGGAGCATGGAGTGGCCGCCGTCCGGGGCGACACCGGCCCAGTCGATCCAGCTCTGCCGTGAGCCGTCGAGATCGGGCAAGGCCTCGCTTTTGAGCGAGAAGAGTTCGATCTCCGTCTCGGGGAGGGTGAACAAGGTGACGCTGATGGCGGGCTGGTGTTCGATCTCCTGGGCTGCGCCCTCGGCGTTGGTCCCGACGACCCCGCCGCCACAGCAGCCCAGCCAATGTTTGGCACCAATCGCCTGCTGGAGCAGTGGCATCAAGCGCTGGAGGTCGCTGGCGTAGGCGCTTGAGCAAAACACCAGCCCAAGATCAGCTGAATGCCGCTGACCGGCCTGCTTGAGCTGCTGGCCGAGATCCGCGATGGCGGCCTCCAGGGCCGGCTCAGAGCTCAGTGCTGTTGTGCACTGCGCCTGCTGCGGCGTTTGTCGCCAGGGCAAAAACGGAGAGAGGCGGGCGGTCCAGGCCATCGGCGGACCCTACAGCCGCTTCCTTTCGCCGCAGGGCTGCAGATAATGGCCACTGAATGCGTGTTGCTGCGTGCCAGATCTGCTGCTCTATCGCACCCTGGTTTGGCTGGATTACCGCTTGGCGGCGGTGTTTGCCCTGGGTTTGCCCCTGGTGCTGCTGGTGTGGTCTGCGCTGAAGCGTGAGCAGGCCTTGACCCGCTTGATGGGGATCTACTGGAAGGTGGCCAGCCTGCTGTTGATCACGGTGCTACTCCTGACCGATAACCGGCCCCTGGGCTATCTGCTCGCGGTCCTCTCCCAGCTGCTGGTGGTGATCAGCGTCTGGTTCTGGGTGGACCTCAACGAGGAGTTGGCGGACCTGCCGCCCTGGCGCCCCTTGCCGTTCGTTGTCCGCGCCTGGCGTTGGGGTCTGACGGTGTTCGGAGTGCTCGGCGCCGCCTTGAGCGCTGTGGCTCTCAGCTGCGTTGGAGGTGGGCTGACCCGGCCGATCTGTCGGGTTTGGCTGGAGGCTCCCGATGACTTGCACGGCGGTGTGGCCAGCGTCTTTGATTTTGTCTTTGGCGGGAGCTGGACGGCTGCCATTGCCGCCTTTGTCGGCTATGTGTCCCTGGTCGCGTACGGCGTTGGCCTGTTGCAGTGGCTGGTCGTCCGGTTGCCCAAGCAGGGCCGCGTCGCCGGCGGTTTTTAAGGCATGGCGTTGCGCGTGGCCGAGCTGCTGGTTCAGCTCGAGGAGATCAGTCGAGGCCGAGCAGACCGTGTCCTGCGTTTGCGGGGGTCCCTGCCTGTTCCCACTGGCTTCGAGTCGTTTGAGCTGCTGATCTTTCGCGGATTCTCCAGCAGCGTCTCGCACCCCACGGGGTTTGATCCTGATCAACCTCTGCTGCCGGACGCGGCTCAAATCGAGCAGGTTGAACTGCTGCAGGGACCGCTCAACCCGCAGGATGAGAAGTGCCTCGCCGAGGCATCCGGGGCCGAGCCTTTTCTCGACCCAGCCGCCTGGCTTTAAGCGAGAACCTCCACACAGCGGCCGCACAGGGTCGGGTGCGCAGCGTATTCGCCGATGTCGCTCTCGTAGTGCCAGCAGCGCTCGCACTTCTGACCGGCCGCTTTGCGGATCAGGACGGTGATGCCGTTCTCACTGGCTTCGGCCAGCACGGCTTCGGAGCTTGTGCTGCCGATCTCTAGGGCCGAGACCAGGAGCCAATCCGCCAGGTTGTCGACCTTGGGGTGGACGCTGTTCTCGAGCCAGCTGAGGGCGGCCTGGGTCGCCTCGCTGCCCTCGCCCAGGCTCAGCTGAACCTGCGCCTCCAAGGAGGCCCCGAGCTTTGCCGCGCTGCGGCAGCTTTCCAGCTGCTTGTTGACCAGGGCGCGGAGCTCCAGGATCTGGTTCATCGGTTGCTCGAGGGCGCTTTGACGCCACGGCTCCGGTGCGCTCGGCCAACCCCGTTCGAAGACAGAGGTCTCGGCGACGGAGTAGGGCAAGTTCTGCCAGATGTCTTCGGCCATGTGGCAGAGGACTGGGGCGATGAGGCCTGCGAGCCGCTCCACCACCAGAGCTAAGACCGTTTGACAGCTGCGGCGGCTGAAGTCATTGGCACCGCTGACGTAGAGACGGTCCTTGGCGATGTCGAGGTAGACGTTGGAGAGATCTACCACGCAGAAGTTCTGTAGGGCCTGGAAGAACCGATAGAACTCGAAGCGCTCGAAATCACCGCTGACGCTGTCAATCAAGGACGCGGTGCGCTGCAGCATCCACTGATCGAGGAGCGGCAGCTCCTCGTAGGGAACGGCGTCTTGGCTGGGATCAAAGTCGTGGAGGTTGCCCAGCAGATAGCGCGCGGTGTTGCGCACCTTGCGGTAGACGTCCGCCAATTGTTTGACGATCCCAGGACCCAGGGGGACATCGGCGGAGTAGTCCACCGAACTCACCCAGAGGCGGAGGACATCGGCGCCGTAGGGCGGCTCCTGCTTCTGGTTCTTGCCGCCTGAGACCAGCACCGCTGGATCGACGACGTTCCCCAGGGATTTGCTCATCTTGCGGCCCTTCTCATCGAGGGTGAAGCCGTGGGTGAGCACCCGCTTGTAAGGGGCTTGTCCGTTCACCGCCACAGAGGTGAGCAGGCTGCTTTGGAACCAGCCGCGGTGTTGATCGCTGCCTTCTAGATAGAGGTCAGCGGGGTAGTGCAATTGAGGTGCGCGGCTGCTGGCGCCCTCGATTCCACCGAGCACGCCTGCCCAAGAGGAGCCGGAGTCAAACCAGACGTCCATCGTGTCGGTGCCCTTACGCCATTGGCTGGCTTCAGCGGCATAGGCCTCAGGCAGCAGGCCGGCTTCGTCGCGCTCCCACCAGACATCGGCGCCGTGCTCGGCAATCAGGCCTTGGATGTGGCTCAGGGTGGCTTCATTGAGCAGCACCTCACCTGTTTCCCGGTGATAGAAGACCGGGATCGGCACACCCCAGGTGCGCTGGCGGCTGATGCACCAGTCCCCCCGTTCGCTGACCATCGCCTCGATGCGGTTGCGGCCGCTGGCGGGTAGCCACTCCACCTGGGCGATGGCATCCAGGGCGGATTGGCGGAATCCTTCGACGGAGGCGAACCACTGCTCCGTGGCCCGGAAGATCGTCGGTTTTTTGGTGCGCCAGTCGTATGGGTAGCGGTGCTCGTAGCGCTCCTGCTTCAGCAGCAGCCCTGTTTCTTCCAGGGCGCTGATGATCGTGGGGTTGGCATCCTTCAGCACATTCGTTCCGGCGAAGGGGCCGGCTTCTGCCGTGAGGTTTCCCGCTTCATCGACCGGGCAGAGCACGGGCAGCTTGTACTTGCGCCCGGTGTTGAAGTCATCGACGCCATGGCCCGGAGCGGTGTGGACCAGGCCGGTGCCCGCTTCAGTGGTGATGTATTCCCCGCCAATCACCACCGGGCTGGTGCGCTCCAGGAGCGGATGGCGGTATTGGAGGCCTTCGAGGGCGGCTCCTTTGACGCTGACCAGGTGTTTGAGGGTCAGGCCCAGGCTGGTTTCGAGGCTTTCGCGCAGTTCGGCGGCTACCACCAGGTGGCTGGCGGCCGGTGCGGGGTTGTCGCCCTGGGCCTCAATGGAGCAGATGGAGTAGTCGAGCCGTTCGTTGACGGAGACCGCGAGGTTCGCGGGCAGCGTCCAGGGGGTCGTGGTCCAGATGGCCACAGCCAGGCCGCCGTCGGCTGTTGCTTGTGCGGGGGGGAGGCCCGCCTGCTCGAGGGTGCTCGCCAGGTCGCTGGAGAGTTCCACCGCGGGGAAGGCGGCAAAGACACTCGGTGAGCTGTGGCCGTCGGGATACTCGAGTTCGGCTTCGGCAAGGGCCGTGCGGGAACTTGGGCTCCAGTGGACCGGCTTGAGGCCCCGGTAGATGTGGCCGGCCAGCACCATGGCGCCGAACACCCCGATCTGGGCAGCCTCGTAGTCCTTCTGCAGGGTCAGGTAGGGCTGTTTCCAGTCGGCCCAGATGCCCCAGCGGCGGAAGCCGGTCTTTTGGCCTTCCACCTGCTCGAGCGCATAGGCGTGGGCTTTCTTGCGAAGGCTGACGGGGGTTAGTTCTGCCCGCTCACTGCTCTTCAGCCCCTGGAGCACCTTGAGCTCGATCGGCAGACCATGGCAGTCCCAGCCTGGGATGAACCGAGCCCGTTTGCCCTGCAGCAGGGCCGTCTTATTGATGATGTCCTTGAGGATCTTGTTCAGCGCGTGCCCCACGTGCAGTGCGCCGTTCGCGTAGGGCGGCCCGTCGTGGAGGGTGAAGCAGGGCCCTGGGTTCTCCTCGCTTAGTCGTTCATAGAGCCGTTGTTCCTCCCAGAACTCTTGGATCTCGGGTTCGCGTACCTGTGAATTGGCCCTCATGTTGAAGGGCGTCTTCAGCAGGTTCAGAGTGTCCTTGTAGGAAATCTGCCCGGCGTTGGCGGAGGACTCGGAAGCAGTGCTGGCGGTCACAGCGCTCGGGGCAGCAAGGGTCGATTATCCCGCTTGGGGGCTGGAGGCCTCGATCAGCTCTTCCACCTCGTCAAAGGAAGTCAACACGGTGGGCTCAACCGTGGCATCGAAGTCGGTTGGCACCGGTTCCACGGGGGCTGGTTCCTCTGAAGTTCCGCTGGGAGCCACAGCCGTGCTCTCAGCGTCAGTGCTGCCTGAGTCAGTTTCGGCACGAACCCAGCGTTTGCTGGTTTTCCCTGGTTTCGGCCCCCCTTTGAAGGCGCTCAGCAGGGACCCACCCGTTTCGTTCAAGACGGCAGCGGCCTTGGAGCTGCTGCTGAACAGCTCGCCCAGGCTGGTCTGCCAGCGTTCTAGGGAGGCGATTCGCTGCTGCTCCTCAGGGGTGAGCATGCGCCAGCGGCTCTGCAGGACCTCGCTACCCAGCCGAGCAATCAGCAGGCCTCCGCAAAGCACGGCCAGCATCGGGGAGCCGGTCAGCCGGTCGGCGCTGGTGACCAGGGTCAGCCCCAGCAGCAACACCACGGCACCCCAGGCGGCATCGCGGGCGCGGCTGAGCTCGTTGGCGAGCAGTGGCAACAGCATCACCGTCAGGCCCACCAGAAGGGCAAGGGTTCCGCCAAGGGTGGCCAGCATGGGAATTGAGGCGTTGACCCCATTCTGGGCCGCTCTCTAAAGTCGTTGCCTGCCCACCTGGCGGAATTGGTAGACGCGCTGGTTTTAGGTACCAGTGGCTTCGGTCGTGGGGGTTCAAGTCCCCCGGTGGGCATCCGTTCGAGACGTCAGTTTTTCTAAGCTGGTAATCATTCAGTAGACATGACGCAAACCTTGGCCCCAGCTGAGTCGAGAGAGCTTGGACGCCAAGAGGTGCGTGCTTCGGTGAGCGCTGTACCGCGGGAATACCTCGATCCCCCTGCCCCCTTGAACCCAACGGTGGGGCTTTTCTTGGGCGGTTATGCCCTGGCCGCTCTGAGCATTGCCGGCTGGTTCCTCTGGGGTTGGTCGCTGCCTGTCCTGCTGGCCACGGGCTTTTTGGCCCTGCATCTAGAGGGCACGGTCATCCATGATGCCTGCCATAACGCGGCGCACCCCAGCCGTTTCTGGAATGCCTTCATGGGGCATGGAGCTGCATTGCTGCTGGGCTTCAGCTTCCCGGTCTTTACGCGCGTGCACCTGCAGCACCATGCCCATGTGAACGATCCGAAGAACGATCCCGACCACATCGTCAGCACCTTCGGTCCGCTTTGGTTAATCGCCCCTCGATTCTTCTATCACGAGTACTTTTTCTTCCAGCGCAAGCTTTGGCGTGATCATGAACTTCTGGAGTGGGGCTTAGGGCGGGGAATCTTCTTCGCGATTGTGCTGGCCGGGATCAAATATGGCTTCATTGATTTCATCTTCAATGTCTGGTTTGCCCCAGCTCTGATGGTTGGTGTGACCCTTGGATTGTTCTTCGATTACTTGCCTCATCGACCCTTCTCGTCCCGGAACCGTTGGCACAACGCCAGGGTCTATCCCGGGCGTTTGATGAACTGGCTGATCATGGGTCAGAACTATCACTTGGTTCATCACCTGTGGCCATCTATTCCCTGGTTTGAGTACCGGCCTGCTTATCACTCAACAAAGCCAATCCTGGATGCCAAGGGATCTCCCCAGCGTCTCGGTTTATTCGAGACCAAAAGCGATTTAACGAACTTCCTCTACGACATCGTTCTTGGTGTTCGCAGCCACCGCCGCCGCCGCAGCAAGCTGCGTCCCATCGCGGGTCTTCTTCCATCGTTCAGGGCACGTCGCCATGTGGTCGCGCTCCTGCACCGCACTGCCGTTTCCCCGCGCCGCTGAGGGCCTTTAACCGAACTCGAGCCTGAAGTCAGCTCGAGTCTGATCAGTCCGCCAGGATCTTGGGAACGCGGAAGAAATCTCCTTCCCGAAGGGGCGCCTCATCCAGCAGCTTCTCGCGCACGTCTGTGGGCACAACGGTGTCCTCGCGGGTCACATTGACGACCTCAACGGCGCGGGTGGTGGCGGGAACCCCATCGGTATCGACTGCTTGCAGCTGGTCGACGTAGTCGAGGATTCGCTCGAGCTGACCGGTATAAGTCGCGATTTTCTCCTCGGGCAGATCCAGGCGAGCCAGCTTGGCCACCTTGCGGACGTCGTCGGCGCTGATGTTGCTCATGGGGTGAACCTAGCTGGCCGACTCCCTTAAAAAGCGCTCCAGATCAGTGACCAGACCCGTTGCGGCCACATCCAAAAAGCGGCGGCCGTCCTCGGCGGTGGCCAAGGAGGGATGGGAGCCCATCCTGCCATCGGGGTGGCGGCGACGGAAGTCCTCGGGGCTGTGAATGGGGCCAGCTGGGGCCGGGTCCGGCAGGGGTTGCTGCTTGCTCTCCAGGCTGGGCTCCAACGCCAGGGTGATGGCGATTTCGCTGGGGGTCGCATGGTGCCCTTCCTTGTCCCCGTAGAGCTCCCTGGCCAGTCCCATCGCCTCGGAGGCCATGAACCAGTTGGCGAGCTTGCAGCGCAGCTGAGGGGCATTGGGGAGGCCGCGGGCCGCTGCGGTGCCATAGGCCTGTGCAAAGGCAGCTTTGCAGGTGGCGATGTTTCCGCCATGGCCATTAACCACATAGATACGCTCAAACCCATGCCTGGCCAAGGACAGGATCAGGTCGTGCAGGACCGCCAGCAGGGTGGAGGGCTGAAGGCTCATCGTCCCGGCAAAGCCGAGGTGGTGTTCGGCCATCCCAAAGGCCTGGGCGGGGGTCACCAGCACCTCCAGGCGCCGGCCGACTTCCAGGGCTACCGCCTCAGCGGTTAAGGCATCGGTCCCAATTGCTCCAGTGGGACCGTGCTGCTCGGTGGACCCCAGGGGAATGATCACCCCTTTGTTCTGCTGGAGATAGGCCTCCACTTCGGGCCAGCTCCGCAGCTGCAGTCGGATGTCTTCGGTGCAGTGAGCAACCACGGAGCTGGGGCGTTAGATCAGTTCAGTATCCCTAGGATTTGGGCGTCCGCTGGCCGTCCATGCTTCAGGGACGCCTTTACCGCTATCAATGCGAGAAACTCCCATTTGGGTGTTCTTGCGCGACCAGCAGCGTTGGATTGAAGAGGCGCTGGTCGTTGAAATAGAGGGGGACCTGGTCATCCTTCTCTACGACGCTGAGAATGACGACGAGCTCCACAGCTTGGAAGAGCCCGTCCGCCTGGATTCCATTGGTGCGGTGAGTACCCGCCTGGCGTATTTCAATCGCTCGGCGTTGCTCGAGGACCTGGAGACCACCTCGGACTGCCTTCAGTCAGAGCGCCTCTCCAGCGAGAGCTAGGTGGCCTTAGTGGGCGGTGCCGTTGCCGTCGTACTTGTCCGTGTCGTAGTAGCCGCCCTTGGTCCCAAAGAACAGGGTGGCCAGCACGAAAAGGCCGCTGCCGCCAATAAGGACCGTGGCAAGGGTGAAGCCGTCGGAGTGCATCGCAGGGGCGGAACCGCTGTATCGATTCTGGCGTCCGTTTCTGCGGCTTGCAGCAAAGGCTCGGTTAACTGTGATCAGAAGGTCGTTCGGATGGATGGCGCGTTACTTCCCAGCCCTGCCCCACGCCTTCTTCTGCCGTCCAGCGGAGGTCGTTGCCCCCAGGCGGCTTGGTATCAAGTGGCGGTGAGATTTAGACGCGCCAATGGCATCCGTGATGGCTATAGAGAGCGAAGTGATTGGTGAATGCGTTGAGGAAATAAGGATAGAAGTAGAGAGAAAGATATTGAGGGAGGCTTTGGTGTGTCTTGCGGTCTTGCGATGAGGCAAAGAATGCCGTGAGCGACCTGCCATTGGGCTAAGTCGAGGGCAATGGTGCCAGGCATTGGAGGCTGATTTGTTGGCTTGTTGGTGTGACTGAAGAAATAAAAAGCCCCTGCGGTTGCAGGGGCTTTGGTGCTTTGGGCTTTGGGTGTTGTTTTTTATTTTTATAGGTTTTTATACCACATCTGGGGGGTAATGCAGACATTCCCGTCACTCCAAGTGAAGCCCCTTACGCCATCGTATGTACAGCTAAGACCGTTATCGTGCACCCGTACATCCCTATTTTTCACGCTCTCGGTTAATGCCTTAATCGTAGGCTTCTCCCACGCTTTCTTCTGCTTCTCGCTTTGCGAAATTCCTGCCGTATTGAACCGCCACTTAATGTCAGCTGAGAAGCGTGACTTAAACGCGCTGTCATAAGACAGATTGGTGCCAACCGTTACTCCCTCATTGATGCTGTAAGCCAGTCGCCCCAGCACGCCTGAGCCATCAGCTGTATTGAGGTCGCCATTCTGGTAGTAATAGCCAACACTCAGCTTCCACTCTGGCGTGATGCTGTAGCCCGCATCAAACCCATACGTATCCAGTGCTCCCCCGTTGTAAGCACTATTCAACCTGTATTCCGTTGTTCCAGTTGGTATTAATCCATAGGCATTGAAGCTCCAGTCATCATTCACTGCCTCCAAGCCAAACGCTGCCTGCTGGAAAAAGACTGTCCGCTGACCAGAGACCGCAACACCTGTATCGGCATCACCCGTTGCCATCGGTCGGGTGTCATACCCACCGTTGACACCAAACATCCAACTGCGGTCACCATTCAGCCAGCGATACCCAAGCCTGGATGACGTGCTGATGGTGGGACCCGCCACCTTGGTATTGATGATGCTGCTGCTGTTGCCCCAGTCCGCGAAGTTCGCATTCGCCAGCACATCAGCAAAGAAGACGCTGTTCTCTCCCACCACCAGCGGCATAAAACCGCCAATGCCTGCCTCATTCGGGGTGCCAGCCGCTTGGGTTTGACCTTGAACACCAACCTGCGGTTTCACCACATCCTTGAGGCGGATGCTCATCACTCCAAGGTCTTCCGCGCTCCCTTGCGCCACCACTGCAGGCTTTGCGCTCACCTGCGGCATTGATGCCAGTGCCAAAGCAGCTGCACCAGTGAGGGAGAGGCTCAGGCGAATGGACTGCTGCATAGCGCTCGCGCTCAACTTCTGTTGGGAGTTTCGCCAGGAAATCCGCCATTGCCACTGGGCTTAGAGCAGTTGGCTGGTCGTCGGCACGATGAAGGGAGACCAGAAGCCACTCCCATAGCCACCCAGCCCATCACCAGAGATTTCCCAGCCCTGCCCCACGCCTTCTTCTGCCGTCCAGCGGAGGTCGTTGCCCCTGAGCTGATTGGCTGCCGGTTGGTGAAACGTCAAACAGACGGCAGCCTGCTGTGGGGTGTGGTGGTGGAAACGGAGGCGTATTCCCAAGACGACCCCGCTTGCCACGGCTATCGCCGCCGCTCCCCCAGCAACGAAACGCTCTTTGGTGAGCCAGGGCGTTTTTACGTCTATGTCAGCTATGGCATCCACCACTGCGTGAACGTGGTGACCGACCGGGCTGACTGGGCTAACGGTGTCCTGCTTCGAGCCCTGGCCATCCCGGGGGAGCCCGAGCGGGTCGCTGCGGGTCCGGCTCTGCTTGCCCGTCGCTTTGGCCTCGACCGCAGTCACGATCACTGCCCTAGCAGCCAGGCGCAGGGGCTTTGGTTTGCCCAAGCGCCCGCCGCGTTTCGGGCGGATGATCTGGTTCAAACCAGCCGCATCGGTATCAGCCAGGGCCAGGACCTGCCTTGGCGGTGGTACTTGCGCAGAAGCCGCAGCATCAGTCGCCGCGCCAAGGGGGACCGCACCCCTGCTGTCGAGGAAGCCTGGGACGTGGCCTCTTGCTCCACGGGCTTCTAGCCTGCGGGTGACGCTTGCCGCAGACCTTGAGCGACTGGACCCACCGCCATGTGCTGGATCTGGCGGCCTTCTCGCTTGAGGACTACAACATTGTTTTAGAGCTGGCCCAGCGGTTTCGGGCTATGCCAACCAGTGGTGCCCGCAAGTTGCCTGCCCTGCAGGGCAAGCTCGTCACCACCCTTTTTTTTGAGCCCAGCACCCGTACCCGCAGCAGCTTTGAACTGGCCGCCAAGCGGTTGTCCGCGGATGTTCAGAGCTTCTCTCCTTCTTCCAGTTCCCTGAGCAAAGGCGAGAGCTTGCTGGACACGGTGCGCACCTACGTGGCCATGGGCGCCGACCTGCTCGTGCTCCGCCACCGCTGCACGGGGATTCCGGCGTCTTTGGCGAACGACCTTGACCTCAGCGGCGATCGCGTCGCGGTCCTTAATGGTGGCGACGGTTTGCACAGCCACCCCAGTCAGGGCCTGCTCGATCTGTTTTCCCTAGCGCGTCAGTTCAACCCGGAGAACCCCACCCCGGAGGCCCTGCGGGGGCGGCGGATCGTGATCGTCGGCGACATCCTGCATTCCCGTGTGGCCCGCTCCAACCTCTGGGCGTTGACCGGGTGCGGTGCCGATGTGGTGCTCTGCGCGCCTGCCACCTTGCTGCCGCAGGCGTTTGAACAGTTCGTCGATGCTCCCCCCCCCGGGCAGGCCAGCGATCCCGTCGCCCAGCGCGGTCGCATCAGCATTGAGCGCAATCTCGACCAGGCCTTGGCTGGTGCCGATGCCGTGATGACCCTGCGCCTGCAGAAGGAGCGGATGAACCAAAACCTGCTCACCAGCTTGGAGAGCTATCACCGCCGGTTTGGTCTCACCCATGAGCGCTTGCCAGGCAAAATCCCCGTCCTCCATCCAGGTCCGGTGAACCGTGGTGTTGAGATGAGCGGCGCGCTACTCGATGACCCGTCCCGTTCCCTGGTGGAGGAGCAGGTCATCAATGGCATCCCGATTCGGATGGCCCTCCTTTATCTCCTGGCCGCCGGCTAGCTCAGAGCAGCTTGAAGCCCTCCAGCAGAAGGCCGTAGCAAAAGCCCATGCGGCTCATGTCCAGGAGCTGCAGCCCCAAGCGATTGCTGGTCTTGCGAAGCAGTGGACCGCGCACGCGGATCGCCGCTTCGATGGCCAAGACGCAGAGCAGCGCCGCAGGCGGGTCGAGAAACGAGCGCGCTCCGGTCAAGGTGGCGATGGCGTTCCCCAGGAAAAAGGTGCTGAGCAGCACGATCAGCAGCACCGAAAGCCGGCGCCAGGGGTTGCTGGCCCAGCGTTCCAGGCGCGGCCAGGCGCCACCCAGGTTGCGCTGCAGCCTCGTGCGTTGGGGTTGGGGCAGCAGAGTCAGGGGAGGCATCGCCAGCAGATGGTCTGAGGTCTACCGCAGGGGCACTAAAAAAGCCCGGGTTTCCCCGGGCTGTGCGCATTAGCCGATCTCACTTGTCGGCATCTTTGGCTTTGCGGCTTCCCTTGCCTTCCAGTAGTTCCAGGAGCGCTTCCATTTGGGCCATCACGCCTCGAACCTCGCCGGCTTCAGGCAACAGGCCGTCTTCCATCACGCCTTGGTGCATCTCGCGCAGCTCTTGGCGGATGTAACGCAGGTGGCTCACCACTTGCTCGCGCTTCGACTGCGACATGAGCGGGAAAGGGTCTGAAAGCTAAACCCTTTTACCCCATCGCCCCTTAGCAGAGACCGGTCTACGGCCAGCGGACCAAACCCCACACGCCTTAATGGGCTGTTTAATTCTGGCCGAATTTGGACTTCGCGCTTTCAAAAAAAGCTTCGTCGATCAGATCCAGGCCTGCTTCGCTGGCCATCGCTTCGATGCGTTTACGGGCGGCAGGACGAACAAAAAAAGGGATCTCCTTGAGCTTGGCCTCGGCCTCTGGTTTCCAGTTCATGGCCAGATCCGCACCGGGATTTCAAGGGTGGATGGAGAATAGGGGACTCGAACCCCTGACCTCTGCGGTGCGATCGCAGCGCTCTACCAGCTGAGCTAATTCCCCTCAAGACCAGGAAGAATTCTTGTCCTGGCCAGAACTTATCAGTCTTCAACGGCCATGACCGATTCCCCCTCCATCACCCCCGAGTTGATCGCGGCGCAGACCGAGGCCTCCATGCAGGACTTGGGGCGCCGTCTGGATGAGGACGATTACCCCTCCCCGTTTGCCGCTTTGAACGATTGGCACCTGCTGCGGGCTGTCGCAATTCACCGTCCGGAGCTGGCACGCCCTTACGTGCACTTGGTTGATCAAGAACCCTTTGATGAGGACTGAGCTCCCGGTTGATCCCCTTAAGGGACGACGTGTTCTGGTGGGGATCAGCGGCAGCATCGCTGCGGTCAAACTTCCACTGGTGGTTAGCTCCCTGGCGAAGCGCGGCGCTGAGGTTCGTTGTGTTCTGACTCCCAGTGCGGCGCAGCTGGTGAGTCCGGTCGCGCTCGCCAGCCTGAGCCGTCAGCGCTGCTATCTCGACGCTGATCAGTGGAGTCACACCGCGGCGCGTCCTCTGCATGTGGAACTGGCGGAGTGGGCCGACCTGGTGCTCTTGGCTCCGCTTTCAGCCACCAGCCTGGGGCGTTGGGTCTACGGTCTCGGGGACACTCTGCTGGCGTCGCTGTTGCTGGCCACGGAAGCGCCCGTTTTGGCTGCAGCGGCCATGAACACCGCCATGTGGAGTTCCCCTGGGGTGCATCGCAATTGGCAGGTCCTCCAGGACTTTGAGAGGGTGTTGCCGTTGGGCCCTGCTGAGGGTCTGCTGGCCTGTGATCGGGAGGGGGCCGGGCGGATGGCGGAGCCGGCCTCACTGCTGCTCGCCCTGGAGTCCATGGCGCTCTGGGGCTGTCAGCGCGATTGGCAGGGACGTCGCTTGCTCGTGAGCGCGGGGCCCACGCGGGAGTGGCTGGATCCAGCCCGCTGCATCAGCAATCCCAGCACCGGTCGGATGGGGGTGCTGTTGGCCCAGGCGGCCCGTCTTCGTGGCGCCGAAGTGGATCTGGTCCATGGTCTCCTGCAGGTTGAGCCGGCTTTGCTCGAGGGCTTGCGTTGCCATCCGGTGGAGACAGGAGCTGAGCTTCAGCGGACTCTGGAGGCGCTCCAGCCCCAGGCCAGTGCCATCGCCATGGCGGCGGCCGTGGCCGACCACCGCCCGAAACAGCGCTTCAGTGAGAAGCCCGACAAGCAGGCCTTGGCGGATGCCATGGGGGCGGGCTGGGAGTCCGTGCCTGACATACTGCGCGCTCTGGTGGAGCGTCGCTCTGCTGGTCAGGCGATCCTCGGCTTTGCTGCACACACCGGCGATGTCCTGCCGCAGGCCCAGGCCAAGTTTTCGCAGAAGGGCTGTGATCTGCTGTTCGCCAATCCCATTGACATAGCAGGGGCCGGTTTCGGCAGCCTCTCCAACGAAGGCTGGATTTTGGGCCCTGGAGCGGCGGTAGAGCGCGTTGAACCAATGGGCAAGCTTGCCTTGGCCCACCGGCTTTTGAGTGCTTTAGCTACGGCTTCAGGCGGCTAGGGCTGAGTCGTTGTCGTTCTGCAGCAGGTCCATAAAGGTCCGCAGCTGCAGCCGGGGGATGTAGGGCCAGCCGCCACTCTTCTCCATGCCCTTCAGCAGGTTGAAGAGTTCGCCGCGATCGGAGGGAAGGCTGGACCGGAAAGCACCTTCTTGGATGGTGCGGTGCAGTTCCTCGAGACGCCGAAGCAGCAGCAGCAGGGCCTGGGCTTCGCCATCCACCTCCGCGGCAAGTTCTTCCAGGCTCTCTAGCTCTGAACTCAGCCGGGCCTCCCAGTCGCCTCGGACCAAGCTGTCGTCGATCTGAGAGGTGTTGCTGGCGTCGCTCATACAGGGATTAATTCAGCCGCTCTCGCATACAGGTTGTTGAGAGCCGCGACATGGTACGCGGAATGGGCGTTTTGCACCGGTAGTATCCCGATCGGGCATACCCCATCCCTGCGGTTTTTCCCGCCAGACCGGTTTCTCCCCCATGCGTTTCCGTCCTTTGCTGGCCGTCGTGCTGGCCCTTTGCCTGACCCTCGTGACCGCTTGCAGTGGCGGTGCGAAGGCTGTTGATCGGGCCGATCTGACCTACGACGACATCCACAACACCGGTCTGGCCAACGATTGCCCGACCCTTCCCGACTCCGCCCGCGGCTCCATCGCCCTCGATAGCAACACCAAGTACCAGCTGCGCGAGGTCTGCATGCACCCCGCAGAGGTGTATGTCAAGGGCGAGCCTGCCAACAAGCGTCAGGAGGCCCAGTTCGTGGCCACCAAGATTCTGACCCGCTTCACCACCAGCCTTGACCAGGTCTATGGCGACCTGACCGTGACCGGCAACGGCATCAACTTCAAGGAGATGGGCGGCATCGACTTCCAGATCGTCACCGTGCTGCTGCCCGGTGGTGAGGAAGTCCCCTTCACCTTCTCCTCCAAGGAGCTGGACGCCACTGCTGATGGCGCTGCCATCAGCACTAGCACCGACCTGAACGGTGCCTATCGTGTCCCCAGCTATCGCACCTCCAACTTCTTGGATCCCAAGGGCCGCGCGCTCACCACGGGCGTTCAGTACGCCCAGGGTCTGGTCGCTCTGAACGGTCAGGACGATGAGCTGGCCCGCGAGAACAGCAAGCGCTACATCGACGGCACCGGTGAGATGAATCTCTCCATCACCAAGGTGGACGCCTCCAGCGGTGAGTTTGCTGGTGTCTTCACCGCCGTCCAGCCCTCTGACACCGACATGGGCAGCCATGACCCCGTCGACGTCAAGATCTTGGGTCAGCTCTACGGCCGCCTCGAGAAGGCCTGATCGACTCGTCGGATTCAGAACTCTTGATCAGGGGCTCTGCGGAGCCCCTTTTTCATTGCGTCTCGAGTGCTCTGGGAGAATCGCCGGGATTGGATCCACTATCCCCGTTGCCATGACCACTGCAGCTGCTGCACCCCGTCAGGGTTTGATCGCTCCCCACGGCGGCACACTTGTGGATCTGCGGGTGCCTGAAGCCCAGCGGGACGCGGCCAAGGCTGGCGTGGATCACGTGGCTGAGTGTTCCGATCGCAACGCCTGCGACATCGAGCTGTTGATGGTGGGTGGTTTCTCACCCCTGCGCGGCTTCATGCACCAGGACGACTACCTCTCGGTGGTCGAGAAGAACCGCACCACCAGCGGCCTTCTCTTTGGTCTGCCGATCGTGATGGACACTGATCGCGACGACATTGCCGTTGGTCAGAAGCTGCTGCTGACCTACCGCGGTCAAGAGCTTGCAGTGATGACGGTGGAGAGCAAGTGGGAGCCCGACAAGGCCCGTGAGGCGGTTGGCTGCTACGGCACCTCCTCCCTGGAGCATCCCGCGGTGAAGATGATCGCCACCGAGCGCGGTCGCTTCTACCTGGGCGGTTCGATTCAAGGCCTGGAGCTGCCCGAGCGCGTCTTCCCTTGCAAGACCCCCGCTGAGGTGCGCGCGAACCTGCCCGAGGGTCAAGACGTGGTGGCTTTCCAGTGCCGCAACCCCATCCACCGTGCGCACTACGAGCTCTTTACCCGGGCCCTTGATGCCACCAACGTGAGTGAGCAGGGCGTGGTTCTGGTGCATCCCACCTGTGGCCCCACCCAAGACGACGACATCCCCGGCGCTGTTCGCTTCCAAACCTATGAGCGTCTGGCCTCTGAAGTGAACAACCCCCGTATTCGCTGGGCTTACCTGCCCTATTCGATGCACATGGCTGGGCCCCGTGAGGCGCTGCAGCACATGATCATCCGCAAGAACTACGGCTGCACTCATTTCATCATTGGCCGCGACATGGCCGGCTGTAAGTCCTCCATCAGCGGTGAGGACTTCTATGGTCCTTACCAGGCCCAGGACTTCGCGCGCGAGAATGCTCCGGAGCTGGGAATGGAGACGGTTCCGTCCTTGAACCTCGTCTACACCGAGGAAGAGGGCTATGTGACCGCCGAACACGCCGATGACCGTGGCCTGCACGTCCGCAAGCTCAGCGGCACCCAGTTCCGCCAGATGCTGCGCGGCGGAGAAGAAATCCCCGAGTGGTTCGCCTTCAAGAGCGTGGTCGAAGTTCTGCGCTCAGCTGCCTGAGTCCGGTTAACATTCCTTAATCACTATCCTCGATCAAGCGGAGAACCAAGTGAAAAAGCGCTGGCGCAATGCGGGGCTATACGTCCTCTTAGCCGTAGTGGTGATCGCAGTTGGTACGGCGTTCCTGGATCGTCCTGATCCCGCCAATGCCCCGCGCACCCTGCGCTACAGCGACTTTGTGGAAGCCGTTGAGGCCAATGAGGTGTCGCGGGTTCTGATCGCTCCCGATCGTGGTACGGCTCAAGTGGTCGAGAACGACGGCCAACGCGCCGTGGTCAACCTCGCCCCCGACAAGGATCTGCTGAAGCTCCTCGAGGGTCACAAGGTCGACATCGCTGTCGAGCCTTCCCGTCAGCCCCAGGCTTGGCAGCAGGCCATTGGTTCCCTGATCTTCCCCCTGCTTCTGCTGGGTGGACTCTTCTTCCTCTTGCGCCGCGCTCAGGGCGGTGGCGGGAACCCCGCCATGAACTTCGGCAAGAGCAAGGCCCGGGTTCAGATGGAGCCCGAAACCCAGGTCACGTTTGGTGATGTGGCCGGCATTGAAGGCGCCAAGCTCGAGCTGACCGAGGTCGTCGACTTTCTCAAGAACCCCGATCGCTTCACCGCCGTTGGCGCCAAGATTCCCAAGGGTGTCCTGTTGGTGGGCCCTCCGGGTACCGGTAAGACCCTGCTTGCCAAGGCCGTCGCGGGCGAGGCTGGTGTGCCCTTCTTCTCGATCTCCGGTTCGGAGTTCGTTGAGATGTTCGTGGGTGTCGGCGCCAGCCGGGTGCGAGACCTGTTTGAGCAGGCCAAGAAGAACGCCCCTTGCATCGTCTTCATTGACGAGATCGACGCGGTGGGGCGTCAGCGCGGCGCTGGCCTCGGCGGTGGCAACGACGAGCGGGAACAGACCCTCAACCAGCTCCTTACGGAGATGGACGGCTTTGAGGGCAACACCGGAATCATCATCGTCGCGGCTACCAACCGTCCCGACGTCTTGGATGCGGCGCTGATGCGCCCCGGTCGCTTCGATCGTCAGGTGGTGGTGGATCGTCCCGACTACGCCGGCCGTCTTCAGATCCTTGGTGTCCACGCCCGCGGCAAAACCCTCTCCAAGGACGTCGATCTCGACAAGATTGCGCGCCGCACCCCTGGCTACACCGGTGCTGACCTCGCCAATCTTCTGAACGAGGCCGCCATCCTCGCGGCTCGCCGTCAGCTCACCGAAGTCTCAATGGACGAGGTGAATGACGCGATTGAGCGGGTCATGGCTGGTCCTGAGAAGAAGGACCGGGTGATGAGCGAGAAGCGCAAGCGTCTCGTGGCTTATCACGAGGCCGGCCACGCTCTGGTGGGCGCTTTGATGCCCGACTACGACCCTGTACAGAAGATTTCGATCATTCCCCGCGGTAACGCTGGTGGTCTGACCTTCTTCACACCCAGCGAAGAGCGCATGGAATCGGGTCTCTATTCCCGCACCTACCTCCAGAACCAGATGGCCGTCGCCCTCGGAGGTCGCGTTGCCGAAGAGATCGTCTACGGCGAAGACGAGGTCACCACGGGTGCTTCCAACGACCTCCAGCAGGTCGCTCGCGTTGCCCGTCAGATGGTCACCCGCTTTGGCATGAGCGATCGTCTCGGCCCCGTGGCCCTGGGCCGCAGTCAGGGCGGCATGTTCCTCGGTCGTGACATCGCTTCGGAGCGTGATTTCTCCGAGGACACCGCCGCCGCCATCGACGAAGAGGTCAGCCTGCTGGTGGCCGAGGCCTACAAGCGGGCAACCGCAGTGCTCAACGGCAACCGCAGCGTGCTCGATGAGCTCGCCGAGATGCTGGTGGAGCGTGAGACCGTCGATGCTGAGGATCTGCAAGAGCTGCTGATCCGTAGTGACGTCCACGTTGCCGAATACGTCTGAGGCTTTTGCCTCAGATCCCTCGGGCCTCCTGAGGGGACTGCACCGCCAGCCTGTGCTGGCGGTTCTTCGTGTGTCTGAGCGTCGTCTGGCTGAGGTCCAGCTCAGCCAACTCATGGACGCTGGCCTGCAGCATGTCGAGCTCGCTGTCGCCGTGACCCCCGCCTGGGTGGAGCTGGCGGTCGCCCTGCGTGAATGCTTTACGGAACTTCGTCTTGGCGCGGCATCTGTGCGATGTCTCCAGGGCTTGGCCGCAGCACAAGCCGCCGGTCTGGACTATGTCGTCTCACCGATTCTTGAGCCCCAACTCTTGGCGCAAGCCCGTCAGGACGGGATCACCCTGATCCCAGGCGTGTACACCCCATCGGAAGTGGCCCAGGCCCAAGCCCTCGGTGCGCCAGCAGTGAAGCTCTTCCCCGCCAGCAGTGTTGGCCCGAGCTATTGGAGGTCGCTGGCGAGTCCCCTATCGCCATTGCCGTATTGCATTGCAGCGGGAGGGTTGTCGGCCCGTGACGCACGTCTCTGGCTCGAGTCGGGCGTCGATGCAGTGGCCTTGGGGGGCAGCCTCTTTGAGATGTCTACGGATCCCGGCGAGTCCGT
Organism: Synechococcus sp.; assembly: GCA_047285805.1. Lineage (GTDB taxonomy): Bacteria > Cyanobacteriota > Cyanobacteriia > PCC-6307 > Cyanobiaceae > Vulcanococcus. The sequence continues at coordinate 194,157 of JBJBCN010000003.1, read as the reverse complement.
GAAGCTGCGGCCGGGGTTGCCCACTCTTTTGGCATGGCTCGAGCAGCGCGCAAACGACGCTTTGTTGTCAGATTGAGACCAGAGTGTTACTCATGAGATAGACGTTTTTCGATGCATGTCTCAGCTCACCATCAAGTTGAGCGATAAAGCTGATGCTCTGATCGCTCAGCTCCAAAAGGAGATCTTCAACCGCAGGCGCAAAAAAGTCACCGCCGCTGGGGTTGTCGAAACTCTGGTTGAAAGCGGTGCCAAGTCGCAATCCGACAAGCGCTTCGCGACCTCTTGGAAAAACCTCATTTCCGACATCGAGAAAGCAGCCAAATTGGCCAACGCCCATGGCGCCAAGCCAGCCAATCTCTCGGATGCGGAATGGGCGCTGATCCTGAGCCACCGCAGTCGCACCACGATCAGCAAGGCCGCTCCAAAGAAAGCTACCCCCAAGAAGGCGTCTGCCAAAAAGGCATCGGCAACCACCACCAAGCGGCCCGCCGCTAAAGCGAAGCCCGCAGCCTTGAAGAAGGCCGCACCCAAGAAAGTGGCCAGCACCACGGTGAAGGCCAAGCCGGCTGCAGCGGCGAAATCAAAGGTGGCCGCTAAAGCCAAGCCCGTGGCAAAAAAAGCAGCCCGTAACCCGGTGAAGAAGACCGGTGCGACCCGCGGTGCTTCAGTGGCGAAGCGGATGGCGAAGGCCGTTGGCCGCTTGGGTGGGGCACCCTCCACTAATGGCGCCGGTCAGCTGACTAGCGTGCGTTGAGCCCTCGTTACCAAAGGCCGCACTGACCCTGCTGCCTCAGCAGGTGGTCGGCCAGAACAATGGCGACCATCGCTTCCACCATCGGCACGGCCCTGGGCAACACGCAGGGGTCGTGTCGACCTTTTGCTTCAAGGGTTGTCGCCTCACCGCGCGCGTTGATCGTCTGCTGGGCCTTGCGGATCGTTGCGGTCGGCTTGAAGGCCACCCGAATCACGATCGCTTCGCCGTTGCTGATGCCCCCCTGAATCCCGCCGGAATTGTTGGTGGCGGTGTGCAGGCTCCCATCGGGGGTGGGGAGGAAGGCGTCGTTGTGTTCACTGCCCTTCAGCAATGTTCCGGCAAAGCCCGAGCCAATTTCAAAGCCCTTGGTCGCTGGCAGCGACATCACTGCCTTGGCCAGATCCGCTTCGAGTTTGTCGAAGACGGGCATACCCAGACCGGCGGGGACGCCCCTGACGACGCATTCGACTATGCCACCGCAGGAATCCCCTTCACGGCCAATCGCCTCGATGCGCTCGATCATCCGTTCCGCAACGGCGCCATCAGGGCAGCGCACGATATTGCTTTCGACGGCATCCATGGTCACGGCCGCTGGATCGATCTGCGCTTCGATGTCGTGAATGCGCTTGACCCAAGCCACAACTTCAGTTCCGTTGGCCTTGCTCAGCAGCTGTTTGGCAATCGCACCGGCGGCCACGCGGCCGATCGTTTCCCGGGCTGAGGCCCGTCCGCCTCCACTCCTGGCCTGAATGCCGAACTTAGCCTGGTAGGTCGCGTCGGCATGAGACGGGCGGAAGGCCACTTCCATTTCCTTGTAGTCTTGCGGCCGCTGGTCCTTGTTGCGGACCACCATTGCGATCGGGGTGCCCAGGGTGACCCCGTCGAGCAGGCCGCTCAAGATTTCGACCTGGTCGTCTTCCTTGCGCGGAGTGGTGATCTTGCTCTGGCCCGGCTTGCGCCGATCCAGGTCGTTCTGGATCGCATCCAGGTCGAGCTCCAATCGCGGCGGACAGCCCTCCACGATCACGCCAACACCGCCGCCGTGCGATTCGCCGAAGGTGCTGATGCTGAACAGATCGCCGAAGCTGCTTCCCATGGGCTGACTGCGCTGAAGCGAGCCTACAAACTGGGCTTTGGTTGCAGCAGCGTCCCGTCTTGAGGAAGCAGGAGCGAGCGGCGTTGATCATGCGCCGTCTTGAAGAGCATTACCCCGAGACGCCGGTTCCTCTGGATCACAGCGATCCCTTCACCTTGTTGATTGCGGTGCTGCTCAGTGCCCAATGCACCGACAAAAAGGTCAATGAGGTCACCCCTGCGTTGTTCGCCGCAGGACCAACGCCCCAGGCGATGGCTGATTTACCGGAGGCCGCAATCCTGGGCTATATCCGTCAGCTAGGTCTCGCGAAAACGAAAGCCCGCAACGTCAAGCGCCTCGCGGAATTGTTGCTTGAGCGCCACGGCGGTGCAGTCCCCGCCAGTTTTGCCGCATTGGAGGCGCTCCCCGGAGTGGGCCATAAAACCGCCAGCGTGGTGATAGCCCAGGCCTTTGGTGTGCCCGCCTTTCCCGTGGACACCCACATTCATCGCTTGGCCCAACGTTGGGGTTTGAGCAGTGGTGAGAGCGTTTCTCGCACCGAGACGGATCTCAAACGCCTCTTTCCCAAGGACGCTTGGAACAAGCTCCACCTTCAGATCATCTTTTACGGGCGGGAGTTCTGCACGGCCCGCAGTTGTGATGGACGTGTCTGTCCCCTCTGCCAAGAGCTCTATCCCAAACGCCGAAAGCCCGTCCTTTGGCAGAAGGCCTAAGGCACTTGGCGTCATGACTCGCTCCAGCCCCTCCGTAAGAGCGACGCGACTACGAGGAGTTGAAGGCTGTGCTTCACCGCTGCCTTCCCTTGGAATCTGCATCCCAACAACAAAAAGCCCCCGCTTTCGCGGGGGCTTCTGATTCAACAGTCCTCGAAGTTCGAGAAGAAGCTGAATCGTTGGGGTTCAGCCTCAGCCGATGGCGGGAGCTTGCAGAGCCACGGGGGTGGACTCAGCAGCAGCCAGGTCGAGGGGGAAGTTGTGAGCGTTGCGCTCGTGCATCACTTCCATACCGAGGTTGGCGCGGTTCAGCACGTCAGCCCAGGTGTTCAGCACACGACCCTGGGAATCCAGGATCGACTGGTTGAAGTTGAAGCCGTTCAGGTTGAACGCCATGGTGCTAACGCCCAGGGCGGTGAACCAGATGCCAACAACAGGCCAGGCAGCCAGGAAGAAGTGCAGGCTGCGGCTGTTGTTGAAGGAGGCGTATTGGAAGATCATGCGACCGAAGTAACCGTGGGCAGCCACGATGTTGTAGGTCTCTTCCTCTTGGCCGAACTTGTAGCCGTAGTTCTGGGACTCACTCTCGGTGGGTTCACGCACCAGGTAAGAGGTCACCAGGGAGCCGTGCATGGCGGAGAACAGGGAACCACCGAACACACCAGCCACACCAAGCATGTGGAAGGGGTGCATCAGGATGTTGTGCTCAGCCTGGAACACCAGCATGTAGTTGAAGGTGCCGGAGATGCCCAGGGGCATGGCGTCCGAGAAGGAGCCCTGACCGAAGGGGTACACCAGGAACACTGCGGAAGCAGCAGCCACGGGTGCGCTGTAAGCAACGCAGATCCAGGGGCGCATGCCGAGGCGATAGGAGAGTTCCCACTCACGACCCATGTAGGCGTAGATGCCGATGAGGAAGTGGAAAACAACCAGCTGGAAAGGACCGCCGTTGTACAGCCACTCGTCGAGGCTGGCGGCTTCCCAGATGGGATAGAAGTGCAGGCCGATGGCGTTGCTGGAGGGGATAACAGCACCAGAGATGATGTTGTTTCCGTAGATCAGGGAGCCAGCAACAGGCTCACGGATGCCGTCGATGTCGACGGGGGGTGCTGCGATGAACGCAACGATGAAGCAGATGGTGGCTGCCAGCAGGCAAGGAATCATCAGGACGCCGAACCAACCCACATAGAGGCGGTTGTCGGTGCTGGTGACCCACTCGCAGAACTGGTTCCACGCAGAAGCGCCTTGGCGCTGCTGGATGGTGGTCGTCATGAGTACGGGAAAGAAGGGCCTTGCGCGAACGCGTGGCGGTTAGGGAAGGACAGGTCGGTAACCCGTCCTGCCAAAGCCAATGTAACGGATGTTTGCGCCACATTGCGCCGCGTTAACGCGTTCTCAGGTTCCAGCGCGCTCAGCGCTGCTAATCGGTGACATCAGCTCCCCTTTTCAGTGCTTCGCCAGTGGGCTCCGCTCCTGTTGTCACCTGGAGCCCCAGCGTCACGCTGGTGCCCACCCACGGCTGTTTCAACCGTTGCGCCTACTGCAGCTTTCGCGTTTCCCCGGATTTAGCCGTTCCCCTCTCGCTTGAGCTTGCCCAGCAGCAGCTCGCTCAGCGGCCGGGTGCCGCCGAGGTGCTGCTCCTCAGTGGCGAGGAGGCACCGGGCTCGCCGCGCCGCGGTGTCTGGTTCGACCGCTTAGTGCAGTTCAGCCAGCTCGCCTTGGCTCAAGGACGGTTGCCCCACACGAATGCCGGCCCTCTGAGTGTCAGGGAGATGGCTCGGCTTGGCCGCTGCAATCCATCGCTTGGCTTGATGCTCGAAGGCCTTGGGCCGGCCTATACCCCGTTGCATGCCCACGCCCCCAGCAAACGCCTGGAGGTTCGCTTGGCCCAGCTGGAGCAAGCCGGCCGCCTGTGCATTCCCTTCACGACGGGGCTCTTGCTGGGGGTGGGCGAGACCCGCGCCGACCGCTTGGAGGCCCTTGCACTGCTTCGCGATTTGCAGCTGCGTTGGGGACATCTCCAGGAGGTGATCCTTCAGCCTTGGCGTCCCGATGGCGCCTCCGCTGTTGTCCTCAACGCCCAGGAACAAGCCGATCTGTTGGAGCTGATTGCGGCGGCCCGTGCCCTGTTGCCGCGCGAGGTCCATCTCCAGACTCCCCCGAACCTTTGGCCCCTTGATGCGCTTCCGGCTGCTTTGGCCGCTGGCATTGATGACCTCGGTGGAATCGATCTGGCCGACGTGATCAATCCGGCCTATCCGCAGCCAAGGATTGAAGCCCTGCGGGCGGTTGTGGAGGCGTCCGGCCGGCAGCTCGCCCCCCGAACCTGTGTCCACCGTCAGTGGTGGCCGCGCTTGCCCCATGGCCTGGGGAGAACGGTGGAGCTGGTGGATCAAACCCTCCAGCAACGCTGGACAAGAGCTGCTTGTTAGCGTCCAACTTCGCCACGGGCGTCGCAGCTTGAGACCACTACCGCCATCTGATCAGCGGGTGTTGCTCGTGCGGCTCCCCTGCAATCCAATTTTCCCGATCGGCCCCGTTTACCTGGCCGATCACTTGCATAAGCAGTTCCCGGATTTGCCGCAGCAAATCCTCGATCTGGCGGCTGTGCCCCTCTTGGATGTCGAGGCCGTCCTGCTGGAGCGCATCGAGAGCTTCCGGCCCACGGTTCTGGTGTTCTCCTGGCGAGATATCCAGATCTATGCCCCGGTGGATGGTCGCGGGGGCAATCCGCTCCAGAACTCCTTTGAGGTTTTCTACGCCCTGAATCCGGTCCGCCGGCTGCGCGGTGCCTTCGGTGGCTTACGCCTGATGGCGTCTTTCTATGGCGAGCTCTGGCGCAATCTGCGCCTGGTGCGCCGCGGCTTGAGGCGGGCGCGGCGCCATCACCCCGGGGCTCAGGCGGTCCTAGGCGGCGGCGCCGTCAGTGTCTTCTACGAACAGCTCGGCAAACGTCTCCCCCGCGGCACCGTCGTCTCCGTCGGTGAGGGCGAGCCGCTTCTCGAGAAGCTCCTGCGCGGGGAGTCCCTCGCCAATGAGCGCTGTTTCCTGGCGGGAAACGCGCCACGGCCGGGCTTGATTCACGAGCAGCCCTCCGGCATGGAGAAGACAGCCTGCGACTACGACTACATCGCCTCGATCTGGCCGCAGCTCGATTGGTACCTCGATGGGGGGGACTTCTACGTCGGTGTTCAGACGAAGAGGGGCTGCCCCCACAACTGCTGCTACTGCGTCTACACGGTCGTTGAGGGCAAGGCGGTCCGGGTGAATCCCGTCGATGAGGTGATCGCTGAGATGCATCAGCTCTATCGGCGCGGGGTTCGCGGTTTCTGGTTCACGGATGCCCAATTCATTCCGGCCCGTCGCTACATCGACGACGCCAAGGAGCTGCTACGGGCAGTGAAAGCCCAGGGCTGGAACGACATTCGCTGGGCGGCCTACATCCGAGCTGACAATCTCGACGCCGAGCTCGCCCTGCTGATGGTCGAGACGGGCATGGACTACTTCGAGATCGGCATTACCTCGGGATCCCAGGAGCTCGTGCGCAAGATGCGGATGGGCTACAACCTGCGCACCGTCCTCGAGAACTGCCGCCTGCTAGCCGAGGCCGGGTTCCGTGAACACGTCTCAGTCAACTACTCGTTCAACGTCATCGACGAACGGCCCGAGACGATCCGCCAAACCGTCGCTTACCACCGTGAGCTGGAGCGGATTTTTGGCGCCGACAAGGTGGAGCCGGCGATCTTTTTCATCGGCCTGCAGCCCCACACCCATCTCGAGCAGTACGGCTTCGATCAGGGGCTGATCAAGCCGGGCTACAACCCGATGAGCATGCTGCCCTGGACGGCGCGGCAACTCCTTTGGAATCCCGAGCCGATGGGCAGCACCTTTGGCCGCATCTGTTTGGAAGCCTTTGAGCGGAATCCCGCAGATTTCGGTCGCACCGTGATGGATCTGCTCGAGCGCGACTACGGCACCGCTCCACTGGAAGAAGCGCTTCGCGCTCCCGTGGAAGGTCGAAAGGCTTTGGCGACGGCGACCCGCTAACTCAGCGCCACCAGCGGCGACGCACCAGGATTAAGCCCGTCAGGCCTGCCCAGCCGAGCAAGCCTCCGATGGGATTGGGGCTAGCGCCTCCCGGACCGAGCAGCCAGGCCGGACCAGCCTCCGGAACGCTGATTAGGCCGGCTTGGAGCGCGAACCAGCCGCCGACCAATCCGCCGTGGAGTCCCACCGAGCCCCACAACGCACCGTGATCGGCGCGGCGTTGTAGGGCCAGGGCAACTCCCAGGAGCACCAGCCCCACCAGCAAGCCGATGGCTTCGAAGGCGGGAAGCTGATACCAGGGATGCACCAGGGCAAAGAAGGCGGCCTGCAGCCCGATCGCCCGCTGCCGTCCCCCGAGCAGTTCCAGCTCACCCCAGAGCCAACCGCGAAAGATCAATTCCTCGGCAAAGCCCACCCCCAGGAGCAGGGCGATGGCATTGAGGATTTCTCCCGTGGTGATTCGGCCTTGCCAGTGGCTTTGGCCACTGAGCAGAAGGACGACCACCACGCCAAAGAGAAGTGCTGCCGCTTTGAGAAAGCCCCGCAGGAACGCGCGCAGGCCGGCTGAAGCAGGCAGGACAACCCCAAGTGTTTGCCAGGGATGCTCGACGCCCCAGCCCTGGCGCAGACGCCCAGGAAGGGTGAGCAGCAGCAACAGCAGCGCCAAGGCAACGCCAACCAGGTTCACCTGGTCGGGGCGCCATTGTGGAAAGAGCAGGGCCAGCGGCCTGGCGCTCAACCATCCCAGCCCGTAGAGCACGGGCACATAGAGGAGGGTTCCCCACCAGTGCAAGGTCGATCTAGTGGGCGCCTCCATCACTCTTCGGGCTCGATCGTGCTCGTCAGCCCCTTGGCCTTGAGGGTTTCGCTGTAAAACTCCGCAGGCTCGATATCGCAGACGATCACCAGGCCCACACCCGTGTTGTGGGCCTCCATCATCACGGCGATGGCGTCCTGCTCACTGAGGGAGGGCACCACCTGCCGCAGGGTGCTCACCACGTATTCCATGGTGTTCACCGGGTCGTTGTGGAGCAGCACCTTGTAGCGGGGCGAGGGCTTGCGCACCCGCTCCGGCGCTTTCTCCATCACAGCGGCGCCACCGCTTTCGCGGCTAGGCGCCTGAGTTGATCGGATCATCCTGATCAGCTCCGGCATGACGAGTTAGGGACTTTAGGCAGCGCCTTAGGCGGCAGCTGCGGCGGGGGTCAGAGCTTCCTTGATCCGGCGCATGGCTTCGTTGACGTTCTCGCGGCTGTTGAAGGCCGAAAGACGGAAGTAGCCCTCGCCGGCGGCACCAAAACCACTGCCGGGGGTGCCGACCACGTTGGCCTTGTTGAGAAGCAGATCGAAGAAGCCCCAGGAGTCCACGCCTGCGGGGGTTTTGATCCACACGTAGGGGGCCTGTTCGCCGCCGTAGACCGTCAGGCCGGCACCGCTGAGTTCGCGGCGAATGATGGCGGCGTTCTCCATGTAGAAGCTGATCAGCCCTTTCACCTGGGCCTGACCTTCAGCGGAGTAGACCGCTTCGGCACCCCGCTGAACGATGTAGCTGACACCATTGAACTTGGTGCACTGGCGGCGGTTCCAAAGGCCCCAGAGTTCCACTTTCTCGCCGTTCGCCGCAGTGCCCATCAGGCCGCGGGGCACCACGGTCAGGGCGCAGCGGGTGCCAGTGAAGCCTGCATTCTTGGAGAAGGAGCGGAACTCAATGGCGCACTCGCGGGCGCCCTCGATCTCATAGATGGAGTGGGGCAGGGATGGGTCCTGAATGAAGGCCTCATAGGCCGCGTCAAACAGGATAAGGGCGTCGTTGGCGCGGGCGTAGTCCACCCAGGCCTTGAGCTGCTCCTTGGAGGCCACCGCACCGGTGGGGTTGTTGGGGAAGCAGAGATAGATCAGATCCATCTTCTCGCTGGGGATCTGGGCGGTGAAGCCGTTGTCGGCACTGATTGGCAGGTAGGTCAAACCGCCGTACTGGCCGGCGTCATCGGCGTCGCCCGTGTGGCCTGCCATGACGTTGCTGTCGACATACACCGGGTAGACGGGATCGGTGACGGCGATGCGGTTGCCGGCGCCCAGGATGTCCAGGATGTTCGAGCTATCGCACTTGGAGCCGTCGGAGACAAAGATCTCCTCGGCGCTGATGTTGCAGCCGCGGGCCTGGAAATCATTAGTCGCGATTTTCTCGCGCAGCCAGCCGTAACCCTGCTCGGGGCCGTACCCGTGGAAGCCTTCACGGGTCCCCATCTCGTCGACGGCCGACTTCATGGCATTGCGGCAGGCCTCCGGCAGGGGCTCGGTGACATCGCCAATCCCGAGGCGAATGATCGGAGCGTTCGGGTTGGCTTCGCTGAAGGCCTTGACGCGCCGTGCGATCTCCGGGAAGAGGTAGCCCGCTTTGAGCTTGAGGTAGTTGCCGTTGACCTGGGCCATCTCACCGAGGGGCCACGAGGGCCCGGTTGTACTGGCCGGATTGTCCTACGTGGAGGGGGCCCCCTGGGGCTGCCTCTGCATACGATCAAGTCAGTGCCAGGCCTGCTGCTGTGACCACCGTTTTCGACGCACCGGTGGATTTCGACACCCTGGTGGATCGCAGCATTGCCAAGCCGGGCCGCTATCTCGGCAATGAACTGGGGGTGCAGGAGCGGGACTGGAATCAGGTCTGGCCCGCCGCTGCCGTGCGCTGGGCCCTCACCTACCCCGAGATCTACGAGGTCGGCTCCAGCAACACAGGCCACATCATTCTCTATTCGATTCTCAACAGCGTTCCTGGCCAGCTCTGTGACCGCAGTTATCTGCCAGGCCCGGATCTCGCGGAGCGCTTGCGCGAGCGGGGACAGCCTCTCTTTGCTGTGGAGAGTCGCCGGCCGCTGCCTGCCTTCGACATCCTCGGCTTCTCTCTCAGTTACGAGTTGGGGGCCACCAACATCCTGGCGATGTTGGAGTTGGCCCATGTGCCGATTCGGGCCGCTGATCGCGGCGATCTGCCCCTTGCGGATCCGGCCGCCCCTCCACTGATCTTTGCCGGCGGTCCCACCGCCACAAGCAACCCGGAGCCCTTCGCGGCGTTCTTCGACTTCATAGTGCTGGGCGATGGCGAAGAGGTGTTGCCAGAGCTGGGTCTGGTGGTGGCTGAGGCCAAGGCTGCGGGGTTGAGCCGCAGTGCCTTGTTGCGGGACCTGGCCCATGTGCCGGGGGTCTATGTCCCATCCCTATACCGGCCGGGCCCCGATGGGGTGAGCCAGCAGCCCCTGCATCCGGGGGTGCCCAAGCGGGTCATGCGCCGCACCGCGACGCCCATGCCCCACTACGCGATGGGTCTGGTCCCCCATATCGAGACGGTGCACGATCGTCTCACCGTCGAAATCCGCCGCGGCTGCACCCGCGGTTGTCGCTTCTGCCAGCCAGGGATGTTGACCCGTCCGGCCCGGGACGCGGAACCGCAGGCCGTGGTAGAGGCCATTGAGACGGGCATGGAGCGCACGGGGTATTCCGACTTCTCCCTGCTCTCGCTGAGCTGTTCGGACTACTTGGCGCTGCCCGCGGTGGGGGTGGAGTTGCGCAACCGCTTGGCGGACAAGAACGTCACCTTGACCCTGCCGAGTCAGCGGGTTGATCGCTTCGACAGCAACATTGCCCACATCCTGGGCGGCACCCGGCGGGCAGGTCTGACCTTCGCGCCCGAAGCCGGCACCCAGCGTTTGCGGGACATCGTCAATAAGGGGCTTACGGATGCAGAGCTGCTGCGGGGCATTCGCACCGCCATGGAGAGCGGCTACCGCAAGATCAAGCTCTATTTCATGATCGGCCTGCCCGGTGAAACCGATGCCGACGTTCTGGGCATCGCCGAGACCTGCCGGTCGTTGCAGCAGCAGTGCCGGGACCTGGGACGGTTGGAACTGAACCTGACCATCAGCAACTTCACGCCCAAGCCCCACACCCCGTTCCAGTGGCACAGCGTCAGCACGGCTGAATTCGTGCGTCGTCAGCAGCTGTTGCGCGAAGCCCTGCGCCAGTTGCGTGGCCTGAAGACGAATTTCACCGATGTGCGCCTTTCGGCGATGGAGGACTTTGTCGGTCGAGGTGACCGCCGTCTCGCGCCTGTGATCGAGGCGGCTTGGCGGGCTGGTGCAGGGCTGGATGCCTGGTTTGAAGCCGCGGACCGCACGTATCAGGCCTGGACCGATGCCATCGAGGCGGCGGAGTTGGGCGGGCGTTACCGCGAGCACGAGATAGGGGAGTGGAGTTCCGCCGAGGGCATGGACCCCAGCGACCTGGCGGCCTTCTGCGCCCAGCCCCTGCCCTGGGATCACATCGATTCAGGGGTGGAGAAAAGCTGGCTGGCTGAGGACCTGCGCAATGCCCTGGCGGCGGCGGTGGTTCCGGACTGCTCCTTTGAGGGTTGTAGCAGCTGCGGGGTCTGCGGCCCTGAGTTGGGTCACAACGTGGTGGTCGCTCCGCCTGAGATTCCGGAGCCCCTTCCTCAGCGTCCTCCCGCCAGCGAGCGGGTCCAACGCCTGCGCTTCCGCTTTGCCAAGACGGGTTCCTTGGCTTTGCTCAGCCACCTGGATCTGGTGCGTCTGATGGAGCGCGCCCTGCGCCGCTCGGGGCTGCCGGTGAGTTTTACGGGGGGCTTCCACCCCTTGCCGCGGGTGCAGTTCGCTTTGGCTCTGCCCCTGGGCGCCGAAGCGGATGGGGAATGGATGGATGTCGAGTTCACGGCTCCGCTGGATTCAGAGCCGGCTCGCCAGCAGCTTCAGCGCCAACTGCCCCCTGGTTTCGCGCTACTCGAGGTCCAGCCCGTGGAGGTCTTTGGCTCCAGCCTCTCGCAGGAGCTCTCAGGTGCGATCTGGGCCGTTCAGTGGCGAGTGGAGCATGGCCAGGCCAAGGCGACATCCGAGGAATGGGCGGCGGCGGCGGCTGATCTTTTGGGCCAGGAGAGTTGGATTTGGGAGGACACCGATAAGAAGGGGCGGCCCCGGCAACGGGACCTAAGGCCATACCTCACCGCGCTGGAGCTGCTCCCCCGTTTGGCGGACGATCCCGATCTTCAGGGGCTTCGCTACAGCGCAGTGGTGGATCCTGCCGGCCGCAGTTTGAAGCCGGAACAGCTGCAGCAGTGGTTCTCAGGGCGCCTGGCTCGGCCCTTGGCGATGGTGGGCCTGCGGCGCCAATCGTTACTGCTCCAAAGCCCCTCCGACTCTTGAAATCAACCGTGCTAGCTTGCAATCAGGACAGCAGATCCTTGACCGAAGTCGGTTCGTTGATCTCTCCTCCGCCCCGTCAACCGACGTTGATGGCGAGCGAGCGGAACTTCCTCAGCAGCTTTCACGAGTTTCCCTTCCTGAAAGTCGCTTAAGGCGGCGCTGTTCAGACGGGCACCAACCGGCACCCGCAACTCTTTCGCGTTCAACCTCACTGGTTCAACGCCCCCCTCTTTCGCCGCAGCTTCAGCCTCGGCGTCGCGTTCTGAGCTTTTCTCACATCCCACTGGCAGTAGTCACCCGGCATCGGCGATGCCGCGATCAGATCTCTGTCTCAGGCCAACGCACTGCGTTAGCCGCGTCATTTCTTATCCCCTCCTGCCCCGTGCAGGTCATTTCCTGACCTTCCATGCCCCAGCAGATCGTCATCGCCGAGCAACTGCGGATTGCCGCTGTTCTCACCGATGAGCGAGTCGACGAGCTCGTCGTCGCACAGGGTCGCTATCAGATCGGTGATGTTTATCTGGGAACGATCGAGAACGTCCTGCCTGGCATTGATGCCGCCTTCGTCAACATCGGCGAGGGTGAGAAGAATGGCTTTATTCATGTCTCGGACCTCGGTCCCCTTCGTCTGAAGAAAGGCATAGTCGGCATCACCGAGCTGCTCGAGCCACGGCAGAAAGTGCTCGTTCAGGTCATGAAGGAGCCCACCGGAACGAAGGGGCCTCGGCTGACGGGGAACCTCACCCTGCCGGGCCGTTTCCTGGTGCTTCAGCCCCATGGCCAAGGGGTGAATATTTCGCGCAGGATCACCGCTGAAAGCGAGCGCAACCGTCTGCGTGCCCTGGGTGTCTTGATTAAGCCCCCTGGCGCAGGCCTGCTGATCCGCACCGAGGCCGAAGGCATCAGCGAAGATCTGCTGATTGACGACCTCGAGGCGCTCCTGCGCCAGTGGGAGGCCATTCAGACGGCCGCTGAATCCGCGACGCCGCCGGTTCTGCTGAACCGCGACGACGATTTCATTCATCGGATCCTGCGCGACCACTACACCCCAGAGGTGGCGAGGATCGTGGTGGACGCTCCTGATGCGGTCTCCCGGGTCAACACCTTCCTTGGTAGCGATCCCCATCAGGTGCTGGTGGAGCACCACAGTGAGCCCACCCAGATCCTGGAGCACTACAAAGTCAACGCGGCCATCCGCGATGCCCTCAAGCCTCGGGCGGATCTGCCTTCGGGCGGCTACGTGATCATCGAGCCCACCGAGGCCCTGACGGTGATTGACGTCAACTCGGGCTCCTTCACCCGCTCTGCCAATGCCCGTGAGACGGTCCTGTGGACCAACTACGAGGCGGCAACTGAGATCGCCCGTCAGCTGAAACTGCGCAACATCGGTGGAGTCGTGATCATCGACTTCATCGATATGGAGTCACGCCGCGATCAGCTGCAACTGCTCGAGCACTTCACCTCTGAAGTGCGCTCCGATTCGGCCCGTCCTCAGATCGCTCAGATCAGTGAACTGGGCTTGGTGGAGCTCACCCGCAAGCGTCAGGGCCAGAACATCTATGAGCTCTTCGGCCGGGCCTGCCCCAGCTGCGGTGGTCTGGGTCACGTGGTGGTCCTGCCTGGTCAAGACACGCTCCAGCCCCTGGCCAGTGTCTCGGGTTTGGTGCGCTCAGCTGCCTCGGCCCGTGCTGAAGCCTCGACCCCCGCGGCCCTGGAGGGCGGCAGCGGTGGCCGCCGCCGTGGTCGCGGTCGTGGTGGACGCAGTTCTGATGTCGACAGCACCACCGCCTACGACGACGGAGCTGTTGTGGCCACGGCCCAGGCCGATGCTCCGCCTCAGGCCACCAGCAGCTCGGAGGGCCACAACCGCCGGCCTGAGCCGGAACTGGTAGTTGTTCCGATGGAGCCTGAACAGGAAATGGTCTACGGCTGGTTGGGTCTGAACCCGGCGCTACTGCTGGATCCGTCTCCGAATCCCGACAACCTGATGGTGCGCGTCGTCCGTCCGGGGCAAGACGCTGAAGCGGTCCTCGATGAGGCCCGTCAGCAGTTGGCGGCCGCGGGTCCCCGCCGCCGCCGCCGTGGTCGCGGCGGTAGCAACGCCAACGGCAATGGGTACGGCGTTGCTGCTGCTCCGGTCGCCGTCGCCCAGACCGAGCCCACGGGCGTGGCGATCACCCCCCTGCCCACCGTCTCGATCACGGAAGTGGCCGTCATGGAATCTCCCGTGACGACGGTTTCGATCACCGATTCAACGGCCGCCACGGCGGCCCATGATGAAGCGGCGCCTGCCCGCACGGGCCGCACTCGCACCCGGAGCCGCAGCAGTGCAGCCACCGTCGCAGTGACTGAAGCGCCTGCGGCAACGGTCGCTGTGGTCTCGACCCCGGCTGCAGAGGAGACTCAAGACAACGGTGAGCCCCGCCGCCGCCGCCGCCGTTCTTCGGCCAGCGACTGAGGCCTGCGGCGCCGATGCGGATCGCTGGTGTGGATGAAGTCGGGCGGGGCTGCTGGTTTGGCCCTGTCTTTGCCGGTGTAGTCATCTTGAGCGACCCCGCCCGCGAGGCCTTGGCCGCGGCGGGTTTGACCGACAGCAAGGCCCTCTCGGCCAAGCGCCGGGCCCAGCTGGTGCCCTTGATCCTTGAGCAGGCGGAGTCCTGGGCCCTCGGGCAGGCTTCCGCTCTTGAGATTGACCGCTTCGGCATTCGCAGCGCCACCGAACTGGCGATGGTTCGGGGATTGCAGCGCCTGGGTTCTCCGGAGCCGGACCATGTCCTGGTGGACGGGAACCTGCCCCTGCGTCTTTGGCCGGGCTCGCAGGAGACCGTGGTGCGCGGTGACAGCGAGCATCTGGAGATCGCAGCGGCCAGTGTCTTGGCCAAGCAGGCCCGCGATGCCCTCTTGGTGCGTCTTGCTCAGCGCTTCCCCGGCTATGGCTTTGAGCGCCATGCGGGCTATGGGACAGCGCAGCACCGGGCAGCTGTACTCGAGCTGGGGCCGACCGTCCTGCATCGCCGCAGTTTTCTGCGCAAGGTCCTCGCTGCCTAGGTCTTGGCGCCAGCCGGGTTGATCGCGTGCTGGGCACACCATCGCTGGAAATCGCTGATCAACTGCTGACCCACCCGGGTTTTGATGCCCAGCAGGATGCCCGCAAGCAGGGACCTGCCTGTGCCCTCAAGCACCTTGCGTGGGATCAGTTTCAGCAGGCTGGGTTGACTGACGCTCACCGCCAGGCTGGCCTCGCCCACCAAGGTACCGTCACGGGCCTCCAGCCAGGAGGTCAGGCTCAGCTGGAAATCATCGACGACCCCGAGACCTTCCAGCTGGCAGTCGATGGCTTCTAGTTCGATGCGGTTGGGGCTGCGGCGGGCCACGAGGTCCACCACGGGTTGGATCTGCAGCTGAAAGACCTGCAGTTTGGTCACGGTGTAGCGGTAGCGCCCACTCGCGATCATTTTGAGCTGCTGGGCTTCGAGCAGGGCCTCAATGACCTGCTCTTCGTCGTCTAGGTAGGCACCCAAACGATCGGCGTTCTGCTGCACCGGCAACTGCAACGCTTGACTGGCACTGAAGGCCAGGGGCATCAAAGGGCGGCCGGGGCGCCATGATCCTATCGAGCACGGCCCGATCAGCCCCATGCGCATTGCTTTTCTTGGTCCGGTGGGCACCTATGGGGAGCAGGCGGCCCAGGCCTTCGCGAAGCTCGAGCAGTGGGAGGCGCCTGAACTGCTGCCTCAGAGGGGTATCCGCGCGGTGATCCAGGCCCTGGCGGCCGTCCGGGTGGAGGCGGCGGTGGTTCCCGTCGAGAACTCCGTGGAAGGCGGGGTCACCGCTTGTTTGGATGCCCTTTGGGAGCACCCTGAGCTGAAGATTGCGCGGGCGGTGGTGCTGCCGATTCGCCACGCCCTAGTCGGGAGTGGCAGTGTCGAGGGGGTCAGTGAAGTGCTCTCCCACCCGCAAGCTCTGGCGCAGTGCAGCCTCTGGCTGAGCAACAACCTGCCCAATGCCCTGCAGCTACCTACTAGCTCGACCGCCGAGGCGGCTCGGATGGTGGCCGGCAGTCATTTCCGCGCGGCCATCGCCTCCCAGCAGGCCGCCAAGGAGCACGGGCTTGAGGAGCTGGCCTATCCGATCAACGATGTGCCGGGCAACTGCACCCGCTTTTTGCTGCTCCGCCAAGGGGAGCGCAATTGGCAAGGGGAGCTGGCCAGCTTGGCCTTCTCTCTGCATGCCAACGAGCCCGGTGCCCTGCTCAAGGCCCTGGCTTGTTTTGCCCACCGCGGCTTGAACATGAGCCGCATCGAGTCCCGCCCCTCTAAACGGGAAATGGGCGAATACATCTTTTTTGTGGACCTGGAGCTTCCTGAAGGAGCGGAGTCCCTGCAGCAGGCCATGGAGGAACTTAAGCCCCTCTGCGAGCACTTGGCGGTCTTTGGCGCCTACCCGATGACTCTGCTCTAGGCCATCGGTTTGCGGGTTCGGAAGACGCCGAAATGCATCATTCCGGTGGCGAAGCCCCAGTGCATCAGTATCAGGGTGGGGGACTCGCGCAGGCCCATCAAGACGGCTTTAGGGCCGAGGCCCATCATCGCACCGGGCCGTCGGATGCCTTCGAGGATTGATTCGATCCAGGAGGGCAGGGTCTCGCGGCTCCAATCCGCGGTTTCCACGAGGGCGCCACTGCTCCAGCGGCTCTGCTCGAGGTTGCGGCGAAATCCCGGGATGCTGGCGAATTCAGGGTGGGCCCACTGCACGAGGAGTTGGTGCATCACCCAGCGCTCCTTGCGGTTCAGGGGTTTGACTTCGGGATCGCGGCGGTTCCAGTCGGCCACGGCCAGAAGGCCGCCGGGTTTGAGCACCCTTAGCAGTTCATCGGCATAGCGCTGCTTGTTGGGCATGTGGGGGCCCGCTTCCACGCTCCAGACTGCATCAAAACTGGTGTCCTCGAGCTGTAGATCCAGAGCATTCATCACCGCGAAGCGGCAGCTCAGGCCCTCGGGTGTGAGCTGCTGGGCCCGATGGATTTGTCCTGGACTGATGCTGATGCCGAGCACATTCAGGCCGTAGTCGCGGGCCAGGATCCGGGCACTGCCACCGATGCCGCAGCCCACATCCAGAACGCTGCTGCCGGGGGCAAGTTGGTCCAGTCCACTCCAGCGCACCAGCTCATGGACGAAGTCCGCTTTGGCAGCTCGGAAATCCCGGGATTGCGGCGGAGAGCCGTAGTGGCCGAGGTGTACGTGATCGCCCCAAAGCCGCTCCAGCAGCTGGTCATCGGTCCAGCGGTCATAGGCCTCCGCCACGCTGGCGGTGCTCTCGAAGGCGCGGTCTCGCGAGGACCAAATTGCCAGGCCAATCAAGAGCAGGACGGCCGTAACCGCGACGGTCAGCATCAGGCCGCTCGCCCAGGGGGTGAGCAGCGCCAAAACGGCGGTGGGGGTCATCTCAGTCTTCCTCGCTCTCGCTCGTCTTCAGGTCCCGTAGGGTCGACTCCAGGACGGTTCGGGCGGCTAGCTGGCGGCGTGTCTCATCCAGCAGCTCGAACTCTTGACGCAGTCGTTCTTCGGTGTTGGTGATTTCCAGCAGGGCCTGCTGTTGATCCGCAACGGGACCCCCCAGATGCGAGCCAATCCAATATGAGAGCTCCCGCGGGAGATCGGGCAGGTCGCTCGGCAGGCTCGTGGTCTTGCCCATCAGCTTGCCGGTCAGCTCCACCACATCCTTGAGGGCACAACTGACTTCGCCTGAGAGCTCTTTAAGTTGGCTGTGGTCTTCGGGTTTCTCGTCTTCAATCCAACTGACCAGACCGACCTTGAATGGGGCTTCGCGCACCACTTCCAGCAGCCTGAAGCGTTGCTGCCCCATGGTGACGATGTAGCTGCGGTCGTCTTCTTGCGTCTGGCACTGCAGGATTTCCGCGCAACAGCCCACGCTGGCCATCGTGCCTTCTTGGGGGTCCCAGCGGACCACGCCAAAGCGCCGGTCGCTTTCAAGGACCGTGCGCAGCATCATCCGGTACCTCGGCTCAAAGATGTGCAACGGCAGCACTTCCTGGGGGAAGAGCACCACATCCGGCAGCGGGAATAGCGGCAGCTCTCTCACGGCCAGTTGCGTCACGTTGTTGCACCTGTGCCTATGGAGGGCGAATCCTAGGCAGAGGTGTTTCGGCTTCGTGTGGTTCGAACACACAAAAAAACCCGCCCTGGGGCGGGTTTTGGAGATCCAGCTGCGGTGGCTAGGAATTAGAGCTTGACTTCGATGTCAACTCCGCTGGGCAGGTCCAGCTTCATCAGCGCGTCGATGGTCTTGGCCGAGGGGCTGTAGATATCGATAATCCGGCGGTGGGTGCGGGTCTCGAAGTGTTCACGGGAGTCCTTATCCACGTGGGGCGAGCGCAGCACGCAATAGATCTTGCGCTTGGTGGGCAGGGGAATCGGACCGATCGCAGTTGCAGCGGTGTGATCAGCCGTTTCGATGATTTTTTCGCAGGACAGATCCAGCATCCGGCGATCAAACGCCTTCAGGCGGATGCGGATCTTCTGCTGGGCAATAGCGGTGGACATGGAGTGTCTGACGTCGTTAAGCGTTCAACGGTTCTGGCTTGATCCTTGAAGGAAGAAGGCGCAGGAAGGGAAGCGCTGGGTGCCGGGGAACCGGAACAAACCCAAAGCAGCTGGATTGTCGAGGTGCATGAGAGAGGGGTAGAGACGAGCTCCACCCCTCAACCCTAGATCACGGCTGAGGCCGGATCGGCAGGATCAGGCGATGATCTTGGAGACCACGCCAGCACCGATGGTGCGGCCGCCTTCGCGGATAGCGAAGCGCATGCCTTGTTCGATGGCGACGGGGCAGATCAGCTCGCCGGTCATCTTGATGCGGTCACCGGGCATCACCATTTCCACGTTGGAGCCGTCGTCGGCGGTGAAAGCGGTGATCTGACCGGTCACGTCGGTCGTACGGATGTAGAACTGCGGGCGGTAACCGGCAAAGAAGGGGGTGTGGCGGCCGCCTTCTTCCTTCTTCAGAACGTAGACCTCACCCTCGAACTTGGTGTGAGGGGTGATGGACCCGGGCTTCACGAGCACCATGCCGCGCTCAATTTCTTCCTTCTGAATGCCGCGGAGGAGCAGACCCACGTTGTCGCCGGCCATGCCCTCGTCGAGCAGCTTGCGGAACATCTCCACACCGGTGACTGTGGTCTTGCGGGTGTCCTTAATACCCACAATCTCGATTTCCTCGCCCACCTTGACCATACCGCGCTCGATGCGGCCGGTGGCGACGGTGCCGCGACCGGTGATGGAGAAGACGTCTTCGACAGCCATCAGGAAGGGCTTGTCGACCTCACGCTCGGGCTCAGGGATGGCGGTATCGACAGCTGTCATCAGCTCGTCGATCTTGGCTTCCCACTCAGCGTCGCCTTCGATGGCCTTCAGGCCGGAGACTTTGATGACGGGGATGTCATCGCCGGGAAAGTCGTAGCTGCTCAGTAGCTCACGGATTTCCATTTCGACGAGCTCGAGGATTTCCTCGTCGTCGACCATGTCGCACTTGTTCAGAGCAACTACAAGAGCGGGAACGCCCACCTGCTTGGCCAGGAGGATGTGCTCCTTGGTTTGGGCCATGGGGCCGTCGGTAGCTGCACAGACCAAGATGGCGCCGTCCATTTGGGCGGCACCGGTGATCATGTTCTTCACGTAGTCCGCGTGGCCGGGGCAGTCCACGTGGGCGTAGTGACGACCTTCGGTCTCGTACTCAACGTGAGCTGTGTTGATAGTGATACCGCGCTCACGCTCTTCGGGTGCACCGTCAATGTCGGCGTAGTTCTGTACTTGCGCTTGACCCTTCTTGGCCAGCACGTTGGTGATGGCGGCGGTGAGGGTGGTCTTGCCGTGGTCAACATGGCCGATGGTGCCGATGTTGACGTGGGGCTTATTCCTTTCGAACTTCTCGCGAGCCATGATTAAAAAGAATCGGGGGGTGAATGGGTAGGAAAAAGATCAGGAATTGCCCTGATTCTTGGAGATGATGGCTTCTGCCACATTGCGAGGAACTTCCTCGTAATGGCTGAATTCCATCGAGAAGATACCCCGACCCTGGGTCATGGATCGGAGCTGGGTGGCGTAGCCGAACATCTCGGCCAGGGGCACCTTGGACTGGACCTTGGACTGACCATCATCGATGGACTGTCCTTCAACCTGACCGCGGCGCGATGAGAGGTCACCGATGACGCTTCCGAGGAAGTCCTCAGGAACCTCAACTTCGACCTTCATCATGGGCTCAAGAAGTACAGGATTGCACTTCTTGACGCCGTCTTTGAAGGCCATGGAGCCGGCGATTTTGAACGCCATCTCCGACGAGTCCACGTCATGGTACGACCCGTCGACCATGGTGACCTTGACATCGATCAGCGGGAAACCGGCAATCACACCGGACTGGCAGGTTTCCTTCATACCGGCCTCGGCCGGACCGATGTATTCCTTGGGAACGGCACCGCCAACAATCTTGTTGACGAATTCGAACCCGGTGCCCTGCTCGCCGGGCTCCATTTCGATCACCACGTGGCCGTATTGGCCCTTACCACCGGTTTGGCGGGCAAATTTGCCCTCGCCCTTGGCGCTCGCGCGAATGGTTTCACGGTAGGACACCTGAGGCGCACCGATGTTGGCTTCGACCTTGAATTCGCGAAGCATGCGGTCCACCAGGATTTCCAGGTGGAGTTCGCCCATGCCGGCGATCACGGTCTGGCTGGTCTCCGGATCGGTAGAGACCCGGAAGGTGGGGTCTTCCTCAGACAGGGACTGCAGGGCCTTGGAGAGTTTCTCCATGTCGCCCTTGGTCTTGGGTTCCACTGCCACCGAGATCACAGGCTCGGGGATGTAGAGCGATTCCAGAATGATTGGATCGGAATCGACACAGAGGGTGTCACCGGTGGTGGTGTTCTTGAGGCCCAAAACAGCGCCGAGGTCACCCGCGCGCAACTCGTCGACTTCCTCGCGGTCGTCGGCTTTGAGCACGATCAGACGGGAGATGCGTTCTTTCTTGTCCTTGGTGGAGTTCAGGATGTAGCTGCCCTTCTGGAGCACGCCGGAGTACATCCGGATGAAGGTCAGCTTGCCGAAGGGATCGGCCATGACCTTGAAAGCCAGGGCGCTGAAGGGAGCGTTGTCGTCGGAGGGGCGAACAGCTTCGTCGCCGTTGGGGAGGACGCCCTGGATCGGGGGCACGTCCACGGGAGCGGGCAGATAGTCGACGACGGCGTCTAGCAGCAGCTGAACACCCTTGTTCTTGAAGGCGGAGCCGCACATCACAGGCACCAGGCCGTGCTTCAGCACACCTTCACGGATGCCCTTGGCCAGTTCAGCCTCAGACAGTTCACCCTCTTCGAGGAATTTCTCGATCAGAGCCTCATCGGTTTCAGCGACGGTCTCCATCAGAGTGGCCCGCCACTCGTCGACGAGATCCTTCATCTCGGCGGGCACATCGGCTTCTTCAATGTCCTTGCCAAGGTCGTCCTTGTAGATGAACGCGCGGTTCTTAACGAGATCGATGATGCCGCTCAGTTCACCTTCAGCACCGATCGGCAGCTGGATGGGAACAGCGTTGGCCTTGAGGCGATCTTTGATCTGACTGTGAACCTTCAAGAAGTCAGCGCCGGTGCGGTCCATCTTGTTGACGAACACCATGCGGGGAACGCTGTAGCGATCCGCTTGGCGCCAGACGGTTTCCGACTGGGGCTGAACACCACCCACGGCGCAGAAAACGGCGATCACGCCGTCCAGCACCCGCATGGAACGCTCCACCTCGATGGTGAAGTCCACGTGACCAGGGGTATCAATGATGTTGATCCGGTGGTCTTTCCAGCTCGTGGAAATCGCAGCAGCGGTGATGGTGATGCCCCGCTCGCGCTCCTGGGCCATCCAGTCAGTAACGGCGGCGCCGTCATGCACCTCACCGATCTTGTGCACCACACCTGAATAGAACAGGATTCGTTCGGTGGTGGTGGTTTTACCGGCATCAATGTGTGCCGCAATACCAATATTCCTGACGCGTTCCAGGGGAATAGCGCGAGCCACGGGGCAGGTCTCCGGAGGGTGGGATCGACAAAAAAGCGGGCGTCACTCTACAAGTCGGTCTCACCCGACCCGAGATGCAGCAGGACCGCTCGCGGCCCTGCCGGTGAGGCTTAGTAGCGGTAGTGGGCGAAGGCCTTGTTGGCTTCGGCCATCTTGTGGGTCTCTTCGCGCTTGCGGACGGCGCTGCCAGCTTCGTTGGCGGCATCCATCAGTTCACCGGCCAGCTTCTGGGCCATGCTGCGGCCGTTGCGGGAGCGGGAGAAGTTCACCAGCCAACGCAGGGCCATCGCGGTGCCGCGCTCCTGACGCACTTCCATGGGGACCTGATAAGTGGCGCCACCAACACGACGAGCGCGCACTTCCACGAGGGGAGTGGCGTTCTTCACTGCGGTCTCGAACAGCTCGAGGGCGTCGCTGCCGGTCCGCTCGTTGATCAGCGTGAAGGCGTCAGAAAGAATCCGCTGGGCGGTGGACTTCTTGCCGTGCTTCATGAGCCGAGCAACCATCATGGTTGCAAGACGGCTGTTGAACTGAGGATCGGGGAGAATCGGGCGCTTCTCAGCGGCGTTGCGGCGTGACATAGAGCTAAGGGGAGGAAGTCAGAAACGAGCGACGAAGGGGATCAACCCTTGGGGGCTTTGGCGCCGTACTTGGAGCGGGACTGACGACGGTCCTTCACGCCAGCGGTGTCCAGGGTGCCGCGAATGATGTGGTAACGGACGCCAGGCAGGTCCTTCACACGACCGCCGCGGATCATCACCACGGAGTGTTCCTGGAGGTTGTGGCCAATACCGGGGATATAGGCGGTCACCTCGAAGCCGGAGGTCAGGCGCACACGAGCCACCTTCCGCAGAGCCGAGTTCGGCTTCTTGGGAGTTGAGGTGTACACGCGGGTGCAGACACCACGGCGCTCAGGGCAGGAGCGCAGTGCGGGCGACTTGGTCTTGCGGGTAAGGCGCGTCCGCTCACTGCGGATCAGCTGCTGAATCGTGGGCATCGAGGGCCGGGAGTTTTCGAGGGGCCGGAAGCGAGGTCGGAGAGCCGACCGTTTCGACAATTCGCCACATTACTTTGTCGAGGTGCTGCCACCCGGAGAGGGTTCGTCAGCAGGGCCAAAGGCCGCACCACAAGCGCAGACACGGTGGTCACGGCCGGTGCGGATCAAGAATCCGCCCCCGCTGAGATCTCCGCGATAGTCGAGCTCGAGGGTGTTGAGTAGCTCCCCCTGGTCGCCGGGGGCAAACAGCGTGATCCCATCGGCACGGGCCACGGGAACGCCTGCCAGTCGGCCGGGACGGATGCGAATCACCCAGCGCTCGCAGGTGCCATCCACAAGGTCAAGGTGCATCATCCCCGGGGTGCCGGCGACGGCCGCTTGGCGGCCGAGCTCTGCGGCAGCCGCTGCGGTGAGTTGCATGCCTTGGCCCTTGGGCATGGCAAATGAATGGCTGGGTCTACCCAGTGTGTCAGGGCGGGCTTGAGGCCAGCCGTGCGGGTGGGCGGTTCTGCATCGGCATGGGGACGCGGGGGATCAGACCGATGCCGTTATGGACTGATCCGGCAATCCCGCGACCTTTCACGGTCTGCACGTCCGCAAGGACCAGGCCAGTGGAGCTGCCGCCGTCAAGGTTCAGGGCCTCCTTTAGGCCATTTTGCTTCAGCAGCAAGGCGGTCTCCATTAAGGTCGGTCCGGCGTTGTTCACCCCTTGCAGGGTGATCAGCCAGAGCTGCCGTCCATCGCTCGCGATCACGGTGCGAGGCGCCCCCTGGCGGATGAAGCCCAGGCTGAAACCTTCCGCCTGGCCATTGAGGGCCACCAGTCCCGAGCGCAACAGCAGAGGCCCGCCGCCCACAACATAGGGCTTGTCGCCGACCACGGACGTTGAGCGGCTACTGACGACCAGACGCTCCCCCGGCTGCCAGTCGGCCTTGATGCCGCCGCGCGTTACCAGGAGCATGTCTCCGGCACGCAGCGGCACCCCGGGTTGGGGAATGGCTTCGATGCGGTGTTGGATGACGCCATCGCGGACCACGAAGCCCTGCTCTTTCCCGGTCAAGGGTTGATAGCGCGGTCCCCAGGCTTCGGTGTAGCGCGCCACCCCCTTCTGCACGAAGCCGCTATTGAGGCTCGACAGTGCCCAGCGTTGTTGGCGTTGATCGACCACGGTTTCCTGAAGCCTCAGGCGATCGAATTGCGGAAGCTCGCCATCGCCCCAGCCCACGGCCCCCCGGTTCAGGATCGGCCCGGACAGCCACTGTCCGTTGTCCTTCAGCGCCCCCAAGGGAAGCCGGTTGACGCGGTTGAAGAACCCTCCATTGATTGCAATCAAGGCGGATTCGTTGCGGGCCAGCTGACTGAGGCTGCTCAGGCCCTTCATCCCGCTGGCGCGGTTCAGGGGGCGGAGATCGACGGGGACCCGGCGGGGGTCGAGCTGGACGCTGTTGATCAGGACCTGGCGGTTGCCGATGCGCCCCACCCTGCGATTGAGGACCAATCCCTGGCGCTGCAGCGCCGCCAGCATTGTGTTCTGGGTGTTGCTGCTGGGTCGATTGAGGCTGGTGAGGGCGGAGTCGCTCGGTAGGTCAAGCACCAGGCGCCAGGGGCGTCCCAGGGTGAGGTATTCCCCTTCTGCTGTCAGCCGCAACCAGCCCTTTTCCTGGCGAGGCTTCAGCCCCAGTCGGGACAGTTGCTGCAGCTGCTCGCGGTTGGTCTCAGCGCTGATGGCCAGTTCGCCATCGTCGCTGCTCACCAGGGCTGGGGCGCTCAGGTCCAGGACCACCCGCTTGCCGCTAATGCCGTTGTTCCGGGCGCGGACCGCCTGAAGTGGTCCGGCCGGCAGCTCCAGGCTCAGTTCCTTTTTCCCAAAGGGCGCAAAGCGGACGCCCACCCGGCGCATCAGGTCTGAGACCGGAACGGCCACTTCATCCCCGAGGGACTGTTGCCGCCTGGAGGAAAGGCTGATCTCGGTGCCAAACCACTCCAGCTGCAGGCTGCCTCTCTCGCCGCTGGAGTGCTGGACCCCGAGTTGCTGTTCGAGAAATTCCAGGGTGAGCCAGAGTTCACCTTGCTCGATGCGCCAGCGGGCCGGTTGGCTCAGCCCGTTGGATCGAACCAGGGATCCTTCCGCTTGGCGAATCGGCCTTTCCTCGGCGGGAAGCGGCGGCGGCGGGAGAAGCGGAATCCCTGGATGGAGGGCTGCCAGAACGGGCGCAAAAGCCATTAAGCAGCCCGTTGGGTCTAGAAACGCTAGCTAGCTGGCGTCCGTCCGCCAGCACTTCCTTGAGTTGCAGGTGGTCCAGCTTTTAGATTCAGAAGCTCGCAGCGGGACCGAGGTTTAGGGCGATTCGTCGTCTTCAATTTGGTTCGGTGGGACTGAAGTCCTTCAGACCAGGCCGTCGACCCGGCTGCTTCGCTACTACCGATAGACCTGTTGTCGCTGGGCTATGCCGCTGTCTTCTCGTCCTGTTTGGCCCCATTGCGACAGCCCCGCTCCGTTCGAGGTGGCTGGCGAAAAGGACGCCTGTGGCGTTGGCTTTCTGGCGAACCTCAAAGGTGAGGCCAGCCATTGGGTGCTGAAGCAGGCCCTGCGCGGCCTGGACTGCATGGAGCACCGCGGTGGCTGCGGCGGCGACGGTGACTCCGGCGATGGTGCCGGCGTGCTTTGCGGCATCCCTTGGTCGTATCTCGAATCGGTCTGGCCTGAGGCCGCAGCTGCGTCCACGGCCACCCGCGGCTTGGGCATGGTGTTTTTGCCTGCCGAGGCCGGCAATCGCGATCAGGCCAAAGCCTTGTGCGATGAGGAAGCCCAGGCCTTGGGACTGCGCAGCCTGGGTTGGCGCGCCGTTCCCGTCGATTCCAGCGTTTTAGGCCCTCTGGCCCGCGGAACCGCTCCGGTGATTGAGCAGTGGTTGCTCAGCGCCGACTGCGATGGTGATGCCCTTGAGGCGCTGCTGTTCCGCCTGCGCCGCCGTTGTGGTGACCGCGCTCGCAGCGTCTGGGGCAAGGTCCCAAGCGACCTCTACTTCGCCTCCCTGAGCGGACGGACCGTTGTCTACAAGGGCATGGTTCGCTCTGAGGTCCTTTCCGCGTTCTATGGCGACCTCAGCGATGAGCGTTTTGCGGTGAGCTTCGCGGTCTATCACCGTCGCTTCAGCACCAACACCCTTCCCCGCTGGCCGCTGGCCCAGCCGATGCGTTTGCTCGGCCACAACGGCGAGATCAATACTCTTCTCGGGAACCTCAACTGGGCCCGCGCGGCCGAAGCGAATCTCGATGAGGTCTGGGGCGATTCCGCCGCGGATCTCAAGCCGGTCGTGAATTCCGCCTTCAGCGACTCCGCCAACCTCGACGCCACCTTGGAGCTGCTGGTTCGCAGCGGCCGCCCGATCACCGAGAGCCTGCTCACCCTGGTGCCGGAGGCCTTCCGCGATCAGCCGGCCCTGGCCGATAAGCCCGAGGTCACCGCCTTCTACGAGTATTCGGCCTGCACCCAGGAACCCTGGGACGGACCGGCACTGCTGGTCTTTGCCGATGGCCGCAGCGTTGGCGCGACCCTGGACCGCAACGGTCTGCGCCCTGCCCGCTACTGCATCACCAGCGATGGTTTTGTGGTGATGGGTTCCGAGACCGGCGTGGTGGAGCTCGAGGAATGCCAGATCATCGAGAAGGGGCGCCTCGGCCCTGGCCAGATGTTGGCGGTCGACCTCGAGAAGGGTCGTCTGCTGCACAACTGGGATGTGAAGCAGGAGGTGGCGTCCCGTCATCCCTATGTCCAGTGGCTCGCGGAACATCGCCGAAGCTTGGGCCCCCTGCCCTGGACCCAGGAGCGTCAGCTGGCGGATCTTGAACTGCTGCAGCAGCAAACCGCCTTCGGCTTCACTGCTGAGGACTTCGATCTGGTTATCGAGGACATGGCGGGTGCGGCCAAGGAGCCCACGTACTGCATGGGTGATGACATCCCCTTGGCGGTGCTCTCCGATAAGCCCCACCTGCTGTACGACTACTTCAAACAGCGCTTCGCCCAGGTCACCAACCCGCCGATTGATCCCTTGCGGGAGAAGTTGGTGATGAGCCTGGAGATGCATCTCGGTAGGCGGGGGTCTCCGCTCAAGCCGGAGGCCTCAGCGGCAGCGGTCTTGCACCTCAACAGCCCGATCCTCAATGAGGCTGAGCTGGCGGCTACCACCCAACAGGGCATTGCCAGCCGCACCCTCTCGACCCTGATGCCGATCAGCGGTGGACCGGCGGGCCTTCAGGCGGTGCTCTCCCAGCTCTGCAACGACGCGGAAGCCGCCGTGCGCAACGGCAGCCAGATTCTGGTGCTCTCCGACCGCGGCATCACCGCCACCACCTCCTACATCCCGCCGTTGTTGGCGGTTGGTGCGGTTCACCACCACCTCTTGAAGCAGGGGTTGCGGCTGCAGACCTCCCTGGTGGTGGAGACCGCCCAGTGCTGGAGCACCCACCATCTGGCCTGTCTAATTGGCTACGGAGCCAGCGCGGTCTGCCCCTGGCTGACTTGGGAGACCACCCGCCATTGGCTGGCCCATCCCAAGACCCAGAAACTGATCGAGCGTGGCAAGCTCCCGGCCCTGACCCCGGATCAGGTCCAAGCCAATGTGCGCAAGGCCCTGGAAGACGGTCTCCGCAAGATCCTTTCCAAGATCGGAATTTCGCTTTTGGCCAGCTATCACGGCGCCCAAATTTTTGAGGCGATCGGCGTTGGTGCGGATCTGATTGAGCGCGCCTTCAAGGGGACCACCAGTCGGGTGGCAGGCCTGAGCCTGGAGGAATTGGCGAGCGAGACCTTGACCTTCCATGCCAAGGCTTTCCCAGAGCTGAACCGCACCAAGCTCGAGTTCATGGGCTTTGTGCAGTACCGCACGGGTGGTGAGTACCACCTCAACAGCCCAGAGATGACGAAGGCGCTCCACGCCGCGATCAAGCAGGGCCCTGGTTACGACCATTTCTCCACCTACAAGACCCTGGTGGAGAACCGTCCGGTGACGGCCTTGCGGGACTTGCTGGAACTGCAGCCAGCCGCTATGCCCCTGCCCCTCGACCAGGTCGAGAGCATTGAGAGCATCTGTGAGCGCTTCTGCACCGGCGGCATGAGCCTCGGTGCACTCTCCCGCGAAGCCCACGAGGTGCTCGCTGTGGCCATGAACCGCATCGGCGGCAAGAGCAACAGCGGTGAGGGAGGTGAGGATCCGGCCCGCTTCAACGTCCTGGACGACGTGAATGCGGAGGGCCTCTCGGCCACCCTGCCCTCGATCAAGGGCCTCCGCAATGGCGACACGGCCTGTTCGGCGATTAAGCAGATCGCTTCGGGTCGCTTCGGGGTCACCCCGGAATACCTGCGCAGTGGCAAGCAACTGGAGATCAAGGTCGCCCAGGGCGCCAAGCCCGGTGAAGGCGGCCAGCTACCGGGTCCAAAGGTTGACCCCTACATCGCCTGGTTGCGCAACAGCAAGCCTGGGGTGGCGTTGATCTCACCTCCGCCCCACCACGACATCTATTCGATCGAGGACCTCGCGCAGCTCATCCATGACCTGCACCAGGTGCACCCCGCCGCCAAGGTGAGCGTGAAGCTGGTGGCCGAGATCGGCATCGGCACCATTGCGGCTGGTGTGGCCAAGGCCAACGCGGATGTCATCCAGATCTCTGGCCATGACGGCGGCACCGGCGCTTCGCCCCTGAGCTCGATCAAGCACGCCGGCGGTCCCTGGGAACTCGGCCTGACTGAGGTGCACAGGGCCTTGCTGGAGAACGGCCTGCGCGATCGCGTCCTGCTGCGGGCCGACGGCGGCCTCAAGACTGGTTGGGATGTGGTGATTGCGGCTCTGCTGGGTGCAGAGGAATACGGCTTCGGGTCGATCGCGATGATCGCCGAGGGCTGCATCATGGCCCGCGTTTGCCACACCAATAACTGCCCTGTCGGGGTGGCCACCCAGAAGGAAGCCCTGCGCAAGCGCTTCACCGGACTGCCAGAGCAGGTGGTCAACTTCTTCCTGTTTGTGGCGGAGGAGGTGCGTCAGCTGATGAGCGTCCTCGGCGTGGCTCGCCTGGACGACCTGATCGGCCGCTCGGATCTGCTCAAGCCCCGCGACGTGCAGTTGGCCAAAACCAAGGCCCTCGACCTCTCCTGCCTGTTGGATCCCATCCCTCAGGCGGCTGACCGCGCCTGGTTGCGCCACGCCGAGGTGGCCCATGGCAACGGCGTAATCCTGGAAGACCAGCTGCTGGCTGACGCCGAGCTGATTGCGACCATTGAGAACCACGGCCAGCTGGCCCGAACACTGCCGATCATCAACACCGATCGCAGCGTCTGCGCCCGTCTTGGTGGTGAGATCGCTGCGCGCCATGGCAACAGTGGCTTCAAGGGCCAGCTCGACCTCATCTATGAGGGTGCTGCTGGTCAGAGCTTCGGTGCCTTCACCGTTCAAGGCATGAATGTGCGCCTGGTGGGCGAAGCCAACGACTACGTCGGCAAGGGCATCAATGGTGGCCGCCTCACAGTCGTTCCCCCTGCGGGCGGTAACGCCCCCGGCTCCCAGGTGATCCTCGGGAACACTTGCCTCTATGGCGCCACCGGCGGTGAGCTCTTCGCCCTTGGCCGCGCCGGCGAACGCTTCGCTGTTCGGAACAGTGGTGCCAAGACCGTTGTGGAAGGCGCCGGCGATCACTGCTGCGAGTACATGACTGGCGGTGTTGTCGTGGTACTGGGCAGCACCGGCCGCAACGTGGGCGCCGGCATGACCGGAGGGGTCACCTTTGTTCTGGATGAGACTGGTGGTCTGCGCGATCGAGTGAATCCAGAGATCGTCGAGATCTGTGCCCTCAGCACCCCCGAGCAGGAGGCCCTGCTCAAACCCTTGCTGGAGGCTCATGTCTCCGCCACGGGCAGCACCAAGGCCGCCACGATCCTGGCGGATTGGTCGAGCTGGAAGCTGCGCTTCAAGGTGCTGGTCCCCCCCAGCGAGAAGGCCAACGTCGGCTTGGCCGAGCGGGAGGCCGTGGCGGCTTAAGCCGCCGGTTCCCCGCCCGTTCTCTTCGCTTCCCGCACAAGGGGATCGGCTGACCCCCTTGTGCGGCTCGCCCGACCGCCTGAATGGGAGAGCCTCCATAGCGTTCGAGCACTCGCAACGGAGCCATGCCTCCTGAGTTCGCCCAACCCTTCCGGCAGCTCATCGCTCGCTAGATGACCTGGCTTTGCTTGAGCACTTCGTTCGCTTGGATGCCCCGGTGAGCCTGGTGAATCAGCACCTGGAGGCCCTCGGCGACGGCTCTCAAGCCCAAGCCCTGGAAGCTGAATTTCTGCTGGAGGCCTAGCGCTAACGCGGGTGCAGTTGCATTAGGCGCTGCACCTCTCCGGCGTGGTAGCTGCTGCGGGTCAGCGGCGTGCTTACCACCTGCAGGAAGCCCAACGCCTGCTCGCCATGGAGCTGGAACCGCTCGAACTGCTCGGGGGTGACAAAGCGATCCACCGGCAGGTGCTTCGGCCCAGGAGAGAGGTATTGGCCGATGGTGACGATGTCGACCCGGTGATCGCGCAGATCCACCAGGGTCTCCATGACCTCCTCGTCGCTTTCACCCAGGCCGACCATCAGGCCCGATTTGCTGTAGGCCTTGGGCCACCGCTCCCGCACCTGCAAGAGCAGTTCCAAGGACCGTTCATAGATCCCCTGGGGCCGTGCTTTCTTGTAGAGCCTCGGCACAGTCTCGATGTTGTGGTTCAGCACATCGGGGCCGGCTGCCATGACTGTGGCCAGGGCGTTCCAGTCCCCGCAGAAATCGGGGATGAGCAGCTCGATTGTGGTTTCAGGAGAGCGCTGACGCACCGCCTCGATGCAGTCCACAAATTGGCTGGCCCCGCCATCGCTGAGGTCATCGCGATTCACCGAGGTGATTACGACATGCTTGAGGCCCAGCCGCGCCGTGGCCTCCCCCAGCCTTTCTGGTTCGGTCGGATCGAGGCTTCGAACACTCTTGTCGAAGTCGATGTCGCAGTAGGGGCAGGCCCGGGTGCAGCCGGGGCCCATGATCAAAAAGGTGGCCGTGCCGCCCGCGAAGCACTCACCGATGTTGGGGCAGCTAGCTTCCTGGCAAACGGTGTTGAGCTTGAGATCCAGCAGCAGATCGGCGACTTCACCGATCCGTTCCCGCTGGGGAGCTTTCACGCGCAGCCAGTCGGGTTTTAGCAAGGGATCGCGAGTGCGCCGAAGGCACCAAAGAGCCCATCGACTCTAGGTAGCGACTGGGCGGCCATCTCCTACACTCCGGCCATCGGGATGTAGCGCAGCTTGGTAGCGCACTTCGTTCGGGACGAAGGGGCCGCAGGTTCGAATCCTGTCATCCCGATTCTTATTGCAGCTCAGCGCCTGGATATCCCCGCGGGGTTACCATCCGGCCCGACTCGGTGCGGCTTGTGCTGTTGCCCACCAGCACCAGGGTGAGCATGTCCACTTCCTCAATGGGGAGACTGCCCAGCAGGTGCAGGCAGACCTGCTCCTCGGGGCGGCCCAGTTGGCGCGCCAGCACGACCGGGGTGTTTTCTGGTCTGCCGCAGAGCAAGAGCTGTTGAGCGCGCTCCAGTTGCCAATCCCGTCCTTTAGAGCGGGGGTTGTAGAGGGCCACGACAAAGTCCCCGGCGGCGGCGGCTTCGAGGCGCTTTTCGATGACTTCCCAGGGCGTCAGCCGGTCGCTCAGGCTGATCGTGCAGAAGTCGTGCATGAGTGGCGCCCCTGCCCGGGCCGCGGCGACCTGGAGTGCGGAGAGGCCTGGGTGCACCTCGAAGCTGGGGCGATCGTCGGGATCCAGCTCGACCCACAGCTCTAGGGCCAGGCCGGCCATGCCGTAGATGCCGCTGTCACCGGAGGAGATCAGGGACACGGTCTGGCCTTCGCAGGCCAGGCGTAGCGCTTCCTTGCAACGCTCGCGTTCCTGCGTGAGTTGTCCATCACTGCGCAGTTGATCCGGCCGACGCAGCGGTTCCAGCAAATCGAGATAGAGGCCATAGCCAACCCAGACGCAGCTTTGGCTGAGGGCTGCTTTGGCGTCCGGGGTGAGGAGGTCCAGCCGTCCTGGTCCAGCGCCAATCAGATGGAGATGGCCGCGATGGGGAGCCCACTGGCTGGCAGCCAGGGCAAGAGAGGCGGTCGCGGCCCCCTGTTCCCCAGTTTCGGCGCGGGTGATCTGTTTTTCGGCCAGCAGCGTTGCCTCGGGACCAGCGGCGAGTAGGGCTGAGGCTTCCGCCACACTGGCCGTTCCTAGTTCCGCGGCAACCACCGCCGATGGATTGGGCACAGCCACCAGGGCCAAGCGTTCCGCGCTGAAGCACCGCAGGGGCCAGCCTCGACGCTCGGCCAGCTCCAGCAGCGCCGCTTCATCGGCCTTGCGATCGGCACTGGCCAAGCCGGCGATCGCCTCCGGTGCGATCTGGTGATGCGCGATTAAGCTGTCGCAGGAGCGCTCGAGCAGGCTGAGGCTTGTGTTGCGCTCGCAGCCCATGCCCAGCCAGACGCTGGGGGGGTGCCATCGGCAGTCCTGGTCCTCTCCAATGCCCACCGAGAGTGAGGGGTTGGCGTGCTCTTCCCCTGGGGCCAGGCCCGGCAGCTCTTGCCAACGGGGATTGCCCTCTAGGTGCCGGCTGGTCAGAGCTTCGCCGCGGGCCATCGCCTTCATCAGGGTGTCCCAGGGGCCGCCGTTGCGTCTCCAGCCCCAGGCCAGACCAAAGCTGTCCAGGGCGACCCGGCCTTCGCCGTGGGCGGCTCCCGTGACCACCGCCGTGCCTTGGCAGCGGGACGCCAGGGTTTGGGCGAGAGCCTCGCCACCGGCCCCGTGGCCCCCGAGTAAGGGAACCGCAAAGCGCCCGTGGGGATCGAGGACAACGACGGCTGGATCGCTGGCTTTGTCCTCGAGGTAAGAGCCGATCAGGCGTGTGATGGCGCCGCAGGCCCCCACGGCCACAAAGGCACGACTGGTGCTCCAGTTGGCCTCCACCAGGGTCTGCAGCTCCCCACGGCCCCAGTGGTTTCCTTCGGCCGGGCTGGCCAGACGGTCGATGTCACCTGATTCCAAGAGGCGTCGCAGGAGTGGTAGGCCGCTGGCGCTGAGGCTGAAACCCCAAATCAGGCTGTCGTTCATCCACCCAGCTTCGCCTTCAGGCCGGCGAAGGGGCCCTTGGGCTGGGCTTCGATCAAGGAGCCATCGCTGCTGACCAAGTCACGGGCCGATCCCCCCAGACGACTGGTGGGAGCCATCCGCTCATCAGGGCTTGCAGGGGGCACTGGAGCTGGTGCGGCCACGGGTGCTGGCTGAGGTGCCGATTCTGGAGTGGGCTTGGCGACTGGGGTGGTCTCCGGCTCCGGCTCGGAAGTTGGGATTGCGGCCGCGTGTTGAGGCTCTTCGCTCTTCTCCGGGCTGGTTGCCGGCTGAGCGACTTCAGACGGGACCTCCAGGGCGGGAGTTACCGGTGCCGTTTCAGGCGCGGGTTCACTCGCTTGGGGTTCCGCTGGCTCCCGCGGGGCCGGCTCTGGGGCGATGTCCTCGTTAAGCTCTGCTGGATCTGACTCGGTCTCATGGGCCGGGGTGCCACTGAGCGCGGCCAGGCTCTCCGCATTCAGATGGGTCTGCTGCCAGCTGGGCCTGTTGCTTGCGTCGATGACGACTTCGCGAACAACACTGTTAAAGAGTGGGTTTAAGGGATCTCCTCGGCCATCCAGCAGCTCCAGCTGAACGGCGTTGCTGCCTCGCTTGAGGCCCTTGAGCCAGAGGGGGGTTTGCCGATCGACGAGGAAGCTGTCGCCATTCACGCTGACCCGCAGACGCCAACGGGAGTCGTCATCGCGAAGGTGCTGAAGCGGCGCATCGATCAGGAGCCA
The DNA here is from genome assembly GCA_047285805.1 of Synechococcus sp. Lineage (GTDB taxonomy): Bacteria > Cyanobacteriota > Cyanobacteriia > PCC-6307 > Cyanobiaceae > Vulcanococcus. Next base: position 160,384 of record JBJBCN010000003.1, on the reverse strand, counting down.
GTCGATCAGGACGGGTTCGCTGTGCTGGAGGTCTGATGGACTTGCCGCAATCAGTTGCGGTGAGCCGGAGCCTGGGAGTTGGGAGGGGTTGCGGGCGACGCGGTGCAGGCGCAATTGCTGGCTGGCGCCTGGTGCTTTGACCACCTCTCCCCAAGGTCGGGCGGCGAAGACCGTCAGGCGATGGCTGCCAGGACTGAGCTCAGGCATGGTGATGGCTTCAGCCTCGGCGCTGCTGCTGATCCGTCGGGGCTGCTGATCATCCAGCTGGAGGACCAGGTGGGGACCGAGCCCATTGGTCTCGTCCGCATAGAGAGGCCAGTCCTGAACCTTGAGCTTCAGCGTCCAGGGGCCGGCCGGCAGGGTGCTGTCATTTGCGGGGGCCAAGACATCGATCTGTGGGGCCCGGTCGTTCAACCTTTCCTTGAGTTCTTGAACTGCTCCCGGTTGGGCAACTTCCTGCAGTTGTGCACTTGGTTTCGAGTTGGCGACTGGGGAGGTTTCGCTTCGGCTTCCTCGTGCGCTGGAGCTGGATGTGCAGCCACTAGTGACCATTAGCAAGACCCCAAGCACTAGGGCCGAGATGGCCTTCAGTGCCGATTGGCGCATGCGCTTGGCTGTCCCCACTCGTTTGGGCGAATCACTGACCACATTCTGCAGGTTTGCGGACTATTCGACCGGAAGGACTAGCGCAATTTCGATAAATAGAAGGCTTGAAATGGTCGGATTTGCTTAATAAGACCGGTTTAATCTGAGAAAAATTGATGATTCTTTGCTCCCGCGAGAACTCAGTCCCTGACTGGCGCGGCTCCGGGTTGAACCTTTGTAACTGCTCGCCCAAGAGACTTGGATTCCGCTTTTATACTTCCGCCAGCGGTCCCCTTATTGGGGCCCAACGCGCCAGTCAGGAAAAGCGGTTTTGGCCTCGGTCGGAGCTGGTTTTCTTGGCCCGGCGTCCATGGCGCGAGCCCTTGGTTTGCGTCCGTGGCTCCACTGGCGGCTCCTCGATTCGTCGAAGCGCTTGACCAGAAGGGTGGACCTCCACCTCGACCCCGTCCCTCGAGGAACCTCTCGATGACCATCAGCCCACCAGAGCGTGGGAAAACGGCGAAGGCCCAGGTCGACCGGGTGAACAACCCGGCCACCTTCGAACTGTTCGGTAAGCCCGGCCATTTCGATCGCAGCCTTGCCAAAGGTCCCAAAACCACAACCTGGGTTTGGAACCTCCACGCCAACGCTCACGACTTCGATAGCCACACCAGCGATCTCGAAGAGGTCAGCCGAAAGATTTTTTCGGCCCACTTCGGTCACCTGGCTGTCATTTTTGTTTGGCTGAGCGGCGCCTTCTTTCACGGTGCTCGCTTCTCCAACTACTCCGGCTGGCTCGCCGACCCCACGCACGTGAAACCCAGTGCGCAGGTGGTTTGGCCTGTATTCGGCCAAGAAATCCTTAATGGCGATGTGGGTGCCGGTTTCCACGGCATTCAGATCACCTCAGGTCTTTTCCATATGTGGAGAGCCTGGGGCATCACCACTGAGACCCAGCTCATGGCCCTGGCCATCGGTGCTCTGGTGATGGCCGGTTTGATGCTCAATGCGGGCGTCTTCCACTACCACAAGGCAGCTCCCAAGCTCGAGTGGTTCCAGAACGTTGAGTCGATGCTCAACCACCATCTGGCCGGTCTGCTTGGTCTGGGTTCCTTGTCCTGGGCGGGTCACCTGATCCATGTGTCTCTGCCCACCACCGCGCTGATGGACGCCATCGATGCCGGCAGCCCCCTGTCGCTCAATGGCAAGACCATCGCCTCCGTGGCGGACATCCCCCTGCCTCATGAGTTCTTTAACCAGGACCTGCTGGCTCAGCTCTTCCCCGGTTTCGGTGCAGGCATCAACGCCTTCTTTACAGGCAACTGGGCGGCTTACAGCGATTTCCTCACCTTTAAAGGTGGCCTGAATCCTGTGACTGGCAGCCTCTGGATGAGCGACATCGCCCATCACCATTTGGCTCTGGCCGTCATGTTCATTGTTGCCGGTCACATGTACCGGACCAACTGGGGCATCGGGCACAGCATCAAGGAAGTCCTTGAGAGCCAGAAGGGCGATCCTCTGTTGTTCCCAGCCAGCAATGGTCACAACGGCCTTTACGAGTTCATGACCACCAGCTGGCACGCCCAGCTAGCGGTCAACCTCGCAATCGGCGGCTCGGTGAGCATCATCGTTGCTCAGCACATGTACGCGATGCCTCCTTATCCGTACATCGGCATCGATTACCCCACACAGCTCTCGCTGTTCACCCATCACACCTGGATCGGCGGATTTCTGATTGTTGGTGCTGGCGCTCACGCTGCCATCGCCATGATTCGTGACTATGACCCCGCCAAGCACGTGGACAACGTTCTTGACCGGGTACTCAAGGCTCGCGATGCCCTGATCAGCCACCTCAACTGGGTGTGCATCTGGCTCGGCTTCCACAGCTTTGGCCTCTATATCCACAACGACACCATGCGTGCCCTGGGCCGTCCCCAGGACATGTTCAGTGACTCGGCTATTGCGCTGAAGCCAATTTTTGCGCAATGGATTCAAGGCATGCATGCTGGCGCTGCTGGTACCACAGTTCCGAACGCTCTTGCTGGAGTCAGTGAGGCCTTCAACGGCTCTGTTGTTGCCGTGGGCGGCAAGGTGGCTGCAGGTCCGATCCCCCTGGGAACGGCCGACTTCATGGTCCACCACATTCACGCCTTCACGATTCACGTGACGGTGCTGATCCTGCTGAAGGGTGTGCTCTATGCCCGCAGCAGCCGCCTGGTTCCCGACAAGGCGAACCTCGGTTTCCGCTTCCCCTGTGACGGCCCCGGCCGTGGCGGTACTTGCCAGGTGTCGGCTTGGGACCACGTGTTCCTGGGCCTGTTCTGGATGTACAACTCCCTGTCGATCGTTATCTTCCACTTCTCCTGGAAGATGCAGAGCGACGTGTGGGGCACCGTCAACGCCGACGGTTCTGTCTCCCATATCACCGCTGGCAACTTTGCCAACAGTGCATTGACCATCAATGGTTGGCTGCGTGATTTCCTGTGGGCTCAGGCTGCACAGGTGATCAACAGCTATGGCTCTGCCACCAGTGCCTATGGCCTGATGTTCTTGGGTGCCCACTTCGTTTGGGCGTTCAGCTTGATGTTCCTGTTCAGTGGCCGCGGCTACTGGCAAGAGCTGATTGAGTCCATCGTTTGGGCTCACAACAAGCTGAAGGTTGCTCCCGCCATTCAGCCGCGGGCGCTCTCCATCACCCAGGGCCGTGCCGTCGGTGTTGCCCACTATCTGCTGGGCGGCATCGCGACCACCTGGTCATTCTTCCTGGCCCGCATCATTGCGGTCGGCTGACCTCTCCTGACCTTTCCCAATGGCAACGAAATTTCCTTCGTTCAGCCAGGGTCTGGCACAGGACCCGACAACCCGTCGTATTTGGTACGGGATCGCCACGGCTCACGACTTCGAGAGCCATGACGGAATGACGGAGGAAAAGCTTTACCAAAAGCTTTTCTCCACTCATTTCGGTCACCTTGCGATCATCGGCCTCTGGGTTTCGGGCAACCTGTTCCATGTCGCCTGGCAGGGCAACTTTGAGCAGTGGGTCGCCGATCCTCTGCATGTCCGTCCCATCGCTCACGCGATCTGGGACCCCCACTTCGGCCAAGGCGCCATCACCGCCTTCACCCAGGCCGGCGCCTCCTCCCCGGTGAACATTGCGTATTCCGGCGTGTACCACTGGTGGTACACCATCGGCATGCGTACCAACGCTGAGCTGTACCAGGGTTCCATCTTCATGATGATCCTGTCGGCTTGGGCCTTGTTCGCCGGCTGGCTTCACCTTCAGCCGAAGTTCCGGCCCTCACTGGCCTGGTTCAAGAATGCTGAGTCCCGCCTGAACCACCACCTTGCGGTGCTGTTCGGCTTCAGCTCTATCGCATGGACCGGTCACCTGGTTCACGTGGCCATCCCGGAATCCCGTGGTCAACACGTGGGTTGGGACAACTTCCTCAACGTGCTGCCTCACCCGGCAGGCCTGGCTCCCTTCTTCAGCGGTAACTGGGGCGTTTACGCCCAGAATCCCGACACCGCTTATCAGGTGTTCGGTACCTCAGAAGGCGCTGGTACCGCGATCCTCACCTTCTTGGGTGGTTTCCATCCCCAAAGTGAGGCCCTTTGGCTGACTGACATTGCCCATCACCACCTGGCGATTGGCTGTCTGTTCGTGATTGCTGGTCACATGTACCGGACCAACTTCGGTATCGGTCACTCCATCCGTGAGATCCTCGAAGCCCATAACCCGCCCAACGGCACCCCTGGTGACCTTGGAGCTGGCCACAAGGGTCTTTACGACACCATTAACAACTCCCTTCACTTCCAGCTTGGTCTTGCACTGGCTTCCCTGGGAGTTGTGACCAGTCTGGTGGCGCAGCACATGTATTCGATGCCGTCCTACGCGTTCATCGCCAAGGACTACACGACTCAGGCTGCCCTCTATACGCACCACCAGTACATCGCCATCTTCCTGATGTGCGGTGCCTTCGCTCACGGTGCGATCTTTTTCATCCGTGACTACGACCCTGAGGCGAACAAGAACAACGTTCTTGCTCGGATGCTCGAGCACAAAGAAGCAGTCATCAGCCACCTGAGCTGGGTCTCCCTGTTCCTCGGTTTCCATACCCTCGGCCTCTACGTCCACAACGATGTGGTGGTCGCCTTCGGTACCCCCGAGAAGCAGATCCTGGTTGAGCCAGTCTTCGCACAGTTCGTGCAGGCCGCCTCTGGTAAGGCTATGTATGGCTTCGACGTGCTCCTCTCCAACGCCGGTAGCGCCGCTAGCAACGCCAGCGCCGCCTACATGGGTGGTTGGATGAACGCCATCAACGAAGGTGGTAACGATCTGTTCCTGCAGATCGGCCCTGGCGACTTCCTGGTGCACCACGCCATCGCTCTGGGTCTGCACACCACCACCCTGATCCTTGTCAAGGGTGCCCTGGATGCCCGTGGTTCCAAGCTGATGCCCGATAAGAAGGACTTCGGCTACTCCTTCCCCTGCGACGGCCCCGGCCGTGGTGGTACCTGTGACATCAGTGCCTGGGACGCCTTCTATCTGGCTGTCTTCTGGGCCTTGAACACCGTGGGCTGGTTGACCTTCTACTGGCACTGGAAGCACCTCGCCATCTGGCAGGGCAACGTGGCTCAGTTCAACGAATCCAGCACCTATCTGATGGGCTGGTTCCGCGACTACCTGTGGCTTAATTCCTCTCAGCTGATCAACGGTTACAACCCGTTCGGCAGCAACAACCTCGCTGTCTGGGCTTGGATGTTCCTGTTCGGTCACCTGATCTGGGCCACTGGTTTCATGTTCCTGATCTCCTGGCGCGGTTACTGGCAGGAACTGATTGAGACCATCGTCTGGGCTCACCAGCGCACCCCGCTCGCCAACCTGGTGGGCTGGCGCGACAAGCCCGTGGCTCTCTCGATCGTTCAGGCCCGTGTGGTTGGTCTTGCTCACTTCACCGTGGGCTACTTCGTGACCTACGCCGCCTTCTTGATCGCCTCCACCTCTGGCAAGTTCGGCTGATCCCTGACGATCAACTCATGACTTGCTTCCCTTGAGGGACGACCAAGTGCCCCCGGCTAAGCCGGGGGCTTTTTCATGTCTCAGATGCCGTGACAAGACAGGGCTTAACGACTGGCTGACGCCCCTGCCATCAGCCAGGCCAGAGCAGCGAGCAGCAGCCAGGGCAGCGGCCTGAGTTCAAACAGCGCTGCGCTGATGTCCAGCAGGGGCTGGAACAACCATTCGTGCAGGCTCAGCAGGACCACCAGGACCAGGGGCAACCAAGCCATATCCGGTTAGTTCAGTCGCTCTTTTGGCATCACAGCACCAGCGCGGAGCAAGCGCCATCCGCCTCCCGGCTCCAGGGCAATCACTGTGCTGGCCTGACCGGAGGGTTTGGGCCATGGTTCGGGCGCCAGTCGGTTGAGTTCAGGGAAGCTCCGCTCCACGTCCTCCGCGCTTTGACAGGGTTCCTCCCCGGAGCGATTGGTGCTGGTTGTGGCCAAGGGCCCGCTGATGCGCAGAAGCGCTCGCGCTTGCTCGCAGGCCGGAACCCTCAGCCCCAGTGCTGTTCCGCCTGGATTCAGCAGCTCGAGCCGAGGGCCTGCGGCTGGAACCACGAGGGTCAAGGCACCGGGCCAGTGCTGGTTCATGAGCTCCAGCCAGCTCGGCTGGGGGTGCAGCTCCAAGCTGCTGAAGAGCTGCTCGCGGTACGCACCCATCAGGATCACTGGCTTGTTCTGCGGGCGTTGTTTGATCCGCCAGAGCAGGGCGGCATTCTCCGGTGTTGTCGCCAGTGCCGGCAGGGTGTCGGTTGGGAAGACCCCAGCCTGGCCTTGCTGGAGGGCCGCCGCAAACGCTGTCTCCTCGAGGCTCTGGCCCACGGCTATGCCTCCTCCATCTCCATGGGTCGCTGTGCCCTGGCAAACCTTTGGATGCCCTCCAGGTCACTGTGGGCCTCTCCATTGATCAGGCCAGCACGGTCCAGGAGTTCAATCACCGCGCTGCTCTGGTCGTAGTGGTGCTCAAGCACCAGCCAACCGCCTGGCTTCAGGCCTGCGCAGGCTCCGCCGGCGATGGCTCGAATCGCATCTAAGCCATCGGTCCCCCCATTGAGGGCCAGCTCCGGCTCGTGATCGCGCACGACTGGCTCAAGTCCCGCCCAAATTGCGGCTGGGATGTAGGGCGGGTTGCTGACCACCAGATTGAGCTTTCCCCAGCGGTCTTGGATCGCCTCCCACCAGTCCCCTTGCGCAAAGGTCAACGCGTCGCTGTTCAGGATCGCTTCCGCATTCGCCTTCGCCTGATCAAGGGCCTCGCTGGAACGGTCCACGGCCACGCCCTGGCTGCCGGGCAGAGCCTTGGCCAATCCGATCGCAATGCACCCGGATCCTGTCCCTAGGTCGGCCCACTGCATGTCGCTTTGGTCGTCTTCCCTCCCGACGCAGTCCAGGGCGAGCTCTAACAGCAACTCGGTTTCTTGGCGGGGAATCAAGACCCCCGGGGCCACTTTGAGTTCGAGGTCCCGCCAGGGGCAGAGGCCTACCAGGTACTGCAGTGGAATCTGCTCTTGCAGATGGCTCCGCCAGAGGTCCTCAAGGGTTCCGAGGTCGTGCTCGAGCGCCAGCGTGGACTCGGGGTAGAGACGCAACGCCTGCAGCTGCTGCCAGCGCACACCCCCTTTGAGATCCAGTAACCAGTCAAGCGCGCTTGCCTCTCCCCCCTTGTCGAGCATGGTCTGTCGCCAGCTCAGCAGAATTTTGGCTGTGACCGAGTCCTCCATGTTGCTCAGCCTATGAACCGATTGCTCAACTGGGATCCCACCACAGGCTTTGAGCGCTGCGCACAAGTCCCGCGAGTTCCAGCTTCAGCAGCCGTTGATTTAGGCCATTAGGGCTTTGTCGCACGGATTTGACCACTAGCTCGAGTGCCCTACCCTGACTCAGTTTGTCAATCCGAAAAAGTATTTCGTGTTGGTGGCAACTGACTTCGGCTCGCGGGATACGTGCACGCGAGAAAGGAAGAGAAGATTCATTATTACGCCCCACTTGTGATATGAAAAATCTTGAGACTAAAACTAATCAGGAAGTGCTAACCTCGAATAACCTCATCGGCATGTCGCCACCTTTGGGCGACCACGGGATCAACGTATTTAGAAAATAACTGGTTGATCTAGATATACAAATAATCCAAGGTAATTTCGAGCTAATTTTGTTAGGGTTCAACTCAGATCAGACTTGACTATTGACTCTGTTGCCGGTCAGTGTTGATAAACCCAACATGGATGGGGAAAGAAATGTGAATCCACTCCGCTTGATCTTAGTGTTAGAAACCGAGGCATTTACAACACGAGCCCCGTTGGATGCACCTCGCCACATCACGGGGGGAAGTCCCCTGCGCTCGCAAATTATGTTAGCCAATTGCCTCCGGCTTAGGCACATATCATCGACCAGGTTGAACGTTCCTTTTAAATCGTGGGATATGGCAAATTCTACGCCTCGAGTGACGTCTTCGAGGTGAGTCCAAGCTGGAATATGATCGCCATCTCGAGAGATGTTACGCCCAGCGGCTTGTTGGACCAGCGCAACCATGTCCCTGCCAGGTCCATAAATGCCTCCCAAGCGGAGAACGCAGACATTTCTGTTGTATCCCTGCAGTCCAAGGATCTCCTGCTCAGCATTGATAAGTAGACGGTTTATTGGATGGCTCCGGTCAAGTGGCGATCCTTCATGCACCCAGTTGCCGCCTTGGTCCCCAAAGACACCGACAGTGCTGATGTAAGTGATGTGAAGAGGCCGGGCGTTGGAGGATATTTTTAAGGCTTGAACGAGGTTGCCAATCCCTTTGGCATAGACATCTTCGTAGTTCTCCTCTTGTCGGGTGGGGGCAACGCTGATCAGCAGGCCATCAAGTTCGTCCAGGAAGCGGAAGTCTGTTTGTTCGGAGGCCAGATCCAGTAGCGCTGGCGTTGCACCCAGGGCTTCAACGATCGGGAAACGCAACTGGTCGCGGATTGTCGCTACGACGTCATACCCCGCACGGTGGAGTCGTCTGCACACTGCCGAACCCACGTAGCCGCAGCCAATAACACCAAAGCGCTTGAGCACAACGACCGAGTATCTTCACAATAGTTTACAGAGCGCCTGGTCATGCTGTGGCTTCGTCGTCCGATGGTGGGATCCGAACCTCGTGGGGGCTCGCGCTGCAGTATTTGTCCAGCGATCCTTTAGGGGGTTGTTTTTTGATGGATTCCGTATTACGCGAGAACTGGCTCAACATCGCCGCTTGTTTGGAACGATCTAATTCCTCGGGTAGCTGGTTTTACGCCCGAGCTAAAGCAATCGCTGAGGGGCAGTCGGACCCATTGGCTGAGTTAGAGGGGTTCCTGACTTAATTCGCTGTTGCTGAAGCGCCGCTACAGGTCGTCCCTGACGTCACCGTATTCGTTTAGGTATTCCGCGATGAGTGGGGAGGGTTCTTCTCGCTTGAGGGCTTCTATTTCGCGTTCGATGTTTGCTTGCATGTCTTTGTTCCGACTTGTTATTGCGATTGCGAGAACCTTCTCAAGTCGTAGCTGCTCGCTCTCTTTCCAGGCTTGGTCCACTTTGGGCGGTCTTCACTGACCCATCATTACGTCCTCGCTTGACGCCTTGCTCCTCTGACTTATAAGCTCAGTTAATCCCAGGGGTCGAATTGCTTAATCTCGCTTGATCACCTGCATTGTTTTCTTTAGATTCCATCAAGAGAAATGCGTCGAGCCCCTTCTGGGGCTCTTTTTTTTGTTAGCGGATCTTTTTTGTTCGCCTGATAATCGTGTTCAAGATGGCGGTTTCCTGTTTCATGGCCTCCGCCATGGCGCTAGCTGGCTTTGGCTTCTCGTCTTGAACAGTTTTGATGAGGCTCCTTCTGCCTTCAGTGCTGAATCGCTGCCAGGGGTTTAGCTTCAACTGGAGTCGCCCGAGCTGGGCTCTTGATGACCAGGAGCAGGTCAGAAAGAAGGTCCTGAGCATTTCATCCGCTCGACACGCTGAAATCTCACGATTGCCCTTGCTGGGATGAACGGATAGGAGCCGTCCCTTGCGCCGCTTCCAAGCCTGGACCGCCCCGATTTCATGCGCGATAACATTGAGTTGGACTCGCGCGTCTTATGCTGACACGCTGGCGCTAGGCCGCGGTGAATGAGATGCTCAGGGTTGACCCCGCTGGCCTCTTGCATGATGGATGAGCAATTGGCCCAGATTGCCGCTCAGTTCAACAAGGCTGCCGCGTTTGTGACCCCAGACGTCATTCGCGCTGGGCGAAGGAGTTCAGACGGGGCGAAGTCCCTGGCCGCGATTGAGTACGCCATTAACACGATCGGTAAGGCGTTGGTCTTGACGGATCTAAGCATTGATCCGGAGCAGGACGTTGAAGTTTTGCGGAACTTCAGGAAGGGTGAATCCTAGCCTGTTCCTGTAAGAGTTGATTGTCGATGCCGTATCGCCGTGTGATAGCTGCCGAGTCCCAGGTCCATGTGGTTGCTTGCTGTTTAGGGGTATTGAGTAGCGTGAGCTCTAAGCCAAGTGAGAGGCCGTCACCCATGACTGCAAAGGTAGACGTGTTCTCGCTGCTGGATTCCTTGAGGTAAATGGGGCGTGGTAGATCCCGCGAAAAGGCTGCGTGAGTATGCCCCGCTCTCCATTCCACGATCACAACAATTGATTCAAGCCAGTTCCTGCATTGGCGGACTATTGCCCTGCGGCGTTCATGCGGTCTGCAGAGACAAAACTCTGTGGTCCAGAATTCTTGCGTGAGGAATCTGGGGCCGAGGGACCAATCGCCAGTGGCTTCAACTTGCATCGATTCTGGAATGTCACGAAAAGCGGATCGTGCAATCTTCCCTGACTGTTGGTATGTCAGTTGAGCTTCGATAAAGCCGTTTTCTTCGATTACGCTGAGGTGGCATGGAAAGCGTTCGGTTTCTTCTCGATTGGATCCAATCCGAACAAAGATGCTCTCCCACTTTCCACGGTTTGCATGTATTAATCTTTTTTTGTGTAGCTCGTCGCTGCTGTTTTGATGCTCTTGGATTGCCACTAGCTGCTCCTCTTCCTTGAATTGTTTTCTGGCTTTTCGATACAATTAGTGTAGCTGTTTTGTTTGGGCAAAGTTGTTGTGGAAAGATGATAGCTTCCCTTCCCCTGTGGAGTCTTGGTTTTCCCGTCATTTCGTCGAGTACTGCTGGTCCTATTGGTGCTCCTCGGGTTTATTGGCTTGACCCTTTTGGCCCAGGCCCATGTCATGCCTCAAATTCGGCAGTCCCTTGGGGCGATGGGTGTTTGGGCTCCTGTCGGGATCATGCTTTTGCGCGGAGTCAGCATTGTTCTGCCAGCTTTGCCGAGCACCGCTTATTCCCTTGCTGCTGGTGCTCTCCTGGGCTTCAAGACCGGCTTTTTGACGATCGCCTTAACTGACGTCATTGCCTGCTCCTTAGCCTTCTGGTTGGCCCGCAACTTTGGAAGGGGCCCCGTGCGTCGACTAGTTGGTGACAAAGCTATGTCGATGGTGGAGCGTTTCAGTGGCTCCAAGGTTGAATCCAATTTCTTTTTGATGACCGGTCTTTTGATGACTGGTTTTTTTGATTTTGTGAGTTACGGCTTGGGTATCGCAGGTACCCCGCTTAAGCGTTTCTTGCCGGCTTTATTTTTGAGCGTCTTCATGAGTGACCTGCCGATCGTGGCTCTAGGTGCTGGCGTTTTTGACAGTGGAAAGTCGACCTTGGTCGCCGCGGTTGTGGGTGTTTTAATCTTAGCGTTGATACAGGCCAAGGTTCGACGCCGTTTTGCGTTGCCGAACCGAACTGATAACCGAAACATTTGACACATGGCTTCCATGGATCCTGTCAAGCAGTCGCTAGAAGTGTCTTTCGAGAGTGAGAAGTTTGTTCGCCTGATTAATGACTGCACGGATTTAGATGAGTTGCGCCAGATAGCACTTTTGCTTGTGCAGCAGTTGGCACAACAGAAGGCTGCTCGAGCTTGGATGGCAACTCGTGCCTCTCAATCTGAAAATTCGAAACTCGAGATGCTTGCTGAGCTGATTCGGCGCTCTCAAGTGGGATTTCCTGAAGTCGAAGAGTCCTGATGATTATGATGTTGCACTGCCCTCTTTGATTCCGAACTTAAGGCATCGCTTGAGTCGAGTGGGCAAATTGAAGGTCGGTTGTTTGGTGTTTTCATGAGGCATTGCGGATAATGCATCCCATACGTTTCGTTTGGTGGAATAGTGCAGGGATCAAGGATCTCTCTTTCCCTTCTACTGAGTTTTCCTCTGTATTGACTTTGGATCTTGGGTGAAAATCTAGACAGGGATTATTCAATAATCGATGTCATGAAAATGTTCCTGACTTCGCGAACGCTCGCTTCAAGCTCTAGGGTCTTCGCAACTCCTCCCATGTCATGACCTGCTTTGTTATCTCGCACAATCTGCAGGTTCAAGCCCAAGCCGTGCCAAGCCTTGCACCCGCAGTTCTGGCTGAGACATTGCAAGCGAGCAGCCAGTACATCGACACAGCAGAACCACTAGATCACCCCCATTGGCTCGTGCGTGTTGATTCGGAGTTGGATGCCAGTGCTCTAGCCGTGGAACTGCCCCGCGCATGGCGTGCCATGCGAAAGATGTTGGGACATGGAGCGGACCATGAGCTTCTTGCACTGGGAGGGCGTAAAGACAGCCCGGGTATGCCGGGATCACCTCTCCAAGAGGGCTGCTGGGGTGTCGACGTAGTGGAGACTGAGGATGGAGGCGCTTTCCTCGAGACCATCAATTGGGGCGGACTCAAGCAAGGGAGACCCGTTGATGGTGTTTTTGAAGTGTGGGGTTAGCACTATTCTTGGGCTCTGGCGGTGGGTGTTGGCTTCTGTATGAGCTGTTGCGTTCGGCGGATTTGTTCTACGTAGGCTCAATACCTGAAAGGCATCCGTCCAAAGGTGCGACAATTGTGTCGTGACTTGGGCCTTCCCTTAGCTGCTCTAGCGCTTGCCTTAGGTCCTCGGGTGGTCTGCGCAACAGTCGCCGTTGGCTAGGGCCTTGGCTCAGCTCCACCAGCACCAGTTCCACATGTGCCTCAGCGGCCACGCTTCCATCCGCCTTCAGGAAGGTGCTGCGCCAGGGCAGTTTGACCCCCTTTTGGGCCAGTACCCAGCTCTCCACCCGCACGGACTCTCCGTGCAATAGGGCTTTGCGGTAGTCGACTTTGAGGGAGATCACGGGCATTTCTAATCCGCGTTCGGAGAGGTCGCTGTAGGCCAAGCCCGCTTGGCGGAGGGCCTCCACTCGGGCCTCCTCCAGCCATGCCATATAACTGCCATGCCACATCACCCCGGCGTGGTCGGTGTGTTGCGGAAGAACCGCTCGCTCGATCTGCCAAGGGCGTTGATGTTGCTGCTCCGTCACGGTCTCGTGCACAAGTCCAGGTTGTTGGCCAATCAGCCATAGGCTGCCCCAACGCGCCCCTGGGATGTGTTTCGCAATCTTTTGATCGCCGATTCAGGCAAAGGTCATGTCGAGGAGATGGTGCGCATGCTGCGCGCCATCCCGACCGTGCGACAGGCCCGCATCAACCTCCTGCATGTGGTTACGGAGCAGGCTGGTCAGGACTATTCCGAGCATTCCCAGAAAGCAGCCGGCATCGTCGCTGAGGCTGTTCAGCGGCTGCGATTGAATCCGGCTGAGGTCAACACGATCATTCGCCAAGGCGACACCAAACAAACGGTGTTGAAGGTGGCCGATGAATTGAATGCTGATTTGATCGTGATGGGGTCTCGGGGCCTCGGCCGGCTTCAGTCGATCCTGAGCAACAGCGCCAGTCAGTACGTCTTTCAGCTCTCGACCCGGCCGATGTTGCTGGTGCGAGATGACCTCTACGTTCGTCATATCAATCGCGTCATGGTGGCGATTGATGGCACCGGGGTCGGTGATGACGCCTTAAAGCTGGCCTGTGAGCTAGTGCGCGATGTTCCCGGCAGCTCGTTGACCGGCATTCATATCAGCCGCCAGGACATCATCCCCACCCGTGGTGGTCAAACCCCTGCAGATGAATTGCTGGAGAAGGCTGTGCAACGGGCCCGTGGTTTTGGTGTTGAGATGAAAGCGATCCACGGCACCGGTGAAGTTGGCCGCGGTTTCTGTCAGGCCGCTGAAGCACACAACGCTGATTTGGTCGTGATCGCTTCCCAGGACCGGCGACCGCTGGTGGCCCGTGGTCTTGTCGATATCGATCGCCTGTTGGGCTCCTCGGTCAGCGACTACATCCGAGTGCACGCCCCTGCTCCGGTTCTGCTTGTTCGGGAGCCCGAAGCTCGCGGTTGAGCATCAAGACGGTTCAATCCTTTTTGGATCGCCGCTTGATACCAACAACGCCCGGACCGTTTGGCCATGGGCGTTGTTTGTTGATCCCTAAACGGTCTGTTGCAGTGAAAAAGAAAAGCCCGGATGCATCAAGGAGCATCCAGGGCCAATGAAACCAATTGGATCGGATCAGCTCTGGCGGCTGCTGGTCTGGATATACAGAACAATCAAGAACACCGTCGGCACCAGCACGAACATCAGGCTGGCGACGAAGCCGAGGTCGTTGGTTTCCATCGCAAAAGTCTTGAGCCAAGTGACCGTATCACCGCCAATGGGGCTTGATCAGGCCTCTTCATCCGTCGTTGTGCTTTCTCCCTCGGCAGTGGTTTCCATGGCTTCCTCCTCCTGGCTTGGAGGTTCAGGCCAGGTGGTGGGACCTGCTGGTAGAGGGTTGGCTTTCGCGGTCGCAATCCGTTGCTCGGCATCGCCAAAGCGCACCTGGGGCCGAGTCAGCACGAGGACCGATTGTTGGACCAGGCTCTGGCAGGCCAGCCGCCAGGTTTGAGGCCGGCGGCGCAACTTCTGCTCCTCAACGGCGGTTCTGCCGCTCAGGCTTCCGGGAGTGCTCTCATCCACCACATCGACGAAACAGGTGATGCACTGACCGCAACCACCGCAGTTCCCGAGCTGGCCTTTGAGGCCATAGAGCTCCACGCCTTCACGCAGGGCGACCTCTCGCAGGTTCTCGCCGGGATAGCACTCCACATCCCGTCCCTCACGAACGAAGCGAATGACGGGCATGGCGGCGGCGGCGGAATCTCTTCATTCTGAGGGAATGGATTGCGATTTGTAACCGCGGCTTTGCCGTGAAGAGCGCTCCCTGGGGCTACAGCGCCGTTTTCCCGTCACGGCACGTTTCAGCTCGCGACCCTTGAAAACGTTCCGTCAGCTGAAACCCTTACGATCGCGAGCACGGATCAACGATTTGCTTGCTTTCGCTGGCAAAACCTGATCGCGCTGACTTCCGGTTTCGGTTTTCTGAAGCGGAAGGCTCGATGTTTCCTCGGACCTGACCCCCATGGGATTGCCCTGGTATCGGGTGCACACGGTCGTGATTAACGACCCGGGCCGTTTGCTCGCCGTGCACCTCATGCACACTGCTTTGGTCGCCGGCTGGGCCGGCTCCATGGCGCTCTATGAGCTGGCCATCTTCGATCCCTCCGACCCTGTGCTCAACCCCATGTGGCGCCAGGGCATGTTTGTCATGCCGTTCATGGCTCGCCTGGGCGTGACGGATAGCTGGGGCGGCTGGAGTATCACCGGTGCAACCGGTGTGGACCCCGGCTTCTGGAGTTTCGAAGGTGTGGCAGCTGCTCACATCGTTTTCAGTGGCCTGCTGATGCTGGCTGCCATTTGGCACTGGACCTACTGGGATCTAGAGATCTGGCAGGACCCTCGCACTGGCGAGCCTGCCCTTGATCTACCCAAAATTTTCGGTATTCACCTGCTGCTTGCTGGCCTCGGTTGCTTCAGCTTTGGTGCCTTCCACCTCACCGGCGTCTTTGGTCCGGGCATGTGGGTCTCTGACTCCTACGGCGTGACCGGACACCTTGAGGCTGTCCAGCCTTCATGGGGCCCTGAAGGGTTCAACCCCTTCAATCCTGGTGGAATTGTTGCCCACCACATTGCTGCTGGCATCGTCGGCATCATTGCTGGTGTCTTCCACATCACCACTCGTCCGCCCGAGCGCCTTTACAAGGCTCTTCGTATGGGCAACATCGAGACGGTGCTCTCGAGTGCAATCGCAGCCGTGTTCTTTGCCGCCTTCATCGTGGCTGGAACTATGTGGTACGGCGCTGCAGCAACCCCCATCGAGCTCTTTGGTCCGACCCGCTATCAGTGGGATCAGGGCTACTTCAAGACCGAGATCAATCGCCGCGTTCAGACCGCTTTGGACAACGGCGCCACGAAGGAACAGGCCTACGCCCAGATTCCTGAAAAACTGGCCTTCTACGACTACGTCGGTAACAGCCCTGCCAAGGGCGGTCTGTTCCGCGTCGGTCCGATGGTCAACGGTGATGGACTCCCTACTGGCTGGCTAGGTCACATCGCCTTCACCGACAACAATGGCCGCGACCTCGAGGTGCGCCGTCTGCCCAACTTCTTCGAGAACTTCCCTGTGGTTCTTGAAGACAGCCAAGGCATAGTCCGCGCTGACATTCCCTTCCGCCGCGCTGAAGCGAAGTACTCCTTTGAGCAGACCGGCGTGACCGCAACCGTCTACGGCGGTGCGCTCAACGGTCAGACCTTCACCGATCCCTCTGACGTGAAGCGCCTGGCTCGCAAAGCACAACTGGGTGAAGCGTTCGAATTTGATCGCGAGACCTATCACTCCGACGGCACCTTCCGCAGCTCCCCCCGCGGCTGGTTCACCTTCGGCCATGCCTGCTTTGCGTTGCTGTTCTTCTTCGGTCACATATGGCACGGTGCTCGCACCCTGTACCGCGATGTTTTCGCCGGTATCGATCCCGATCTCGGTGAGCAGGTTGAGTTTGGTCTCTTCCAGAAACTGGGCGACCGCTCCACCCGTCGCCTGCCGGAGGGCTACGTGCCCCCCGCACGCACCACACTCAGCTGAGCGCTTCGGAGGTAATTCATGGAAAGCTTTGCTTACATCCTCATCCTGGCATTAGCCATCTCCACACTTTTCTTCGCGATCGCCTTCCGCGACCCCCCGAAGATTGGTAAGTGATTCGACTCTTCTCAGTCCTGCAACCCCCGCCATAGGCGGGGGTTTTTTCATGTCAGGCGATCATGTCAACGGAGCTGAGGCTCTCAAATCAATCTCATGTCGACTTGCCCGGCCCTTGTTGAGCGCTGAGTCTCATCCGTTGATGTGGTGAGTTGAACTGTTGCTTGGTAAGACCCAAGTGGCAGTAGCCCTTCTCAAAGGGAATTGTTCTGTCTAAACTTGATCAACTTCTCCGGCGGAACTTCGGGCATGCAGTGCCCCTCCTGTCAGCACACCGATAGCCGCGTTCTTGAATCGCGGTCCGCGGACACCGGTCGCAGTGTGCGCCGCCGTCGAGAGTGCCTGAATTGCGAGTTTCGCTTCACCACCTATGAACGGGTGGAGACCGTGCCGATCACGGTCCTTAAGCGTAATGGCAATCGAGAAGTGTTCAATCGCGGTAAGCTGCTCCGCGGTCTGCTTCGGGCTTGCGACAAGACTGGGCTCGAGCCCAGCCGCCTGGAACTTGTCGTTGACGAGCTGGAGCTGGAGCTCCAGAGCCGTAGCGGCCGAGAAGTCTCCAGTCGGGACATCGGTGAATTGGCCCTGCAGCACCTGGCAGGGATGAGCGATGTCGCCTACATCCGCTTCGCGTCGGTCTACCGTCAGTTCCAGAGCGTTGCTGATTTCGTGGCCACGCTGGATGGCTTAAATCACAAGCCCAAGGGCAAAGCGCTCGCGGCGGTCGGCTAGCGCTTCGCCGATCAGGAGCGGCGGCAGCAGACCTCTATAGTTTTGGATTCCCCTGCGCCGGTGGCGGCCGACGCATTGGTTCCTTCGCGCTGCCTTGGGCAGTCCGCCAACTCTCCATGACCGTGACCCCTTCCGATCTCAACACCAGCGAGACCGACGTGGCCGTAGAGGCTGTCGATCAAGACGTCACTGATGCTGCTGCTGAGCTCGATCTAGACATTCCGGAAGAGGTGCCCAGCGCCGACGATCCCAGCAGCCGTGCTGTGGCTCGCGACCTCGACGGCGTTGGCTTCACCCTGGATGAGTTCGCGTCGCTGCTGAGCAAGTACGACTACAACTTCAAGCCTGGCGACGTGGTGAAGGGCACCGTGTTCGCCATCGAGCCAAAGGGCTCCATGATCGACATCGGCGCGAAGACCGCCGCCTTCATGCCCATGCAGGAGGTGTCGATCAACCGTGTTGAGCACATCAGCGACGTGCTCGAGCCTGGTGAAGAGCGCGAGTTCTTCATTCTCAGCGAAGAGAACGAAGACGGTCAGCTCACCCTCTCGATCCGTCGGATTGAGTACCAGCGGGCTTGGGAGCGGGTGCGTCAGCTCCAGAAGGAAGACGCCACCATCTACAGCGAAGTCTTCGCCACAAACCGTGGTGGTGCACTGGTGCGTGTGGAAGGTCTTCGCGGCTTCATCCCCGGTAGCCACATCAGCACCCGCAAGCCCAAGGAAGAGCTGGTTGCTGAATTCCTGCCTCTGAAGTTCCTTGAAGTGGATGAAGAGCGGAACCGCCTCGTCCTCAGCCATCGCCGCGCTCTGGTTGAACGCAAGATGAACCGCCTCGAGGTGGGCGAAGTGGTGATCGGTACCGTCCGCGGCATCAAGCCCTACGGCGCATTCATCGACATCGGCGGTGTTAGCGGCCTGCTGCACATCTCCGAGATCAGTCACGAGCACATTGAGACCCCCCACACGGTGCTCAATGTCAACGATCAGATGAAGGTGATGATCATCGATCTCGACGCCGAGCGCGGTCGGATCTCCCTCTCCACCAAAGCTCTTGAGCCCGAGCCCGGTGACATGCTCACCGATCCCCAGAAGGTCTTCGAGAAGGCTGAGGAAATGGCAGCCCGCTACAAGCAAATGCTGCTTGAGCAGGCTGAAGACGGCGAAATGGCTTACGAGTGAAGCTGAGTCATGGTTGAGCTCCTGTTGCGTGGCACGGAGCTTGGAGCCATTGATTCGGTGCTGTTCGACAAGGACGGTACCCTCAGCATCAGTGAGCCCCAGCTGTTCACCCTGGCTGAAGCCAGGGTTTTTCTCTGTCTGGAGCACGTCCCCGATGAGCGGCGTGAGACGCTCATGGATTTGCTTAAACGCGCCTATGGCTTGCGGTCTGAAGGCGTCTGTCCGACCGGGATCACGGCGGTAGCGTGCCGCGACCACAACCTGATCGCCACGGCGACGGCTCTGGTTCAAGTGGGTTTGGGCTGGCCTGAGGCGCTGGCGATCAGCGAGGAGGTGTTTGCCCAGGCCGATGCCGCCGATGCCCGCCGCTCAGCCGCTTCCTCGACCCCGACGAGCTCCACCACCGAGGGGCTCGTGCCATGGCTTGAGCAATTGCAGGCAGCCGGGGTGCGTTGCGCCGTGATCAGCAACGACGACATGGCCGGCATTGAGCACTTTTTGGCCGCCCACGGCCTGCGCTCGTTCTTCTCGGGCCTTTGGAGCGCGGAGCATCGTCCCCGCAAACCTGACCCTGCGGCAGTGCATGGCCTCTGTGCAGAGCTGGGTGTTCAGCCGAATCGCTGTGCCCTGATCGGCGATGCCAACAGCGATCTACGCATGGCCGTTGCTGCGGGGATCCCCCATCCCTTGGCCTTGGGCTACACAGCGGCTTGGCGCACACCGCCCCCGTTAGCGGAACCCCATCCCCTGGTGCATGCCTGGAGCGAATTGAGTGTGGGCTCTTTCCCCTAGGTTGGCTCTCAAATGAACCGACCAGTTCAGGCATGAGCCGTTACGTCTTCACCTCGGAGTCGGTGACCGAAGGTCACCCCGACAAGATCTGCGACCAGGTGAGCGATGCGGTGCTGGACGCCCTGTTGGCCCAGGACACCGCCTCTCGGGTCGCCTGCGAAACCGTCGTCAACACCGGTCTTTGCCTGATCACCGGCGAAGTGACGACCACCGCCAAGGTCGATTACATCGGGCTCGTGCGCGGTGTAATCGAGAAGATTGGCTACTCCGGTGCCCGCGCTGGTGGTTTCGATGCCAACAGCTGCGCTGTTCTGGTGGCTCTTGATCAGCAGTCGCCAGACATCGCCCAGGGGGTGAATGAGGCCGACGACCACGCCGGGGATCCTCTGGACTTGGTGGGTGCCGGAGACCAGGGCATCATGTTTGGCTACGCCTGCAACGAGACGCCGGAGCTGATGCCGCTGCCCATCAGCCTGGCCCACCGTCTCTCCCTTCGCCTGGCCCAGGTGCGCCACAACGGCACCCTCCCGTACCTGCTGCCGGATGGCAAAACCCAGGTCAGCGTCGTCTACGAGAACGACCAGCCCGTGGCGATCGACACGATCTTGATCTCCACCCAGCACATCTCCGAGATCGACGGAGTGAGCGAGGAGAAGGCCATTCGCGAGCGCATCTCCGCTGACCTCTGGGCCCATGTGGTTGAGCCGGCTACCGCGGACCTGACCCTTAAGCCCTCCAAGGACGGTACCCGTTTCCTGGTGAACCCCACCGGCAAATTTGTGGTCGGCGGCCCCCAAGGGGATGCTGGCCTGACGGGCCGCAAAATCATCGTGGATACTTACGGCGGTTATGCCCGCCACGGCGGTGGCGCCTTCTCCGGCAAAGATCCCACCAAGGTGGACCGCTCCGCGGCCTACGCCGCCCGTTATGTGGCGAAGGCCCTCGTGGCTGCTGGTCTTGCCCGCAAGGCTGAAGTGCAGCTGAGCTACGCCATCGGTGTCGCCAAGCCCGTCAGCATCCTGGTGGAGAGCTTTGGCACGGGTGTCGTGAGCAATGACGCGCTGACCGCGTTGGTGCAGGAGCACTTCGATCTGCGCCCCGGCGCGATCATCGACACCTTCAGCCTGCGCAATCTGCCCCAGCAGCGTGGCGGAACCTTCTATCAAGACGTGGCTGCCTACGGCCACTTTGGCCGCAGTGATCTGAACCTCCCCTGGGAGAACGTCGACGCTGTCGCCGCCATCTTGAAGGCAGCCCAAGCGGCTTGATCGCAACCGGCCGTGAGCCCCTGGGCCTGGGAATTGACCTGGGTACCAGTGGCTTGCGTTTGGCCGTCCTGGATCGCTCCGGCACCGTGTTAGCGGAGCGATCCAGCGACTACCCCGGCTCCTTTGAAGATCCCCTGGGCTGGCGACAGGGGTTAATCGCGCTCTGCGCCGCCCTTCCTGAGGACCTGCGTGATCGGGTGGCGGCGGTGGCCGTCGATGGCACCTCCGGTACTGTCCTCGCCTGCGCAGCCAATGGGGATCCCCGCGGATGCGCTTTGCCCTATTTCCTCGCTTGCCCGGAGCAGGCCCAAGCGGCGGCTGAGTTGGCGGGCAGCACTTTGGTGCCCGCGGGCAGTGCCACTGGAAGCTTAGCCCGGGTGCTGCGCTTGCTCGCCAGCTCCAGCGGCGAGCGGTTTCTCGTGCGCCATCAAGCCGATTGGCTCAGTGGTTGGCTGCTGGGGGATTGGCGATTCGGTGAGGAGGGAAACAACCTCCGCTTGGGATGGGATCTGGGCCAGAGGCGCTGGCAGGGCGTCATTGCTCAACAGCCCTGGAGTGGGGCCCTGCCTGAGGTGGTGGCGTCGGGCGTGGTGCTCGGTCCGTTGTCCTCGGAAGCCAGCAGTGCCCTGGGATTGCCCGCCCCCTGCCAGGTGGTCGCGGGTAGCACCGATGCCAACGCGGCGGTGTTGGCCGCTGATCCCCAGCCTGGCGATGGGATCACGGTGCTGGGCACCACCCTGGTGCTCAAGCAATTTTCCGAGATTCCGCTAGCAGGCCCTGGCATCAGTTCCCATCGCGTTGCGGGTCGCTGGCTCGTCGGGGGTGCCTCCAACGCCGGGGCCGGTGTCTTGCGCCAGTTCTTTCCCGATGCCCTGCTCGTTGAATTGAGCCGCCAGATCGATCCCCGCAGAAGCAGCGGCTTGACCTTGCGGCCTCTGCCTCGCCCGGGGGAGCGCTTCCCGGTGGACGACCCGAGCCTGTCGCCGGTCCTCGAGCCACGGCCCATCAGCGATGCCCTCTATCTGCAGGGGCTGCTGGAGGGCTTGGCGGAGATCGAGGCCAAGGGCTGGGCGGCCCTCCATCGCGTCGGGGCTGAGCCGATTCAGCGGGTGATCAGCCTGGGGGGCGGGGCCCGCAATCCCCAGTGGCGGCTGATCCGTCAACGGATCCTGGGGGTTCCGGTGCTGAACCGAGCCCACTCCACCGCGGCTTCGGGCATGGCCAGACTGGCACTTTCTGCAATGTCTCTCCTGTGAAGGAACGCCTCGCCTCCTGGCTCTCCATTGCGTTGTTCGTGATTCTTGCGGGGTACGTCGGCTTCTCCGGTGTCCGCCTGGGGCTTCTGCTGTGGCAGCGGTTCGCAGGGGCCTAGGGAAGGGGGCAGAATCAATCCGCCTTGAGCTGTTGTGCCTCGATGTCCGCTGACCCTCTCACTCCCGCCGTGAGCGATCGGATTTGTAAGCACATGAACGACGACCATGCCGAAGCCGTTCTCGCCTATGCGCGTCACTACGGAGGTGTCGAGGCACCTGTCTCGGCACGGATGATGGCCGTCCGTCCCGAGGTGATGGAGCTTGAGGTTGATGGCGCTTGCGTGGAAGTCCGCTTTGACCACACCCTGACCGATAGTGAGGACGCCCACCGAACGCTGGTTTCCATGTTGCGGGCCATGCCTAAGGCCTAAAGGCCTTCCCAAAGGCTCTGGGAGGGCGGGCTGTGATCTAGGATTAGGTCGTCGCACGAGCGACGGGCCGGGATAGCTCAGTTGGTAGAGCAGGCGATTGAAAATCGCCGTGTCCCCAGTTCAAATCTGGGTCCTGGCATTCATCAGCTCAATATTTTCGCTTGGTAGAATGGTACTTATGCCAATCAGCCTTCCAGACAAGCCGGGTGAGCTCTTTGATAACGCCGACAGTTTCGGGATGGTCTTCGATGCCGCCTTCAAGCGCCAGGCGAGCACGGGAGCTCACGACAATCTGAGTTTGCAAGAGAAGAAAGAGCTGGCGATTCAGGCGTGCTCTGATCATCCATTCTTTCTAAGCAATCCGAAGGTCGCCGCCCAAGTTGCTGACTTCAGGCTTCGTCTCTTTGGTCTCTAGTTCGATTTGACCTGGGTTCCTGCCATTGTTCAAGCCGCGAATTCATCCATAAAGGGCTGTTCAACTTCATCAGGGAATGGATTTTCTTCGATGAACTCCTCTTCGTTCTGAACTTTTTCAAGAGCTTCAGAGTGTGCCTGTTGGATCTGGGTTGGGTTGGTGAGTAAATCTTCAAGCCGGGCAATGCGGCGCTCAGTGGCCTCAAGAGTAGAGGCTGTTTCTTGATGCAGTCCTTCTGTTGGCTCGATCTTTCCAAGTTGATTGGTGCTGTCTTCGAGAGCTCCGAGCCTTTGCTCAAGTTCAAGCAATCGAAATGTCAAGGACTCGCCAATGGCGCTTAGCGCTTCCAGGCTTTGGCTTAATGACGCAAGGACATTGGCTTGAGAGTGGGACTCAGGGTTGGCCGAAGATCCTGCCGACATGTGACGAAATTGTAATTAGCCGGATAGTATCGGCTTTGGGGAAAGACGCAACTGCCAGACCTATGCGGCAATTTCACTTTGCTTAGGTGACAATGTTTGTACATTATTTGATGTGACAAAGATAGTAAATTACAATGGCAAAATTGAAGGACTAGGCCTTAGCTCGAAAAAAGTGACGCAGATGAATCATATTGGCGACCTGGGTCGAATGTTGTCTGGAAGCTTTAGCAACCAAGCCCAAGCGTTCGAAAACCCTCCTTTATATGGAAACATAATCATAAGAATTAAGCCAATTCAGCATTTTCAAATTCCAAGTCTTTTCTTGGAGCAGGCTTATGCAGTTGCTCCAAGAGACCCGTATAGAGTCAGAGTTTTACGGCCAAGTTACTATGATGATGGCTCTTTGGCGGTATCAAACTTTTCCATTGATTCACCAGAGCGTTTCTTTTCTGCCGTCGAAGACATTAATAAACTTAGCCTTCTTAAGGAGAATGATCTTCTTCCTCTTGAAGGATGTAGCTATTTAATAGAAAAGACAAATGAAGGCTTTATTGGCAATGTCCAGCCTGGGTGCCAGTGCCGAGTCGTCAGAAAGGGTCGTGAATCTTATTTACTAAGTCAGTTTGAGTTGACCCCAAAAACAATGCGCACTATTGACCGCGGCTATGATCCGTCTACCCATGAACACTTGTGGGGGTGCATTGCGGGTCCATTTATGTTTGAAAAGGTTTGCGACTGGAGTGACGAGGTCCCGAGCAGTTGGGGTTAAATTTGAAAAAGCACTGCTCACTGAGCAATGAAGAGGCTCCTTGATCCAGGGATAGATAGACTTCGCCTGCTATCAGGAGGAGAGAGAGAGCTCAAATTTGATAAATCTGGAGAAGTCCTTCGTATTGACCTTAGAGAAGACTATATTCTGATGTGGCAAGAAGAAGCAGCTGTTAAGGGAGAATCTGCCAATCTATTGTTGGCCTGCGAAAACTCATCTGGTAGCTTACGCTCAACAAGGCTTACATGGATTGTTGGTTCTGCTATTAGGACTGAAAGCATTCAATCAAGAAGTCAGTTCGTGGAGTTGCTAGTTGATCTTGGAGTTACAGAGAATCTTGCTCTTATGGCTCTCGATAAATGTCCGGGTATAATTGCAAATATTGCATGGGCGTTGTATTTCGAGAGGCACGGATGGCTGACCGCGACTCCTATTTGCAATATCTAATATCCACAGCAACGGTCTTTCCGTTACAGAAGTTTAAGTACCTACCTTCGCACACTTGGCAGTACCTATGCCAAGCAGATGAGGAGAAAAGACATCTTACCGACACTGAGATTATCGATATCTCCAAAATTTCTGGCTCATCATACCGCGAAGTTATTTCTATAAAAAATATGAGTTCTGTATGCATTCAAAAGGCGAAATCAAAGCTCTTGACTCAGTTTCCACACCTGTTTGAAACAGGTGGCGCTCTCTCAACCCCAGAGAGAGCTATGACCTGTTGGCGTGATTGCGAAAACTTTTATCGTGTCATTGTTTATTCTGTTGCCATTAACCACCCCGATTTTACCGATAAAAAATCAGTAGAAGCTCTTAAAGAGCTTTATAGGCTCTTGAATGTCCCTAGCGATGGGCTCCAGTATGCATTAGTTGAGTTAAAGGGCTCTGTATGCGAGTGTTTCGAGCGCGCGAACGGAAAGACATTCACTTTACAGACCTTAAAGTTAGCTTTTGAGCATCTGGAGTCGGCCCTTTTCAAGAGTGATTGTTAAGTCGTAAGAAGTCTCCCGGCAAATTTCTAGCCTTTGCTGGCAAAATCAGAATATTGACTTGCATCCAGAAATGTTACCTCTGCTTGAGACAGAATATTCAACTCAGAATTCACGAGTTAGCGGCGCTGCCACCTCTGAGAACAGGACCGATTCTCGTTATCTGGTAATCGAGAAGGCCTACAAGCAGATATTCTTTCATGCTTTTAAATTTGACAGAGAACCGTCCTTAGAATCTCAGTATCTTTCTGGTTCGATTACTGCTCGTGACTTTGTTAGAGGCCTGCTTCTGTCGAAGCGCTTTTTGTCCGACTACTATCAATGCAATTCGAATTATAGAATAGTTGACCAGGTTATTGGTCGCGCATTGGGCCGAGAGCCATATTCAGATCAGGAAAGAATTAAGTATTCTATTGTTATTGCCGAAAGTGGGTTTGAGTCATTTGTGGATTTGATTCTAGATAGTTCAGAATACTTAGGCAACTTCGGGTATGACTGTGTTCCTTATCAGAGAGCGAGAACGCTCAAAGGATGGCGGACTGGTGAAATGCCGATTTATCAGAAATTTCCTCGTTATGGTGCTGACTGGCGAGATTCCCTCGCTAGCAGAGCCCCTTCTCCAAACGCAATCTTTGTCCAGTTCGGAAAAGTTTCCGATACGTGGCAAAATGGCCAGCCTCCTGAATGGGCTCTCAAAGTTTGGCTTGCATTTGCAATAGTTGGAGGTTTTGAAGTCAGTCGAGTTGTCATTGCCCTTGCTTGGGCCGCCCTGAGGCATTAGGATGAAAAAATAGTAAATCTGTTTATGCTTGACCGCCTATCTTGGTTGCCCCCAGAAAGTGTTACTCCAACAAGAACCCACGGAAAACCCATTGACGCTCGTGGGGCTGATTGGTCTGGCTTATCTTTAGGCAGTCTTGATCTTTCTGATTCAAATTTATGTCGTGTAGACCTCCGAGGCACAGATCTTCAGATGTGCCAACTAAATGGGGTTGATATTAGACTTGCAAGATATGATAGTAAGACTATATTTCCCAATGATTTTGACTATCGCTCTTCCGGTGCGGTTGGACCAGGTGCAAAATTAAATGGAGCTTTCTTAAATGCCGCTGATCTTCGGGGTATGGATTTTAGGGGTGCAAACCTCATTGGTGCTTATCTCAGTGGAGCAGATCTTTCCGGCGCCATCCTAGATAGAGTAAGCCTAGCCGGCTCTGACTTGAGATCAGCTGTTTTCCGAGGCGCCATGTGTAGGGGAACTAGGTTTGGGAATGCTCAGCTCGATCAGGCTGATTTCAGAGGTGCTGACCTCACAGGTGCATCACTAGAGACTGTGGAGTCCATCAAAGGCGCGGACTTCTCCCTTACACAAGGCCTCGATGATCTGAGGTCTGTTCTCCTTGCCCGCCCTGTTGAGGAGTTGGATTGCTGGAACCCGCTAACCCGTAGCACGACAAGACTTAGCCTTGAATCCCTTTCCTGAACTGGGTTTTTCCAGTTCTCCTAGCCGTCAGCAGGCCTCCTCCAGCTTGAGTCACGCAACAAACGGTCATATTTGATTGAGCTTTATGTAGATGGCGGCGCCACGCCCTTTTTCTGCAAGACGATGGATGGACTCACCTATCCATGACGTTCATGCCTTTTGGTCCTGCAGCGCTCCTAGGGGTCGAGCGTTTCTCTCAAGAGAGCGAAGCTCCTCTTGAGCTGATCCCTGGCGATGACGACTCTCGGAAGGAAATGATTGTCCGAGCCATTTACAAGCAAGTACTTGGCAACGCATACGTTATGGATAGCGAGCGTCAGTTGGTAGCTGAATCTCAGTTCAAGCTAGGCGAGATTAGCGTCCGTGAACTCGTACGTCGCATCGCTAAAAGTGATCTTTATAGAGAGCGCTTTTTTGACGCGTGCCCACGCTATCGATATATCGAGCTTGCATTTCGTCACCTGTTAGGACGAGCCCCTGTTGATTTCGCGGAAATGAGAGTTCATGCGGAACGCCTTGATTCACATGGATATGAAGCTGATATCGATAGTTTCCTCGATTCGACAGACTATCAGGACACATTTGGCGAGTGGACAGTCCCTTATCAGCGGGGCTGGAAGACCGAATCTTGTCAAACAATGCAGGAGTTCACCTGGAGTTTCCAACTTCTACGCGGCAATAGCAGCAGCAGCCTAAAGGGTGATCTCTCAGGTATTACAAGCAAACTTGGGGGTGCTGCCTATCAGAATCGCCCCATTCCAGTTGTCCCACCTTCCTCACTCGAAGCTCAGGGATGGAGCTTCAGGCCATCAAAGAACCTTCAAGACGCTGCTTCGCGTCATGGATTCGGTGCTGGCGATGAAGGTAAAACTTTCAGAGTCGAAGTGACTGGTTATAGTTCTAATAAAGTGCGCCGAGTTTCTCGATATACAAGATCAAATCGAGTTTATTTTGTTCCATTCAATAAATTGTCTGAGCAATTTATTCGCATTCATGCCGAAGGCGGCAAGATCGCAAGCATTACCCCTGTTAACTAACAGTCTGTTCACGCATTAAGTGCTCCCGAGCCAATCCCCTCTGAGCATTTAGATCTCTTCACTACCCTCTCCATTCGGTCTCTTCTCATGTCCTCAAAAAACGGTTTTGGTGCTGCTTCTCTAAATTCAGAACCAGTTTCATTCAGTCGAAATTCAAGCAGAATGGATAAACCAGCATTATCTAATGCTGAGTTTCTTCGGCAATCCTGCGCAAACATGAAGATTGCTACAGGTCCCCGTAATCATGAAGATTGTCCTCATCGAGTCACCGTGAGGACTTATTCACCCCATGATTCTGAATCTCTACAACTTGCTATTCAAGCCTCTTACCGTCAAATTTATGGAAATGCACATGTGATGGACAATGAGCGTTCCATTGAGTTGGAAGCTCAATTTGGCAACGGTGAACTTACTGTTAGAAACTTTGTAAGAGCTTTAGCTAAGACTTCTTTTTATAAGTCACGTTTCTTTGAATGTGTTTCACCTCAAAGGGGTATTGAACTAAATTTCAAGCATCTCTTGGGTCGCCCACCCTTGAGTCAGTCTGAAATGTCGGCACACATCGCCTTGTTGTCATCCGCAGGGCATGATGCAGTGATTGATTCCATAGTCGACTCCGCCGAATTCATTGAGGTTTTCGGAGATGAAACAGTTCCATATTCTCGTTCCTTTACTTCTGCCGCTGGAGTTCCTACTAGTGGGTTCGCAGCTATAGCTGCTCTCGAACGTGGTTTTGCTATTAGTGATTCTGCGATCGGTTCCCGTAGTCAATTGGCTACTTCTTTAGCCTATGGCAGGGCTCCCTCTATTCAGATACCTTCTCAGGTTTACAGCGCGACTGGATCCGGTAACGTTTCTTCTACATTTGCTCCTAAGAAACGTGCATCAAGCGACGGTGGAGATTTCACTCCAATTCGCAATGATGCATATGTTGGCTTCGGACTTGGCCAGCGCGAGCAAGAAGTATTTGAGCGATGCGCTGGAGATACCGCCGATCAAATCAATGGCTTAATACGAGCGGTCTATCGCCAGGTGATGGGTAATCCACACCTAATGGAGTCTGAGAGAGTACTTTCTGCAGAAAGTAAATTTGCTGAAGGTTATCTCAGCACCCGAGAGCTTGTTCGTGCCATTGCTCTTTCGCCTGAGTATTCCAGGCGGTTCTTTGAACCAAACGCTCCCTACAGATTCGTTGAGCTTAATTTCAAGCACCTCCTAGGTAGGGCGCCCAACTCTCAGGAAGAACTCAGCCATCACATTCAGATCTTGGCTACTGATGGCTATGAGGCAGAAATCAATAGTTATCTTGACTCTCCCGAGTATCAAAATACCTTCGGCGAAAATATCGTTCCCTATATGAGAATTCTTACTGAAATGGGCCGATCACAGCTGGCATTTAACCGCCATCTGTCTCTTGCCGAGGGCTATGCATCAAGTGATTCTGTGAGTAATGCCTCATCTCTAGTTACCTCGGTCGCGACCAAGTCAGTGCCTAGTGGTTGGCGTACCACTACTGTTCGTGTAAACCGGAACAGTGCTGTTTCTGGATCCCCTTCTGCAACAACTAAGCGATTCCGTATCGTTGTTCAAGCTCAACCGGCGGGTGGACGCCAGAGAACTCCTAATGCAAACTATCTTGTTTCTGGAAAGGACATGTCTAGTCAACTCAAATATATCCATTCACGTGGTGGTCGCATTATCTCCATCACAGAAGTGATGTAGTCAAAATACCTAATCTAAATCAGATTAAGTATTTTGTTTGGTCTGCCACCAGGCTTGTTCCCCACCTTCCCAAACTTTTCGATGACAATCACTCTCAAATCCCAAGCCAACCAAGATCTAACTCAGGCCAAAGAGATCATCTTGGCAGCCTACAAGCAGGTTTTTGGGAACCGTCACCTCATGGAGCTTGATGTTTGCCCATCTGTTGAAGCTCTTTTCATAAATGGTGACCTCACCATTCAAGGTCTGATTACTGCGCTCGGTCAATCTGAAACCTACAAAAGACTCTTTCTGCATACCAATAGCCCCTACCGTTTCGTAGAGCTCAACTTTAAGCACTTCCTTGGTCGTCCCCCTCGTGATCAGTCTGAAGTATCTGACCATGTCATGCGCTTAGCGAACGAGGGTTTTGAGTCTGAAATCGCAAGTTATACCTACAGTGACGAATATCTTGAATCTTTTGGTATTGATCAAGTCCCCTATACACGTTCAAACACATCAATTACTGCTTCCTCAACACTTGCTTACCAGAGAACCTTTGCACTGAACTCAGGTTTTGCAGGTTTTGATGCATCGGGGCGGTCTGTGCTCCAGACTAGTGTTGCTTCAACAACCAATCCGACTGCGGCTGGATCACGAAAAGTTGTAGGTGGGTCTAACTCGTATACGATTCTTTGGACTTCCATGCGCCAAATTGGCACGTCTCGTAAGTCCTCTCAGCGTTCAGTCGTAAGTTATGCTTCCCTTTCTAGCACTATCAGGAGTATCCAGTCACAAGGAGGTCGTATTTTGACCATTGCGGGCTCCTAAGCTTTAATACTCTTTCTCCGCAGATGCTCTTTTTGAGCCAACAGCTGTCCTAAGTTCACAATAGGACAGCTGTCCCTTTCTCCTAGCTTGACACGCCTGAAGTAATGCCTATCTACCGTCCTCCCAGGGATGCACCTGATCAAAATCAGTCCTCTAAGCATGGCCTGTCAACCAATCCTCCAGTTGCCATGGCTCTCATGATCGAGTCAATGGTACATATGGTCCACAACAATTCACGTATTAGCAAAAAGTATTCTACTTAGCATAAAATTCCGTCACCATGAATATCGAGCGATTCGTTGCTCAGAGTATTGGCAAGTGGAGATCGATGCGATCCGGCCACTCTTTAGCCTTTCAGCAGTTTGAGGATGTACTTAGTGAGATCGAGATTTCTGCTCTAAGCATCTCCTCGCCCGATGTCTTGGAACTTGTTAATATCTCAAGCTTTGAAAATACTTCTTGTGTCTCACCATTCGCTATGACTTGGGCGGCTGATAGCGACTGGGAGCCTGATGACCCATCTGAGGTCTCTTCTGGTTCTTGCATTTTAGTGCCTATCGCACAAAATGCTACTTCTGGTATCCTTCTTCGAAGTGTTGGTTATGCTGAAAAGACCCATGCTGAATCAACCTATACCTTTCTAGATGATGGTACCTTCGTCCTGTCTACTCGCTATGAACAATCTATTGCTGAGGAGCGAATCTGGTTTGTGTCAGACAATGTTCGCTGTCGCTCATCAGTCTTAAAGACCTCTGAAGGAAATGGAATACTCCAAGCATCATTCTCCTCAGAAGTCAGACGTCTCAACGTTTAACAACAAATATGCTTGAACCATATATTGATAAACATATTAGGTTTGCCAGAACCCTTTCTGGTCACTATTCAAATAAACGTCAAGCATTTGATAATCCTAAAGACTATGCGCATATTAATATCTATTTCTTGCCTCTTTCTCCGCAAGTTCTAGGTGCTCCTGGTTTTTATTCTGAGCAGAGTTACGATCATGATGCATGGCGCCCTTACAGACAAGGACTCCATAAACTACTGCCATCAACTGATGGACCATTCATTGTTGAAAACTATGGTATTGCGGATCCACTTCGCCTTGCCGGTGCTGGTCAAATGCCGGAACTCTTAAAGGGAATAAAACCAACCCTTTTGCAAGAACGTTGCGGGTGTGCAATGCACTTTTATGAGACTGAACCTGGCAGATATCAAGGAGAGGTTGAACCTGGTCACAACTGTATTGTACCTCGTAATGGACAACTAACCTATCTTGTTAGTGAGGTTCTAGTTGACGAATCGTCATGGACAAGTCGTGATAGAGGATATGACCCAACTACTAATACTCAGGTGTGGGGATCAGAGCATGGTCATCTCTGTTTTGACAGAGTGACTTCCTATTCAGATCAAATAGACAAATCTTGGTTTACCTATTAGAGACCTCTATCCTAGAGCACCTATTTGCTTTTACTTGCAATGGTTGAAGATGACGCCCTAAAGCAACTTAAAGCCTGGATTCGATCTCAACACCTAATCTGTAAAGGAACTGATTTTGTTTTCGAAACTGTCGACCAAACACAGCTCGAAAAGTTCGAACAATATATTGAGGCGTTGGGTGGGGACATCCGAAAGGTATCTGCAGTAGGCAACTGGCCTATGGGGCCGAGACGAACATTCAAGATTCTTCGTGCAACTGCATCAGTGCCACGTCCTGGAGGAGAGTCAATAGTGACCTATTGGGCAAAGCGGGGTAGTAAAACTTCCCGTTATGCAGAGATCAGTAGCTAAGTCCCGCACTATTCTTTGAACCATCCGAACCATGTGGGCTTAGTAAAGTCAGTTACTCTGCTCCACTTCTTCAAGATTGACATTGAGTCAATCTCGAAACCATAATCTCTGGCGATGTCAATCACTTCATCTTGATTCCGGCAACTCTTAATCTTCTTCTTCAACTCTTCGCTTCTGCTTATTTCAATGATGAACAGATCGAGCACGCGGTCTGTATTTGTGTCATCTTTTTGCTTGCTTATGTCTGTATCAACCTGCCTCTTTTCGGCATTCCCTGCTATAATATTGAAATCCTGGCGCATTCCGTCAGTAACAGAGCCACCTATGAGGAGCTTCCTCCAGGTTGAATTTTGCCTGAACGCCCAGCTCCAGTGAGTTTCTTCGCACCTAAATATGGCATCTAATTCATGATCTTCACTATTTGACCATTCTTGTATATGATACTTTGCCCATTCTTGAAGTGACATTCTATATCCTGACTCATTGGCATATTGCACTATCTCGTAGTGAGATTTAAGTCTCTTGAGCCCTGTGGCCAACCCATGATCTGAGGCCACCTCATTCAAGAAATCAACGATTATGCTTGTCATTGATTAGCACTCCTTGATCCACAATGCAATGTTGGCTCGGTCGCAAACTAATTGCATGACGACCGGACCTCCTGGGCATTTTACTAGCCTCCACTTTATCCCACTTTTTGAAATCCCTGATTCCAAAAGAATCTTTGGTGTCCTTGTCGCTTGTTCTAGTGGTATCAGTGCACTGGCAATATCAGCGCTAACGCTCTCCACCAGTCTGTCTAGTTCTTTTTGTTCCTGTACTTCATGTAAAGCCCCGCTATCAAGGTTGCGTTCCAGAAAAAGCATCAGCTCAGACCTCGCTTCTGTGCCGTCGGATTTCATCTTCTTGAAGCTGTTAAGGGTATTCTAGCCTAATTGTATGCCTCTGTGTCTATCGCTTTCCTCCCGCAACCAGCTTGTGTCAGATGAGTTTTATCTTTTTCTAGCTTAGTTTCCCAGTGTCTGAGCGTTTCGATTCGCTATCGCCTGGTCGTAGCGAGACAGACGCCGTCGACATTCTTCGCACGGAGCCTGCAGAACTACCGAACCCTGGTACTTATTATTTTGCTGCTTCCAGGCTTGGCGCTGCTTCTTCCTCCGAAGCTCTGGTCGCTATTAATGCTAATGGTTTCCACGAAGCTAGATAACTTGATTCATAAGATTACTAAACGCAAACCGATAGAGGCCTTAGGTCTTAGGAAGTCAACCGAATCTTTACCGACACTTATTGATGTCCTTTTAGGTGATAATGAACTTTCAGTTGTTAATGCAGTTGATGCTCTCGCTTGCATACAACCGATATTAAGTCGTTCCGAACTCGCGGCTTTGATTAAGGTTGCTTTAGGCCCTGACAACCAGTAAATAGCTGTGTTACAGCCATTTACCCTGATGGATTTCCAAGATTCCACATGCATCATAAGCCAACGTGTTAGTCATTCGAACCTCTTGGTGGCTTGGGCAGCACACGCCTATTCACTAAAAAAACTCTGACAGGCGATCTAGCCTTGCCTTTTTGCCTAGCTACTTGGTTCTTCAACCCCGGGCCACCGTTGAGCTGCGGTACTCGACTGTGTATCCACTGGTGACATACGTGCATTGTCCATTTTTGTTTCCTTTGCGGTGCCGATGCCACTTCGGTCCAAAAGCGCTTTTCAGATCGTTGCCGTATCTCCTGACCTCTCCGACAGAGAAACCACTTGTCTTCTTCAGGCAATTCTTGAGGACGACCCACTCATCCAGAGCAAGGACCCTTTGCAGGCCGTCTCGTCGACAGAGACCGAGATTTCCCGCGCACTCCAACATCGTGATGTGGTTCACCAATCCTCGGGAGCCCTTGCATTAACGGAGCTTCCACTCCCCGACCAACTCTCTCTGATCTCTGCCATCAAGGCAAAGTTGGGCTCGGACTATGGGGTTCACTACCTCCTAACCCTCATCGTTGGACGCCTTCACCTCCACCAACTTCCGCCCTCCTTATTGAGCCACTGGACGCAGAGGGCCCCCAGGATGCGAGATCGAGAGTCGTTGCTACCTGGTCCTGCCACGCTTTGATCCTTCGTGACAGGGTGCCCTCTCAAGGCGTTAGATGACTCGCCACCTTGGCAGCCTCTTGCCTCGAATCTTCAAATCGTACTCAGGGACTTGGATCTGCGCCATCAAACGGCCCCTTAGCCTTTTCTAAAGGATCTCTCATGCAAATTTCTATTGAGATAGCCGCAGGAAAAAATCCCCTGACGACCAATCGTTTTACGGTTCGTCCGTGATGCCATTGCATCTGCCCCTGTCTCCCCGGCAACGTTATGCTCGACGCATTCTCTAGGAAGGCCATTTCTGCTGACTCCAGCGGAAGCTTCATCGGTGGCGGTCAGCTCAGCGAGCTGAAGTCCTTCATCGCTGAAGGCAACAAGCGCTTGGACGCCGTGAACGCCATCACTTCCAACGCTTCCTGCGTGGTCTCCGACTCTGTCGCAGGCATCTGCTGCGAAAACACTGGCCTGACTGCCCCTAACGGTGGTGTGTACACCAACCGCAAGATGGCCGCTTGCCTGCGTGACGCTGAAATCGTCATGCGTTACGTCTCCTACGCCCTTCTGGCTGGCGACGCTTCCGTTCTCCAAGATCGTTGCCTGAACGGTCTGCGTGAGACCTATGCCGCCCTCGGTGTTCCCTCCGGTTCCGCTGCCCGTGCAGTCGCCATCATGAAGGCATCTGCATGTGCGCACATCACTAACACCAACAACACCACGGGTCCGAAGCGCAAAATGGCCGTCACCCAGGGTGATTGCAACGCTCTCTCCTCCGAGGCTGCTTCCTACTTCGACATGGTGATCAGCGCCATCAGCTGAGTACCTCTGAATTTCTACTGAAAACCTTCCTTCAAGGAATCAAATGAAGTCCGTTCTCACCACTGTCATCGGTTCCGCTGATAGCGGTTCCCGTTTCCCTTCCAGCTCTGACCTGGAATCCGTTCAGGGTTCTCTTCAGCGCGCAGCAGCTCGCCTTGAAGCAGCTGAGAAAATTGCTGACAATTACGACGCTATTGCCCAGGAGGCAGTGGACGCCGTCTACCAGCAGTTCCCCAATGGCGCCACTGGCCGTCAGCCCCGTCAGTGTGCAGTTGAGGGTAAAGAGAAGTGCAAGCGTGACTTTGTTCACTACCTGCGTCTGATCAACTACTCCCTCGTCGTTGGTGGCACTGGCCCCGTCGACGAACTGGCTATCAATGGCCAGCGTGAGGTCTACAAGGCTCTGAGCATTGATGCCGGCACCTATGTCGCTGGTTTCACTTTCATGCGCAACCGCGGCTGTGCTCCTCGTGACATGAGCCCCCAAGCTCTGACCGAGTACAACGCTGCACTTGATTACGTCATCAACTCTCTGGCCTGATCAGCACTCTTGCGATTGCTGAACACCAATTACAAGGGCGGCGAAAGCCGCCCTTTTTTTTATCTTTCATCAAGGATCAACTTCGCTCTCTTTGCGACCCATGGATCTTTGTCCGTTGTCGCATTCAATAAGATCTCCTTGATACCTGTTGTTTGTCCCAACCTTTGAGCGACAAGTATACCTGCATATCTACATTCCCATGCGCCTGTCTTAGTTGAATCTGTGATATCTCCTAATTCCTCTAATCTCTCAATCCATTCTCTATTTCTCCTTGCAAGTATCGCTGGTGCTCTTGACTTAGAGAACTGTGGTCTTAAGTTATGAATTGCTTTTGATGTGATTTTCTCTAGCCATGCAACCTTGGTCTCTGGCCATTTGTCAGCAAGACTTATCAGGCGCATTATGAAATAATTGGCCCCATAGTCATTGTCTGCTTCCCCAAGCCATCTTTTCTCCAATGTATCTACATAGCTATCCATATCCGTTTCCAGAAGAGTCTTCATTGATAAGTAGCCGCGACTAAAGTCCGTACCAAAAAACTCTTGAACAAGGAATTCATTGGTTGGACGGCCATCGTATCTATGGACTATCTCTATGTTGTTAGGGTCGTCAACTATTAAACTGTCAATGTCCATTAAGAGCTCCTTCGTCGTCATATCCTTGGTGGTCCCTGTCTTCAGTTTCCTTAATGCTCGCATCCTGAATATCGGAGACACGGGAGCCTTGAGTATTCTTTTCGCTAGAGATGAAACATTCGCGTCAATAATGTCCTGAATGGCACAATGCCTGTCCATTTGATTTTGTGAAAATAGATTCTCTTCTAAAATTGTGATCCTGTCATCTTCTCCTCCGAGAGCTATGCATGCACTTGCGGCCGCGCCTCTGGTAGAGGCTGCTTCCGATTGAAGGTGAGCTGAGATGGCTGGTAGTGCTTTCACTACCTTCAGCCTCGAGAGAGTTTGGATTAATGCCCTTGTGTTCGACTTTTCTCCGTTTTCTAACATTTGAATAATTAGATCAATCCAAGCCATATTGGTGCAGCCCAGCTCGCCAAGCGCAATTGCAGCGTTCTCAACCAGATATGTATCATTGCTTACAAGGCATCGGCCTATATCATCGATTAGATCTTTATGTCCAAGTCGCCCTATGACTTCGACGGCTTTTCTTCTGGCTATGTTCTTCGCTTGACTATCTTCTTTACTTCTTATTAGGTCTAGAAGAGCTTTCTTTGTGTCATCTCCAGGGAAATTAATTAAATGTGCCGCCGCCATATACGCATCACTCTGAGATCCGAGTTCTTTGCTAGGAGTCTTTAGTATATTGATTGCCTCATCTTTGCTGAGCCCTTGGTGGATGTTGTCGTATATCTTGCTCATGATCTGTCGAATACCATTCTATCTTAACAACAGATCACACGCCGCGTGTTCCTCTTGGTACGTTATGTTTCCTTGTCCTTGCATTTCCTTATGTTCAAGGCATCATTGCAATGAATAATGTCCACTTGGATCATGGGACCATTCCTCAGCTCCTCTGTATCTATATCCTGCGGTGTTGAGTTGGGTACCAGGCCCTCAACCCCTCGAAACATTCGTATTCCCCTACAGCATCTTTCTCGAACGATGCACTCCATGCATATCCGAGGAATAGCTGTTTCATCCGTCACCTTTGATTCTACCTATTGTGGACCAGCTCTCACCTCTTCTCAGCCTAGTACTTTCCAAGAAGTAGCTCCTAAAAAGAAGCCATCCGCTCGTCGTGCCACCAAGACTGCGGCCAAACCAGAAGCAAAGAAGGCATCTGCCAGACGCTCCAAAAAATAAATCATTAATTTCGAACGAAACTACTAGAAACGCTATCGGTCTCTTTCAGCTTTATAAGTTCTACCAGTCTAATTCAACAAGATCTTTGTGTTAAGTGCTATCTCTCAATAAGCTCAATATCCCATGCGCATTTGCTGACAGTAA
The DNA here is from genome assembly GCA_047285805.1 of Synechococcus sp. Classification (GTDB taxonomy): domain Bacteria; phylum Cyanobacteriota; class Cyanobacteriia; order PCC-6307; family Cyanobiaceae; genus Vulcanococcus. The sequence goes on along the minus strand of JBJBCN010000003.1, from coordinate 123,212 downwards.
CCTCAAATCCCCCTCCTTATTCTTCCTCCTTCCCTGGTAAATTCGTTCATGTTATTTTCCAACCCATAACTTATTCGGACCTTCAAGCCTTAACTCCAGCTACTACCAGTTGATATGTCTGTTTGCCCGGTTAATTATCGACTTTTTCACTTAACAATCGACTCAGCATTCTTGGTGAAAATAACTCCCTAATCGATTTCACCTTTTCCCTGGCAGTATAAATACATTACTGACACCTCTGGATTCTTAAGGTCCAGCTTGTGTGATAATAAGAGCTTTAATATCCAACCATCTCGACACTCTTTGCGAAAGTTCCCGTCCACTCTCTGACGATTTCTTCATTTAGTTCCCCGTGAACCCCTCACCTTTGACTAGTGGCAATCTCGATAGCCTTTCCCTCACAGAGGAGGAGGCTACCAACCTTGCCACCGAACTCAAGACTCTTTTACGTTCTGGGCAGTCACCTCAGTCTGACAAGGCGGCAATTGAGAAGATGGTCGCAGGTCTGGGAGACCCTCGTGGTTTGCTTAGACTCACATTTGCTGAAAGTCTAGGCACTATTGGAATAGAGGCTGTCCCCGCATTGTGTCAGGCGATGTGTACACATAACAATGTCACTGTTCGTAGAGCCGCTGCTAAAACACTTACACTTATTTCCTCTGAGACTGCCCTCCCAAGCCTATTGCAAGCACTTATTAATGACGACGACCCCGTAGTTCAGGGCTCCGCAGTAGGCGCCATGGCATCAATTGGTTCTCCTGCTGTAGCAGGCCTTTTGCAGATCATTGTCGATCCATGTAGTTCCCCCATGCAGAGTGGCCTGGCTTCCTGGGGACTATCCTTCGTCGGAGCCCGTGCACCAGAAGCACTTAAAGCCGCGGCGACTGATCCCAACGCACTTATACGTACTGCTGCGATATCTGCCCTAGGTGACCAGATTCAATCCCAAGATGACATTGAAGCCCGTGAACTTGTTCTAACTGCTCTTTCTGATGCAAACGAAGAAGTTCGAGCGGAAGCCGCAACTCTTCTTGGCAAACTTCATGAGGGTTCCTGGCTTTTGCCGAATCTTGAGCCTCTTCTCCTCGACCCTTCATCTCAGGTCCGAAAAAATACCGCCCTCTCCATGATGAAGCTTGGGGACATTAATGCCTTGAAATCCCTCAACATGGCACTCAAGACTGAATCTGATGTTAATGTCTCCAATATTATTAGCCTCGCGATATCCCAGCTTCAAAAGGACTGTTAAAATCTTATCTAATCTTCCTTTTCAGATGCTTTTAGCTCTTTCCAGTGAGGACTGAACCATCTCTTTAACGAGTTCATCTGTGTTGTCTTCGTTTAGTTTGTCTTCTAATGCTTGTAATGCTTTAGGAGAGTCTATTTCTGCTAGTGCCATTGCGGCAGACTGGATATGGGCAATATTTGGTCCGTTCAAAACTGCTACCAGATCATCTAATGCTTGTAGTCCGACCTGCCCAAGCGCCATCACTGCTGACTGGGATACAACTGGAGACTCATCCCTCAGCGCTTCACGGAGTGTCTTCATCCCACTTTCTTCGAACTCATTCTCTGGGAAATTCGAAGCAATCTGAGCATATGCTTTGACACAGCTTGCACGCACTGTTCCATCGCAACTTGCTTTGAACTTCTCTGCAATTGCAGCAATCACTTCACTGCCAAATGCACCCAGTCCCCTTACGGCTGCTCTTCTGACAGAAACGTTCGGATCGTCAAGTAAGTTAAGTAGCCTAGGTTTTGATTCTTCTGGCCAGTACTCCACCATATCCAGATAAGCCCTACTCTGTATGTGTGGATTGGGATGCTCAAGATCCTTAAAGAGAGAGTCAATGTCTGGTCTGTCTTGCATTAGATCACGCATTCGTCTTCGAGACTTCGTTTGAGGACTTTACATCTGCCCATCATAGGGGAGTTGCCTTTGCGGCCATGTCTTTTCAACAAAAAGGAGGGGTATTACCCCCTCCCTTGCAGAACTGACTCTCAATATCTCTACCCTTTCGGGTCAAAACTTAGGAGAGAGCGTTGATGACGTAGTCGAGATAAGACTTGAACTCGTTCAGTGCTTGAGGGCTCATGTCGCGAGGAGCACAGGCCCGATCGCGTGTGTAAGTCAGAGCTTCAACGTAGGGACCTGTAGGTAGGCCAAGAGTCCTGTAAACCTCACGGGCACCAGCAATCCCCCACTCGTCAAGAGGACCGGTACCACCGACAACCAAGCAGTAGTTGATTAGGCGGAGATAGTGGCCCAGGTCGCGGTAGCACTTGTCAACCTTGGTCTGGTTTTCACCAGCTTCGCCAGGTTGCTTGAGGTAGGGATACTTGTTGAAGCACGCGTCTCCTGCCTCTTTGGTAACGGCATCAAGGCCAGCAGCCAGCTTTTCTGCAGCTTCGAGACGAGCAGCAGCACGCTGGATGTTGCCCTGGACAGCTTCCAGATCGTTCTGAGAGGGGAAGCGACCAGCTGCGTCAGCAGCGGTCACAACGGTAGTGACAACGGATTTCATCGTGTGGAACCTTGAAAAGGAGGTTTGTTTGTTGGAAACGGAAAATCCAGGTAATCAGCTAACGGCGCTGATCACACGATCGAAATAGTATGCAGCTTCAGCAACTAGCGCGGAGCAGTCACCGTGCGCAGTTTCCATTTTGCGGTACTTGCTTCCACCCAGCGCAGGGGTGTTGGTTTGACCGATGTGGGCAGTAGATGAGGCCTTCATGATCGCTACTGCGCGTGCAGCCGATTGAGTAGGCACACCCAGTGCAATGTAGGTCTCCTTCAGTCCGTTGAGGCAACGATCGTCGAGGACAGAAGCATCACCCGCAAGAAGCGCGTAGGAGATGTAGCGAAGTACGATTTCGCCATCACGCAGGCATGCAGCCATCCGACGATTCGGGTAGCAGTTGCCACCAGCCTGAATAAGGCCAGTGTTCTCGCAGATCATCCCGGTGACCGCATCAGAGACGATGCAGGATGCATTGGAAGTGATTGCGTTTACTGCGTCTAGGCGCTTGTTGCCTGCGGCAACGTAAGCGCGAAGAGCAGCGATATCACCAGCGCCAACTGCAGCAGTTTTGGCGTCGGCGCTAACGACGGAGCGGGAGAATGCGTCGAGCATTGGAGAGCCAGACAGAGAAAGGGTCTGCTTCGAATCGCCTTTGCTGACAACTCTTTCTGGCCACCTTTCGAGTGACTAGGAGTCGTTGTCGGCCTCGGCTGCTTGAAGCGCTTTTGAACCGTAACCCTGTTGTGAGGCTGCCTGGCACAAGTGGTTGCCTAACGCAACGCTTCGTCACCTGAAAACCATGCTGTGACCCCCTCCGTGATTGCGAGACCCATTCTGCTGCAGCTCATCTCGAGGAACTTCGTGCTCCTGTTCTTCCTCTACAGGTGCCCTCCCCTTTGTTACTGAACCTTGCCTCACACCACCCTCTTGCGAGATCTGCAGGGGTATCATCGACTTAGTTTTTTGTTTTTATGTCCGCACCAACTCTTGAAGAACTCCAGCACTCAATCGATGAGCTAATAGCTTATCGGGACCGTCTTCACCAGGACGTAGTAAGCATGGGGAGAAAGCTTAAGCTACCTCAAAAACGTATCGATGCCACCGTTTCAGAGCACCCTGAACTACAGCGACTAGGTGAAGTTCTTGAACAACTACTCATCCATAGAGACGCTTTGCTAGGTGGTTAGATGAGTGTTTCTTTCCAGCAACCATCCACTATGGAAGCCTTTTTGGCTGCCAGTAGTGGCACCTGGTTGAACAGAAGGTCGATCCACCATCTTGACCACCAGGATGATGAAGCAGCTGACTCTAACTTGGTAATCGAACCTTTTGGCAACTCTGATCCGGTCGTCGCCAAGGTCTGCAAAACACTCGATGTTAACCCCTCTAATGCTGCTGGAGGCGGTAGGTTTTGGTGGGAAAGTAATTTAAAAAAAGACGTCCGCAATGATGACTATGCGGCCATCATTGTTGACTTGCCTGATCTTCAGGATCCTTCCAGGGGCCTTCTTCTTCGCGACGTGGGATATGTTGAAAAGCAGTCTGTAATCAGTTCCTACTCCTTTTCTGCCGACAATGTCTTAACTATTATCACTCGATATGATTCTAACGTTGGTACTGAGCGCTGTTGGTTTGTTACTCAGGACCTTCGCATGAGAGTCAGTTCAGTCCAATGTCTCGACGGTGTCTCTATGACCACCTATTGTACTGAAATTCGTTGTCCTGACCTTCCTTCGATTGAGGCTTGTGCGCATGCGACCCGGGCCTATGCCGATTCAATCTCTGATTCTATCCCCTAATGTTCGACTTATTTCTTGAAGAGATAAATACCTCTCTCTCTAGCCTCGGAGGCGTAAAGCTTCCGCTGGATTCTTCCTTGGCTCATTGCTCTTCTTCTAAGACCGGTGGAACAATTTCAAGTGCGCTCTGGTCTGTTCCTGGCTTTCGTCGCTGGCGAGTAACGCGACTAGATGCCGGTGATTCTCTACAAGTTCTTAATTCAGTTGCCTATCCAGATCTCCAATTCGATCATCCCATTATGGGTGTCGATCTCTTATGGTTCGGAGCCCGTCAAAAGCTAGTTGCCGTCTTGGACTTTCAGCCCTTGATTCAAGATCAGCACTATTTTCGGCAGTACTTTGACGAATTGAAGTCTGTACATTCTGCTTATCCAGCCTTAAGTGGTGAAGAAATTATGCGATCGTTCGATCCGAACCAGTACTTTTCACCCTGGTTGCTTTTCTGTCGAGGTGGTTCTGACCAAGCCAATACCTCACTCCCTCCTGCATTTTCTGCTTTCTTTACCGCTTATTTGTCAATGCACCGACGTGCCTCACGGGCTTCCACTCATTCTCCTGATCAAGTCATGCAACTTCATATTGACTATGATACTTACAGCGCTGAACGTGATCCTGCTCACGGACTCTTTACAAGTCACTTCGGTAAACAATGGTCGGACCGCTTTCTCTCTGAATTTCTCTTTCCGGAGGCTTTTTCGCTGTGAGTAATCTGGGTGATGTTGGTTCAATGGAATCTGTTTCGTTAGCGGGTTGGAGGTGGCAGCCTTTTTTGGATTGGGCTATCAACTCGCTCCAGAAATACGGCCCCGAACCTTATCCAGTACCTTCAAAATTTCTACACAAAGTCGGAACAACAGGATCCAAATCAAATCCCCTTCCCGTCACCACTGCTACCTGGGCTTGTTCCACGTCTAAGTTGCGTCAGGTCCGGGCAGCCTGCGTCGAGGCCGGCTCAGCCGCTTCTGTTTTGAACTTCGTGGCGAATCCCCGATGCAGTTACGATCTTCCCTTTTTTGGAGCTGATTTTGTCACTTTGCCAAATGGCCATCTTTTAGCTTTGGACCTTCAGCCTGTTATCAAGACTGACTCCAAGCACACTCAGCATGTCTGGGATCAATTGTTGCCGATTTACCACCGTTGGGCAGCAAAACTTCCAGACGGTGGCCCCATCCCAGAAGAGGCTCAACCATATTTTTCTCCATGTTTCCTCTGGACACGTCTTCCACTCGGAGCTGATGGGGACTCAATTATTGACTCAGTCGTTATGCCCGCATTTAAGGAATATTTCGAATGCTACCTATCTTTGATTGACGAAGCTCAGATGGTCAACGAAGAGAGATCAAGCCTTCTTCTTAAAGGTCAGCACCAGTATACTTCCTATAGGTCGGCAAAAGATCCTGCTCGAGGCATGTTGACTCGGTTCTATGGTTCTGATTGGACCGAATCCTATATTCATGATGTTTTGTTTGACTTATAAACTCAGAAGACTTAGAGGAGCCCGATGGCATGAAGCGGCCCGCGTCCGCTTAGGAGTTCAAGGAGGAAAGCAGAGAAGCCGAGCATGGCCAAGCGCCCGTTCCAGACCTCAGAGCTGTTGTTCCAACCCCAGGCCCACTTGTCCTGGGGATAGAGCTTGACCTTGGTGGGTAGAGCGGCGGCTTGATCGAGGTTGACCTCGGGTCCTTCTAGGGCGTGTTGGACGAGGTTGGCCAGACCATCAATAAAGGAGGGGGTGGTGTCGAGTGCGGGTACGCGGCGGAAGTTGGTGATGCCGGCTTCCGTTGCGATCTCGCGGTACTCGATATCGATTTCCTCGAGGGTTTCGATGTGCTCGCTGACAAAGCTGATGGGGACGACGACGAGGTCCTTGACGCCGGATTCACCGAGCTCATTGAGTGCTTCATCGGTGTAGGGCTTGAGCCACTCGACCGGGCCGACACGGCTTTGGTAGGCCAGGGTGAATGGATTGGCGTGGCCGAGATCGGTGGCCAGCTTGTCCATGATCAGCTGGGAGCAGGTTTCGATTTCCTTTTGATAGGGGTCACCGGCTTCCTCGACGTAGCTCTTGGGGACGCCGTGGGCGGAGAAGAAGACGTGGGCGTCAGCGGGGTTGGGGCAGGCCCGTATCTCTTTGCCGATCAGTTCGGCCATGGCGCCGATGTAACCGGGGTCGTTGTAGTAGCTGCGGATGCAGCGGATGGGGAGATTGGAGAAGGAGGGATCGCCCTGGCGTAGGCGTTGCAGTTCGCGGAAGCTGGAGCCGCTGGTGCTGATGGAGAAGTGGGGATAGAGAGGAAGGACGACCACTTCATCAATGCCGTCGGCCTTGATGTCGGCGACGGCGGATTCCGTGAAGGGGTGCCAGTAGCGCATGGCCACGTAGCTGGTGGCCTCGATGCCGCGCTGGCGCAGGGTGCTCTGCAGTTCCCGTGCCTGCTGCTCGGTGATGCGCCGCAACGGGGAGCCACCGCCGATGGAACGATAGGCGGCCTGTGATTTGCCGGACCGCAGGCTGCTGATGAGCCAGGCGAGGGGTTTTTGGAGTGCTGGATTAGGGAGCCGGATGATCTCCGGGTCCGCGAAGAGGTTGTAAAGGAAGGGGCCGACGTCCTGGATGCGTTCAGGGCCGCCGAGGTTCAGCAACACAACGCCGACCTTGGCCACAGGAGTCTCTAGATCAAAGGCTCGATGACCGTAGGAGCTGAGCGCGCCAAAAGTGACTTACCCCTTGAGCCCTTCAAACCGGAGATGCCCTGCTGCTGCTCCTGACAGGCTCCTCAACACTGATTAAACATTATGAACGCAAGCCCAGGGCAGCACTGGCCCGTGGCGACAATCATTCAGACGGGATGCGGCATGCCTCCCGGCAGACCCCATCCATCCGTCTGCAGTCTCCCTCCCTCAGACGAAGCCCAAAGGAGTTAACTCATGTTCGACGCCTTCACCAAGGTTGTCGCCCAGGCAGATGCCCGAGGCCAGTTCATCGGCACAGGCGAGCTCGACGCTCTGGCGGCAATGGTTGCCGACAGCAACAAGCGCCTCGATGCTGTCAACCGCATCAGCAGCAACGCCTCAGCAATCGTCTCTGCTGCTGCTCGCCAGCTTTTCGCCTCCCAACCCGCTCTGATCGCCCCAGGTGGGAATGCTTACACCTCCCGTCGCATGGCCGCATGCCTGCGGGACATGGAGATCATTCTCCGTTACGTCACCTACGCGATCTTTACTGGTGACGCTTCGGTTATGGAAGATCGTTGCCTCAATGGTCTTCGCGAGACCTATCTGGCTCTAGGTACTCCTGGTTCGTCTGTTGCAGCAGGCGTAAATCTTATGAAGGATGCTGCCCTTTCTCTGGTCAATGACAAGGGGGGCATCACCCAGGGCGATTGTGCTGCACTCGCCAGTGAAATCGGCACCTATTTCGATAGAGCCGCTGCTGCTGTTGCTTGATCTGCCACAAGTCTTTCTTAATCACACTCGTCCTTTAAGTCATGAAGACCCCTCTTACTGAAGCTGTAGCTGCCGCCGATTCTCAGGGTCGCTTTCTCAGCAACACTGAAAACCAGGCAGCTTTTGGACGCTTCAACCGTGCAAAGGCGTCCCTTGAGGCTGCCAAGTCCCTGACATCGAAAGCTGATTCCTTGGTCGCAGGAGCTGCTCAGGCTGTTTATAGCAAGTTCCCCTACACCACCCAAATGCAAGGTGCAGCATACGCTGCGACCCCTGAGGGCAAAGCGAAGTGTACTCGTGACGTCGGCTACTACCTCCGCATGGTGACCTACTGCTTGGTTGCAGGTGGCACCGGTCCAATGGATGACTACCTCTTGGCTGGTCTTGATGAGATCAACCGTACTTTTGAGCTTTCCCCGTCTTGGTATGTTGAAGCTCTTAAGTACATTAAAGCTAACCATGGTCTAAGTGGTGAAGCTGCAGGTGAGGCAAACTCTTATCTGGATTACGCCATTAATGCTCTGGTCTGATACCCGACAGCCATCTCAGGAGCTCCCGTCTACGGGGGCTCTTTTTTTGTCCATATAATTCGGATGCAACCATCATCACTACCTCCTATTGATGAAGCCCAGGCTCTTAGGCTTTTAGAGCAACGTGAAGATTCCTCGTCTCGCTATTATGCAGCTTGGTGGTTGGGGCGAGAACGGAGTAAAAGTCCAGTTACTATTAAGCTATTTAGCGAACATCTGCGGGAATACCTTGAATCGCCGAGTAGGCCAGTTGCAAGCAGAGACCTTGTCCTGAATATTCTCAGAGCACTTGTATATCTAGACGCTGACAAGTTGAGAGAGCATGTATTCGCTTGCCTATTATGTGGTGATCAAGATGTTGCCGTTGAGGCTGTCCGAGTGGTTGCTTCTTCGCGTTTGCTTGAGGCAACCTCTATCATTCTTGGTTTTCTTGAAGACGGATCTAGACTTAGTAACAAAATGTTGGAGGCCTGTCTTGAGGCCTTAGGTGATTTCCGAAATCCAAGCGATCATGTAATCCATATGCTTAGTAGATATTCCGAATGTGGGGATACTCTTGTTCGTTCTGCCTCTTCACGCTCCTTGCTTAGATTGACAGAAGACCCTGTTTGGGCGAACTTACTTCTTGAACTATATGACAATCCCTTTATCCAGATTAGGCGGAGTGTGATCCTTGATATGGGTTGTTCTGGATGGTACCCCTTCGCTGAATCGATTTCACAGGCTTCTGTAGAAACTAGTATCAAAATGATTGCATTGAGGGGGATCTATGATGATCCATGTGGATTAAAAAACTCTGACGTAACAGATGCTTTTGCTAAGTCCGTGATTCTTGAGTATATGGACGAGTTATGGTGACCTGTGGGCCGTCCCTTCAGAAGGCGATCGATGCGGTCGATAGAGCATTGAGTCGCGACGAGCTCTTGTTAACCGTTCAGGCTTTAGCGGACCTCGTTGATCTGCATGCTGTACCAAAGCTCATTGAGGTTTTGGGGTTCAATAACCCACTTTTAGCCCAAGTGGCTACTCGTGGAATTATTAACATTGGCCCTGACGCTGTTCCCCTTGTATTAGAGCATCTTGATCCAGACAATTATTCCGCTAGAGCTTGGTGCGTCCGTGCATTGGCCCAAATTAGAGATTCACGGGCTTTAGAACTTCTTTCCTATGTGTTGCTTAACGATATAGGTCCTAGTGTCCGTTATGCTGCGGCTAAGGGGCTTGGAGTCATGGTTCTCTCTAGTGTTCCCGCCATTGCTGAGAGTCAGTTTGAGAAATGCATTCACTCATTGTCACTCGCAAGCTTTGACTCTGAGTGGAGTGTCCGCTACGCAGCTTGTGTTGGTCTTGAGCGGCGCTTGATTCAACATATTAATCAAGCGCAGGGTTTGGATGCTCTGACCAAGATGTTAAGCCTTACTGATACTCCAGCTATTCTCAGAGATCGAGCTAGCATTGCCATCCAGCGATTGAATGGGGCATGACAAATCGCTTATTGTTCGTCTGCCTAGGCAATATCTGTCGATCACCTGCAGCCGAAGGAATTTTTCTGAACTTGATTCTTCAACAAGGTCTAGCCGACAGATTCTTTATTGATAGCGCTGGAACTGGAGGGTGGCATGTTGGTAGCCAGCCAGATCATCGAATGGTAGCCGCCGCCGAGAGACGAGGTATTCATCTGCCAAGTCTTGCCCGTCAGATACAGCCTTCTGACCTGATAGCCTTCGACAAGGTTATTACGATGGATTCTCAAAATACCCGTTCTGTAAAGTCTATGGTTGCTCGTCTATCTGATGAGCCAAGTCTTGCATCTGTAGAACCTATAACAAACTATCGAAGGAGTTTCAATGAGCTAGATATTCCTGATCCCTACTATGGCGGACCCAGGGGCTTTGAATATGTTCTTGACCTGTTAGATGATTCTTGTCGTGGATTATTGGACTCTCTTACTTAATCAAGTCCCCGCTCAGTACCCTTTTGGGTTTTCATCTATCTATATGCTTCAGGTTTCTACCTATAAAAAGCAATCAATGCTCTATCTCGGGCGCGCATGAGGGAGCCCCGCTTCTCGTCACCTCATTGCCGAGCCCCTTCCGGGCTGACGGTGTGGCTTCTTTCTGTTGTCCCTCACCCCTCCCTGATCTCGAGATCCATTGCAGTAACTGCTTTGTGAGCCCATTGGTCGGCTCAGTCTAAATTTGTTTGAACTTCGGCGTCACTTCTTATCCATGCGGCCCGATATGTCCTAGAACTAAAACCATACTCAACCTACCCCCCCCAAGCACACCATGCCGGCTATCAAGTTCAAGCAGAGCTTCGTTGATAAAGCTCGTGTCTCGTTCGCTCACACCAACGCGAACGATGCTGCCAAAAGTGCTGCTTCCAATGGTCGCAAGGCAGCTGTGACTCCCGCTCAATACAAGGAGCACCAGTGCGGCTCCATGGCGCTTGGTACGGGTCCGAGGATTCACGAAGAGTGCCCATTCTCCTCCGTTAATCATTCTTATGCTGCAACAGGTGAGGATGCTCTGAATTCAGCCATTTCTGCGAGTTATAAGCAAGTCTTTGGAAATATTGGCATTTCTTCTAATGAGCGACTCACCTCGCTCGAGGCTTTTTTGCGGGATGGTCGCATTAAAGTTCGCGACTTTATGGCTGGCTTGGTTAAGTCAGACCTGTACAAGAAAAAGTTCTTCCATTCTGTCGCTCCCATGCGCAGTGTAGAGCTCACTGTAAAGCATCTCCTTGGCCGTCCTCCTATTAGTCACTCGGAAGTCAGCTCTGCAATTCAGACTATTGCTGCCAGCGGTTTCGACGCATTTGTCGATCATTTAGTTACTTCCGAGGAGTATCTTGAGACCTTTGGTCTCGATACTGTTCCCTATCTGCGTGCATTTAAATCTGAGGCGCGTTCTTATTGCTCTACTTTCACTAGCATGGCCGAGTTGGCGCCGGCAAATGCAAGTTCGGAAAACGCTATGCAATCCTCAAGCCTGCTTGTTAGGGTTCTCAATAAAAAGACGGCGGCGTTTGTCCCTACTCCCTTCAACTTCGACAGTACCGAATTCGTTTATACCAAGGCCGTTAGCAATCCTCTCAATGCGGCTTACAGGCGCATGTATGGCGGCAAGTTCTTGTACCGCTCCTGATTCATATTCTTACTGCCTTTTCTAAGGCTTCGTCCATGGCTTGAGTCCTTACTCCGACTCAAGCCTTTTTATTTGCCTTCCATTTACTTGGCTTTTCATTGGTTGGAGCTTTCTTGGCTTCCGTTCAGAGATTTATTGCTCACCAAGCGTCGTGGGGAACTCTCTCGCGGAAGAGGTCCACAAGTCGCTGAATCACTGAGTCGATAGTCATACCGTCCGTGGTTAGCTCAACCGCATCCTCCGCTTTGGTGAGAGGAGCGACGCTCCGAGTCGAGTCCAGGTGGTCCCTCTCCGCAATCTGCGCTTCGAGGTCGGCCAGCGCCGGCACCTCGAAACCACGCTGTTCGAGATCGAGGGCCCTCCGGCGGGCCCGTTCGCTCACGGTGGCTGTCAGAAACACCTTCAACTCGGCGTCGGGGAAGACGGCTGTCCCGATGTCCCGTCCTTCCGCTACCAGGCCACCACGGCCGCCCATGGCCTGTTGCTGCAGGGTCAGCGCCTCACGCACGCAGCCATGGGCCGCGACCACGGACACCTGGGCGGTGACCTCAGGTGAGCGGATGGCCTGCGTCACATCGACCCCGTTGACGCTGACCCGTTGGCCGTTAGCGCTGCTGCTGAGCTGAAGGTCGAGACCCGCCAGCAGGGGGGCGACCTCCTCCGCGCTGCTGGGCTTGACACCACGCTCTTGCACGAGCCACGTCACGGCGCGATACATCGCTCCGGTGTCCAGATAGATCAATCCGAGCCGTTCGGCAAAGGCACGGGTCACTGTGCTTTTGCCAGCACCGGCAGGTCCATCGATCGCAATGATTGGGGCTCGGCTCATGAGAAAGACGTGGTCAATCAGTCTGCTTGGGCCGCAGTGGGCCGCCACCGCCAGCAAGGTGAGTCCGCTGAGACGGGGTTGGGCCTGGAGGCACAGAGGCTTCACGGCCTCCACATACTCCACCAGCATGTCTGCGCGCTCCAGGGCGTGACGGACTTCGGCTTCTAGGGGCGCGAGCGCTATGCCCTTCTGCTGCAGGCAGCGGGCGGCTGCTTGCTGCAGCGCTTGGGGCATGACGGCAGCCTGCCGTCGCTCTTCCGTTGAGAGGTAGCGATTGCGGGAGCTCATGGCCAGGCCATCGGCCTCCCGCAGGGTGGGGCAACCCAAGACTTGGATCGGGAGGCCCAAGTCGCTGATGACGCGTCTCATGATGACTAACTGTTGCCAGTCCTTCTCTCCGAGCACCAGGACCTGCGGGCGGATCAGAGCGAGGAGCCGGACGACCACCGTGGCCACTCCGCCGAAATGGCCCTGCCTGTGCCTACCGCAGAGTCCTTCCTGCAGCGACGGTGGAGGGTGGATGCGGGTGAGTTCCCGCTCGCCTTGGGGATAGATCTCCTCAACACTGGGCGCGAAGAGGGCATCGGCGCCTGCCGCTTGGGCGAGTTGGAGATCGTCCTCCAGGCAGCGTGGGTAGAGGGCGAAGTCTTCGTTGGGCCCAAATTGGAGCGGGTTCACAAACACGCTGGTGAGCACCAGGGGCTTGGCTTTTCCAGGTGCGGCGCTACCGGCGTGCTGTATGAGGCTGCCGTGGCCCCCATGCAAGGCCCCCATCGTGGGAACGCAGTGCAGGGGACGCCCAGCGGAACTGTTGCGCCAGGCCTCCAGCTCGGCGCGCGTTTGCAGCAGCTGCACTGCGAGAGGGCGAATTCCTACTGAGCTTGCAGCACCTCGAGCTTCACCTGGGCGATTCCGCTGGAGATCAGGCCGAGCTGGCTGGCTGCACCGTGGGCCAGGTCAATCACCCGGTGGCCGTAGAACGGGCCCCGGTCATTGATGCGAACAACCGCGCTGCGGCCGTTCCAAAGGTTGGTCACACGCACCTTGGTGCCGAACGGCAGGGTCCGGTGGGCCGCCGTCAGAGTGCCAGGGCGGAAGACTTCACCGTTGGCGGTGCGGTTGCCGTAGAAGCCCGGTCCATACCAGCTGGCTTCGCCGGTGCTCACGGAGCGAATGCGAGCTGCGGTCTGCTTCGGGGCTTCGGACTCCGTTCCAGGGGTTTCAACGTTTCGCAGAGCAACAGTCCTCGCCGCGGGGATCTCGGGGATCGCCGTGTTCTTGGTGGCCAGCAATGAATTGGCATTGCTGCTCCCAGAAAGCAGGAGAGCAAACCCGCCGAGGAAAAAGAGACGACGCATAAGAACCGGAACACCGAGTCACAAGAGGTCGAGTGGCTGAATTTCAACGCGATGGCAAGGGCGGCAAAAACGCGATGTATTTGTAGCGAATGTTCGGAGATGTTCCTCGGTACATAAACGTCAGCTGAAAGTTAGTCGGAGTCGCATCAACGTTTTCTGGCACATTGGCCGGCTTGCATTTATCAGGATTGGCAATCGTGCCGGGAAACTCTTTCCCCGGCAGGGTTTCGGACTCACGAATTGCCAGCCAGGCATTAGTGGGGGTAATTATTTTGATCGGTTCAGCTGATTGAAGTGTGGTGCAATCTTGGGATTGCCCACTTAATTTTTGGAGCGTTTGGTTGGCTGAGGGGGCAGTATCAGAAGAACAGATGGGCCGTCTAGGGCATGGACTACCGCACCGCTGGCGTTGATGTGGTGGCTGGACGTGCGTTTGTCGAGCGCATCCGCTCCAGTGTTGAGTCCACCCGAAGGCCTGAAGTGGTGGGCGGCTTGGGGGGCTTTGGTGGGCTTTGCCGCATTCCTGAGGGGATCAAGAAGCCCCTCTTGGTTTCAGGAACCGATGGGGTGGGCACAAAGTTGGAGTTAGCCCAGGCCCATGGCCGTCACCACGGGGTCGGCATTGACCTTGTCGCCATGTGCGTCAACGACGTGGTGACGAGCGGCGCCCAGCCGTTGTTTTTCCTCGATTACATCGCCACCGGCAAGCTCACGCCCGAGGCCATGGCTGAAGTCGTGGAGGGCATTGCCGATGGCTGTCGCCAGAGCGGCTGCGCCCTCCTTGGCGGAGAGACCGCCGAAATGCCGGGGTTCTACGGCCCGGGCCGCTACGACCTGGCTGGTTTTTGCGTGGCGGTGGTCGATGAAGACGAGCTGATCGATGGCAGCCGCGTCCAAGCCGGTGATCGCATCGTGGCTGTGGCCAGTAGCGGCGTTCACAGCAATGGCTTCAGCTTGGTGCGCCGGATCCTGGAGGCCCAGGGAGTGACCGTCTCCACGCTGCTCGAGGGGGAGGCGCTGCCCGTGCTGGATGCCCTGCTGGAGCCCACGGTGCTCTATCCGTCGTTGGTGCAGCGCCTGCTGCATGACGGGCTCAACCTGCATGGGATGGCCCACATCACCGGTGGCGGTCTGCCCGAGAATCTGCCGCGGACGCTGCCCGCTGGTGTCCATGGCTGTATTGACCCAAGCAGCTGGGAGCGTCCCGCGCTCTTCCGTTGGTTGCAGGAGAAGGGTGAAGTGCCGGAGCGGGATCTCTGGAACACCTTCAATCTCGGGGTGGGCTTGGCTCTGGTGCTGCCTGAGGCTCAGGCAGAGCGCGCCATGGCCGTATGTCACGAGGTGGGTCACCGTGCCTGGTTGCTGGGCACCGTGGAAGCCGGTGAGGCCGGCGCTGAGCCGTTGGCGGGTTTGCCGTACTGAAGCGGCGGTCTAGACCTGCCAAATTGCTTCAGTCACGCAAGATCAAGGCACCTTCTCCTGAGTTGTTGCCTAAGTTCCGCGCAAGCTGTTTTGTGGTTGTTCCGTAATTCAGTTCTATTGGCCGTTGTTCAGATTTCTTTCTGTTCAAGGTTCTGTTGTTTATAGGGTTGTTTGAGATGTCTTTCAACGCGCAATCTTCTTCTGCTTTTGTAAGTAATTCCGGGCGGACCACCCGACGCCGCAGCTCCGCGGGCCCAGTAGCTCCTAATCGTCCCCTGCGCCGCGAGCCCTACTCCGGTCGCAGCAACGTCCGGCCCACTTTCTTGGCCCTGAGGGACCACGGCAAGGTGTTCGTCGCCGACCTGCCGCGCCTCTCCGATGGCCAGCTCGCCCATGTGGGCAAGGAAGCGAAGGAGGTGATGGAGAGCCTCTGCCGCCGCCTTGAGGAGCTCGAGCAACAGCTCAGCCTCAACCCCCAGGAGCAGGAGACGCGCATCCGAGCGGCCACCAAGCGGGACGTCACCGAGCGCTTTATCCGCGCGGTTGAAGAGGAGCAGGAGCAGCGCCGGACCAATCCCGCCTTGAAGGCGGCCGCTGGTGAATCCTTGGCCCGCGCCTTCCTAGAAATCGCCCGGCACCGTCTGCCCGGTGCCACCTTCGACTCGCTGTTGCAGGAGGCCCTCTGCGCCTGTGACGAAGGTACGAGTGAGCCGGCCGAGGAGATCCACCCCCAGCATCCTGAGCCCGTTTCTCCTGAGCCCCCCCGGGCCCGTGTCGTGCCCATGGTCCGCCGCATTGAGACCCCTCAGCCCCCTGAGCGGGAACAGATGACCGTCGTGTTGACTCCAGATCCGTCTCCCGAGATGGGCGGCGACTGATTGCTAGGCGCTCTGGAAGGGATTGGCTGGCATCCGCGCTGCCCCGTCCTGACGGGCCAACTGATCGAGGGCAGTCCGTTCGCCTTCCGTGAGGCTCCAGCTGCGTGCCGCCGCCGCTTGTTCGACCTGCTCTGGGGTCCGCATGCCCGGGATGGGCATGGCTCCGTGGGCCCGGCACCAATTCAGGGCGACAGCCCCAAGCCCTCCGGGCCGCCCCGCGCCAATCTCCGCCATGGTTTGGCGGAGGGGCCCCAGGGATGTCTCTAGGCGGCGGAAGAGATTGCCGCGGGTCCCTTTTGGTGTCGGTCTGGGCTCCTGCGCGCTGCGGCCCAGGAGCCCAAGTGCCAAGGGGCTGTAGGCAATTAGGTCAATGCCCAGCTCTCGGCAGGTGGAGACGATGCCTTCGTCTTCAAGGGGTTGCGGGGCCAGCAGAGAGAACTGCACTTGCAGGCTGCTGATGGGGATGCCTCGTCCCTGGAGTTTCCGGTGCACGCTGCGCAGGCGCTTGGGGCCCATGTTCGAGAGCCCCAGGCTGGCGACCGCTTCGCTTTCCACTAGATCCGCCAAGCCATCAATGAGAGCCGGCTCCTGCCAGGGGGCGTACCGCGCGGTGCTCCAGTGGAGCTGCACCCGTTTCATCTGCCCCTGCAGGCGCCGCTGGGAGGCGGCAAAAGCTTTCGTGTAGCCCCTCCGGCCAAGGCGCCAGGGGAAGGGGGCCAATTTGGTTGCCAGGCAGAGCTGTTCCCGCTGGCTGGGGCTGGCCTGCAGGGCGAATCGCCCCAGCAGCTCTTCGCTGCGGCCGTTCAGGCGCCCAGTTCCATAGGAGTCCGCGGTGTCAAAGAAGTGAAAGTCCAGTTCGAGGCAGCGCCGGAAGGTTTGCTCCAACAGGTCGTCGTCCCGCTTGGGGTCATAGCCCCAGAGGAACTGGTTCCCCCAGGCCCAGGTGCCAACCCCGATACCCGGTTGGTCCGCCTCTCTTGTCATGATCGAGCCGTCGCGGACTTGCACTGTGCTGAATTCTCTGCCTAGCTCGGCTGCTGAGACCAGCGCGTTGCCACCCCAGGCAGCGGAGACCACCCCGGAGCGAAGGGAGGAGGACCCCGTGCTTTGCGGTCACTGCGGCCGCACGGCCAATAACGGTCTGGTCTGCATCGGGATGTGTGTGGCGGATTCCGGCTATTGAGGTCACCTCGACTGCTGCTGTTTTTGGTCTGCGCGCTGGGCACCCTTCGCCCTGTACCGGCAGCGGCGCAGCGGCAGCAGGGATTTGGGCGTTGGCAGGTGGATCCCCGGAGTTGTGAGCTGGCCCTTTTTGGCCAGGCCCCCAGCCCCTGCCGGAGCTTGCGGGTCGATCAGCGCAATGCCTCTGTGCTGCGTGTGAGCCTGCTGACGCCGGTCCCCGATCAGGAGCTCCTGCAGGAGGTGAGTTTTGTGGGGGAACGGGCCAGCTCCGGAACTCCCCTGCGTTGCCGTGATGGGGTCTGTCAGCTCGACGGCTCCGTGCTGCTGCGCGTGAGGCTGTTGCGTTTCGCGCAGTTCACCCCGCGGGGGCTCGTGGTGGGCCTCCCCAAAACCCTTCCCGTGGCAGGGACCTGCAGCATCGATAGCGATCAGGCTCACTGCGACGCGCAAACGAGCTACGGCGAGCGCTGGTCGGCCGACGCCCAACTGCGTTGAGCTGCACGATCAGCGCCGAACGCGATTGAAAGGCGGCACCCAGATTCGAACTGGGGGTAAAGGATTTGCAATCCTCTGCCTTACCACTTGGCCATGCCGCCGCTTGGGAGCAAACTCCCAGGGACGGATCGTATCAGTCACGGGATGCCTGGCCGCCTGCTGGTCCTGAGCAACGGCCATGGGGAAGACCTGATTGCCCTCAGGGTGATCCAGTCCTTGAAGCAGCGCCGCCCCGACATCGAGGTGGCGGTGCTGCCGATGGTGGGAGACGGGGCTGCATATTGCGGGGCGGAAGATCAGGGCCTGTTGCGCCGGGTGGGCCCGCGGAGCCAGCTCCCCAGCGGTGGCTTCAGCAACCAGAGCCTGCGGGGCCTGCTGGCGGATCTCTGGGCGGGGGTGCTTGGTTTGACCCTGCGTCAGTGGCGCTTTGTGCGCCGCTGGGGCCGGGGGGGTGATCCTGTGCTCGCGGTTGGAGATTTGCTTCCCCTGCTGCTGGCCTGGTCGGGGGGCGGTCTCTACGGCTTCATCGGCACCCCCAAGAGCGACTACACCTGGGCCGGTGCGCCGGGGCTGACCGCCCTGTATCACCGCCTCAAGGGAAGCGAGTGGGACCCCTGGGAGTGGGCGCTGATGCGATGCGGGCGCTGCCACATGGTGGCGACGCGCGATCGGCTTACGGCCCGCGGCCTGCGGCGCCATGGCGTGGCCGCCATCGCCCCCGGCAACCCGATGATGGATGGCATGGACGTGGGCACCCTGCCGCTGGCGTTGCGCCATTGGCGGCGGCTACTCCTCCTTGGTGGCAGCCGGATGCCGGAGGCGACCGGCAACCTCAGGCGCCTCCTGGAGGCTCTGGCTGAGGTGCGTTGCGAGGAGCCACTGTTGGTTTTCGCTCCCACCGGTTCCCGTCCAGCTCCCCATGAATGGGAGCCGCTGCTGCAGGGTCTGGGCTTTGAGCCCATCGCGCCTCCGGAGGCGCTCGCGGATCTGGGGGCCGCTTCGGTCTGGGCGCGCGGAGCGCGCCTGCTCTTGGTGGGGCCCGGTTGTTTCTCCCGTTGGGCGGGCTGGGCTCAGCTGGGCCTGGCCTCCGCGGGAACAGCCACCGAGCAGTTGGTGGGGATTGGGATCCCGGCGCTCTCGCTGCCCGGGCCGGGTCCGCAGTTCAAGCGGGGGTTTGCGGAGCGCCAGAGTCGTCTGTTGGGCGGGTCAGTGCAGGTTTGCCGCTCCCAGGCCGCCCTGGCCGAGCGGGCGGAGATCTTGCTCAGTCAGCCTGACCTCGCCCGTCAGTTGGGTTCCATCGGGATCCAGCGGATGGGCGAGGCCGGCGGCAGTGCCGCCCTATCGCGGGCGATCGAGGAGCGCCTGTTGGGGGGCGCGGACGGCGCAACGGGATGATGGTGGCTTGATCAACCGCCGCGTTGCTTCGCCCCATGGCTGCTCCCCAGGACAAGGACTACGCAAAAGCCTGCGGACAGCTCGCCAGTGCGCTGAGCATCAGCATTGCTTCGGCCCGCCGCAAGGTGGATCTGGTGGCGGCCAAGGAGGGGGTGCGCGACAACGAAGAGCGTCTGCTGATCGCCCAGCGCCTATTGGTTGAAGCCCAGGGCGTGGGCGGGGAATCCCGTCAGCTGTTGGATGTGCTGCTGGAGGCGGTCAAGGAGGAGGAGATGTACCTCGGGGATGACTGAGCCCCTCGCCTAGGAGCGGTGCTCAAAGATCGCGCCGAAGCGGCCGCGATCCAGATCCGAGATCACTGGGATGCAGGCAAAGCAGCGCTGAGCGAGGTCGAGCCGCTCTTCACGCAGGAGCATCTCGATCAGCCTGGCGCGGGCGGCCAGGAGGTAGCGGACGTCATTGGCGGCATAGGCCAACTGGGCCTCGCTGAGCTCCTCCACACGGCCCCAGTCACTGCTCTGGGCGCCTTTGTCGAGTTCCACGTGGCAGAGCTCGTTGACCAGGTCCTTGAGGCCGTGGCGGTTGGTGTATGTCCGTGCCAGTCGGCTGCCGATCTTGGTGCAGAAGATCTGGTTGACGTGGATGTCCAGACCCTCGGCGAGGGCGGCCACGTCAAAGCGGGCGAAGTGGAAGACCTTCTCGATGCCGGCTGCTTCCATTAGCTCTTTGAGCAGCGGCGCTTCGCTCTGGCCGCGGTGGATGCGGATGCAGCAGACGTTGTCGTGCTCGTCGCTGATCTGCACCAGGCAGAGGCGGTCGCGGCCGTGGATCAAGCCCATGGCTTCGGTGTCCACCGCCAGGGCGCTCGAGGCCCCGAGCAGCTGGTGCCATTCCGGGCTGAGATCGTGGTCGAGGACAGCGAAGCGAGCAGGGCTGGACCCCGCTGCAGGGGCGGAGACGGCGGAGGAAGCGCTGCTCAAGGGGTCGTGCTCAACTGCCGTCCATCGTCGCGGACCAAGGGCAAATCTCAAGCTCATCTATCGCTTTTGCGTATCAAGATGAGATCGCGCTAGCAGGTGGGTAGCGCGTGGCCCTCTCTTTCAATGCGTTCTCGTCCCTTGCCCCCACGGCCTGGTCTGGAGTCGATTCGGGCCTTTTTTGAACGTACCCCTGTCCAGCATCTGAGTTTGGAGCTGGCGGTCTGTTGGATTTTGGAGCGTTTGCTTGAGGCCGATACGTATCCCACGGCCTTGATGCACGACCTATCGGTCACCCATCCCAAGTTGCGGCTTTCGGAGACCGTCCTGCAGCAGGCCCTTGGTTTTCTTGATCAGGACGGGGCGATCGATAGCTATGCCCAGCGCTGCCCTAGTCGCGGCCGCCCGCGGCGGATGTTGCACCTCCTTGAGGTGCGCCGCAGCGATGCAGAGCAGTTAATGCCGCCATGGCACCACTGGCTCGACGAGAATGAACGAAATCTTCATGCCAGTAGCCATGCCCCAGGCCCTGGGATCCACCCTGCCCCTCACGCTGCTGCTGGTCATCGGTCTGGTGTTCTTTCTGCGGGCCGCCAGTAAAGACCGCACGACCGTTGTTGAAATCCGCTCCTCGAAGCCTCCGCTTGAAGTACTTCCGGCCCTGGCGGAGTGGTTGCAGGGGCGCGGCTGGGTGGCGGAAGAGGCCAACCCGGAGCGCCGCCTGCTGACGTTCTCCGGCCAGGTGGAGGCCAGTGGTGCTTTGGCCGTGCTGCTCTCCGTTCTGGGTGGGGTGGGTGCCGGCTGCCTCGGCCTGGTGCTCTGCCAGTTGTTGCCAGATCTGGCGTGGTGGCCGCTCTTTTTGACCCTGCTGGGGCCCTTAGCGGGGGTGGCCTATCGTCGCCGTGCGGCCCGTGCTGAGACAGTGGAATTGCGTCTGATCAGCCATGATGAGGCCACCGGTAGTGCCCTGCAGATGCGAGCCCACCGCGATGAGTTAATTGCCCTGGAGCTGGAAATGGGCCCCCAACTCGGGCTCTTTGGTGTAGGAGACCTGTTGCATTCTCCGATCTGAGCCAGGATGGTTCGATGAGGTTCCCCCGGCGCAGCACGCTGCTGCTGGCCAGCCTGGCCGCCGCCAGCTTGGCCCTGGCGGCCGACGCCCAGGCTCCTGCCCCAGCGCCCCGCGCCGCGGATCAGCTGACCGGAGCCCGTGGTCGTTTGGGGCGTGACTGGATCGGCGTGCGCCAGGTTGCAAGCACAGTCCCGATCTTGGTGATGGCCGGCCACGCGGATTCCCAGAACATTTCTGGCTCGGGAACCTCGGGCTATGCCGTGGATATCCGCGGGGAGAAGCCGATGCAGCCTGGCATCCGCGACGAGCTCTATTGGAACCTTGAGGTGGCCAGGCGCGTCGCTGCCCTTGGTCAACAGCGTGGTTTGAACATCCGCTTTTACGACCCGCCGGCCCGCACGATCGTCAACGGGGATGATCCCCTTACTAATTGGAGCGTGGGCAAGGCCCATGCGGAAGCAGGGGGCTACGCCCTGGAGATTCATTTCGATGCCTACGGCCCCGATGGCATCGGTTCAGGGGTGATTCCGGCCCTGCATCGGCCGCTGAGCACCCTGGATGAAAGCCTGGCTGTGGCTTTTGGCGGCTATCCCTTGCAGTTCCGTGGTGGTTTGGGTGGTCCGAAACGCGGCATCACCCTGTTGGAAATCGGCAAGCTTGAAGCTCCCCTAGAGACGGCCTTGCGAAATCCCCGCAGTCGGGAGCAGTCCCTCGCGGTGATCACTGAACGGGTTGTGACGGGTTTGGAGGGTGGTTTGGGCCGTCACCGACTGGTGGCGGCCCAAACCGCCGGTCTCAGCCCACCGCGCCGTGGGGTTGGCACCGACCCACCAGTGAGTCGTCTCCGAGCCAGTTCTGGGGCTTGGTGAACAGATCCGTGAGCAGGGCTTCACGGCTGCCGTCCTCGGCCTTGTAGCCGTATTCCCAGCGCACGAGCGGCGGCAGGGACATCAGGATCGACTCGGTGCGGCCGTTGGTTTGCAATCCAAAGATTGTGCCCCGGTCAAAGACCAGGTTGAATTCCACGTAACGGCCGCGGCGGTAGAGCTGGAACTGACGTTCCCGCTCCCCAAAGGAGGTGTTCTGCCGCTTCTCGACGATCGGCACGTAGCTGGGCAGGAACGCGTTGCCGCAGGCGCTGGCGAGGTTGAACAGCTGCTCCCAGCTCTGCGGAATGGGGCCGACGCCTAAGCCAGCGATGGCGGCTGGACCGTTGGGGGCTTGGCCCTTGTAGAGGACTCCCCGGGGGTCTTGGTAGTCGTAGAAGATCCCGCCGACACCGCGGGTTTCGTCTCGATGCTTCAGATAGAAGTATTCGTCGCACCAGGGCTTGAAGACCTGGTAGAAAGCAGGGTTGACGCTGTCGCAGGCGTTCTTGAGGGTCCTGTGGAAGTGCTGGGCGTCCTCAAGGAAGGGGTAGTAAGGAGTTAGGTCAGCGCCACCGCCAAACCACCACACCTCACCGGCTTCGAAGTAGCGGTAGTTGAGGTGAACGGTGGGGATATAGGGGTTGCGGGGGTGCAGCACCATCGAGGTGCCGGTCGCATACCAGCGATGGCCTTTGGCTTCGGGCCTTTGGCTGAGGATCGAGGGGGGCAGTTCGGTGCCCTCAACCTCGGAGAAGTTCACCCCGCCCTGTTCGAACAAGCGACCGCCCTTGATAACGCGGGAGCGGCCGCCACCGCCCTCGGGGCGTACCCAGCTTTCTTCTTCAAAACGGGCGCCGCCGTCGAGTTGCTCCAGGCCGGCGCAGATGGAGTCCTGCAGCCCCATCACTAGGGCGCGGGCTCTCTCCCGTGAGTTGGCAGGGGGCGCCTCAAGTGCGGCGGGGCTGGAGGTCGCCGAGGTCTCACTCGCCAGCTTGGCCTTGGCACGGGACAGCAGACCCTTCAACATCGATGCTCGCGCCGTGAGGCATGGGTGATCGGACCACCTTTTCAGGACGACCCACCGCTGCACAAGTTTTCGAGAGGGTTCGTGATCCCACCCCATGATCGGCCTGGGGATGCCTGCGCTGGGCAACGCTTTTAGGATCCGGGACACCGTGTAATTGCCCGATGGCCAGCGCAGACCAGGCCCTGACAGAGGCCCTCGCCGCCCTCGAGCCCCTTAAAGACGCCGGCACCGGCCGCAGCTTGCTGGAGCTGCAGTGGATTCAGCAGGTGCGGGTCCAGAACAACCGGGTTGTTTTTCAGCTGGTCCTGCCGGGCTATGCCGCGTCCCAACGGGATCGCATTGCTGCCGACGCGCGCGGTGCCCTGCTGCAACTGGGCGGCATTGAAGACGTGCAAATCGAGTTGGCCCAGGCGCCGCCGCAGGCCCCATCCCATGCCGGCGCGCCGATTGGGGCCGCAGGCCATGGCGGCGGTGGCCCTGAGCGTCAGGCCATCCCGGGCGTCAAGCAGGTCATCGCCGTAAGTAGCGGCAAAGGGGGTGTAGGCAAGAGCACCGTGGCGGT
The DNA here is from genome assembly GCA_047285805.1 of Synechococcus sp. GTDB lineage: Bacteria > Cyanobacteriota > Cyanobacteriia > PCC-6307 > Cyanobiaceae > Vulcanococcus. Next base: position 99,699 of record JBJBCN010000003.1, on the reverse strand, counting down.
GAACTTGGCCTGCGCCTTGGCCAAGAGCGGCCTCAGGGTTGGCCTGCTTGATGCGGATATTTATGGACCCAATGCCCCGACGATGTTGGGGGTGGCCGACCAGACCCCCCAGGTGCGGGGCAGCGGCAACGAGCAGGTCTTGACCCCGATCGAGAGCTGCGGCATTGCCATGGTCTCGATGGGCTTGCTGATCGATGCCCATCAGCCCGTGATTTGGCGCGGTCCGATGCTCAACGGCATCATTCGCCAGTTCCTCTATCAAGTCGAGTGGGGCGAGCGGGATGTCCTCGTGGTTGACCTGCCGCCGGGCACCGGTGATGCCCAGCTCAGCCTGGGCCAAGCGGTCCCGATGGCTGGTGTGATCATCGTCACGACGCCCCAGATGGTCTCCCTGCAGGACGCTCGGCGCGGCTTGGCGATGTTTCAGCAGCTCGGAGTTCCGGTGCTGGGTGTAGTGGAGAACATGACGGCCTTCATCCCGCCGGATGCACCCGAGAAGCGCTACGAACTCTTCGGCTCCGGTGGTGGCCAATGCCTTGCTGAGGAGAGCGGCGTGCCCCTTTTGGCCCAGCTCCCGATGGAATTGGCGGTGGTGCAAGGCGGAGATGGCGGTCGCCCGGTGACCGTGAGTGCACCGGAGTCAGCCACGGCCGCCGCCTTTGCCGCACTGGCTTCCCGTTTCCCAGTCACCGTCCGCTGATGACGCTCTCGGGCTTCTGGGATCGCCGCCGAGGAGGCCTGCTCTTCAAACGGGATGGACGCCGGCGCCGTTTGTTTGCGGGCGTCGACAAGATCCTCTGGTGGATCCCCCTGGCAATGGTGTTCGTCGCCGGTTTCCTGATCGCCAGTACGCAGCGCCAAGCCCGTTACGCCGATTGGTATCAGCACTGGGTGACGGCCGCCGTTGGTTTGGTCATCGCCCTGCTGCTCGCCAAGGTTTCGGTGGAGCGCATCACCCGTTGGACCTGGCCGATCTATGGCGCCATGGTCGCCAGCTTGATCGCGGTGCCTCTGATTGGTGTGAGCGCCTTGGGCGCCCAAAGCTGGATCAACATCGCTGGCTTCAATGTCCAGCCCTCTGAATTCGCCAAGATCGCCGCGATTCTGCTCTTGGCTCAGGTCCTCGCCCGCCATCCCGTTGAGCGCCCCGTTGATCTGGTGCGTCCGGTGGCGACCATCAGCATTCCCTGGTTCCTGGTCTTGATCCAGCCCGACCTGGGCACCTCCTTGGTGTTCGGCGCGGTCCTGCTCGTGATGATGTTCTGGTCGGGGATGCCCGGGGCCTGGGTGGTCCTGTTGATCTCGCCGGTGGTGACGTCGGTCCTGGCTGGTGTCTTCCCCTGGTTGCTGCTGCTTTGGATTCCGGCCATGGCTGTGATCGCGGTGCGCTCCCTGCCCTGGGGGCGTCTGGCTCCCCTGGCGGTGTTGGCCATCCAGGGTCTGTTTGCGGTGGGCACCCCCTGGCTCTGGAACAACTTTCTCCAGCCCCACCAACGGGACCGTCTGACCCTCTTCCTGGACCCCAACAAGGACCCGCTGGGGGGTGGTTATCACCTGCTGCAGAGCACCGTTGGCATTGGCTCAGGTGGTTGGTTCGGTACGGGTTTGCTGCAGGGCCATCTGACCCTGCTGCGTTTCATCCCTGAGCAGCACACCGATTTCATCTTCAGCGCCCTGGGAGAGGAGACCGGATTTCTCGGCTCCGCTCTGGTAGTGCTCGGCTTTGTTGCCTGGATCTGGCGTTTGCTGAAGATCGCCGGCCAGGCCCGTACGGATGTGGAGTCTCTGGTGGTGATCGGTGTGGGGGCGATGGTGATGTTCCAGGTGGTGGTCAACATCAACATGACGATCGGCTTGGGGCCGATCACGGGGATTCCTTTGCCCTGGCTGAGTTATGGCCGCTCGGCGATGTTGGTCAATTTCATCGGCCTCGGCGTGTGTTCGTCGGTGGCCCGGGGCATCAAGCAGCCGGCCAAGAAACGCCGATGATGGGGGCTCTGGGCTGCAGTTTTGAAGCGCTGCGGCGCCAGTTGGCCCATCAGATGCCAGTCGGGCGCTGCGATGAAGACAGCGTGCGGCGGCAGTGGTGGGCGGCTTTAGCCACCTTGCAAGAGGATTTTCTGTTGCCCCTCGGCGCGCAACCGGGTGTCTGGATGGCCTCTCCGCTGCCGGCTCTCTATGAACCGTCGCTGCTGCAGCAGTTTCAAGGTTGGGTCTGGGCTCCACCGGAACTGAGAGACCTGCTGCAGAACAGCTCCCCCCTGTTGCCGGCCGCTGCGGCCCCGCCGTCCGTCAGTGGCGGCTTTCAGCGCTTGGCCCTCGAAGACGGCGACGGCACTGACCCGCTGTTGGTGCTGATTACTCCGAAGCTGCAGATGGCGATGGCCTTGGTGGGCCCCCCCAAGCAGCGGCAGTTGGTGGTTCGCTTTGATCCCCCCACCCTTTCGGCCGCACTCACGTTGCTGGATGAACGGCTGCAACACAGCGATCCCCAGCAGGGCCAGGCTCTCCGACAAGCGATTCAGGCCCTGGGGGGGCTGCAGAACGATGAGCAACTGGCGCAGTTGTTTTGGCCACGCTTGGCCGAACGAGTCGCGGCTATGGGCCCAAGCCTGACGCTGCAGCCGTTGGTGCACCGAAGCAGTGCCGGCGAGAGTAGCCCCAGCCCGAGCAGCGAGTTGGCGCTGCTGGAGGCCTTGACCCATGAGGTGCGCACCCCCCTTGCCACGATTCGCACCTTGATTCGCTCGCTGTTGCGGCGCAGTGACCTCACGGATTTGGTGCGCAAACGGCTGCACCAAATCGACGGGGAATGCAGTGAGCAGATCGATCGCTTTGGCTTGATTTTCCTGGCAGCGGAATTGCAACGGGAGCCGGCCCGGGGCGCGCCCGCCCATGCCTTGGCCCGCACCGACCTCAGCCAGCTGCTCGGTCAGTTGGAAGCGGGCTGGCAGCAGCAGCTCCAGCGCCGTGGCTTGAACTTGGAGCTCCAGCTCACACCCGACCTCCCACCAGTGCTCTCCGACCCGGCGCGCCTGGAGACCGTGTTGGGGGGACTCATGGATCGCTTCAGCCGCGGCCTGCCCGCCGGGGCGGTGGTACACCTCAGCCTTCAGCCCGCCGGTGCCCGCCTGAAGCTGCGTCTGAGTGCGGCCGCCTTGGCATCCAATGAGGAGGGGCCCGAGCTGCAAGAGCGGGTGGGCCCGGTGCTCAGTTGGAATCCGGGAACCGGCAGCCTGCAGCTGAGCCGGCAGGCCACCCAGCGCCTGTTCCACAGCCTTGGGGGACGGCTGGCGGAACGCTCGGGCAATGACCTCACGGTCTTTTTCCCCGTCGCCTGATCGGGGCCAATGTTGACTGGTGTGAAGAGAGGAGCGGCAGCACCAGTTACCCCCAAAACACGGTGCTAGCTTGCGCTTGAAACGGTCTGCGGTCTGCCGACACCCCATCCGGAACAGCCATGACATTGAGCGGTCAACTCCCGAAGTACATCGGCAGCACGGGCGGTCTGCTCAACGCCGCTGAGACCGAAGAGAAGTACGCCATCACCTGGACCAGCGCCAAAGAGCAGGTCTTTGAGCTGCCCACCGGTGGTGCTGCTCACATGAATGAGGGCGCGAACCTCATGTACTTCGCTCGCAAGGAGCAGTGCCTGGCCCTCGGCACTCAGCTGCGAACCAAGTTCAAGCCTCGGATCGAGGACTACAAGATTTACCGGATCTTCCCCGGTGGCGACACCGAGTTTCTGCACCCCAAAGACGGTGTATTCCCTGAAAAGGTTAACGACGGTCGTCAGATAGTGGGTCACAACGCTCGCCGCATCGGCCAGAACGGCAACCCCGCCAGCATCAAGTTCACCGGCAAGAACACCTTCGATTCCTGATTCAGGACCTGCACTGCTCCTGTTCATCGGGCGGTGCTTGAACCTCTATAAAGGCGGGGCGAAAGCCCCGTTTTTTTTGCCTGCCCGTCGTCGTAGTGATGCCCTCCCCTGACCGCGCGACTGTTCTGGCCCAGGCCAAGGCGGGCAGCAATTACATCCCGATCTGGCGCACCTGGCCGGCGGATCTCGAGACGCCCCTGACCACCTGGCTCAAGGTGGGAGCTGGCAGCGACCATGGCGTTCTGCTCGAGTCGGTGGAAGGCGGCGAGCGGATTGGCCGCTGGAGTTTTGTGGTAAGCGACCCGCTCTGGACCCTTAGCGTGCGCGATGGATGGGCGGAGCAGCGTTGGCGTGATGGGCGCAGCAGCGCCCTCAGTGGCAATCCCTTTGATCTGCTGCGGGACACCCTGGCGGCCTACGACGCTCCCCCGGTGCCCGGTCTCCCCCCCTCGGGCCAACTGTTTGGTTTCTGGGGCTACGAGCTGATCCGCTGGATTGAGCCCAGTGTTCCAATTAACCCGACCGATCCAGACGGGCCTCCGGACGGCTGCTGGATGCTCGCAGATAGCCTCTTGGCCTTCGATCAGGTCAAACGTCAGCTGACGGCGGTGGCCTACGTCAATCTCCAGGACGAGCCCGATGCAACCGCCGCCTTTGACGCGGCGGTTGCTCGATTGGATGCGCTGGAGCAGCGCATGCATCAACCCCTGCCCGCCGGGGTCACCCCCCTGGACTGGCGAGATGACGCGGCGGTAGATCTCCCCACCACCAGCAACCGCAGCCGGGATGAGTTTGAAGCGGCTGTGCTGACGGCCAAGGAACACATCGCCGCTGGTGATGTCTTCCAGTTGGTGATTAGCCAACGCCTCGAGACGCCCGTCGAGCGGGAGCCGTTTGAGCTCTACCGGAGCCTGCGGATGGTCAATCCCTCTCCGTACATGGCCTTCTTCAACTTTGGAGGCTGGTACTTGATTGGCTCGAGCCCCGAGGTGATGGTCAAGGCCGAGCCCATGGCTGATGGCAGCGGCCGGGTCAAGGCCTCTCTGCGGCCGATTGCTGGCACCCGGCCCCGCGGCAGCAACGAGGCGGAAGATCTAGCCCTGGAGAAGGACCTGTTGGCGGACCCGAAGGAGCGGGCCGAGCACGTGATGCTGGTCGACCTCGGTCGCAATGACCTCGGCCGCGTCTGCGTTCCGGGCAGCGTCAGCGTCAGCGAACTAATGGTAATTGAGCGCTACTCCCACGTGATGCACATCGTCAGTGAGGTGGAGGGTCTGCTCGATCCAGAACGGGATGTCTGGGACCTGTTGATGGCGTCGTTCCCGGCGGGCACCGTCAGTGGCGCACCGAAGATCCGGGCGATGCAGTTGATTAATGCTTTGGAGCCCGATGCCCGGGGCCCTTACTCGGGGGTCTATGGCGCGATGGATCTCAGCGGTGCCTTGAACACGGCAATCACGATTCGAACGATGGTGGTCCTGCCCGATGGGGATCGCCGCTGGCGGGTCCAGGTCCAGGCTGGTGCGGGCTTGGTGGCCGATTCGGTTCCGGCCTCGGAGTTTGAAGAGACCCTCAACAAGGCCCGGGGCATGCTGAAAGCCCTGGCTTGCCTGGCATGAGCGCCCCCCTGTTGCTCAAGGGCTTTGAGGTGGAGCTCTACACGGGTCGCCCGGACGGAACCGTGGTGGGCTGCTCCGCTGAGGTGGCTGCGGCTCTCAAGGGCTTCGTAACCGAGCCCGATTGCCGCAATCTCGAATACATCACCCCGCCAGCGGCCAGCTACGCCACTCAGTTGGAGTTGCTCCTGGAGCCGCGCCGTCGCCTGCGGCCCTGGTTGGCCCAGCGCGGCCTCACTCTGCTGCCGGGCAGCACCTTGAGCACTGGGGATAGCCAGCGCTTCGAGCGCTCGACCCCCGAGAACCCATACCACGCCTATATCGAGTCCACCTACGGCACCCGGGTCGTCACGGCGAGTGTGCACATCAATTTGGGGCTCACGGATCCGGATCAGCTGTTTGCCGCCTGTCGCCTGGTGCGCTGCGAGGCGGCCTTGCTCCTGGCACTGAGCGCCTGTTCTCCCTTTGTGGATGGGCAAGTCACTGGTGCCCATTCCCAGCGTTGGCTCCAATTCCCGCTCACCCCAGAGCAGGTGCCCATATTCCTGAACCACGGGCACTACATCCAGTGGGTGGAGGAGCAGCTAGAGCTGGGCACGATGCAAAACGTGCGTCACCTCTGGACGTCGGTGCGCCCCAATGGTGAGCGTCGCCCACATGACCTGAACCGCTTGGAGATTCGCATTTGTGACCTGGTGGCGGATCCTCAGTTACTGCTGGCCCTGACGGCCTTTGTAGAGCTGCGCATTCACCAGCTCCTGCGAGATCCCTCCGCGCTGGATCCACTCTTGGCGAGTCGCTTGGATCCCGAGGCCTTGGCAGCGTTGGCGGATGCCAACGACCAGGCCGCGGCCCGCAGCAGTCTGTGGGCTGAAGTACGCCATTGGCGCGATGGTGCGCCGATGACCGCCCGCGATTGGATTGCGGCAGAGCTGGAGGCCATGCAGCCCCTGGCCCGTGAGCTGGAGCTCGTGGACGTGCTATCGCCGCTGCAGCCGGTCCTGGCCCAGGGCAATCAGGCGATGCAATGGCTCGCGGCCCATGCCCAGGGTGCGTCCGTGGCGGAGCTGATTGCTGCAGCCGCGGCGGATCTGGAGCAGCTGGAAGGCCGTCTTGGTGCCCTCAGCACTAGCCACCAAACAGGCGCTTTGGGATGATCATGGACCGGACCGCTGCCGAAACCGCCTCTATGGGGCCCACCCTCGCCGCAACTGAAGCCTCTGCTCCTGCGGCTGAGCCTCGGGTCACGCGCCTGTTGGGCGATCGATTGGAGCTGGTTGAAGACCTGTGGCAGACGGTGCTGCGCAGTGAATGTCCCGCCCCCCAGGCGGAGCGCTTGCTGCGGATGAAAGAACTGAGCAACCGCATCGACGGCGGGGCGCCTGATCAGGCGTCTGAGGCGGCGACCGAGGGGATCGTCCAGCTGATCAGAGATATGGATCTCTCGGAGGCGATTGCCGCTGCCCGCTCCTTCTCCCTCTATTTCCAGCTGGTCAACATCCTCGAGCAGCACATCGAGGAAGACAGCTATCTCGCCAGCCTGCGGGCTCACCACACCGAAGAGCTCAGCGATCCCTTTGTGCCGCCCCTGGCGAGCCAGACCGCACCCGCGACCTTCCGCGAACTGTTCACCCGCCTGCGCGGCCTCGGGGTGCCACCGGCTCAAATAGAGCAGCTCCTGCAGGAGCTCGACATCCGTCTGGTGTTCACGGCCCACCCCACGGAGATCGTTCGCCACACAGTCCGCCACAAACAGCGGCGGGTGGCCTCCCTGATTCAGCAGCTGCAGAAGATTCAGCTGCTGCAACCGGAGGAGCGCGACAACCTGCGCCAGCAACTCGAGGAAGAAATCCGCCTCTGGTGGCGCACGGACGAACTGCACCAGTTCAAGCCGTCGGTCCTCGATGAGGTGGATTACGCCCTGCACTACTTCCAGCAGGTGCTGTTTGAGGCGATGCCTCAGCTGCGCCAGCGGATTCGCACGGCCCTGGGCTCCAACTACCCCGATGTCCTGCCCCCGAGCGACGCCTTCTGCACGTTTGGCTCCTGGGTGGGATCCGACCGCGACGGCAACCCCTCGGTCACTCCAGACATCACTTGGCGGACGGCCTCCTATCAGCGGCAGCTGATGCTGGATCGCTACCTGGCCGCGGTGGAAGACCTCCGCGATCAGCTGAGCATTTCGATGCAGTGGAGTCAGGTCAGCGCTCCGCTACTCGAATCCCTCGAGATGGATCGCCTCCGCTTCCCCGAGGTCTACGAAGAGCGTGCGGCCCGCTACCGGCTTGAACCCTATCGCCTCAAGATCAGCTACGTCATTGAGCGGCTGCGGCTCACGTTGGCTCGCAACGAGCAGCAGGCGGCTGCCGGGTGGGATGCCCCCCATGAACCACGCACGGCTCAGCCGGATTTCGGGAACCAGGGCGCTATGCCGGCTCCCCCGGCTCCGGAGATGCACTACGGGACCGTTGACGAGTTCCGCACCGATCTCGAGCTGATCAACGAGAGCCTCCAGGGCACCGGTCTGAGCTGTGAGCCGCTGGAAAACCTGATCGCCCAGGTTCACACCTTCGCGTTCTGCCTGGCCAGCCTCGACATTCGCCAAGAGAGCACCCGCCACAGCGATGCCCTCGATGAGCTGACCCGCTATCTGCAAATGCCGACCCCCTACGGGGAGATGGATGAGGCGCAGCGGATCAGTTGGTTGATCTCTGAGCTGCAGACCCGCCGTCCGCTGATCCCGGCGGCCGTCAGTTGGAGTCCCCTGACGACGGAAACCTTCGACGTACTCCGCGTCGTCAAACGACTGCAGCAGGAATTCGGGTCCCGCATCTGCCGCACCTACGTGATCTCGATGAGTCACACAGTGTCGGATCTGTTGGAGGTGCTGCTACTGGCCAAGGAGGCCGGCCTGGTGGATCCCACCGCCCAGCGCTCCGATCTCTTGGTGATCCCCCTGTTCGAGACGGTGGAGGATCTCAAGGCCGCCCCGGCTGTGATGGAGCGGCTGTTCAGTGAGGACTTCTACCGCCAGCTCCTGTCCAGCTCCAGCCCAAACGGCCGGCCGCTCCAGGAGTTGATGCTCGGTTACTCCGATAGCAACAAAGACTCCGGCTTCCTCTCGAGCAACTGGGAGATCCACCAGGCTCAAATCGCCCTGCAGCAGCTGGCCAGCCGCCATGACGTCTGCTTGCGCCTCTTCCACGGCCGCGGTGGTTCCGTAGGACGGGGCGGCGGCCCAGCCTATCAGGCGATCTTGGCCCAACCCAGCGGCACCCTGAACGGCCGCATCAAGATCACCGAGCAAGGGGAAGTCTTGGCCTCCAAGTACTCCCTGCCGGAGTTAGCGCTTTACAACCTGGAGACGGTCACTACCGCGGTGATCCAAAACAGCCTTCTCACCAGCCATGTGGATGACACCCCGGACTGGAACGAACTGATGGTGCGTTTAGCGGCGCGCTCCCGCACCCACTACCGCTCATTGGTGCACGAGAACCCCGACCTGGTCGGTTTCTTCCAGCAGTGCACGCCGATTGAAGAGATCAGCAAATTGCAGATCTCCAGCCGCCCGGCCCGCCGCAAGAGCGGCGCCAAGGATCTCTCCAGCCTGCGGGCGATTCCCTGGGTGTTTGGCTGGACGCAGAGCCGCTTCCTGCTCCCCAGTTGGTTCGGGGTGGGCACTGCCCTGCAGGAGGAGCTCAGCGAGGACCCGGGCCAGATGGAGTTGTTCCAGCAGCTCTATCAGCGCTGGCCCTTCTTCCGAATGCTGATCTCTAAGGTGGAGATGACCCTCTCCAAGGTGGACCTGGATCTAGCCCACCACTACGTCCAGTCCCTGGGACGTACGGAATCCCGTGAGGCCTTTGAAGAGATCTTTGCGGTGATTGCCCGCGAGTTCGTGCTCACCCGGGACCTGGTGCTGGCCATCACCGGCCACCAGCGCCTGCTGGATGGTGACCCGGCCCTGCAGCTCTCGGTGGAGCTGCGCAACCGCACGATCATCCCGCTGGGCTTCCTGCAGGTCGCCCTGCTGCGTCGCCTGCGGGACCAGAACCGCCAGCCACCCATGAGTGAAGACGTTGCCCGCGGCGACGGCCGGACCTACAGCCGCAGTGAACTGCTGCGCGGGGCCCTGCTGACCATCAACGGCATTGCCGCTGGCATGCGCAACACCGGTTGAGGCACCGCTGCCGTGCTCGACTCGCTTCTGGTTCCGTTCCGCTCGCAGCCCCAGCCTCCGGCCTTGCCGGAGGGCTACAGCCTCGATGGCCTGCACTCCCCCAGCGGGGCTGAGCTCAACCGACTGCTCGTGCAGTGCGGCGACCCCCAGCGTTTGGAGGAGCGGCTCGAGCAAGCCTTGGCCCGCAGCAACTGGCAGTTCAGCGTGCGCGATCCAAATGGTGTTCTCGTGGGGTTTGTGCGGGCCACCAGTGACCTCGCCTTGAACGCCAACCTTTGGGATCTCTCAGCGGACCCGGCTGATCCAGCCCAGGCCCAGGTGTTGGAGGTGATCGTTCATGCCGCCATGGGACGCCTACGCCGGGAATTGCCCGGTTGCAGCATTTCGGTGGCGGCCCCGAGCGTGGCCCTCGACGCGCTCAAGCAAAACGGATTCGTTGTGGACCCGGGCGGTATTCGTGCCATGGGTCTGCGCCTGTAAGGCAACAAAAAACCCCGCCGCAGCGGGGTGATTAAGTGACGGGTCCTGTACCTGATCACGAGCATGGAGGGACTCGAACCCCCGACCCTCAGAACCGGAATCTGATGCTCTATCCAACTGAGCTACATGCCCCTGGGGCCTGAGCAAGTTCAGTTGCTCAGATGAGGCGTTTGCAGGCAGCAGACTACCGTCACCGCCTTACCTTACTGGTCAGACGGCCCCAGAGACCCATTCGGCTGCATCGCCTGGAGCTGCGTCAGTTCCGTAATTACGGAGCGCTGAGTCTGACCCTGGAGGCTCCGCGGTTGCTGGTGATTGGGCGCAACGGTGAGGGCAAATCCAACCTGTTGGAGGCGGTGGAGCTGCTGGGCAGTCTTCGCTCCCATCGCTGCAGCAGCGACCGGGATCTGATTCGCCAGGGGGAGCGTCAGGGCTTGATCGCCGCTGATTGCACCGGCGGTGATCGCTTGGAGCTGGAACTGCGCCGCCAAGGGGGACGGCAGGCCCGCCGCAACGGCAAGGTGCTGGAGCGTCAGCATGAGTTGATTGGCCCCTTGCGCTGCGTGGGCTTCAGCTCTCTGGACCTGGAGTTGGTGCGCGGCGAGCCGGCCCTGCGTCGGCAGTGGCTCGATCGGGTTGTGCTGCAACTCGAGCCGGTCTATGCCGAGCTGCTCAGCCGCTATGGCCGGCTGCTGCGTCAGCGCTCCCAACTTCTGCGTCGGGGCTTCCCCCAGGCCCAACTCGAGGGGCTGCTGGATGCATTCGATCAGCAGATGGCCCTGATTGGTACACGCTTGCACCGCCGTCGGCTGCGGGCACTGCGGCGCCTAGAACCCCTGGCCCAGGCCTGGCAGCACCGCCTCAGCGATGGACGGGAGCTACTGGGCCTGCGCTATTGCCCGGGCAGTCAGTTGGAGGGGGAGGAGGCGGAGGCACCGTGGCGGGACGCCTTGGCTGAGCAGTTGCTTCAGCAGCGTCCCCAGGAGTTGCGTCTGGGGCAGTGCAGCGTCGGTCCGAATCGCGATGAGGTGGCGATGGAGCTAGGGGGGCAGCCCGCCCGGCGCTATGGATCAGCTGGACAGCAGCGCACCTTGGTGCTGGCGCTGAAGATGGCCGAGCTTGAGTTGGTGCATCAACTCTGGGGTGAGCCACCCTTGCTGCTGCTCGATGACGTGCTAGCGGAGCTGGATCCTGGCCGGCAGCAGCTCCTACTGGAGGCGGTGGGCGAAGGCCATCAGTGCCTGGTCAGTGCTACCCACCTGGGAGCCTTCAAGGGCGGATGGCATCAGGGTTCTCAGGTGGTCACCGTCGAGGCCGGAGCGGTGCTCTCTGGCCAGTAAAGTCTTGAACTCTTTGCCTCACGTTGATGAGCCAAGCAGCCTGTCTCCACCCCAACCCGGGATGGACTGGAGCTGAGACCCTCTCCGCTAGCCCCCAAGCACCCAGCGCCACCGACATGGTGGGTAAACACTGCATTCTCGAGCTATACAACTGCGACGCTGACAAGCTCGACGACGAAGCTTTCATCAGGAACGCCCTCACCACCGCTGCGAAGCGTGCTGGCGCGACCCTGCTCAATCTGATCACCCACCACTTCCAACCCCAGGGTGTGACGGGGCTGGCCCTTCTGGCCGAATCCCATATCTCCATCCACACGTGGCCGGAATCCGGCTACGCCGCCGTGGACGTGTTCACCTGCGGTGACCACACCATGCCCGAGCGGGCCTGCATCGTGCTCAGCGAAGAGCTCAACGCCGGCAACTACAAGCTAAAGAGCTTCCGCCGCGAAACGCCTGCCGCCGTGGCCGATATCGAGCGCGAACCGGACCTGGTCGCGGCCTGATTGCCTCAGGATCTTCAGCCCTCCCATCGCGGAGGGCTTTTTTGTGCCAAGGCGTTGGTGGCGCGCCCTGGTTGGATTGGCTGTAATTCCGCCAATCTTGAGCTCTCCCCCATGCAGGAGATCACGTTTGCGGTTGAGGCGGCCCTGCTCACCTGCGGCAGCTTGGCGCTACTGGACCTGGCCTCCCGGGTCCCCGCGGCTGCCGATCAGGCCATCGCCGCTTCCGGGGAGCCGGTCCGGGCCCATCGTCCCCCGTCTCCCCGGGGGGAGTTGGAGGGGCAAACCGTGGTGCAATTGCAGCGGCTCGCCCGCGCCCGCGGGCTCTCCGGCGTCAGCCGCCTGCGCAAGGCGGAGCTGATCGATCAGTTGCTCAGCGCTTGAGGGCCCGGTTGAGCTTTCCGCTCACCAAGCCCTCGAGATCAAGGCTGACAGCGCTGAAGCCCAGGGCCAGCAGGGCTTCGACAACGGCGCTGCGGGTGGGTTCTTCCACCAGGCGTTGCAGGGATGAAGGGGGCACCTCGATGCGTGCTGTTTCCCCTTGGCTGCGCACCCGCAGCTCCTGAAATCCCCGTTGCCGCAGCCAGGTCTCGGCGGCGCCGACCCGCTGGAGTCGCTCTGCGTTGATGCCCTCGCCGTAGGGAAAGCGCGAGGCCAGGCAGGGCTGGGCTGGCTTGTCCCACCAGGGGAAGCCCAGGGCCCGCGAGAGAGCGCGCACCCCCGCCTTGTCGATCTGGAGTTCGGCGAGTGGTGAGCAGACCCCCCGTTCCCGGGCGGCGTCGATGCCGGGGCGATGGTCGCCGAGGTCATCGCGGTTGACGCCATCGAGGACGGTGGCGGAGCGCCAGGGTTCGCTGAGTTGCCCCACCAGCTCTGCGATCACGCTGTGGAGTTCGCGCTTGCAGGCGTAACAGCGGTTGTCGGGGTTGCTGCTGTAAGCCGGATCGTTCAGTTCAGCGGTGGGCAGCTCCTGCTGCGCGATCCCCATCCAGGCCGCCTGCTGCTGGGCTTCTGCGCGCAGATGGAGGGCCAGGGCCGGTGAGATGCCTGTGACCGCCAGGGCCCGATCCCCTAATTGTTCAGCTGCAATGGCGGCCACCAAGGCGCTGTCGACTCCGCCGGAGTAGGCCACGATGGCCGCCGGTAGGGATCCGATGTGCTGCCGCAGGGCCTCAAGGGCCTCCGCCAACGGAGGCTCCAGTCGTTCCACGATCGGGTGCCCTGGCTTCAAATCACTCTCGTTAGGATCCAACGGTAAGAGGCGTGTCGATGGCTCCGCAGGCAACCTCTGCCAGCTCTACCCGCAGCACCGGTCGTGGCATTGGGATCCGGACCGCCGCCGACGGAAGCGAGCGCAGCCGCGGCCAAGTGCACGTCTATGACGGCGAAGGCAAGGGCAAAAGTCAGGCGGCCTTGGGTGTCGTCCTGCGCACGATTGGCCTGGGGATCTGCGAGCAGAAGCAAACCCGCGTCCTGCTGCTGCGCTTTTTAAAGGGACCCGGCCGCGCCTACGACGAAGATGCCGCGATCGAAGCCCTGCAGCAGGGTTTCCCCCACCTGATCGATCAGGTACGCACCGGCCGCGGCGAATTTTTCGGCGTCGATGAGGTCACCCGCGTTGACGTCCAGGAAGCCCAGCGGGGCTGGACCATTGCTAAAGGGGCGATTGCCAGCGAGCTCTATTCGGTGGTGGTGCTCGATGAGCTCAACCCCGTGCTCGACCTCGGCCTGCTGGATGCCGAGGAGGTGGTCCGGACACTCTCCGCGAAGCCCGCGGGCATGGAGGTGATAGTCACCGGCCGCGGCGCTCCGCGCCCGCTGGTACAGATCGCTGATCTCCATTCTGAGATGCGCGCCCACCGCCGCCCCGACACCCCGGAGCTCGAGGAGCAAACCGGTGAGCCCGTTTTAGCGGGCCTCGAGGGAGTCGAGGTCTACACCGGTGAAGGCAAAGGCAAATCCACCAGTGCCCTGGGCAAGGCCCTCCAGGCCATTGGCCGCGGCATCTCCCAGGACAAGAGCCATCGGGTTTTGATCCTGCAGTGGCTGAAGGGGGGCAACGGCTACACGGAGGACGCGGCTATTGCGGCCCTGCGCGAGAGCTACCCGCATCTGGTGGATCACCTGCGCTCCGGCCGCGATGCCATCGTCTGGCGCGGCCAGCAGCAGCCGATTGATTACGTCGAAGCGGAGCGGGCTTGGGAGATTGCCCGTGCGGCGATCTCCAGCGGCCTCTACAAAACGGTGATCCTCGATGAGATCAACCCCACCGTGGATCTCGAGCTGATTCCGGTCGAGCCGATCGTGCAGACCCTGCTGCGCAAGCCGGCCGAAACCGAAGTGATCCTGACCGGACGCTGTAAGCACCCACCGGCCTACTTCGATTTGGCCAGCGTCCACTCCGAGATGGTTTGCCACAAGCACTACGCCGAGCGGGGTGTGCACCTCAAGCGCGGCGTCGATTACTGAGCGGGCATGAAAAAAGCCCGGGTTGCCCCGGGCTTCGGCCTTCGAATCAGTAGCGGGGGACGGAGCTGTCCACCTCTTGGCTCCAGGCATCAATGCCGCCGGCCACGTTGATGCCCTCAACACCATGGCGCTTGAGGGCGATCAGTGCTTTTGCGCTGCGGCCGCCCAGCTTGCAGTGAACGTAGAGCTGCTTGCTGTTGGCCAGTTCCTTCACGCGCTCCACGGCAGTCCCGTTCTCGATTTGATCGAGGGGAATCAGCTCGGCGCCGGGGATGACAGCGATCTCGGCTTCGGGGGGATTGCGAACGTCGATCAGCACCATGCCGGAGGTGTCCCCATCCAGCAGGGTCTTCAGCTCGCTGACGCTGATGCTCTCGACGGAGCCGGCTTCCTCTTGGCCCGGGGCGGTGCCGCCCACGCCACAGAACTCCTGGTAGTCGATCAGTTTCTCGATCACAGGCCGCTCGGGGTTGGGGCGCAGCTTCAGTTCCCGGAACTTCATGCCGAGGGCATCAAACAGCAGTAGACGGCCGCTGAGGGTGGTGCCAATGCCGGTGATGATCTTTACCGCTTCGGTGGCTTGGATCACACCGATGATTCCGGGCAGAACGCCCACCACGCCGCCTTCGGCGCAGGAGGGAACCATGCCCGGGGGAGGGGGCTCGGGGAATAGGTCGCGGTAGTTGGGGCTCTCGGCATCCAGGTTGAACACCGTGGCTTGGCCTTCAAAGCGGAAGATCGAGCCGTAGACGTTCGGCTTGCCCAATAGCACGCAGGCGTCGTTCACCAGGTAGCGGGTGGGGAAGTTGTCGGTCCCGTCGCAGACGATGTCGTAGGGCCGAACAATGTCGAGGGCGTTCTCGCTGCTGAGCGCCGTCTCGTAGAGATCTACCTGGCAGTGGGGGTTGATCTCGAGAATCCGGGCTTTGGCCGATTCGATCTTGGGTTTGCCGACCCAGCTGGTGCCGTGGATCACCTGGCGCTGCAGGTTGGAGTGATCGACCACGTCAAAGTCGACGATGCCGATGCGGCCAACGCCGGCTGCTGCCAGATACAGCAGCAGTGGTGAGCCCAGACCGCCGGTGCCAACGCAGAGAACGGAAGAGGCTTTGAGCCGCTTTTGGCCCTCCATGCCCACTTCCGGCAGAATCAGGTGGCGCGCAAAACGGGCCACCTCATCGGGGCTCAGCTCGATGCCGGTGGTTTCAAGGGGAAGCATGGAGTGCTGATCGCTTTCCAGCTCCCTACTTTCCCAAACGCAGGTCCCCTGCGGCCAGCCCCCCGCGCAAAGGCAATTCGCGTGGTTCGCTCGGACCCTCCTCGCCTGAGATCCACCAGGCCCGCCAAGGGTTCTGCTCCAGGCCCGAGCGAATGAGCATCAATGTCGGTCCGAAACAGAGCTCCCGGTCGGTGGCCGACGGGATGGCGGGGCTGGTGGGGTGGCTATGTGCGGCGCCGATCACCTGTAGTCCTTTCTCCCTCGCCCAGCGTTGCGCCAGCAGCTGCTCCCTGGGGTCGAGCTGGAAGCGGTGATCCCTTTCCTGGGCGGGTTCCCAGCTGTTGCAACAGGGCCAAACCCGAAGCAGCTCCAAGGTTGTGCCTGTGGTTTGCCCCAGTAACAGAGCGCATCCCTCATCGGGAAACGCCGCCTGCAGGGTGCGCTCCAAAACGATCAGCCAATGACAATCAACGCGCAACTGGTCTGGCGCTTCGACAGTCACCCGGATACCTTGTGTCGAGGTTTTAATCCAAGCCCATCCTGATGACCGACGACAGCAACGATGTGAAGGAATCGGTGACACCCGCGGCAGAAGAGACCGGCGCGAATTTCACCGAGCGCTACACCGAGGTGCTGAGCAAGGTCAACGAGACCCTCGACAAGGTGGACTGGAACCAGATGGGCCGCATCGGCAAGGGCGTCGGCGTTCTGGTGATCGTCATCGTTGCCCAGATTCTGATCAAGGGTGTTCTCGACACCATCAACCTCCTGCCGGTCGTTCCTGGTTTGCTCGAACTGCTGGGTTTGCTTGTGGTCGGTCAGTGGAGCTGGAAGAACCTGACCACCAGCGACAAGCGCACCGCCGTGATCAACAAGGTTCAGGGTCTGCGCAAGGAGTATCTCGGCTGAATACAGCTGAGTTCAGCGCTCCCCGGTGCCGTCAGTGCCACTCGCGCAGCAACGCGGTGATGCTGGCGGCACTTCGCTGCCAATAGCCGCCGCCAAAAAGGTTGGCGTGGTTCAGCAGGTGATACAGGTTGTAGAGCTCGACCCGCCGCCCGTGGCCTTCTTCTAGAGGCCATTCCTGCTCGTAGCCGGCGAAGAAGCTGCGGGGGAATCCGCCAAAGAGCTGCGCCATCGCGAGATCCACCTCCCGGTCTCCGCGGTAGACGGCAGGGTCAAAGATGCTGCCCCCGCCGGCCTGTAGCAGGGCGGCATTGCCGCTCCAGAGGTCGCCGTGCACCAGGGCCGGCTCAGCGTGGTGTTCCGCTAGCCAGAGCGGAACACGGTCCAGCAGCTCCTCGGCCCCTTGGAGCGTCTTGCCCGAGGCTGCCGCCCAGCGCAGTTGGGCACCCAGGCGTTCTTCTGCAAAAAAGCGCCCCCAGCTCTCCCCCCAGCGGTTGGCCTGGGGACCCGAGCCGATGAAGTTGTCCCGCTCCCACCCGAAGCGCCCGTCATGGCCCTTCAGGCTGCCGCGGTGCATCCGGGCAAGCCCCGCTCCAAGGGCCCTCCAGGCTTGGGGTGGATCGGACGGGGTCCCAACTTTCAGCCAGTTCAGCAGCAAAACGGCCTCTGGCCCAGCGAGGCCCAGGCCGCAGGGCTGCGGAATGGCGAGCTCTGAACCGCCTTGCTCAACGGCCTTTGCGAGGGCCTCGAGACCCTGGGCTTCGGCCTCCAACACCGGCAAGAGTGCAGCGCGGTTGTTTTTGGCGAAAAGCGTTTGGCCATTGGCAAGGGTCAAACGCCAGGCGCTGTGGATGCAGCCACCTCCTACCGCTGAGCGGCTCAGTAGGCGCGCTCCCGTGGTGGTCTCGATCCAGTCGGAGAAGGCCTGCGGGCTGGACACGACGCGGTGGAGGCAGGGGCGCTGCCAGCATGCCGTGATGGTCAAATCCTGTGATGTCGCAGTGGTTGGGGGGGGCATCGCGGGCCTGACCGCCGCCGCCCTGTTGGCCGCTGAGGGTCTGCAGGTGGAGTTGCTGGAAGCCCACAGCCAGACCGGCGGCTGCGCGGGAACCTTTCGCCGCGGTCCCTACACCTTTGATGTCGGGGCGACCCAGGTCGCGGGCTTTGAACAGGGGGGCATCCATCAGCGCCTGATGGCTCATTTCGGTGTCCCGCTCCCCGCTGCTACACCCCTCGACCCCGGCTGCAGCGTCCAGCTCAGCACCGCTGAAGCGCCGGTTCAGCTCTGGCGGGACCCCGAGTCTTGGCGTCTGGAGCGCCAACGCCAGTTCCCCGGAAGCGAACGCTTCTGGGCCCTCTGCGGCCTGCTGCACCAAAGCAATTGGACCTTCGCAGCCAATGATCCGGTGCTGCCGCCGCGCACCCTGTGGGATCTGTGCCAGCTGCTGGGGGCGTTGAGTGCCCGCACCTTGGCCAGTGGCCTGTTCACGACGGCCACGGTGGCGGATCTGCTGGTCCTCAGCGGCTGCGGCGCGGACCAGCGCCTGCGCCGCTTTCTGGATCTCCAGCTGCGTCTCTATTCCCAAGAGCCGGTTGATCGCACGGCGGCGCTCTACGGGGCCACGGTGTTGGCGATGGCTCAGGACCCGCTTGGGCTTTGGCATCTCCACGGTTCGATGCAGCAGCTCGGCTCGGCCCTCGAGCAGGTGTTTGCGGCCAAGGGCGGCTGTCTGCGCTTGCGCCACCGCGTCAGTGCGATGCGTCCTGGGGCCAGGGGCTGGCAGCTCAGCGGCGAGGGGCAGGCCCAGAAGCCCTTTGCCCTCCAGGCGGACGATGTGGTCTGTGCGCTGCCGCCCCAGACCCTGCCCGAGCTTCTGGGGGAGGCGCTGCCGGCGGCCTATGGCCGCCGCATCGCCAGCTTCCCCGATCCCTCCGGGGCTTTGGTGCTCTATGCCGTGGTGGATCGCGAGCGCCTGTCGCCGGCGCTCGGCCTGCATGCCCAGTTGGATTGGCAGGATCCCGGCAGCGTCTTCCTCTCCTTCAGCTCCGAGGGCGATGGACGGGCCCCGGCGGGTCAGGCGACCGTGATCGCCAGCGTGTTTACCCCCGCGAGGCCCTGGTTCGGCTTGCCGGAGCCGGAGTACCAGCACCGTAAGCAGCAGGCGATGGCTGGGATTCAGGCGGCGTTGGAGACATTCTTGGGGTTGAAGCCCGAGCACTACCGCCACGCCGAATTGGCCACGCCGCGCGGTTTTGCAGGTTGGACGGGGCGGCCCTTTGGTTTTGTGGGTGGCTTGGGGCAGCACCCCAGCCGCTTCGGTCTTTTGGGGCTCGCTAGCCGCAGCCCCCTCAGCGGACTCTGGCTCTGTGGTGATGCCATCTATCCGGGCGAGGGCACCGCTGGGGTGAGCCTTTCGGCCTTGATGGCCTGCCGGCAGCTCCTGCACAGCCAGGGGCGCTCCCTGGATCTCAAGGCTTAGAGGAATTCAGGCCGGAGGGCCTGGCATTGGCTCAGTTGCTTTTGCAGGGCCTCCCACTGTTCCCCCTCCACCAGCCCTTGCAGCGCTTCCAGTTGCCGTTGGTACTGCTCTAGGGATGCGAGGATGGCGGTACGGTTGGTACGGGCCATCAGAGTGCCCAGTTCGGGATTGCCGCCGCCGATGCGGCTCGTGTCCGCAAAGCCACTGGAGGCCAGAGCCCGCACGAGGCTTTCGACCTGGACCGCTTTGCCACCCTGATTGGCGCTTTGCAGCAGGGCGGCACTGACGAGAACGGGCATGTGGGAGATCAGGGCGACGGCCTGGTCGTGGGCAGCGGCGGGGCATTCCAGCCAGTCGGCGCCCACGACTTCAGCTACCGCCCGGACCGAGGCTAGGGCGTCTGAATCGGTCCCTGCCTTTGGTGTGGCGACCCAAGGGCGGCCCTGAAAGAGTCCGGTGATCCCAGCTTCGACGCCGGCCAGGGCGGTGCCCGCCATCGGATGGCTTGGCAGGAAACGCCGGTGGAGCTTGTCCCAGCGCTCCTGGATGGGCTGTTTGACCGAGCCCACATCTGTGATCACGGCGTCCGCAGGCAAGGCCGCCACCAAGTCGGGGTCGGGATCCAGCAGGCGATTGAGGGGCAGGGCGAGGATCACGAGGCCGCAGTCCTCGAGCACGGCCGGGTCGGTCTCGATCCGCTGGGCCAGCCCCCGTTCCCGGGCACGCTCGGCTGTGCTGGCGCGATGAACCAAGGCCCGCACCTCGAGTCCTTGGGCCTGCAGATCAAGCCCCAGAGATCCGCCGATCAACCCCAGGCCCACGATCCCGATGGGTCGCTTGCGCCAGTGGGTTGTCATCGCTGCACAGTTGTCTCGTCCCAGCTTCCTACGATTCGCGGATGTTGGAAGCCAAGGCCCACCAACAGCTCAAGGCGCTCCTCCGTCAGGAGGGGGAAACCCGCTGGCCCCACCACCTCACCTTGAGCCGGCTGGTGGCCCGCAGCCTGCGCCGCTCGGATCAGACCTTGGTGCGTCTGGCGCCAGGCAGCGACCCCAGCTGGCTGCTGGGCCTTCTAGTCCCCCTGGTCTTGCACAACAGCCCCGTGGCGCTGGTGGTCAGCCCCGCCCTGCGCCAGCGCTTGTTGAGGGTGGAGTTGCCGCGGCTGCAGGCCGTCGGCTTGAGCCTGCCCTGCTGGGAAGGGGCCACGGCTCCCGAGGCTGCGCCCCTCTGGTTGTTGCAACACGACGCCTTGGTAGCGGCCTGGCAGAGCGGGCAGTTGGAGGGCCGTCAGTTGGTGGTGCCGGAGGGGGAGCTGCTGCAACCGCTTTTGCGCCAGGCCCTGGAGGTGGTGATCGATACCGGCAACTGGGAGCAATTGCGCCGGAGCCTCCCCGCGGCTGCCTCGAGCTTGTTGCAGCTGCATGAGCGCCTCAGCCGCCGTGTCCTGGCCCGCCCGTGTGGCCCCCAGCAACGCGTTCTTATTACCCCAGAGGATGAGGCACCCCTGCGGCAGCTCCTGGGGGTTTTGGCACCCCTCCCCGACCCTTGGCCCGACTGGCTGATGACCGCAGGAGCGGACTGGACGAGTTGGGCTTCGATCAATCCAACGCTGCTGCAGTGGACCCTGCATCGCCAGCCCCTGGATCCCTGTGCGGTGATGCCAGGCCTCTTGAGCGGCCGCGGCGTGGTGGTTGTGGGCCCTTGGCCGCAGCCCGCCTCCCCAGGGCTTGGCTTTACGCCCCAGGTGGAGGTCAGCCTGGCGGATCCGCCCCTGCTCGATCCCCTGCCCCTCTTCGCGCCCCAGGGCCAGGCCCTGCCGAACGCCCCCCACTACTCCAGTCACCTGCTGGATCAGTGCCGCCGCTTGGTCTTGGGCCAGGCCGGCCTCACCGTGGTGCTCCTGGATGACGAGGGCTTGAGGCTGGCGTTGACCAGTGCCTTGGCGGCGGAATTCGGCAGTCGGGTGGGCCATGAGCTCACTGCACCTGAGTCCAATGGAGTGATCTGCTGCAGCTGGAGCTGGTGGCTGGAGCATCAACAGCGGCTGCCCCTGCCCTGTCAGTTGGTGGCGGCCACCCTGCCCATCTCCAGTCTGGAGGATCCGTTGACGGCGGCGCGGGTTGCGGCGCTCAGGCTGGAGGGCCGCGATTGGTTCCGGGAGCTGCTGTTGCCTGAAGCCCTGGGACGGTTGCAGCGCTCGATCGCGGGTCTGCGCCGCAACGGAGGTCGCTTGGCGGTGCTGGATGGACGCTTGAAGCGGCGCGGCTGGGGCCGTCAGGTGCTCGATGCCCTGGAGCCCTGGGTGGCGCTCACTCGTTTGTTGCCGAACCCTTAATGGGCTGACCGCCCGTAACCTGGCTCCGCCGCGCAGCACAGGAGCAATGGGAGAGGCCAAGCGTCGCTCGGAACAGGGCTTGCCCCCCCGTGAGAAGAAGGCCCCGAAGGCCAAGGACACCTCACCCCGCATTGCCCCGTGGCTGCCCCTGACCCAGCGTCAAGGTGAGCAGTTCGTCTCAGTCACCACGCGTGGTGCCTGGATTGGCATCGGCGCCTTGGTGGTGTTTTGGTTGACCGTGCGCTTTTTGGGCCCCGCCCTGGGCTGGTGGACGCTGGCTGACGGCTAATTGTTAGGGATCGAACTCGTTCGCTCGCCCAAATATGAAGAAAAGATTAGAATCGTCACCCGTAATTTGAGGCGGTCATGTTCGCTCGTCTGGCTGAGCAGTACCGATCGGTTGTTGAAGACTTGGTGACGAGCCTGCGCGCTCTCGCTGGTGGTCTGCAGCGACAGGGAATTGCCGCCACTTGTTATGTCTGCGGTGATGGCCAAGACTGCCAAGGCGCTTCGTTTGTCGCCAGCCTTGGTGATCAGCACATGGTGCGCTTTCTGGTCTCGGACTTCGGGATTAGCTGGGTCGAATCCCGTAATGGCCACGAGCTGGTCAAGTTGGAGGGTGCTGAGGCGATTCAGGAATTGGAGCGTCTGAGCGCCAACCTGAGCGCCCTGGCCCAGGCTGCAGCGGCAGCAGAAGTCCAGGTTTCCTAATTCCCGGTCAGGGTCTCAACCCCTCCAGGCAAAAGGTCCCCTGGTTATGCACTCGGGGGCTTTCTGGTGCCTGCAGCTGCTCAGCTGGCCGCGGGTAGGGCTTGCTCTTTGCTGCTGCTGGCGCTGCCGGAGGCGGCTAGCTTGGCGGCTGCAGTGGCGACGGGCTTCAGCGAGTCGGTGGTCTCGCTGAGTTTCTGGCGCACCTTCACCTCGATCGATTCTTTTTCGGTGCTGTTTTGCTCGAGCCAGGTGATGGTGTTGTCGCGGCCTTGGCCGATGTTGTCGCCCTCGTAGCTGTACCAAGCGCCTTTCCGCACGACGACGCCGTGTTCTTCGGCGAGGTCCAGAAGGCAGCCAACCGTGCTAATTCCGCGGCCGAACAGGATGTCGAATTCGGCAATGCGGAAGGGCGGAGCCACCTTGTTCTTGGCCACCTTCACCTTCGCGCGAATGCCGAATTCTTCGGTGCCGCGCTTGAGGGTTTGAATGCGACGGATGTCGAGGCGCACTGAGGCGTAGAACTTCAGGGCATTACCACCGGTGGTGGTTTCGGGGTTGCCGTAGGTCACGCCAATCTTTTGACGCAACTGGTTCAAGAAGATCACGGTGCAACCGGACTTGCCGATGTTGCCGGTGATCTTGCGCATCGCCTGGCTCATCAGGCGGGCTTGGCTGCCGACGGCGAGGTCGCCCATTTCGCCCTCGATTTCTGAGCGAGGGGTGAGGGCGGCCACGGAGTCCACCACGACGATGTCAACGGCGGCGGAGCGCACCAGTTGGTCGACGATTTCCAGGGCCATCTCGCCGGTGTCCGGCTGGGAGACCAGCAGGTTCTCGATGTCGACCCCAAGGGCCGCGGCATAAACCGGGTCCAGGGCGTGCTCAGCGTCGACGAAGGCCGCCACGCCGCCGCGGCGCTGCACTTCGGCAATGGCGTGCAGGGTGAGGGTGGTTTTACCCGAGCTCTCCGGGCCGTAGACCTCAACGACTCGTCCTTTGGGATAGCCACCGCCGAGAGCGAGGTCGAGGGTCAGGGCGCCGGTGGGGGTGGTCTCGATCCGCATGCGCGAGGCATCCCCCAGGCGCATGATCGAGCCCTTGCCAAAGTTGCGCTCGATTTGGTTCAGCACCAGGCCAAGGGCCTTGTCCCGCTCAGGGCTGGAGGCGCTGGTGCTCTTGTCGTCGGCAGGCATATCGCGAAAGGGTTGAAGGAGCGGCCGTGTAGCGGGTGGGCCAGTTCGGTGGAGCCATCCTGGGCGACATTTAAGAAAGAAGTGCCACCCCAGGCGCCAGGCGTTTCACCGGAGCGAACCCTGACTGGTAGTACAGGCGTACCCTAGCGGGTTAGGGCCAGCTCGCCAAGGGCTGCTCGAACTGCATTGGTTCCAGCAGTTGGATGCCGTTTGGCAGGCCCTGCCGGTCTTGGGGGCCCAGGTAGCCCCATGTGACGAGGAAGCAGCGCACTGCTTCTAGGCCCGCGGTCAGACGAATGGTTTCCAGGGTGATCCTGCGGTCTTCGACGAACCAGAGGGGGCGTTCTTGCTCCTTGAGCCGCAGCAGAACCTCTGGCTTGCTGCCTTGCTCGTGGCCATAGACCGCCTGGGGCTGCAGGCCGTAGCCGCTGAGGAGTTCACGGGCGAAGGCTCCGCCTTTGGTGGTCAGCACCAGCCAGGGGCTGCCTTCGGCCTCGAGGGCACGCAGGCGCTCGGGGATGCCTGGATAGGTGCTGTGCAGGGCCCGCCAAGCCGCGGGATCCGTTTGGATGGCTTCGCTGCGCAGGGCTTCGAGGGTGCTTTGCAGCTGGTCTGGGGAAAAGCCCCAGCGCTCGCGAGCGGCTTGTGTGTGGTTGTCGTAGTCGCTGAGGTAGTGCGCGACATCCAGGTCGCTTCGAGACAGTTCGAGGGCCACGATGACCATCTCCCAGCCCTTGTGAATCAGTGGTCGCAGCGCGGCAAACGCGTCCGGTGCCAGGTCCGGCAGCTGACAGCTGGGGGCCAGGAAGAGCGCTGTCCGGCGGGCACTCCACCAGTACTCCCGCATACCGTCCACAAGGACGCCGTCAAAATCAAAAACCAGCAGTGGTTGGAGGCTCATGACGCTCCAAAGCCCTTGCAGTGGCTTGGATCTTTGAAAACTGGGCCGCTAGGATTCGAACCTAGGAATGGCGGGACCAAAACCCGCTGCCTTACCACTTGGCGACGGCCCAACGCGCTGCTTGAGATCCCCCAGGAACTGGTGGTGTCAGGAGCACTCAGATAGTTACCCACAACGGGTCGACCTTCGTCAATCTCGCTGGGCCATCTCGGCCCTCTGGCTCAGCGCGGGAAGAGCCTGAGGCGCTGCTGGCTGCCGCTGCCGAACTCCGCTGAAGTCAGTTGGTAGCGGGCCGCCAGTTCCGCTTGCATCTTTCGGATGGCTTCCGTTCGGGGCAGCAATTCCACCGGCTGACCTTGGGGGAGGACGACTTGCTCAACGGCCAGGCGGCATTCTTCCAGGGCTTCGAAGACATCGTCCCTGGGACTACTCCCTGGTGCGGGTTCTTCCGTTGCAGCGCTGCCCCCCGGGCAATCCTCACGGCGCTGCAGCAAGCGCTCGAGTCCGCGCTGAATCTGGGGAAGGGTGTCGGCTTTGATCACGAGGATCGGCAGGCCCGCGTCCTGGGCGCGCCGGCGCAGCTCAGGGCGGTGGCCCAGCTGTTGCCTGGCCGCCAGAACCACATCGGCTTCCTCTACCTCCTCCACGAGTTGCACAGGCAGGCGACGGCCGCGGATCGCCTGCTCGATCAAGGGCTCGCTGAGCCCCGCGTTGAAAAGATGCAGGGGCTTTTCTGGGACTGGTGCTTCGGTCGTTTTGCTCGCCTCCGGGTCCGGCAGGGGCCGCCGGGCGAGGGGCGGCTGGCTGGAGACGCCACTGGAGACCACCGAGGCATCCTGCAGGCGCCCCAGTGGTGGCGGTTTGGGGCTGCTGATGGCGGGCGCCACCGGTTCGCTGAGCTTCAGTCGCCCCTCGGCATCGAGTTGCCGGACCTGGGGACGCGGCAGTTGACCCCGCAGCAGTAAATCGACCGTGCGAGCGACATCGCGGTGCACCAGCCAGCGGTCGCGGCTGTGCATTTCCACGGCGAGGGGGAAGGTCGGTTCCGCGGCCCGTTCGAGGACGGTCTTTTGGGTGCGGCGGCGGCGGGCTTCCTCATCGCCCAGGGTGACTGACTCGATGCCGCCCACCAGGTCGCTGAGGGTGGGGTTCTTGACCAGATTGGCTAGCTCATTGCCGTGGGCGGTCGCCACCAACATCACGCCCCGCTCGGCAATGGTGCGCGCCGCCTGGGCTTCCAGTTCGGTCCCGATCTCATCGATGACGATGACCTCGGGCATGTGATTTTCGACGGCCTCGATCATCACCTGGTGCTGCAGCTCAGGCCGTATCACCTGCATCCGGCGCGCCCGTCCGATCGCGGGGTGCGGGATGTCCCCATCTCCGGCGATCTCGTTGCTGGTGTCGATCACCACGACCCGTTTCTCCAGCTCATCCGCGAGAACACGGGCGATTTCGCGCAGGGCGGTCGTTTTGCCGACGCCGGGTCGTCCCATCAGCAGGAGGGACTGACCGCAATCCATCAGGTCGCGCACCATGGCCACGGTGCCGAAGACCGCCCGCCCGACCCGGCAGGTCAGTCCGACGACATCGCCGCTGCGGTTGCGAATGGCGCTGATGCGGTGGAGGGTCCGCTCTATCCCAGCGCGGTTGTCGCCTCCAAAGGAGCCGAGTTGGTCGACGACGGCGGCCAGGTCGCTGCGTTCCATGGGGGATTCCCCGAGGGCGACGGCGCGTCCCGGGTAGCGGGCCTCGGCGATCCGGCCCAGATCCAGCACGACCTCGAGCAATTGGTCGCGGGCCTCCGCTGGCGCCAGGGCCTCTCGTACGGCCTTGGGCAGGACCTCGAGCAGCCGATCAAGGTCGTCGGTGATGCGTTGCGGGCTTGAAGCCATGGGGGCGTTCTAGCGATTAGCGCTCGATCCAGGGTTGGATTAAAGCCCTCACGCTCTGGCTGGCGACCGCTTCGAGCGCCGGGATCTCCCGGAGGGGTTTGCCGCGCTCCTCCGCGTCCTGTAGCCAGGGTTGCAGCAGGCTGCGGGCCATGCCGCCAAACGCCACCCCAGCGGCTCGTGCGTGGGGGGCCAGCAGCGCAATGGTTTTGGCGTTGGTTCCTCCCGCCAGTTGAAGCGGCCCTGGCGGTGCCCAGGGGGTGATCTCCTCCAGCAACTTCACGGCGGAGCGAGCCGTTCCAGCACCGACATCACCGCTCATGGGCCGGCCATCGAGCTGCCAGAGCGGCCGGTAGCCCGCCCGGCGCAGGGCGTCAAAGCGAAGCCAGAGTTCCGCGGCGAGCTCCTGCGGGCTGAGGGCTGGGGCCTCCTGGCTGCCGGCGCCCCGCTCGAGCCCGCAGCTCACCGCAACGCGCTGCAGTGGAATGCCGCTGGTCTTGAGCTGATTGAGCCGCGTTTCAAAGGCCGCTTGCCGTCCCGCTTGCGTGTGCAGCTCCACCGCATCAGGGGTAATGGTCCGCAGCAGTGCCGGGACCGCTTCGGCGTCGAGCCACTGCTGGTGGTCCTCGATCAGCCCCAGGGGGCAGGCCGGCAGGCAGCGGCCACAGCCATAGCAGCGCTGGGCCAGGACGCCACCGTCGTTCCCAATGGCCAAGGCCGGACATACCTTTTGGCAGGGCCTGGGGCAATCGCTTGGACAACGGCTGGGGTCAAAGCTCGCCTTGCGGAAGTGGGGGTCTGCCCCGTCGCTGAGGCTGACCATCAGCCAGGGCCGCTGGGCCCCCCGGGTGAGGGCCCAGTCCATCCCGCGCCTCGCGGCCTCCGCGACGCCGGTGTCGGCGGCGATGTCAATGCAGTGAATACCCGCCGCGGTGTAGAGCGCGCAGAGGTCCTCAATGGCCGCCAGGTCCTGGTTGCCAGCTCCGCAAATCAACTTGACCCAGCGGCCGCTCTGAAGGGCCGCGTCCGGGGTCAAGCGGCTGCGGTCAGAACAGAGCTCAGGGGCTGCCAGCGCAGGGCACGGGCGCCGCCCATCTCGACCACGATCTTTAGCCGGGGTTCGCGTTCGGTGAGGTTGATCAGGGCTTGGAGCTCGCCCGTAGAGAGGACCTGGCCCTCGAGGAGCCAGAGCAGGACCTGGGCTTTCCCTTCAAAGAGATGACCCAGCTGCGGGGTCGCCATCTGCACCTCGCCAACGGCCGCGCCGCGTCCGACGCATTGGTGCCCCAAGTGGGGCGGACGGACGCCGTGGGACTGGAGCAGGAAGGCTTCGGGGTCTCCGAGGCCACGGGCCGAGGTCAGCTGGGCGCGGTAGCCGGCGGCACGCATCCGGCGCAGCAGCCGGGTTTCGGCGCCACCCTCTAATGGTGCATACAACGCGAGGACACCCGCCCGCTCCAGCTCTTGGCGGAAACCGCGGCCGGTGAGCAGGAGGGGCATGGGGCTGATCAGCTCTCCGGGAAGTCTGGCAGCTGATCGCAGGGGAAGGGTGGTGAGCGCTGAGGTATGGTGTTCGCTTGTGCAATTGCAACTGTGCCCGTCCGCTAGCCGGGCCTCCAGGGCAATGCACAAGGTCGCCAGTGGTGGCGGCCTTCCCGGGCCCGTGTGGCTCTTACGAGTCGCCGGGATACTGCTTCTACTTGAAGTCGCCTTTGGCCTCTTCTTCTGAGCAAGTCCCAGCCCCCACTGATTCGAGTCGCTAGCTCCGCCGCATTGGTCCACTGAAGTTCCGACTTAACCGGAAATCTCAGCTCCATCGGTTACTTGCGTCACTCGATTCAGTAACGCCGCTCCCCGTGAGTGGTGGTCCAGCTGGCGTATCTCCCTCCTTATGTCCATCGGCATTCTTGGGAAGAAACTGGGCATGTCCCAGTTCTTCGACGACGAAGGCAGGGCCATCCCGGTCACCGTGATCGAGGCAGGTCCTTGCCGCATTACCCAACTCAAAACCGACAGCACCGACGGCTATATGGCCGTTCAGCTGGGCTTCGGTGATATCCGCGACAAGCTCGTCAGCAAGCCCGCTAAGGGCCACCTGACTAAGTCGGGCGACGAGCTGCTGCGCCACCTGAAGGAATACCGCGTCGACACCGTCGACGGTCTGGAACTTGGTGGTGCCGTCACCGTGGCCGCCTTTGAGGCGGGCCAGAAGGTCGATGTGAGCGGCGACACCATTGGTCGTGGTTTCGCTGGCTACCAAAAGCGCCACGGTTTCAGCCGCGGCCCTATGACCCACGGTTCAAAGAACCACCGCGAGCCTGGTTCCACCGGTGCCGGTACTACCCCCGGCCGCGTGTACCCCGGCAAGCGCATGGCTGGTCGCTACGGCGGCAAGCAGATCACCACCCGCGGTCTCACCATCCTCAAAGTGGATGCTGAGCGCAACCTGCTCGTGGTGAAAGGCTCGGTTCCCGGCAAGCCCGGAGCCCTGCTGAACATCCTCCCCGCTAAGCGGGTGGGCGCCAAAGCCGCGAACTGAGGAGGACAGAGATGGCTAACTGTGTTGTTCGCGACTGGCAGGGCAAAGAGGCCGGCAATGCCAGCCTTGACCTGAAAGTCGCTAAGGAAAGCTCCGCTAATGATCTGGTGCACCGCGCTGTGGTGCGTCAGCTCGCCAATGTCCGTCAGGGCACGGCCAGCACCCTCACCCGCGCTGAGGTGGCCGGCGGTGGCCGCAAGCCCTACAAGCAGAAGGGCACCGGGCGCGCCCGTCAGGGTTCGATCCGGACTCCCCTGCGTCCCGGTGGTGGTGTGGTGTTCGGGCCTAAGCCCCGCAGCTACACCATTGCGATGAACCGAAAGGAGCGTCGTCTGGCTCTGCGCACTGCGCTGATGAGCCGCGCCGCTGACATCACCGTGGTAAAGGGTTTTGCTTCGGGTCTCGAAACCCCGAAGACCCAAGAAATCACCGCTGCCCTGAGCCGCTTCGGCATCGCCGATGGCTCCAAGGTGCTGGTGGTGCTGGATGCCCCCAGCGAGGTGGTGCGCCGCTCCGTGCGCAACCTCGAAAAGGTGAAGCTGATCGCCGCCGATCAGCTCAACGTGTTCGACCTGCTCCACGCCAATTCCTTGGTGGTAAGCGAGGAAGCACTCGCGAAGATTCAGGAGGTTTACGGCGATGACTGAACGCTTTCAAGGTCGCCTGGCGGATGTGATCCGTCGGCCACTGATTACTGAAAAGGCCACCCGCGCCATCGAGCTCAATCAGTACACCTTCGAGGTGGACCATCGGGCCGCTAAGCCCGACATCAAGGCTGCCGTTGAGCAACTGTTCGACGTCAAAGTCGTTGGTGTGAGCACCATGAACCCTCCTCGCCGCGCCCGCCGCGTGGGCCGATTCGCCGGCAAGCGTGCCCAGGTGAAGAAGGCTGTGGTTCGCCTTGCCGATGGCAATGCCATCCAGCTGTTCCCTGAAGCCTGAGGGGTCTGAAGAACTATGGGAATCCGTAAGTACCGCCCCATCACCCCCGGCACCCGCACCCGTGTCGCCAGCGATTTCGCTGAAGTCACCGGTCGTGGTCGTGAAAGGGGCCTGGTGGTGGCCAAGCACCAGCGCAAAGGTCGCAACAACCGTGGTGTGATCACCTGCCGCCATCGCGGCGGTGGCCACAAGCGCCTCTATCGCCTCGTTGACTTCCGCCGCAACAAGCACGGCGTGGTCGCGAAGGTGGCAGCGATCCACTACGACCCCCACCGCAACGCCCGCCTGGCTTTGCTCTTCTACGCCGATGGCGAGAAGCGTTACATCCTGGCTCCAGCTGGCGTGACCGTGGGCTCCACCGTGGTCTCCGGACCCGATGCTCCGATCGAGACCGGCAACGCCCTGCCCCTCTCGGAGATCCCCCTGGGCTCCAGCGTTCACTGCGTTGAGCTCTACGCCGGTCGCGGCGGCCAGATGGTTCGTACCGCTGGTGCCAGCGCCCAGGTGATGGCCAAAGAAGGTGACTACGTCGCCCTCAAGCTGCCCTCCACCGAGGTGCGCCTGGTGCGCCGTGAGTGCTACGCCACCATCGGCGAAGTCGGCAACTCCGAGGTTCGGAACACCAGCCTCGGTAAGGCCGGTCGTCGCCGCTGGCTGGGTCGTCGTCCTCAGGTCCGAGGCAGCGTGATGAACCCCTGCGATCACCCCCATGGTGGTGGCGAGGGCCGCGCTCCGATCGGCCGTTCAGGCCCTGTCACCCCTTGGGGCAAGCCTGCTCTGGGCCTCAAGACCCGCAAGCGGAACAAACCCAGCAATCGGTTTGTGCTCCGGAAACGTCGCCGCACCTCCAAGCGGAGCCGTGGCGGACGCGATTCCTGATCAACCTCACCGCTTTGCTGTTCGTTTAAACCGCTATGGGACGTTCACTCAAAAAAGGTCCGTTCATTGCCGACAGCCTTCTGCGGAAGGTTGAGAAGCAGAACGCCGCCGATGACAAGTCCGTGATCAAGACCTGGTCACGTGCTTCCACAATCCTGCCGATGATGATCGGCCACACCATTGCCGTGCACAACGGCAAGGCCCATGTGCCCGTCTACGTGACTGAGCAGATGGTGGGCCACAAGCTGGGGGAATTTGCGCCGACTCGCAACTTCCGCGGCCACATCAAGGACAAGAAAGGAGGCCGCTGAGGACATGGCAAACACCTCATCCACTACAGCTCAGGCACACGGCCGCTATATCCGCGGTTCCGTGTCCAAGGTTCGTCGGGTTCTCGATCAGATCCGCGGTCGCAGCTATCGCGACGCGTTGATCATGCTCGAGTTCATGCCCTACCGCTCCACAGGTCCAATCACCAAGGTCCTGCGTAGCGCCGTAGCCAACGCCGAGCACAACCTGGGTCTCGATCCCGCTTCCCTCGTGATCTCCTCCGCCACGGCGGACATGGGTCCGGTGATGAAGCGTTATCGCCCCCGTGCCCAGGGTCGCGCCTACGCGATCCAGAAAAAGACTTGCCACATCAGCATTGCTGTGGCTCCTGCCGCCTGACCCCCGAGGACACCGATCGATGGGACACAAGATCCATCCAACCGGCTTGCGCCTGGGGATCACCCAGGAACACCGGTCCCGCTGGTACGCCCCCAGCAAGACCTATCCGTCTCTCCTGAAGGAAGACGATCAGATCCGTAAGTTCATCCACAAGAAGTACGGCGCCGCTGGCATCAGCGACGTTGTGATCGCCCGAAAGGCAGATCAGCTCGAGGTTGAACTCAAAACTGCCCGACCCGGCGTTCTCGTCGGCCGCCAGGGAAGTGGTATCGAAGAGCTGCGTAGCGGCATCCAGAAGACCATCGGTGATTCCGCCCGTCAGGTGCGGATCAACGTCGTTGAAGTGGAGCGCGTTGACGCTGATGCCTTCCTGCTGGCTGAGTACATCGCTCAACAGCTCGAGAAGCGTGTTGCTTTCCGTCGTGTCATGCGCATGGCCATCCAGCGTGCTCAGCGCGCCGGTGTCCTCGGTATGAAGCTGCAGGTCAGCGGCCGCCTCAACGGTGCAGAAATTGCACGTACCGAGTGGAGCCGTGAAGGTCGGGTGCCCCTGCACACCCTCCGCGCCGACATCGACTACGCAACCAAAGTGGCAACCACCACCTACGGGGTGCTGGGCATCAAGGTTTGGGTCTTCAAAGGCGAAGTTCTTCCCGGCAGCCAGGACAAAGTGCCCGTGGGTGCAAGTCCGAAGCGCCGCGCTAGCCGTCGGCCCCAACAGTTCGAAGACCGTTCGAACGAAGAGTGATTAGGAGGCCTGAACCATGCTGAGTCCAAGACGCGTCAAATTCCGTAAGCAGCAGCGCGGCCGCATGCGCGGTGTCGCCACCCGTGGCAACACCATCGCCTTCGGTGAGTTCGCTCTGCAGGCCCAAGAGTGCGGGTGGATCACCTCCCGTCAGATTGAGGCCAGCCGCCGTGCCATGACCCGCTACGTCAAGCGGGGAGGAAAGATCTGGATCCGGATCTTCCCCGACAAGCCAGTGACCATGCGCCCCGCTGAAACCCGTATGGGTTCCGGTAAAGGCAACCCGGAGTTCTGGGTGGCTGTGATCAAGCCCGGCCGCATCCTCTTTGAGATGGGAGGTGACGACATCACCCCCGAGATCGCCAAAGAGGCCATGCGCCTGGCGCAGTACAAGCTACCCGTGAAGACCAAGTTCCTGACCCTGGCGGATCAGGAAGCTGCCCAGGCTGCCGCCGCGGCCACCACCACCGTGGAGTCCTGACCATGGCCCGTCCCGACATCGCCGAGGTGCGCAAGCTTTCCGACGGCGACATCACCACGCAGATCGACGACACCCGTCGCGAACTGTTCACCCTTCGTTTCGAGCAGGCCACCCGCCGTCTCGAGAATCCGCACCGCTTCAAGGCCGCCCGCATCAAGCTGGCCCAGCTGCTGACGGTGCAAACGGAGCGCAAGAGCTCCGCCGCTTCCTGATCCCCTAAGTAACCGTTATGGCAACCAAGGAAAGGGTCGGCACCGTCGTCAGCGACAAGATGGATAAAACCGTGGTGGTGGCGGTGGAAAACCGCTTCCCCCACCCCATCTATCAAAAGACGGTGAGCCGCACCAAGCGCTACAAGGCGCACGATGAGGCCAACACCTGCAAGGTGGGTGACCGCGTCCGCATCACCGAAACCCGCCCCCTCAGCCGCACCAAGCGTTGGTCCGTGGCCGAGGTGCTGAACAACAGCAGCGCCAGCTGAGGAGAGCTCCCGATGATCCAACAGGAAACGTTCCTAAACGTCGCTGACAACAGCGGCGCCAAGCGCATCCAGTGCATCCGCGTACTGGGCACTAACCGTCGCTACGCCCACGTGGGCGACGTGATCGTGGCCGCCGTCAAGGACGCCATGCCCAATATGGGCGTGAAAAAGTCCGACGTGGTCAAGGCTGTGGTGGTTCGCACCAAAGCCACCATGCGCCGCGTCAACGGCAACTCGATCCGTTTTGATGACAACGCTGCCGTGATCCTCGGCACTGATAACAACCCCAAGGGCACCCGCGTCTTCGGTCCTGTGGCTCGCGAACTGCGTGACCGCAACTTCACCAAGATCGTGTCCCTCGCTCCGGAGGTGATCTGAGATGGCGACTGCCACCCCTAAAGCCCAAGCTCAGGTGCGCACCAAGATGCGCATCAAGAAGGGTGACACAGTTCAGGTGATCAGCGGTAAGGACAAGGGCAAGACCGGTGAGGTCCTGCGTACTCTTCCGTATGAGAACCGTGTGGTCGTGCAGGGCATTAACCTCCGCACCCGCCACATGAAGCCCACCCAGGAAGGCGAAACCGGTCGAATCGTCACAGAAGAAGCCTCCCTGCACGCCTCCAACGTGATGCTGTATTCCACCGACAAAAAGGTGGCCAGCCGCGTGGAAATCGTTGTGGAGAAGGACGGCACCAAAAAGCGCCGCCTTAAGAAAACCGGCGAGATCCTCGACTGATCTCAATTACATCGACCTTGTCCGCCTTCTGACCAAGACCAGAAGCGCATCTCCTTTCCCCGTCATGTCCCTTAAACAGAACTATCGGGAGAAGATCCAGCCCAAGTTGCTTAAGGATCTCAGTCTCTCGAACATCCACGAAGTCCCCAAGGTGGTGAAAGTCACCGTCAACCGGGGCCTCGGCGAAGCCGCCGCCAATGCCAAGGCCCTCGAGGCCTCCATTGAGGAGCTGGCCACCATCACCGGTCAAAAGGTAGTTGTGACCCGCGCCAAGAAGGCCATCGCTGGCTTCAAGATCCGTCAGGGCATGCCGATCGGCGTTGCCGTCACCCTCCGTGGTGACCGTATGTATGCGTTCCTCGAGCGTCTCATCAACCTGGCTCTGCCCCGCATCCGCGACTTCCGCGGTGTGAGCGAGAGGAGCTTTGACGGTCGTGGCAACTACACCCTCGGGGTGAAGGAGCAGATCATTTTTCCCGAGATCTCTTTCGACAAGATCGATGCCATCCGGGGCATGGACATCACCATCGTGACCACTGCCCGTAACGACGAAGAGGGCCGGGCCCTCCTCCGTGAGATGGGAATGCCGTTCCGCAGCAACTGAGCCCTCTTCGGACCCGACCTATGGCTAATCACGACCCGATTTCCGACATGCTCACCCGCATTCGCAATGCGAGTGAGAAGCGTCATCAATCCACCAAGGTGCCTGCTTCTCGTATGGCCCACAGCATCGCCAAGGTGCTGCAACAGGAAGGTTTCATCGCCGAGATCACCGAAGAAGGTGAAGGCGTGATGAAGCACCTGGTACTGGAACTGAAGTACAGCGGTAAGCACCGCCAGCCGATCATCCGCACCGTGCAGCGCGTCAGCAAGCCTGGCCTGCGCATCTACAAGAACACTCGTCAGCTCCCCAAAGTGCTGGGCGGCCTCGGCGTTGC
The DNA here is from genome assembly GCA_047285805.1 of Synechococcus sp. GTDB lineage: Bacteria > Cyanobacteriota > Cyanobacteriia > PCC-6307 > Cyanobiaceae > Vulcanococcus. Next base: position 65,181 of record JBJBCN010000003.1, on the reverse strand, counting down.
CATCATCTCCACCTCCAAAGGTGTGATGAGCGACCGCGACGCCCGCAAGCAGGGCGTCGGTGGCGAAGTGCTTGCTTACGTCTACTGATTAGGGGGATTGATTCATGTCTCGTATTGGTAAATCGCCGATTCCCGTTCCGGGCGGCGTCACCGTCAGCCTCAACGGCCTCGACGTCAAAGTCAGAGGCCCCATGGGCGAATTGAGCCGCACCCTGCCTGACGGCGTGGCCGTTGCTCAGGACGGCAGCACCATCGTGGTGTCTCCCTCCAGCACCAGCCGTCGTTCCCGCGAGCGCCATGGTCTGTGCCGGACCCTCGTTGCCAACATGGTCGAGGGTGTCAGCAAGGGCTTCACTCGCAAGCTCGAGATCGTCGGTGTGGGTTACCGCGCCGCCGTTCAGGGCAAGAAGCTCGTCGTCAGCGCTGGCTATAGCCACCAGGTCGAAATGATCGCCCCTGAGGGGGTGAGCTTCGCCGTTGACGGCAACACCACCGTTATTGTCTCAGGCCCCGATAAGGAGCTGGTCGGCAACGAAGCGGCTAAGGTTCGCGCCATCCGTCCCCCCGAGCCTTACAAAGGCAAGGGCATCAAGTACGAGGGCGAACGCATCCTCCGCAAGGCCGGCAAGACCGGTAAGAAGTGAGGTCTGCTTAAGCGTTTTTACCCAGTACTTCCATGTCCACCCTTTCCCGCAAGCAGCAGACACAAAAGCGTCACCGCCGTCTGCGCCGCAATCTCTCCGGCACCGCCGCGCGTCCTCGCCTGGCTGTGTTCCGCTCCAACAACCACATCTACGCTCAAGTCATCGACGACGTTGCCCAGAGCACTCTTTGCTCTGCTTCCACCGTCGATAAAGAGCTGCGCAGCAACGTCACCATCGGCGCTTCCTGCGATGCTTCTGTCGCAGTCGGTCAGCTGGTCGCCAAGCGTGCCCTCGCCAAGGGCATTCAATCGGTGGTCTTCGATCGTGGCGGCAAGCTCTACCACGGCCGTGTCAAGGCCCTGGCTGACGCCGCCCGGGAAGCGGGCCTTCAGTTCTGATCCCTGCTCTCACCATGACCGAAACCAACAACACCCAGTCCAACGCAACCCCAGCGGCAGCTGATGTGCCCGCAGCTGCTGAAGGCCAGCAGCAGGAACAGCGTCGTGGTGGTCGCGGCGAAGGCCGTGGCGACCGTCGCGGTGGCGACCGCCGTGGCCGCCGTGGCCAGGAGCGCGACTCCGAGTGGCAAGAGCGCGTGGTGCAAATCCGCCGCGTCTCCAAGACCGTGAAGGGCGGTAAGAAAATGAGCTTCCGGGCCATCGTTGTCGTCGGCAACGAGAAAGGCCAGGTGGGCGTCGGTGTCGGCAAAGCCGGCGACGTGATCGGTGCCGTTCGCAAGGGCGTTGCTGATGGCAAGAAGCACCTGGTCAAGGTGCCCCTGACCCGCCACTCCTCGATCCCCACCCTGAGCAATGGTCGAGACGGCGCTGCCAGCGTCCTGATCCGCCCCGCTGCCCCTGGTACCGGTGTGATCGCGGGTGGTTCTATCCGCACGGTACTTGAGCTGGCCGGCATTAAGAACGTGCTGGCCAAGCGCCTAGGCTCCAAGACCCCCCTTAACAACGCCCGCGCCGCCATGGATGCCCTGGCTGGCCTGCGCACCCACAAGGAGACCGCCAAGGAGCGTGGCATCTCCCTTGAGCAGATCTACTCCTGAGGCCCGCCATGACATCGCTCAACCTCCAAACTCTCAAGCCGCAAGCCGGCTCCCGTCGCCGCAAGCTACGTAAGGGTCGCGGTATCGCCGCTGGCCAAGGCGCCAGCTGTGGTTTCGGTATGCGTGGCCAGAAGTCTCGTTCGGGTCGCCCGACCCGTCCTGGCTTCGAAGGTGGTCAGATGCCTCTGTATCGCCGGGTGCCGAAGCTCAAGCACTTCACCGTCATCAATCCGAAGAACTACACGGTGATCAACGTTGCGAAGCTGTCCGAGCTCAAAGCCGGCAGCACCGTCAACATCGATACCCTGGTCAAGGATGGCCTGGTGACTAACCCCAAGCACCCCCTGAAGGTCCTGGGTAATGGTGATCTCAGCGTGAAGCTGACCGTTCAAGCGGTCGCTTTCACCGCTTCTGCCCGCCAGAAGATCGAAGCTGCCGGTGGTACCTGCGAAGAGATCTGATCTCCGCTTGTCCATGGCCCATTAAGGTCAATGCCGTCTGGTGATCGATGGATCACAAGACGGTTTTTTCTTGTTCGTTAACACCTGCCATGGTCGTCAGCCGGGGGCGTAACCCCAGTGCCGGTGAAATCCTTACGCAGCTGGTTCAAGCCAAGGACCTGCGCAACAGGGTTCTCATTACCTTGGGGCTTCTGCTCCTGGTGCGTCTGGGCATCTATATCCCCGTGCCCGGGATCGACCGTGCTGCCTTCCAGGCGTTCGCGGCTCAGGGCGGGTCTCTGCTGGGCTTCCTCGACATCTTCACGGGCGGTGGCATCTCCGCCCTCGGTGTCTTTGCCCTGGGGATCCTTCCCTTCATCAACGCCTCAATCATCATTCAGCTGCTGACTTCGGCTTTACCCCAGCTGGAGGATCTGCAGAAGAACGAGGGTGAGGCGGGCCGCCGCAAGATTGCCCAGTACACCCGCTATGTGGCCCTGGGCTGGGGTCTTTTTCAGAGCATCGTTTTTGCCCTGATCCTGAGGCCCTACGCGCTACCCGGGACGCCGGACTTGGTGTTCGTCGCCCAGACGGCGATTGCCCTGGTGACCGGTTCGATGGTGGTGATGTGGCTCAGTGAGGTCATCACCGAGCGCGGCATTGGCCAGGGCGCGTCCCTGGTCATCTATCTGAACATCGTCGCGACCCTTCCGCGGGCTCTCGATTCCACCATTGAGCTGGCCCAAACCGGAGGCCGCGAGGCCGTTGGCGGCATCGTTGTTCTTGTGGCGGTCTTCTTGATCACCATCGTTGGCATTGTCTGCGTCGAGGAGGGCAGTCGTCGCATCCCCATCGTCAGCGCCAAGCGCCAGGTCGGTGGAGCAGGGATCTCCGCCCGTCAGAGCTATCTACCTCTGAAGCTCAATGCCGGCGGCGTGATGCCAATCATCTTTGCTTCAGCTGTGGTCTTCCTGCCCCTGCAGATCGCCAACTTCAGCAAGAACCCGACCCTGATTCAGATCGCCAGTTTCTTGAGCCCCAACAGCAGCACCCCTTGGGTCTATGCATTGGTGTTCTTCGGTTTGATCATTGGCTTCTCGTTCTTCTACGCCACCCTGACGGTTCGCCCGGTCGATGTGGCCTCGAACCTGAAGCGGGGTGGGGTCGCCATCCCTGGAGTCCGTCCCGGCTCGGCCACCACGGCTTACCTGACCGGAATCCAGAACCGTCTAACCCTGTTGGGTGCCCTCTTTCTCGGGGCGGTCGCCATCGTGCCCTCCGCGGTTGAGTCCGCCACCCGCGTTCAGACCTTTCAAGGCCTCGGCGCTACCAGCATGCTGATCCTGGTCGGCGTCGCCATCCAGACCGCGAAGCAATTGCAAACCGCTGTGATTTCGCAGCGCTACGAAGGCATGGTTCGCCAGTAGTTCCCCTGCCCCCTGGTGTTTTCTCTCTTCCTGCCATGAAGCAACGTCTCCTCTTTCTTGGCCCCCCCGGTGCGGGCAAGGGCACCCAAGCCCAGAAGTTGGCCGAGAGCCAAGGGCTGCTCCATCTCTCCACCGGCGATCTCCTGCGCGCTGAAGTCGCTGCCGGCAGTGAGCTGGGAAAAGAGGCCGAGGCGGTCATGGCCCGCGGCGAGCTGGTGAGCGATGCCCTGGTGTTGGCCATCGTCCGCAGCCGGCTGCAAAAACACAGCGGTGGCTGGCTGCTGGATGGTTTTCCCCGCAACGTCGCCCAGGCCGATGCCCTGGCCAGCCTGCTCGAGGAGCTTGGCCAGCAGATCGAGCTCGTCGTTCTGATGGAACTCGATGACGGCTTTCTTGTGCAGCGTCTGCTTTCACGCGGGCGGGCCGACGACAACGAGGAGGTCATCCGCCATCGCCTTGAGGTCTACCGCGAGCAAACCGAGCCTCTGATCGCTTACTACCGCGAGCGTGGGCTAATTGCTCCCGTCGAAGCGGCCGGCACGGTCGAGGCTATTGAGGAGCGGATCGCAGCCCTGTTGGGTTGACTCCTGTGGTAAGTTCGCTGTTTGGAATTTTGGAGAGACCGCTCCCATGAAGGTGCGTGCCTCGGTCAAGAAAATGTGCGACAAGTGCCGCGTGATTCGCCGGCACGGTCGGGTGATGGTCATCTGCGCCAACCCGAAGCACAAGCAGCGCCAGGGTTGATCCCCCGCTGACCTTGCCCCGGTCCGTTTGGACCAAAACCCGGCTTGATCGTTGACCTCGGTTCCTTCCGAGGCCCCCGTACAGCCCTTTCCCCTGCTCACCCCAACGTTTTTTCAGTGGCTCGTATTGCCGGCGTTGATATTCCTCGCGACAAGAGGATCGAAATCGCCCTGACCTACGTCTACGGAATCGGCCTGACCACGGCCCAAAAGATTCTGACCAAGACCGGTGTGAACCCCGACACCCGTGTCAAGGATCTGGATGATTCCGACGTTCAAAAGCTTCGCGGTGCAACCGAGAGCTACACCCTTGAGGGCGACCTGCGTCGTCAACAGGGCATGGCCATGAAGCGCCTCCAGGACATCGGCTGCGTACGTGGTCGTCGCCACCGCGTCGGTCTACCAGTCCGCGGTCAGCGCACCCGCACCAACGCCCGGACTCGCCGCGGTAGCCGCAAGACAGTGGCCGGTAAGAAGAAGTAAGCCACCCCTTGCTTCAGGCCTTTGGCCCCATAGCGCCTGCCGTTCGGTCAATGCATGCCGTCGTCACCAGGTCGCTCCCTTAAGACCCCCGATCACCTCCCTGCTTTTGCAGGGCTTTATCCATGGCCAAGCCCGCCAAAAAGTCTGGTTCCAAGAGGACGAAGCGCAACGTCCCTAACGGCGTTGCCCACATCCAGAGCACGTTCAACAACACCATCGTCTCCATTACTGACACCGCTGGTGAAGTGATCTCCTGGAGCTCTGCTGGTGCAAGCGGTTTCAAGGGCGCCCGTAAAGGCACTCCCTTCGCTGCCCAAACCGCCGCTGAAGCAGCTGCCCGTCGCGCCCTTGAGCAGGGGATGCGCCAAATCGAGGTGCTGGTTCGCGGTCCTGGTTCCGGTCGTGAAACCGCCATCCGTGCTTTGCAGGTTGCTGGTCTCGAGATAACCCTGATCCGTGACGTCACCCCGCTGCCCCACAACGGTTGCCGCCGTTCCAAGCGTCGCCGGGTCTGATTCGACGCATCGACTAGCCCCAGAGGGGGGCCATCCACCTATCTGAGCTTCAGACCGTGTTGCAGTACCAGATCGATCGGGTTGAACACCAGATCGCTGACGACCGTTCACAAACCGGCGTCTTCGTCATTGGCCCCCTTGAGCGTGGCCAGGCGACCACCTTGGGTAACTCCCTACGTCGCATGCTGATGGGCGCCCTTGAGGGCAGCGCTATCACCGCCGTGCGCATCGCCGGAGTCAACCACGAATACGCCACCGTCCCCGGCGTCCGCGAGGACGTGCTCGATATCTTGCTGAACTGCAAGGACGTCGCCGTCAACAGCCGTACCCGCGAGCTGGAGATCGGCCGCCTGGTGGTCAACGGTCCCGCCACCGTGACCGCTGGCGACCTGCAGTTCTCCTCCCAGGTCAGCGTGATCGACCCCGAGCGTCCGATCGCCACCGTTGCCGAGGGCCATAGCCTGGAGCTGGAAGTTCATGTCGAGCGTGGCGTTGGCTATCGCCCGGTTGACCGCCGTGTCGAGGACACCAGCGCCGTAGATCTCCTTCAGATCGACGCCGTCTTCATGCCCGTCCAGCGCGCCAACTACACGATCGATGAGACCGCGGTTGGCGAAGGTGGTTCTGCCCGTGAGCGCATCCGTCTGGAGATCCAGACCGATGGCTCTCTGACACCTGACGACGCGATGGCGCAGGCCGCCAACCAGCTGATCACCCTTATCCAGCCCATGGCGACCCTGACCATGGAAGAGGAGCAAAGCAAGGAGCCTGAGCCCTCCGCCGAAGCTCAGATCCCCCTGGAAGAGCTGAACCTTTCGGTTCGCGCCTACAACTGCTTGAAGCGCGCCCAAGTCAACTCCGTGTCTGACCTGATGGGCTTTAGCTACGAAGATCTGCTCGAAATCAAGAACTTCGGTTCCAAGTCGGCCGACGAGGTGATCGAGGCCCTCGAGCGCATCGGTATCTCCCTGCCCCAGAGCCGCACCAGCGCCTGATCGCGCAGAAGCATCTGTCCCTCCCTCGTTTCATCCGATTTAGTCATGCGTCACCAGTGCCGAGTCCCCAAATTGGGGCGTCCCGCCGACCAGCGCAAAGCCATGCTTCGTGCCCTGACCACCCAGCTGATCCGTGAGGGTCGTCTGACCACCACCAAGGCCCGTGCCAAGGCCCTCCGTGACGAAGCCGAGCGCATGATCACCCTGGCCAAGGACGGCAGCCTGGCTGCCCGTCGCCGCGCCATCGGCTACATCTACGACAAGCAACTGGTGCATGCCCTGTTCGACAAGGCCCAGGAGCGTTACGGCGACCGCAATGGCGGCTACACCCGCATTATCCGCACTGTCCCCCGCCGTGGTGACAACGCTGAAATGGCGATCATCGAGCTCGTCTGATCTCAAGAGATCCTTCGCTTGATCAGCACCACCGCGCGGAGGGCCGTCTTCCGCGCGGTTTTTTATGGCTTTAGAGGCATCAGCCTTGACCGACAGCACGCCCACTGAGCAGCGCAGGCGGATCGCCCTCTGTCTTCAGTACGACGGTTCTTCCTACTGCGGCTGGCAGCGTCAGCCCCGGGACCCGAGCGTTCAAGAAACACTCGAAGCTGCTCTGGCCCAATTGGACCCTGGCGGACCGGCCACCGTGGTGGCGGCGGGCAGGACTGATAGCGGTGTCCATGCCTCAGGCCAGGTCGTTCACTTTGACTGCGTCGGTCCGATTCCCGCCCATCGCTGGCCCGCGGCCCTGAATGGCCGTCTCCCGGCCAACATCCGGGTGCGTTCTGCGGCGTCGGTGGCGCCGGACTGGCACGCCTGCTTTTCGGCCACCTACCGGCGCTACCGCTACACGATCTACAACGCTCGGATTCCGAACCTCTTTCTGGACCCCTGGAGTTGGCACCGCTATCAGTTCCAGCTCGAAGAGGGTCGGATGCTAGTGGCCCTCGAGGACATGCTCGGGGAGCACGACTTCGCGGCCTTTGAGCGTGCTGGCAGCGCCCGCTCCCATTCCCGTACGACCCTGCAAGAGGTCTCGGTGCTGCGTCGGGGCGATCTGCTGGAGGTGGAGCTCCAGGCCAGTGGTTTCCTCTACGGGATGGTGCGCCTGATGATGGGCCAGCTCGTGGCCGTTGGCGAGGGCCGGCTCAGCCTGGAGGCATTCCGTCGTCGCTGGCGTAGTCAGGCCCGTGACGAGGTCAAAGAAGCCGCTCCCCCGCAGGGTTTGTGCCTGCTTCGGGTGGGCTACCCGAGTGAGATCTTCCCAAGGACTGCCTGGTATGATTGTCAACCGCGGTATTTGCTGGAGGGCTCTGATGCACCGCCAGCAGCACCGGGTCAGTCCTTGCACTGACTGGGTCTGCCGGTCTCAGAGTTGACCTGCCGATGTACATCGGCGGCCAGCCCCTGCCCCAAACCCTGTCCCCAGTAGTGGGGATTGGCGAAGCGGTAGGTTCACTCAACGAGCGATTGACACCCGAGTGATCGGGTGACTGCCGTCATTAGTCGAGACCCACAGTCCAGACACCCTGTCCAACCCCACCCGCCTAAGCGTGGTGATGGGGTCCTATCCGAACCGGCCCGCCGGCGCGATGAACAAGACTCTCGTCCCTCCCCAGGATTCCTCAGCCCGCCAGTGGTATCTGGTGGACGCTGAGAACCAGACCCTCGGCCGGCTTGCCACTGAGGTCGCTTCGGTTCTGCGGGGTAAGAACAACCCCAACTTCGCCCCTCACATCGACGCCGGCGACTTCGTCGTGGTGATCAATGCTGAAAAGGTGAAGGTGAGTGGTAACAAGGCTTCCGACAAGCTGTACCGCCGCCACTCCGGTCGCCCCGGTGGCATGAAGACCGAAACCTTCTCTGCCCTACAGGCGAGGATTCCCGAGCGGATCATCGAGAAGGCTGTGAAGGGCATGCTCCCCCACAACGCACTCGGTCGTCAGCTTTTCCGCAAGCTGAAGGTCTACAAGGGTGCTGAGCACCCCCATGCTGCTCAGCAGCCCAAGGCTCTGGCCCTCGATCCCGCCGCTTCCACCAAATGAGCACCACCAAAGTCGTTTACTGGGGAACCGGCCGTCGTAAGACCGCCGTGGCGCGCGTCCGCGTCGTTCCTGGCAATGGCACCGTGACCATCAATGGTCGTCCCGGTGACAACTACCTGAACTACAACCCCACCTACCTGGCTGCCGTCAAGGCTCCCCTGCAGACCCTGGGTCTGGGAGCCGAGTATGACCTCCTGGTCAACGTCCGTGGTGGCGGCCTGACAGGTCAGGCCGATGCGATCAAGCAAGGCGCTGCCCGTGCCCTGTGCGATCTGTCCCCCGACAACCGCAAGCCCCTAAAGACCGAAGGCCACCTCAGCCGTGACCCCCGCTCCAAAGAGCGTCGTAAGTACGGCCTGAAGAAAGCCCGTAAGGCTCCTCAGTTCTCCAAGCGCTGATTGCGCTTTCGCCCCTCAGCCCCGTACCCGTAATGCCGAAGGCCGACATCCATCCCACCTGGTATCCCGATGCCAAGGTGATCTGCAACGGAGAAGTGGTCATGACCACTGGCTCCACCTCTCCCGAGATCCACGTCGACGTCTGGAGCGGTAACCACCCCTTCTATACAGGTACCCAGAAGATCCTGGACACCGAGGGTCGTGTAGATCGTTTCATGCGCAAGTACGGCATGGGCAGCGCCGGTGGCGCCGATGCCCAAGTCGAGAAGAAGGCTGACACAGCCGACAAGGCCTGATCTGCCTTTCACTTTCGTCGTGTCTCGATTCTTCAAGCCGGATGCTCCAGGGCGTCCGGCTTTTTTGCTGGCTTGAGCCGCTCCCATGGATGCTTTCTTTCTGCGTGAACGTCTAGAGACGGCGCGCGCCACCTTTGACACCCTGGAGCGCCAGTTGGCCGACCCGGATGTGGCGGCTAATCCAGCCCAGCTTGAGCCCATTGCCCGCGAGCGGGCTCGGCTGGAACCCCTGGTGAATGGGTATGACCAGCTCTGCCAATGGCGCAAACAGGAGCAGGACGCCAAGGAGCTCCTGAAGGAGTCCCGCGGGGATGAGGAAATGGAGACCCTGGCCCAGGAGGAGCTCAGCGGCTTGGCGACGCAGATCGCGGCTATGGAAGAGCAGTTGACCCTGGCGCTGCTCCCCCGTGATCCCCGGGATGAACGAAGCGTGATGCTGGAGATCCGTGCCGGCGCTGGTGGCGACGAGGCGGCCATCTGGGCTGGTGACTTGGCGCGGATGTATGAGCGCTACGCCCAGAGCGTCGGTTGGAAGGTGCAGCCGGTGAGTGCCTCGGAGGCGGAACTCGGCGGCTACAAGGAATTGATCCTGGCGATCCAGGGCGACAGCGTGTTCAGCCAGCTGAAATTCGAGGCCGGCGTGCATCGGGTGCAGCGGGTTCCCGCCACCGAATCCCAGGGGCGCGTTCATACCTCCACGGCGACCGTCGCGGTGATGCCTGAGGCTGATCCCGTTGAGGTTCAGATCGATCCGACCGACCTGGAGATCAGCACGGCCCGCTCCGGTGGTGCCGGCGGTCAGAACGTGAACAAGGTGGAGACCGCGGTTGATCTTCTGCACAAGCCCACCGGCATTCGGGTCTTCTGCACCCAGGAGCGATCTCAGCTGCAGAACCGGGAACGGGCCCTGGAAATCCTGCGAGCCAAGCTCTACGAGCGTCAACTGGCCGAGGCCAACGCCAAGGAGCGCTCGGCCCGCTTGGCCCAGGTGGGCAGCGGCGATCGCAGCGAGAAAATCCGCACATACAACTACAAGGACAACCGCACGACGGACCACCGCCTCGGCCGCAACTTCTCGCTCGAGCCGGTGCTGCAGGGCCAACTGGCGGAGCTGATTGGGGCTTGTGTCTCCGCCGACCAGCGCCGTCAGCTGGAGGAACTGGCCGACCAGGCCAGCGGGGTCAACTAGCGAGCGGCTCTTCCCAGCCGTCGACGTACTTGGCCCATTCCCGGTGCCCCCCGTTGGCCATCTGGCGCTGGGCTTCAAAGACTGCGCCGCTCACGGGCCGGCGGGGGGCGGAATGCAGGGGCATGCTTGCCTCCTTGGGGGTACGGTTGCCCTTGTGAACATTGCAGCGCAGGCAGGCCGTGGTGACGTTGTCCCAGCTGTGGCTGCCGCCGCGGCTGCGGGGCAGGACGTGATCGATCGACAGCCGCTCGCTGCTGCTGCCGCAGTACTGGCAGCAGTGGTCGTCGCGGTGGAAGACGTTCCGGCGGGTGAGGGGCAGGGGCCGGAAGGGGACCCTCACGAACTGCCGCAACCGGATCACCGTTGGCAGCCCTAGGCCCGGCCTGAGTTGCCGACCTGGTGAATGCTCCAGCCCTTCGGCCTTGCCCTTGAGCACCATCACAGTGGCCCTGCGCCAGCTGGTGACGTTCAAGGGCTCGTAGGAGGCATTCAGAACCAGAACGGAGCCCATGGGAGCGCAGCCTGGGGAGCTGCGCTGGGCAACCCCGTAATTTCTATGCATGCTAGGTGCACTGCCAAGGGCGGATGGTTGACGCATCGCCTGCTGCTGCCTTCGACGACCCCGCGGCCGCGGCTTTGCTGCCGCAGCCCCATCCGCGCCAGAGGGCCTGGGTGGAAATCGATGAAGCGGCGATCCAGGCCAATGCGGATGCCCTGAGGCGCTCCCTGCACCCCGGCTGTGCCCTGATGGCCGTGGTCAAGGCCGACGGATACGGCCATGGGGCCGTGCCCGTCGCCCGCTCGGCGGCCGCTGGCGGCGCCAGCTGCTTCGGTGTCGCCACACTCCAGGAGGGAGTGGAGTTGCGTCAGGCGGGGCTCGATCAGCCCATCTTGGTGCTGGGCAACCTCAGCCATCCCGATGAATTGCGGGCCTGCCTGCACTGGCAGTTGATGCCCACCCTCAGCGGCATGCGCGAGGCCCTCCTCTGCCAGAACCTGGCCAGCGGCAGTGGTCGCCAGCTGGCGGTTCACCTGAAATTGGACACCGGCATGACCCGCCTGGGGGCGCCCTGGGAGGAGGGGCCGCGCCTGGTGGAGGCCATCCAGGGCCTGGATGCGTTGCAGATGGCTGGGGTCTATTCCCATCTAGCCGGAGCGGATTCCCCCGGAGATGGCCTCGATGCTCTTACCGCGAGCCAGCAGCAGCGCTTTGATGCGTTCCTCAGCGGCCTGCAGCAGCAGCAGTTGGCCCCGGGCTGCCGCCACCTGGCTAATTCCGCGGGGACCCTGCGCAGCCAGCAGCTGCACTACGACTTGGTGCGGGTTGGGCTAGCCCTCTACGGTCAACGGCCCTCGGAGCACCTGGGCGCTGGGCTGAGTCTGCAGCCGGCAATGCACGTGCGCGCCCGGGTCAGCCTGATTCGCGAGGTGCCCGCCGGGGTCGGGGTGAGCTACGGCCATCGTTTCGTCACCCAACGGCCAAGTCGTTTGGCGGTGGTGGGCATTGGCTATGCCGATGGTGTCCCGCGCCTGCTTTCCAATCGGCTGGAGGTGCTCTTCGCCGGGTATCGGCTGCCCCAGGTGGGGGCGATCACCATGGATCAACTGGTGCTAGACGCTACCGACGTGCCCGCGCTGGAGGCAGGAAGCGTGGTCACCTTGCTCGGGGAGGAGGCCGGGGAGCGGATCGATCCGCAGGCCTGGAGCAAGCCGATCGGAACGATTCCATGGGAGATTCTCTGCGGTTTCAAACATCGCCTGCCGCGGCTGCCCCAAGGGGCTGGCCGTGGTGCCAGCGCCTGATATTCTTTCCGGGCCACTGGAGAGGTGGCTGAGTGGTTGAAAGCGGCTCCCTGCTAAGGAGTTACAGGAGGCAACTTCTGTCGAGGGTTCGAATCCCTCCCTCTCCGTTCCAAACCCCAGTCCGATCCCGGGCTGGGGTCTTGAGTCTCTAGAGCTCCAGCAGTCGTCGGCATAGCTCCGGCAGCAGCGCTTCGTCTTGGGCGCGCTCGGGACCCTCGCTGAGCACCACTAAGAGGGCGGGGGCCTTCCCCTCGACCTCGATATAGGCGGCGTCGTGGCGGGCTTGGCTCATCCAGCCGGCCTTGCTCCAGAGTTGGGCGCCTTCGGGCAGACAGCCGCCGAGAAAGCCATCGACTTGGTTTTCGGGGTCCGCGGCCCGCTCCCCTTGATCCAGGCTGCGGGCCAACAGCTCTTGCATCCTGCCGCAGGCGGCTGGGGAGAGCAGTTCACGGCCCATGACCGCCTGTAACACCCGGGCTGTGAGGTTGCTGCTGAGGCGGTTGCGGTTTTCCAGCTGGGGCCCATAGGACTGGCGCTCCCGGCCATAGGGACCATCGCCCCAGGTCTTCTGGCATGCGTTGTTGCCGGGCCACTCGGGCCATCCCCGTTCCGCGTACCAGCGGTTGATCAGTTGGCGTTGCTGGCTCCAGCGCTTGAGGGCCGCGGCCGGAAGTTCCGTGCCACTGCAGGTTCCCGTCAGCAGGTCCACCACCAAACCGGTGGCGTCGTTGCTCGAGTCCCGGATCATGTTGGCGAGGGCCCGGTGCAGTTCCGGACTGTCCTCGATGAGCTCCCGCTGCAACCAGGCCTCAGCGGCCAGGAGATAGAGCAGTTTCACTACGCTGGCAGGATATCGCGCTTGGTTTCCGCGCCAGTGGCTGCCTTGGCCTTCTGCGGAGGTGTCGTGGCGTAGGGACTGCCCGTAGCGAATCCAGGTGACCGAGAGCTGCTCGCTCAGACCCGGCCGGCCATCCTGCTCCAGACTGCTGATCGCCGCAGCCAGTGCTTGCTCCATCTCCCCATTTGGGCAGTAGAACGCCATGGCAGCCACTCGGGGTCATGGCGAGGTTAAGCAGGTTGTCCGTAGGAACACCCGTGGCCTTGGAGCTGCTGCATCCGGGCAGCCGTTGGCAGATTGATGCGCCGCTTAATCTCTACAGCAACTGGTCGGGGTCGGGCCTGGCCACTCAGGCCTGGGCTGGCCGTGCCCTGCAGGTGCTCGATGAAGCCGCGCCGACGGGGCCGCGGGTTCAGGTGCTGCTGCTGGAGGACGGCTACCCGGGTTGGATCGATCCGCGGGATCTGCTGGGCCATGCCCGCTGCATCGCGGCTGTGCAACCGCGGCTCCTGTGCGACGTGGCCATCGCGGAACTTCTGCCAGCGGTCTTGGCCTTTGCGAACGCCGCGCGGCAGCAAAGCAATCACTACCTCTGGGGCGGCAGCCTCGGCCCGGATTTTGACTGTTCAGGTTTTACCCAGGCCGCCTATGCCGCGGCTGGTGTGTGGATTCCGCGGGACGCCTACCAACAGGAGCGGTTCTGCCAACCCGTGGCGGTCGCTCCCGGTTGCTACAGCCAGCTGCGGCCGGGGGACTTGATCTTTTTTGGACGCCCCCAACGCTGCACCCATGTCGGGCTGTACCTCGGGCAGGGCCGCTACCTGCACAGCTCCGGCCGGGAGCATGGCCGTGATGGCTTGGGCGTGGATGGCCTTGATCGTCAGCTGATCGATCCTGTCAGCGTTCACTATCGCCAGGAGTTGCGCGGCGCCGGTCGGGTGGTCCGCTGCCACGACGGCTCCACCCTGCCTTGATGCCCATGCTTTGGTCTTTGTCGCTGGTGCTCCTCCTGACGGCCCTGGGTTGGCTGCTGTCGCGGCGCACACCCTGGGGGCGTCAGTTGGGGATGACGATGGTGGTGCTGGTGTTGGGGTTGCTGGTGAGCAACCTCGGCGGCGTGCAGTTGCAGGCCGCGGCCGCGGGGTGGATCAACGGCCCATTCACCTCCCTGGCGATTGGCCTGCTGTTGCTTGCTGTCGACCTGCGGCGTCTTTGGCCCCAGGCCAGGAAATTGCTGGGTCCCTTTCTGATGGCGGCCTTGAGCACGGTGCTGGGGGTGCTGCTTGGGGCCTGGTTGCTCCATCCCCTCTTGGGGGATGGCCGGAGCGTGTTGGCGGGGATGTACACCGCGACCTTCACCGGCGGCAGCTTGAACTTCGTCTCGGTGGCCCGGACCTTGAATCCGCCGGAGACCCTCCTGACCCTGGCCACCGCCGCGGACTACGTCGTGTTTGCGGTGTGGTTTGCCGTCAGCACCTGGCTGGGGCTGCGGGCCGACACCCCCGAGGACGCAGCCTGGGCCGATGGTCCCCCCAGCGATCAGCCGGAGCGTTCCTGGTGGCTGGCGGCCTTTTGGGGCTTGGCGGTTCTGGTCTTGGCCCAGGCCCTGAGTGCCGTGTTGCCGTCTGTTCCCTCGATCCTGGTGTTAACCACTGTGGCTCTGCTGGTGGCCCAGCTGCCCGCGCCCGACAGCCGGCGCGGTTGCTATGGCCTTGGCCTGCTCCTGATCCAGCCTTTTTTCACTGTGATGGGCCTGAGTTCCCCGGTGGCGGGGCTCCTGGGGGAGGGCCTGCCGGTGTTGCTGTATGCGGCCTTGGTGGTTTTGGTTCAGGCCCTGTTGCTACTGGTGCTCATCCGCCGTTGGCTGCGCTGGCCCTTGGCTGAAACCCTGTTGGCCTCGCAAGCCTCCATTGGCGGACCCAGCACGGCCTTGGCCTTGGCCACGGCGATTGGTCGGGCCGAACTGGCGGTGCCTTCGGTGGCGATTGGTTTGCTGGGCTACCTTCTTGGCACCTACCTGGGGCTTGGGGTGGCTTGGTTCCTTCCCAGTTGAACGGATTGGGGGTCTTTCCTCTAGGTTCCAGCGAACTTGAGCGGTTCCGTTGAGCAGCGCCAGCGTTCCAGAACTCTCGATCGTGGTGCCTCTCTTTAACGAGGAGGAGACCCTGCCGCTGCTGGTGGAGGAGCTGCTGTTGGCTCTTCGTCCTTTGGGGCGCTCGTTTGAGATGGTGCTGGTGGATGACGGCTCCTCGGATAGCACCGCGGATGTGTTGCGGGAGCAGGCGGCCGGGGCCCCAGAGCTGGTGGCGGTTTTGTTGCGGCGCAACTACGGCCAGACCGCGGCGATGGCTGCAGGTTTTGATGCCAGTCGCGGGCGCTTGATCGTCACCCTGGACGGGGATCTGCAGAACGACCCGGCCGACATTCCGATGCTGCTGGAGCGCCTCGAGGAGGGCTATGACCTGGTCAGCGGTTGGCGTCATCAGCGTCAGGACCATGCCGTCAGCCGGCTGCTCCCCAGCAAGATCGCCAATGCCTTGATCGCACGGGTGACCGGGGTGCGTCTCCACGACTACGGCTGTTCCCTAAAGGCTTACCGCCGCGAATTGGTGGAGGACATGAACCTCTACGGGGAGCTGCATCGCTTCCTGCCCGCCTTGGCCTTCATCGAGGGGGCCCGGATTGCGGAGGTGAAGGTGAACCACAACGCCCGGCAGTTCGGCCAGAGCAAGTACGGGATCGATCGCACCTTCCGGGTACTGATGGATCTGTTCACCGTCTGGTTCATGAAGCGCTTCTTGACCAGGCCGATGTACGTCTTCGGCTTCGGGGGGCTCAGCGCGATGGGGATCGGCGCGTTGCTGAGCGCCTATCTGCTCGCTGTGAAATTGGGGGGCGCGGAGATCGGCAATCGGCCCCTGCTTCTGGTGGCTGTCCTGGCCCTGATCACAGGGGTGCAGCTGTTCTGCTTTGGCTTGCTCTCAGAGGTGCAGATGCGGACTTATCACGAGAGCCAAGGCCGCCCGATCTATCGCGTCCGGGAGACTTTGCGGGGCAGTTTGTGCGGCTGAGCGGAGGCAACCGGAGCGCTGCTGCGTCCGCGGAAGTTGGTCATGGCATCGGCGGCGAGGGCGGCGACGACCTGGTCCGCATCGCGCAGGCCGCGTCGAATCAGGGGCAGGGCCTCGCGGTGGCGCCAGAGCTGGCAGATCGCCATTGCGCTCCGGCGTGCTTCGCCACCAGCCCGGAACTGCGTCTCGAGCTGCTTGAGCAGTAGCCCGCGGCCGCGCCGATCATGGGCGGCGGGTAGCTGCACGGTTGGGGCGCTGGCTTGTCCCTTGGCGTCGCCTTCGCCAGAGGGGATGACCAGTTCCATCTGGCTGCGGTTGATGGCCGCAATGGCGGAGGCATCGGTGGAGCGCAGGATGTTGCGCTTGGGCCGGCCCAGGACCCAGCAGGCCGCCACGACGCCGGCAAAGACGATTCCGGTGAGGGCCTGGGTCATGGCGCGGCGTGCGGTTGGTCTGAACTTTTATGTCGCCCCTGGAGGCCCAGAAGAGCAGCTCCGGAAGGTCTCTTTACAGTGCCGAACGGTAGCTGTATTGGCCCACGCTGATGACCGGAGATTTCGTCGCCGCCTGGATGCCCTCGGTGTTCGTTCCCCTTGTCGGGATCCTGGCTCCTGCTGTGGCCATGGCCCTGCTGTTCAACGTGATTGAAGCTCGCGACTGAGTTGTCGCAGCTTTATTCCCGAGCCACCTGACGTTCTTCCCCCGATGACTGTGACCCCCGTGGCCGACCCCTGCGTCGGCAATCTGGCCACTCCCGTCAACAGCAGCTACTTCAGCCGCGCTTTCCTTGGCGCGCTGCCTGCTTATCGCCCCGCCCTCTCTCCCAACCGTCGAGGTTTGGAAGTGGGCATGGCCCATGGCTTCTTCCTCTACGGCCCCTTCACCATCTGCGGCCCCCTGCGCGCCACTGAGTACGCCAGCACCGCTGGTCTCCTAGCTGCCGTGGGTCTGGTTTCCATCCTGACGGTGTGCCTGTCGATCTACGGCACCGCTGGCCGCGGCCCCAACGTGCAGCCGGCCGACGCCACCATCGACAACCCTCCGTCCGATCTGTTCACCAAGGCTGGTTGGGCTGAATTCGCGAGCGGCTTCTGGCTCGGCGGTTGCGGCGGCGCTGCCTTCGCTTGGTTCCTTGCTGGCACAACGATCGTGGCTCCTCTGGTGAAGATTGCTGGTGGTGTGTGGAGCGTCGGCTGAGCCCAGCCTGCATCCCCTCCATTCCTTCAATGCCTGCCAGATCCTTCGGGGTCCGGTGGGCTTTTTAATGTCTTGCCGTTCGCTTCGGCCATGGCTAATGAGTGAGTAGAGCTGTGGTGCGGTGATGACTAGTTGGCCTACTGTCGTTCTTGTGGCATCCCTTTCGCTTCTGCATGGGGCCGCGATGGCGGAAGCCTTGCCGCCGCCGATCGGTCCTCTCCCGTCGTCGAATCAGACCGATCAGGGGTATCCGGGGGATGTGGAGAACGCCCTCAGCGATTTCACCCGTTTTCAGTGCGATCTGCTGTTCTTTTTGACCCCACGCCAGAACTGCCCGAGCGATTAAGCATTGAAATCTGCGTTGTGTAGTCCATTGAACGACATGCCTGGATTCGAATCGGCTAAAAAGGTTCTGTAGCATCCGCTACCAAACGTTCACCTCGGCGCCATTTGGTTGCCTGAGGCGCAGTTCGATCCAGGCCATGGAACGGGGACCTGGGCTGACTCCGAGGAACTACCCATGACCCTCACCTACCGCGGCCAGAAGTACCAGCAGAACAAAGAGGCTGTCTCCCAGAAGCACCCTCGGCTGAACTATCGAGGTTTGAAGTACGTCAAGTGATCCCCGCTTGATGTGAAGTCACTAGCCCCGCATCTGCGGGGCTTTTTTGTGCGTCTCGTTCGGTCTGTACTGGTGTTTCAGCGATTGGTGAATGAAGTGGAGCCTTCTTTTGAGCATCTCTAGTCTTCGCACACAAGGCTTATCTGCCAGGTGCTTGATGGTTCTCTGCCGCTTGTTCGTGCCGTCGTCGATGGCCTGAGGGCTTACGTCTCCGCGAGCTTGGTGATTGCGATCGTGATCACCGTCTTTTGCGTTCAACGGATCGATCCCTCCGCGAAGGGTTGGAGAAACATTGACTTCCGCGTCCTGATCATTCCAGGCCTGGCCTTTTTGTGGCCTTGGCTGATCAAATGGCTTTGGTTCGGCGCTTCGCCAGCCGTTGAAAGCAATGTCCTAGCGGCTGGCGACACGGCCATGATCAGCAGTCGATGGCAGACCCATCGCTGGCTGATCACAGCGCTCGCGGTTCTCCTGCCTTGGCTGGCGCTGAGTGCTCTCTGGAGTCCGAGAAAGGCAGCCTCATCACCCCAGCAGTAGGAGTGCTGATTGACGGAGAAGACAGGGACTGTCCTTGAAAAGCCGGCTAACGGATTTGAACCGATGGCCTTCGCTTTACAAAAGCGCTGCTCTACCACTGAGCTAAGCCGGCAACGGGGACTGGCCCCTGCCAGAGCTTATCTCTCGGTCATGGACCAGAGCAGCAGCTGGGTGCGGTTACGGCAACCGGCTTTGCTGAGGAGTCGTGAGAGGTGGCATTCGACGCGCGCCGGCTGATGGCCAGAGTGGTCGCGATCGATGCGTTGCTTTTGCCGCGTCGCAATTCCGGGAGCACACGCCGCTCTGCTGGAGTGGGTTGAAGTCCTGCGGGGGCAACCATGGGGAGAGGCGGCTTCCCTCAGCTCAGCCTTCCCAACAATCAGCCCTGGCCGACGATCACCTCTTCGGCTTCTCTCGCTTCCGTCCCTGAGCTCGGGGACTCGCTGCTTTCCTTGGTCTCTGCGGCGTCCTCGGTTTCAGCCGGGGTTGGCTTAAAAATGGCCCGGCGGATTGGCAGGTTGGCCACCAGCGCGGTCACGCGGTCCTCGGTCTCGAGGCTCACATCCCCTTCGCCGAGGTCGATCTCGACGTAGCGGCTGACCACCTCGAGAATCTCGCGGCGCATCTGCTCTAGCAATTCCGGATTTAGGTCGCTGCGGTCATGGGCCAGCACGAGCTGAAGGCGCTCTTTGGCCGTGGTGGCGCTGGCGGTCTGACGCCCAAGCAACTTGTCAATGAATTCGCGCAGGCTCATCAGTTCAGAAAATCTTGGTTTGCATCAGGCGGCTGAGCTTGGCGCGCAAGCTTTGTTTCACCTTGGAGGGATCGATGAGCGGCACGTCCTCGCCGCAGATGCGCCGAGCAATGTTGCTGTAAGCGGTGGCGGCGGGGCAGTTGGAGCCGTTCAGGGTGAGGGGTTCACCGCGGTTGGTGCTCACAATCACTTGCTCGTCTTCGAGCACCAGCCCCAACAGAGGCAGGGCCAGGATGTCGGTGACGTCATCCACTGCCAGCATTTCCTGGTTGGCCATCATCTTCGGGCGAACCCGGTTCAGCACCATCTGAATCGGCTTGATGCCCCGTGTGTTGAGCAGGCCTATCACCCGGTCAGCGTCGCGCACCGCGGACACTTCAGGGGTGGTGATCACGATCGCTTCCTTGGCCGCGGCGGCAGCGTTCTTGAAGCCGTCTTCGATGCCCGCCGGGCAGTCGATCAGGACGATGTCATGGGTCTCGCTGAGCATCTCGGCGATGGTTTGCATGTCCTCGGGCTTCAGCCACTCGAGCATCCGCGGATTGCCCGCAGGCAGCAGGGCGAGGTTGGGCTCCTGCTTGTGCTTCACAAGCGCCTGCTCAAGGCGGCAGTTCTCCGAGAGAACGTCCTGGGCGGTGTAGACGATCCGGTTCTCGAGGCCCAGCAGGAGATCCAGGTTGCGCAGACCGAAGTCGGCATCCAGCACGGCCGTGCGCATGCCCTGCCTGGCCAGAGCAATGCCCAAGTTGGCTGTCAGGGTGGTTTTGCCCACACCCCCTTTACCTGAGCAGATCAGGATGAAGCGACTATTGAGGGCCACAGCGCACCGAAACGTGGATGAAGGTTAAGGCCAATCCAGCCGTTTCCCTATAGAAATCAGACGTCATCTCTAGGCCGCCATGGCAGCCAGTCAGCGTCTTCTCGTGATGCCTGATGACGGGGCTGAGGTGGTCGTTGCGTTGATTGATCGGGCCCAGTCCCAACTGCTGATCAAGCAGTTCAAGTTCTAGAGCGAGGCCGTCGAGCAGGCCCTCCTTCGCGCACAGCAACGGTGTGTGCGGATCCGCGTGATGCTCAATCCCCACACCTCCGGCGGTGACTGCTGGAACGACGAGGCCTACGCCCTGCTTGAGAGCTGGGGTGTGGAGGGGGCCTGGACCAGCGATCACTTCCCGGTCACCCATGAGAAATCCATGGTCATCGATGGCCATCCCGCCCTGATTGCCACCTTCAACCTCTCGGACAAGTACTTCAGGGAAACCCGTAATTAAGGCGTCATCAGCCAGGACTCGCTCGTCATCGAGCAGGTGGTCGCGGGTTTTGAAGCCGACTGGGAACGCCGGGCCTTCGACCCGCGCTTTGATGTGGGCTTGGTTTGGAGCAATGTTCACAGCCGCGGGCAGATCGCCCGGGTCATCGATAGCGCCCAGGCGACCCTGCGGATTCAGCACACCAAGTTGATCTTGGTGGATGAGCAGGCCGCGATGACCGGATCGATGAACATCGACCGCAGTGCCTTTGATCTCCGCCGCGAATTGGGCATTGGGGTGGATGCACCGGACGTCATCGCTCGGTTGTCCGAGACGTTCAACGCCGACTGGGAGGCCGCCAAGAAGTACAGCGCCCCTGACCCCCTCGATCCCGCTTATCACGAGGAGGGTGAGCTGCCGCCCGACCCCCACTTCGTGCACGACTGATGCCCCCCCACCCATTGGCAATTGTTCTGGGGCATGCAGCAGGTGGCCCTCCCCTCATTGGGAGGCGGGCTCTAGGCGTGGAGCGAGCGGATCGTCGTGGAAGACAAGGCCTGTATGAGCAAGCAGGAGTTCGTCACTGTTCTGACGGTCGCGTGCCTCTTCCCTCGACCGAACCAGATCAACATGGCGATCTACATCGGTAGCCATTTCCGCGGCTTAGGTGGAGCCTTGGCGGCCTTGGCGGGGATCTTGCTGCTGCCCTTCAGCGTGCTGATGGGCCTGGGACTCGCCTACTACTACCTGCACACGTCGATGGCGACGGATCGTCTCCTGGCGGGATTGATTAAGGCCTCTGCAGGCATGGCCCTCTCGATGGGCTTCAAGATTGCCGCGGCATATCTCCACGACCGGGTCGCCCTGTTGCTGGCGGCCATCAGTTTTGTGGCGATGACCGTCTGCAACGTTCGCCTGGTGCCCTTGGTGCTGGTGGCGGGTCCCTTGGCCATGGCCTGGTACTGGCCGAGAAAGCCATGACCCTTCTTCTGGCTGCGGTCTGCTAACCCGCCCATCTGGGGCATTGGCGCAACCTGATCGCCGTTATCTGGGATTTCCTGAGCCTCTCGCTGTTTTCCCTAGGTGAGTGGAACACGCTGCTGGCTCAGCTCCCAGCAGTTCGCCGAGATCTACGCCATCGCTGAGGGTGCTCCGGGCCCGACCTCGATGATCCTCGGCTTGCTCGGCATGGGGGCGGCCTTTGAGGAGGGTCCCTTTTGGGCGCTGCTCAGTGGGGTTATGGCGGAGGTCGCGATCCTGCTGCCCTCGACCTTGTTGATGGTGATCGCGGCCTTGAGCTGGAGCCGCTTCAAGACCTCACCGTTTCGCTTGGCCTTCGAACGGGCGATGGGGCCGATCACCCTGGTCGTGCTCTTCGCGGTTGGCCTGAAGATCCTCCGCATCCCTGATCACGACACACCGGCCTATGCGGTCTCGGCGGTGGTCTGTTTCTTGATGCTGTGCACCAAGATCTCTCCCCTCTGGTTCATGGCCGTGGCCGCTGGCTTGGGCGTCTTGGGCTTGGTGAACCGTTAGCTGTCCTGGGGCCAGAGCGGTTCGGCCGGGCGGATGGCAATCGCCCCCTCGAGCAGCAGGGCTTCCTCGCTGAATCCAGG
Source organism: Synechococcus sp. (assembly GCA_047285805.1). Classification (GTDB taxonomy): domain Bacteria; phylum Cyanobacteriota; class Cyanobacteriia; order PCC-6307; family Cyanobiaceae; genus Vulcanococcus. The sequence continues at coordinate 43,264 of JBJBCN010000003.1, read as the reverse complement.
TGGGGGGACATCCTCGGGCCCGCGGGCGACGGCATCAGCAATGCGCAGTTGAAGCGGCCGCAGCTGCAGGGCCACGATCCGGGCCGCGGTGTTGCCCGCCTGGCCGGCATGGGCGATGCCCCGCAGCCTCCCCCAGACCCTGACATCCCCACCAGCGCTGACCCGCGCCCCTGGGTTCACATCGCCGAGCACCAGCAGCGAGCCCTCGACCTGCAGGTGGTCCCCCGACCGCAGGGTGCCGCGATGAATGGTCAGATTCCTACTGTCCGGTTCCGCCTGAATCCCCTCTCGTTGGTCGCCGATCAGCGCTGTTTCGAGCCCAAGCGCTGCGGCGGGCACCAGGCTGAGGGCTTCGCGTGCCTCGACGCGCAGCAGCGGCCACGCGGCTTGTTCGAGCCGCTCCGCAATGGCCCGCAGTTCCGGCAGGTTCAGGGGGCGGTCATCACAGACCAGCACAGCCGTACCGCTGCCCTCGACCGCCCCGAGTTGCGACCCCACTTCCTCCAGGGCTGAGGCCTCCGCCTGACGAAGTGGTTTGAGAATGAAGCGACGGGGGGCGGCCTGCATGGCGTGCAAGTTAGGAATCTCCAGCCCCAAGTTCCAGGGTCAGGGCCTCGCGGATCGCTGGCGTGATTTCAGGCGGGTGAATCAGCCAGGCGGTTTGGGTGGGTTGGATCAAGCTCCGAATCAGGGCTGAGCGCTGCTCAATGGCCCCCAGTTGATGGCCATCCCAGAGCCTGAGCCCACCTTTATAGGGGTGATAACCGTGGTTGCTCTGCTGGTGCAGGCCGCAACAGAGGTCGGGGCGTAGTCCTGCGGCTTCGCTCAGGGTCTGGGCTTTGGCCAGCAGGCTGAGGCGTTTCTCCTGGGGCAGCTGGCTCAGATCCGAGGCCCGCAGCAGTTCCCGGTTGATGACCCGGCTGCAGAGCTGTTGCAGTGGGGCCGGTCCCTCCTCGAGCCAGCGCTGCAGGTGGTACCCCGTGCGGACGTCGTCATTGCCAAGGAACGCTTCGAGATCCAGGTGTTTCGGGTCCCAAAGCCAGTGCTCCATCACCGCATCGGCCCAGACCTGACCTGGACCGAGCTCGCGGGCGAGCGCGATGGTGCGGTTCAGGAGCCAATTGCAGACCACATTGAGGCGGTGGTTGTAGACGCTCCGGTACATCAGGTTGCGCACCACGAGGTAGTGCTCCACCGCCATGAGCCCCTTTGGCTGCAGGGCGAGTTGGCCGTCGGGGGCGAGGGTCAGGCTGGCGAGGATGCGCTCGAGGTCGAGGACCCCGTAGCTCGCACCGGTGTTGTAGCTGTCGCGCAGGAGGTAATCGAGGCGATCGCAGTCGAGCTGGCTGCTGACGAGTGCCTTGATCGCGGGATTGCGATAGCGGCCGTGCTCGAGCAGGTCCGCCACGTGATCCGCGGTCCCCGGCGCAAAGGCCTCGAGAGGCTCCCGCAGCGCGGGGTGCTCGCGGATTAGGCGGCTGGACCAGCTCTCATGGTGTAGCCCATACATTTCTTCGCCGGTGTGGCTGAGCGGGCCATGGCCGACGTCGTGCAGCAGGGCCGCGGCGTAGAGCACCCCCTGGTGCTCGGTCAGCTCTGCATGGCTGCGCCCCAAGTTCCCCAGGGCCTGGCGGGCGAGTTGCAGCACTCCGAGGGAGTGGGTGAACCGACTGGATTCGGCCCCGTGGAAGGTCAGGTAGGCCGGCCCGAGTTGCCGAATGCGCCTCAGGCGCTGAAAGACCGGCGTATCGACCAGGTCAATCGCGAGGGCTTCCGCAGGCTCCTGCCGGGACAGACGGATCGCCCCGTGCAGTGGATCGTGATAAGTGCGGGCGCTCATCCGGCCTCGATCTGTTCTTCGAGCTGATGGACAGCCACCTCGAGCCAGGTGTCTCCATCGCCGCCGGGGTTGAGTGGTTCAGGATCCGCCAAGAGCTGGTTGGGCTCGATTCCCAAGTTTTGGATGTCCCGGCCGCTCGGGGTGAGGTAGCGGGCCACCGTGACGGCCAGTCCGCTGCCATCTCCCCCGAGGCCAATCAGGGTCTGGATCAGACCTTTGCCAAAGGTGCGGCTGCCCAGCAACGCAGAGCGCTCATCGTCCTGCAGTGCGCCAGCCAGGATTTCGCTGGCGCTGGCGGTGCCGCCATTGACGAGGGTCAACATCGGCCCGCCATAGAGCTGGCCGATGTTGGCCTGCTGGGCATCGCTAAATCCGTCTCGGTTTTGTGTTTCCACGATGGGCCCGCCATCCAAAAAGACGTTGGCAACGGCCAGGCCGGCACTGACCAGGCCCCCCGAGTTGTTCCTGAGATCCAGGATCAGACCGTCAATCCCCTTGGACTCCAGGTCCTCCAGTGCTTTGGCCAGCTCCTGGGGCACCGGCTCGGCGAATTGCGTGATGCGGATGTAGCCCAAGCGATGGCCGGCGGCATCGAGTAGGCGACTGCGCACGGGCCGCAGATTCACCTGCCGGCGCTTGAGTTCCACCTCTTGGTGCTTGCCGCTCGGGGTGATCAGCTGCAGCAGAACCGACGTTCCTTCTTGCCCCCGCAGTCGTGCGGCCGTGGCTTCCAACCCGAGCTCGGCGGTGCTGATGCCGTCGACCTGGCTGAGCATGCTGGCGCTGCTGATGCTCGCTTCTGCGGCGGGCGACCCCTCGAGGGGGGCAATGACGACGATGGCCGTGTCGTCCTGACGGATCCCCAGCTGCAGGCCAACACCGCTGACGCTTCCTTCTGTATTGGCTTTGAGGGTGACGAAGTCGGCGGGCCTGAGCAGGCGGGTGTAGGGATCGCCAATGGGCGCGAGCATCGCCTCAATGGCGTCATAGGCATCGGCGCTGCTTTGGATGGAGCGCTCCAAGGCCTTTTGCCGGAGCCGTTTCCAATGGATGGTTTCGAAGCGGTCTGGATCTACGTAGCTCTGGTTCACCAGGCGCCAGCTCTCGACCACGAGTTGTTGGCCATCGTTGAGGGCCAGGGCCGGGGCCGCGGTCAGCCAGAGGCTGAGAATCCAGGAAAGTCCAATAGCTGCAATGGATCCGAGCCCCTTGGAGCGCCGCGGAGTCGTTTTTTGTGGCGGTGATGTCACAAGCGGCGTCGCGCTCACGTGCGGCAGGAGGTGATCGGTAGACTCTGCCAACCAAACCCAATCGCTGCATGGCGAACTCCTCACCCGCCGCCGGCGGAAAGTCATCGCCCGTCTATGACTGGTTCAACGAGCGCCTGGACATCCAGGACATCGTTGACGACGTCGCCTCGAAGTACGTTCCGCCCCACGTCAACATCTTTTATTGCCTGGGTGGCATCACCCTGGTCTGTTTTCTAGTGCAGTTCGCGACCGGCTTCGCGATGACCTTCTATTACAAGCCGACCGTGGCTGAGGCCTATGCCTCGGTGCAGTACCTGATGACCGACGTCAGCTTTGGATGGCTGATCCGCTCCGTCCACCGCTGGAGCGCTTCGATGATGGTGCTGATGCTGATCCTGCACGTCTTCCGCGTGTATCTGACGGGAGGTTTCAAGCGTCCCCGTGAGCTCACCTGGATCACCGGCGTCACTATGGCCGTGATAACTGTGTCCTTTGGTGTGACTGGTTATTCCCTCCCTTGGGACCAGGTCGGTTACTGGGCCGTGAAGATTGTTTCGGGCGTCCCCGCTGCTGTCCCTGTGGTCGGTGACTTCATGGTTGAGCTGCTCCGCGGCGGCGAGAGCGTTGGTCAGGCCACCCTCACTCGCTTCTACAGCCTTCACACCTTTGTGATGCCTTGGCTGTTGGCGGTGTTCATGCTCATGCACTTCCTGATGATCCGGAAACAGGGCATATCCGGCCCTTTGTGATCTCAGCCTGGGGATAGCTTTGTTGCGATCCCTGACGGCTCTCTTTTGACGGCTCCGCCAAACCCAGGGCGGTTTCTAGCCTTCTTTCACTGGGAAATAAACGACCCTTACGCCGGTCACTCTCATGCACATCCTTAAGAAGCCAGATCTCAGTGATCCCAAGCTGCGGGCCAAGCTCGCCAAAGGCATGGGCCACAACTATTACGGAGAGCCGGCCTGGCCGAACGATCTGCTCTACATCTTCCCGGTGGTGATCCTGGGAACCCTGGCTTGCCTGGTGGGCCTAGCTGTTCTCGACCCCGCGATGCTGGGCGATAAGGCTGATCCGTTCGCTACTCCTCTGGAAATCCTTCCCGAGTGGTACCTGTACCCGGTTTTCCAGATCTTGCGTGTAGTGCCCAACAAGCTGCTGGGTATCGCCCTGCAGACCATGATTCCTCTGGGTCTGATGTTGATTCCCTTTATTGAGAGCTTCAACAAGTTCCAGAACCCCTTCCGCCGTCCCGTGGCCATGGGTGCCTTCCTGTTCGGCACCGTGTTCACGATCTACCTGGGCATTGGCGCTGCTCTGCCGATCGACAAATCCCTGACCCTCGGCCTGTTCTGAATCGGATCTGCATCTCCGCAGCTCAAAAGCCTCGGTTGAACTCCGGGGCTTTTTTACGTCTGGACTCAGGGTGTGTTGATGTTGAGCATCCCGACGTCGTCGGTCTTGACCCTGAGGAGGTGGTGCAGGAGGAGGAAACCGACTATGGTCCAAGTCTGATAGGTTCGGGCCTGTTGCCCGACCCAGGTGCCGGTGGGCCCATCGAAGTACTCAGCCCACTGCTGTCTGGGCAGCTGGTTGAGCTGCATCCAGTAGCACTCTTCGAGCATGGCCTGCATCTGTCCCATCAGCAGGACATCGGCCGTGGGATAGAGCTGCTGATGCAGAAGGACGGCTCCGCCGAGGTACCAGAGCAGGCTCGGCCAGTGGCCGCCGTTGTGATAACTCCAGGGCCAGTTCTTCGGGTCGGATCCGGTTTTCTCGGACCACTTGTCCCCCTCGAGTGGCGGATGGCAGATACGCATGGGCATCTGCGCCATGAGGGCATCGCGGTTGTGCAGGACGAGTCTGAAGAGCGCCCGTTGCTGGGGGGCGGTGATCAGTCCAAACAGGCAGCCGAGGCAGTTGCCGAGGCTGTAGAAGCGGAAGTCTGGCCGGCCGGTGCGCATATTGCCGATCAGATAGCCGCCGCGGTCCTCAAGCCAGTCCTGCAGCCAGGGGGGGATGACCTGGGGCTGGACGTTGAATTCATTGAGGGACTGCTGCTCCCCGTATTGCTCGGTGGGGCGTCGCCGTAGGACCTGCATGGTTTTGCTGGTCACCCAGTAGTGCTTCAGCAGATAGCGGCGTAGGTCGTACTTCCACTGCTTGGTCAGGACAAGGCGTTGCTCGAGCAAGCGGCTGTTGTGGCTTTGCTGGGCTAGCCCCATGAGTTGGCAGCAGCAGCCGAGGCAGCCATAGAGCAGGACTTCGACTTCAAGCGGTGCACCCCAGACGTCCATGGGGCGGTCAATCATGAAGGAGCAGTCCGGCACGAAGAGCACCGGAGTGCCCTCAAAGGTGGGGTGCAGGACGAGATCGAGCAGGAGCTGGATGCTGCGCTGTACTTTCTGACTGGCGCCGAATTCGTAGTCCTTGCTGCGTTTGACGTAGAGCCAGCAGAGGACGGGCCACCACAGAGTGGCGTCGACACTGGTAATGCGGCCAATGGAGCGTTGCCCGTAGTCGGCAAGGAGTTTCTCCCCCTTTTCGACAAAGCTGGTAGGGAATACGCCGCGGGTTTGGTAGGTGCTGCTCTGAAGCTCCAGGGAGATATTGAGGAAGTTCCGAACAATCTGGTAGCGGCCCTTCAGCAGTAGGTAGAGCATCACGGGAACGTTGTCCCGCAGGAAGACCTCGTCGTAGTTCAGGGCTGCATCCCCACCGCCGGGGTGGGAGAGGGCCGCGACGGATCCAACGAGCTCGCCGCGAATCCGGACCAGAGTGCGCTCGAAATGCTCCTCGGCGGCAGCAACAACCGCTTCTTCGCGGGAGCTGGGTCTGACGCGAAGTCGCTCCTGGCTGAATTGCTTGGCCAAGACTGGCCTCCCGCTCGTCGCCTCTCTTGTCAAACCCTAGAAATAGTCTGGGGTTTCGTCAGCCATGGAAGGACGCTTGACCAGTGAGGGGTAGATGGTGTTATGGTTATGTGCTGCGAGCAAACCGCGAGGTGAGTGAGCAGCGAACTGGAAGCCGAGGAAACTTGGTGGTGTAGGTTCGATCGGCGGCAGCGATGCCGCTAGTGAACTGAAAGCCGAGGGAACTCGGTGATGTAAGTTCAACAAGCGGTCGCGAGGCCGCGGACCGAGAGCCCGAAAGACCTGAGAGGGTCGAGCTGAGAAGCGTGTGGCGATCGGAGCACCTGGACAACTGAACGTTTAGGAACTGACGCTTTCACTGCGTTAGTCACCGCCAGAGCCGAGAGGTGAAGGTTTTGTGGTTAACGAAGATGCAGTGAGGGTGTGAGGTCCCGTCAAAAGTTTTTTAGTTGTGGAAGCTTGTTGCTTGCATGATTGTCGACTCTCACGGTTGATGGTTGTGTCGGTGTGCAGCGAGTGGAGCAACGACCGGATCTGAGATCCTGGAAAGTCTGAACGAAAGAGATTTTGTTTTGCACTCTTTGAACGCTTCTGTCAGAGGAAGTGGCATCAACTGCAACCGTGCGCCAGTGCGAGTTGTGGGTGAAGCAAATCAGATTGAGATTGCGTAAGCAGTCAATAGGATTTGATCTACAACGGAGAGTTTGATCCTGGCTCAGGATGAACGCTGGCGGCGTGCTTAACACATGCAAGTCGAACGAACCTTCGGGTTAGTGGCGGACGGGTGAGTAACGCGTGAGAATCTGCCCTCAGGAGGGGGATAACGGTTGGAAACGACCGCTAATACCCCATATGCCGCGAGGTGAAATGAATTTCGCCTGAGGATGAGCTCGCGTCTGATTAGTTAGTTGGTGGGGTAATGGCTTACCAAGACATCGATCAGTAGCTGGTCTGAGAGGATGATCAGCCACACTGGGACTGAGACACGGCCCAGACTCCTACGGGAGGCAGCAGTGGGGAATTTTCCGCAATGGGCGAAAGCCTGACGGAGCAACGCCGCGTGAGGGATGAAGGCCTCTGGGCTGTAAACCTCTTTTATCAAGGAAGAAGATCTGACGGTACTTGATGAATAAGCCACGGCTAATTCCGTGCCAGCAGCCGCGGTAATACGGGAGTGGCAAGCGTTATCCGGAATTATTGGGCGTAAAGCGTCCGCAGGCGGTCTGTCAAGTCTGCTGTTAAAGCGTGGAGCTTAACTCCATTTCGGCAGTGGAAACTGACAGACTAGAGTGTGGTAGGGGCAGAGGGAATTCCCGGTGTAGCGGTGAAATGCGTAGATATCGGGAAGAACACCAGTGGCGAAGGCGCTCTGCTGGGCCATAACTGACGCTCATGGACGAAAGCCAGGGGAGCGAAAGGGATTAGATACCCCTGTAGTCCTGGCCGTAAACGATGAACACTAGGTGTCGGGGGAATCGACCCCCTCGGTGTCGTAGCCAACGCGTTAAGTGTTCCGCCTGGGGAGTACGCACGCAAGTGTGAAACTCAAAGGAATTGACGGGGGCCCGCACAAGCGGTGGAGTATGTGGTTTAATTCGATGCAACGCGAAGAACCTTACCAGGGTTTGACATCCTGCGAATCTCTTGGAAACGAGAGAGTGCCTTCGGGAACGCAGTGACAGGTGGTGCATGGCTGTCGTCAGCTCGTGTCGTGAGATGTTGGGTTAAGTCCCGCAACGAGCGCAACCCACGTCGTTAGTTGCCAGCATTTAGTTGGGCACTCTAGCGAGACCGCCGGTGATAAACCGGAGGAAGGTGTGGATGACGTCAAGTCATCATGCCCCTTACATCCTGGGCTACACACGTACTACAATGCTACGGACAAAGGGCAGCAAACTCGCGAGAGCTAGCAAATCCCATAAACCGTGGCTCAGTTCAGATCGTAGGCTGCAACTCGCCTACGTGAAGGAGGAATCGCTAGTAATCGCAGGTCAGCATACTGCGGTGAATACGTTCCCGGGCCTTGTACACACCGCCCGTCACACCATGGAAGTTGGCCACGCCCGAAGCCGTTACTCCAACCCTTGTGGAGGAGGACGTCGAAGGTGGGGCTGATGACTGGGGTGAAGTCGTAACAAGGTAGCCGTACCGGAAGGTGCGGCTGGATCACCTCCTAACAGGGAGACAAACAACGATTTTGATGCTTGAGTACTTTTATTCTTAGGCCGAAATCCTGTCACCTTAGGTCGATCGGTACCTCAACTTCAGTAGTCAGAGAGCTCGCTCTGCTGATTCATTGATTTTTAGTTCCTAAACGTTGTCTAGGTCACCCCATAGAGGGTTCACTTCCTGGGCCATTAGCTCAGGTGGTTAGAGCGCACCCCTGATAAGGGTGAGGTCCCTGGTTCAAGTCCAGGATGGCCCATTCCAAAATCCAGTTTTGGATCATTTGGGGGTTTAGCTCAGTTGGTAGAGCGCCTGCTTTGCAAGCAGGATGTCAGCGGTTCGAGTCCGCTAACCTCCACTAACACATCTGAACTCCTAAGCCAGGAAGAGCTTCTTGGTTGGTGACTAGACGTTGTTCGCAGAGAATCCACTGGTTTTACCAGATGTATTCAGCCTCAGCTCATTGCTGATTCAAACTTGAGTCAAGATTGAGCTGATGCTGAGTTCACTCCCGAAAGAGAGAGGATTTAGCAGAACCTTGACAACTGCATAGGTGAGTCTGGAAAGACAAAAGCATCTCATAGAGGCTAGTTCGAAAGAACTAGTGATTCTATTTTTGAGAGCCGAGACCTTCTAGCGTTCTTCCCAATCCGCCGAGGAACGGGGAGTTTGATCCTTGTTTCTAACTCAAGCAGCAATGCTTTAAGAGAAACTCGAGAGAATGGGCCTCAACAGCCTGAAGCGTTAGGAGGATTAATTGGTCAAGCTACAAAGGGCTCACGGTGGATACCTTGGCACACAGAGGCGATGAAGGACGTGTTTACCTGCGATAAGTCTCGGGGAGCTGGAAAAACGCTTTGATCCGGGAATTTCCGAATGGGGCAACCCCTAGAACGGCCAGCTGAATCTATAGGCTGGCGCGAGCCAACCCAGCGAACTGAAACATCTTAGTAGCTGGAGGAAAGGAAAGTAAAAACGACTCCCTAAGTAGCGGCGAGCGAACGGGGAAGAGCCTAAACCGATAGTTTCGACTATCGGGGTTGTGGGACAGCAACGTGTATCAGGGAGGTTAGAAGAAGCGTTTGAATGGCGCGCCACAGAGGGTGAAAGCCCCGTATTCGAAAACTGAACTGAGCTAGCTGTATCCCGAGTAGCACGGAGCACGTGGAATTCCGTGTGAATCAGCGAGGACCACCTCGTAAGGCTAAGTACTCCTGTGTGACCGATAGCGCAACAGTACCGCGAGGGAAAGGTGAAAAGAACCCCGGGAGGGGAGTGAAATAGAACATGAAACCGTGAGCTTACAAGCAATGGGAGCCCTACTCATAGGGTGACCGTGTGCCTGTTGAAGAATGAGCCGGCGACTTATAGGCACTGGCAGGTTAAACCGGAAATGGTGGAGCCATAGCGAAAGCGAGTCTGAATAGGGCGATTGTCGGTGTTTATAGACCCGAACCCGGGTGATCTAACCATGGCCAGGATGAAGCTTGGGTGATACCAAGTGGAGGTCCGAACCGACTGATGTTGAAAAATCAGCGGATGAGCTGTGGTTAGGGGTGAAATGCCAATCGAACCCGGAGCTAGCTGGTTCTCCCCGAAATACGTTGAGGCGTAGCGTCTAGTGCTCCAGCAGGGGGGTAAAGCCACCGTTTCGGTGCGGGCTGCGAGAGCGGTACCAAATCGAGACGAACTCTGAATACCCTGTGTGTAACTAGGCAGTCAGACTGTGGGGGATAAGCTCCATGGTCGAAAGGGAAACAGCCCAGACCGCCAGCTAAGGTCCCCAAATCAACACTAAGTGATAAAGGAGGTGGGATTGCCGAGACAACCAGGAGGTTTGCCTAGAAGCAGCCATCCTCAAAGGAGTGCGTAATAGCTCACTGGTCGAGCGATCCTGCGCCGAAAATGAACGGGGCTAAGTGTTGTACCGAAGCTGCGGATTAAACTTGTTTAATGGTAGGGGAGCGTTCTATGTGGGGTGAAGCGTTAGCGTGAGCGGGCGTGGACTGCATAGAAGTGAGAATGTCGGCTTGAGTAGCGAAAAAATGGGTGAGAATCCCATTCCCCGAAACCCTAAGGGTTCCTCCGGCAGGCTCGTCCGCGGAGGGTTAGTCAGGACCTAAGGCGAGGCCGAAAGGCGTAGTCGATGGATAACAGGTCAACATTCCTGTACTGATCATGTTTTGGGAAGGAGGACGGAGAAGGCTAGCCAATCCGGATGTTGGTTACCGGTCCAAGCGTTCGAGGCGTTGAGAGCTGGCGAAAACAGCTTGAGCTGAGGCGTGAGTGCGAGCTGCTACGGCAGCGAAGTTGGTGACGTCAAGCTTCCAAGAAAAGCCCTATACCCGTTAAGGCATGATTACCTGTACCCGAAACCGACACAGGTGGGGTGGTAGAGAATACCGAGGGGCGCGAGGTAACTCTCTCTAAGGAACTCGGCAAAATGACCCCGTAACTTCGGGAGAAGGGGTGCCAGCGCGAGCTGGTCGCAGTGAATAGGCCCAGGCGACTGTTTACCAAAAACACAGGTCTCCGCTAAGTCGCAAGACGATGTATGGGGGCTGACGCCTGCCCAGTGCCGGAAGGTTAAAGAAGTTGGTCAGCGCAAGCGAAGCTAACGACTGAAGCCCCGGTGAACGGCGGCCGTAACTATAACGGTCCTAAGGTAGCGAAATTCCTTGTCGGGTAAGTTCCGACCCGCACGAAAGGCGTAACGATCTGGGCGCTGTCTCGGAGAGAGGCTCGGCGAAATAGAATTGTCTGTGAAGATGCGGACTACGTGCACCCGGACAGAAAGACCCTATGAAGCTTTACTGTAGCTTGGTATTGTGCTCGGGCTCGCAATGCGCAGGATAGGTGGGAGGCTTTGATCCATTGCTTGTGGGTGATGGTGAGCCACTGGTGAGATACCACTCTTTGCGAGCTAGGGTTCTAACGGTTACCCGTTATCCGGGAACCGGACAGTATCTGGTGGGCAGTTTGACTGGGGCGGTCGCCTCCTAAAAGGTAACGGAGGCGCGCAAAGGTTCCCTCAGGCTGGTTGGAAATCAGCCGACGAGTGCAAAAGCAGAAGGGAGCTTGACTGTGAGACCTACAAGTCGAACAGGTACGAAAGTAGGCTTTAGTGATCCGACGGTTCTGAGTGGAAGGGCCGTCGCTCAACGGATAAAAGTTACTCTAGGGATAACAGGCTGATCTCCCCCAAGAGTTCACATCGACGGGGAGGTTTGGCACCTCGATGTCGGCTCATCGCAACCTGGGGCTGAAGTCGGTCCCAAGGGTTGGGCTGTTCGCCCATTAAAGCGGTACGCGAGCTGGGTTCAGAACGTCGTGAGACAGTTCGGTCCATATCCGGTGCATGCGCAGGAATATTGAGAGGATTTCTCCCTAGTACGAGAGGACCGGGAGGAACGCACCTCTGGTGTACCAGTTATCGTGCCAACGGTAAACGCTGGGTAGCCATGTGCGGAGTGGATAACCGCTGAAAGCATCTAAGTGGGAAGCCCACCTCAAGATGAGTATTCCCATGGCTTAAGCCAGTAAGGTCACGGGCAGAACACCCGTCGATAGGCTCTATGTGGAAGCGCAGTAATGCGTGAAGCAGAGGAGTACTAATAGACCGAGGGCTTGACCAAATCTCATCTCTCAAAACACAACGACTTAACCGTCAACGTGGAGAGCTTTTGAATTCCAGAGCGACTAACTTGCGCTTGCGAAAGCAAGCAAGAGATCAGTTCGTAACCTGTGCAGTTCTCAGGGTTCACCTGAGAGCGAATACCTATCCTGGTGTCCATGGCGCAGTGGAACCACTTCGATCCATCTCGAACTCGGCTGTGAAACGCTGTAGCGCCGACGATATTTGGGGGGTAGCCCCCTGAGAAAATAGGTCGATGCCAGGTAAAACATTCGCTCCATTAACTCAATCCATGCTGCTTTCCTCTGATGAGGTCAGCCATGGGTTGAGACGAGATAGCCACCCCAAAAGGGTGGCTTTTTTGTTGCCTACAAATAGATGGGTGGTGGTCGCCCCGCCCGCGCTGCGTCTTGATGGGGCGACCGAGGCGAAGGCCTATTCTTGATTCAGGCCAAGTGATTGTGCAGGTGTTGGTGGGTTCGCGTCGCTGGCGCGCCATTGTGAAGCCGTTCTGGAAGGCCTATCGCCTCTGGGATCGGGAAGATTGTGTCGATCTCAGCGCGGCATTTGCCTATCACAGTCTTCAATCCTTCTTCCCGATTCTTCTGATTGCATTAGGTGTTGCCGGCCTTGTCCTGGGTCGGATGGATGGCCTGGCTGATCAGGTCATCGCCTTTGCGGATCAATTTTTGCCGCCTTCGGCCTTGCCCTTGGTGAGTACGACGCTGCTTCGTCTCTATAAACAGGGCACCGGTGCTGGCTTGATTGGTGTCATCTTCTTGGTAGTTTCTTCGACGAACGCTTATCTCAGTCTTCAGCGCGGCGCGGACCGGCTGTGGGGATTTCGGCCAATCCTGACTCCACCGGAGAACTGGAAGGCGCCGGTCTGGAAGTTCATTCGTAACCGTATTGAGTCGCTCATTGTTGTTGTTCTGATCGGCTTCTTTGTCGTCCTTGATCAGCTCACAACGAACCTGCGTTTGCTGAAGCCTGGGAGCTGGCGTTCCCTCTTGGAGAGTTGGTTGCCCGAGCAATTGCACCTCTGGGCGCCTGTGCCTCTGTTGGTGGATTTGGGGATCAGTGTTCTGATCAGCTGCTCTTTGGCGTTTGTTCTGCTGGCGTTCATGCCCACCCGGCGGGTGCCGCTGCGGCCACTGCTTCCTGGTTCGTTCCTGATCGGCACTGCCCTCACCGGTCTCAACCTGGCTCTGGGCCGAAGCCTGATTTCCCTTGGTGCTCGCTTTCAGGCCTATGGCGTCATTGGTGGCGTCCTGGTCCTGAGCCTCTGGGTCTGGCTGGTGGCACTCGTTGTCTATTACGGCATGGCCCTCAGCGTTGTCTGCAGCAAGCGCCGGGAGCTTTCGGCAGGATGATGACCGTGCGGTAGCTCCGTTCCCACTAGGCGATGCAACGTACGACTCCTTGGCTCTGGATCTCGCTGATCGGCGTTCTCTTGATCGCACCAGGCTTGGCCGGTCGTCTGTTCGTGGATGTCCTCGAGGGCATCACCCTGTTGCTTGTCTTTGGCCCGCTCGTGCTCAGCGGGGCCGGATTTTTGGCCTGGCAGTGGTTCAAGCGCCGCCTTGTGACCTGCCCGGCTTGCGGCACCCCCAGCGTTGGCTCCGCACTCTGTCCGGCCTGCGGCGCTGACCTCACGCAAGTGCGTACCTCTGGCTCAGCGGCCAAGCCTGTCGATTCCCCCGCCAGTGACGCGGTCGTCGACGTTCAAGTGCAAGACGTCACGGACCAGTAGTCAGCCTTCCGCAGTTCGGGCCATTTCGGCCAGACGGCGCTCCCGCAGAAACAGAAAGAAGGGGGCTGCGAAGGCAAAGGCGATCGTGCCTGCACTGAGCAGCACGATCCAGAGGTGGCGCATCTGCAGGCGACGGCTCTCGACGATCATCCAGATCGTGATCGCCGACGCTCCCACGAGTAAATCACGGGAGAGCGATTCCGCAGCTGGATTGGCATTCGCCAAGGCGATGAACTGTGCCAGGTCAAAGCTGGCGCCGTACTCCCGCATGAACTCCAGGTTGGAGAGCCAGGGCAGGACGCCACCGGCCACCGCCAGGGCGAGATAAACCCAGGCCAGCCACTGTTGCTGCACGGGTTTGGCGGCCATCGCGGTCTTTAGGAGCTCAGTGCCTCCCATTCGACCACTTCCTGGGCCACCTGCTCGAGGACGACTTGGCAGCGGGCCGCATAGACCTCGGCCCGGTGATACAGCCCGGCCATCTCTTCCACCTCCAACTCCGCCGATTGCAGCTTGGCCAGGGTGAGCTCCAGGCCCCTGGTTGCCTCCTGGTAGCTCAGTTGCTCCACCTCCTTCTGCCACTGCTCGGCCTCAGCCGCATTGCTCTTGCTGGCCGTTTTTCTACGTTTGTGTTGCGGCTTGCTCTCGGTCATCGCATCAGGCTTGGGCGCTCACGTGCTTCACCACCGCTTCGATCTTGCCGTCTACCAGTTCCAGACGGAGCGCATCCCCCTCTTGGCTCTGGCTGACGGAGCGCAGCAGGGAACCGTCGGCCTTGCGCACCAAGGAGAAGCCGCGTCTCAGCAGCCGTTGCGGTGAGAGGGCTTCGAGCAACTGCAACCGTTGCTTCAGCTGGACGCGCTCCTGCTCCAGCAGCAGGTGCGGGTGACATTGGTTCAGCCTCTGGCGCTGTAGTTCGAGACGTTGCTGTCCCTGCTGGAGGCGGTGCAGCATCAGCTGACGGACGATTGCCAGACGGTGTTGGAGTCCCTGGGTCAAGGCCTCCCGGTCCGGCAGCAGGGACACGATCGCCGCCGTTGGGGTCGCGGCCCGGTAATCCGCCACAAGATCCGCCACGGTCGTGTCGTCCTCGTGGCCCAGGCCGGTCACCACTGGGATCGAACTGGCCGCCAGGTCCCGGGCCAGGTCCTCGTCATCGAAGACTGCTAGATCTTCCCGGCTGCCGCCCCCCCTGGCGAGGACGATCGCCTCAATCTGCTCGTCGACGCTGCGTCCGATCACCTCCGCCAGGCGCTCTCGAATCTTTCGGGCAACCATCCCCTGCACGGGGATCGGGACGACGTGGACCGTGGTCGCCGGCCAGCGCTCTTGGGCCGTGCGCAGCATGTCCGCCAGCGCGGAGCTGGGCACGCTCGTCATCAGGGCAATGGCCGCTGGCATCTCCGGAAGGGCCCGCTTGCGCTCGGCCGCCAATAGGCCCTCCGGCTCCAGCACGGCGCAGACCCGCTCGAACTGCCGCAGCACCGCGTTCAGGGCTGGCCGGATGTCCAGGATCTGAACGCAGAGGTTGGCGCGGCTGGCCCAGAAGTTCAGCTTGCCGACCACGAGCACCCCATCCCCTTCGCGGGGCTGGTAGCTCAGGCGCTCCCGCTGGGAGGACCAGATCACCCCAGAGATCGACGCCGATTCATCGACCAGGGTCAGCCAGAGGTGGCCCTTCTTCAGCTGTGGCCGTGAAACGGTGGCCTCCAGTAGAAACCGAGGCGCAAAGCCGCGCTCCAACAGCGATCCAATCGATTGGTTCAGTTCCGTGACGCTGTAACGCGGGATGCCGGAGTCGCTCTTCAACACGGGCTCAGGCGCGCGGGAGCATCAGCGCTCGAGTTGGCGGTAGCAGCTCCACCAATAGAGGCAGACCAGGGCGCCGACCACGCTCAGGCTGAGGCCAACCGGATTCTGAAGGTTGAACAGGGCAATGTTGGTCAGCACGAGTGCAGAGCTGAGCAGGCGGGCACCGTCCCGGCGATTTTTGGCGTAGAAGCGGGCCAGGACTCTGCAGATCGCACAACCGCAGCCAGTTTGACCCACCGATAGCGTTGGCACGCCTTTGCCCGCGTGCCTTGTGACCTCCCCTCGAGCGCGTTTGCAAAGCCAAATCTCCGCGCCGCTGCCGGAGCGCCCGGAGCTGGTCCTGGTCACTGACCTCGATGGCACCCTGCTGGGGGGACCTAACGACGAGCGCCAGGCCTTCTATAGCTGGCTGGCCGCGCAACGGGAGCGTGTCCTCCATGTCTTCTGCACCGGCAGGGATCTCGGTGCCATTGCCCAGGTGCTGGGCGAGGACGAACCGTTGGGGCTCGCCGCCCCCCATCTCGTCATTGGTGACGTGGGGTGCACCGTGGCCTGCGGCACCTCGCTGCTGCCGGTGCCCCTTGTGGTTGATCTGATCGAGCAGCGTTGGCAAGCCCTCGAACCGCGGCTGCGGGTCCTCTTGGATGGGCAGCCCGGGCTGGAGCTGCAGCCGATGAGCTCCAATCGCCGTCTGGCTTTCTATGTGGACCCCGATCAGTTCAACCATGACCTGATCCCCATCATTGAGGCGGAGGGGGCCACGGTGGTGCTCTCCGACAACCGCTATTTCGACGTGCTCCCCGGCGGGGTGAACAAGGGGACAACCCTGCTCTCACTCCTGGAGTGGCTGGAGGTCGATCAAGCGACGGTGGTGACCGCCGGCGACACCCTCAACGATCTGGCGATGTTCGAAACCGGCCTCAAGGGGGTCATGGTCGGCAATGCCGAACCGGCCTTGGTGGAGCAGTTGCCCCGTCTCGCGGGCGTTTATTACGCCCACGGCCATGGTTGCCAGGGGATCGCCGAGGGGCTGCGCCACTTTGGCTTTGGCCACCTCTGGACCTCCTAGCGCTGTTGTTGCTCCAGGCGTTTTTTGGTGAGGGCCGTCGCCTGCGCATTGGCCGGATCTTCGGGCCAGGGATGGCGGGGGTAGCGTCCCCGCAGGTCCCGCCGGACGTCCTTGTAAGCCCCGTTCCAGAACCCGGCAAGGTCCTGGGTGATCGCGGCGGGTCGACCGGCTGGCGAGAGCAGCTGCATCGTGACCGGCAGGCGTCCGCGCAGCACCGTGGGGGTGGTGGCGGCACCAAAGAGCTCCTGCAGCTTGACGGCGAGCACCGGCGTTCCGTCGGTGTAATCCAGGCTGGCTTCGCGGCCGGAGGGAATCGCCAAGCGCGTCGGCAGCAGGGCCTCAAGTTCCTGCCGCATTGACCAGTCCATCCCACTCCAGAGGGCCTCGCAGAGGTTGAGTTCCTGCAGGTCCTGGCGTGAGCGCAGTCCGTCCAATTGATCGCCCAGCCAGCGTTCGGGATCCGCCAGGAGCGCGGCTTCGCTGCGGTCGAGCCAGGGTTCGCCCATTTCCCTGTGGGCCACGCAGAGACGCTGCTGCAGTTGCCGTGCGGTCGTGCTCCAGGGCAGGGCCTCCAGCCCCAGATCGGCCAGGCCCTCCAACAGGGCGGACCGTAGAGCCGCAGCGGGGGGATCCCGCAGGGGGCGGCGCTCCATCGTGAGGGCCCCCAGTTGCAGGCACTCCTCGGCTTTGACCCGCCCTTGAGCCGAATCCCAGCTCACCGCCTGCCGGTATTCGCCCTGCTCCCGCGCGAGGTGCTCGAGGCTGCTTTTGGGAAGGGCCAAGGCCAGTTGAATCCGGCAGTCGCTGCCGCCCCCATCGGCATGGGCAATGGCCAGGGCCTCGCTGCCCCAGAGGGGGTCGCCGGGATGGAGCTCCGCCCCACGGCCGGAGCGGAGCTGGTAGCGGCCGGGCGTACCGGGGCGCTGCAGGCTGACCCGCTCGGGGTAGGCATGGGCAATCAGCTCCGCGCAGAGGACGGCCTCATCGCCCGGCGCTGCCGGTTGGGGGTGAGGGGCGTCCGTCTTCATGCCCTTGAGCTGGCGCTCCAGCTGCGCCTGCAGTTGCTGGATGGTGCGGCGGCGATGGTCGCGCCCGTTCTGCCGCAGCCAATCCAACCGGCGGAGCAGGTCGCAGCCGGCCTCGTCGAGCCGCAACGGGTCCCGTTCGCTCAGCAGGGCCGCCAGGGCACAGCCCAGGCTCGGGATGCCCAGGTCCCGTGACTGCAGCAGCACCTGTCCCAAGCGGGGATGCACCCCGAGTTGGCTGAGTTGGCGGCCATGTGAGCTGAGTTGCCCCGCCCCGTTCAGGGCCCCCAGCTGCCGAAGCAGGTCTTGCCCCTCCAGCAGGTGGGGCCGTGGCGGCGGCTCCAGCCACGGCAGCTCCTCCCCAAGGCCCGCTCCCCATTGGGCCAGTTGCAGCACCAGCGGGGCCGGGTCGGCCTCCAGCAGGGCCGGTGGGTCAAAGGCGGGGCGCCGCTGCTGTTCGGCGGGGCTCCAGAGGCGAATCGCCCGCCCCGGTCCCAGGCGTCCGGCCCGTCCGGCCCGTTGTTCGGCGCTGGCCTGGCTGGCGGGCAGGGTCACCAGACTCTCCATGCCGCTGGCGGGATCAAAGCGGCTGCGGCGACTGAGGCCGCTGTCGATGACCAGTGTTACCCCCGCAATCGTCAGGGAGCTTTCAGCAATGGCCGTAGCTAGCACCACCTTCCCTGCGGGGCCGCGACTGGCTTGGATCGCCCGGCTTTGCTCCCCCAGTGGCAAGTTGCCGTGCAGGGGACAGATCTCCAGATCCTCGGACCAGCGGGTGCTGGCGATCGCCTCTTGGCACTGCTGAATCTGGCGTTGCCCCGGTAGGAAGACAAGGACCGATTCGTGGTCTTGGCGTTGGTCGAGCCACTGGGCTTCCAGGGCCCGCACCACTTGGGCTGCCAGGGTTTCGCGCTCCCGGGCCGGTTGGTGCTGGATGGCCACCGGGAAGCTCCGCCCTTCGCTGGTGAGCAGCGCCGCCTCCGGGAGTTGTGCGCGCAGGGGCTTGAGGTTCAGCGTCGCCGACATCACCAGGAGGCGCACCTCCGGGGCAATCAGCGTGCGGGCCTCCCGCAGCAGGGCGAGGGCGAGATCCGCCTCGCTGCGGCGCTCGTGGAATTCATCGAAGATCACGCAGGCCACCCCCTCCAGGCTGGGGTCGGACTGCAGTTGCCTCAGGAAGAGCCCGTCGGTCAGGACCTCAACCCGGGTGGCCGCCGACACGCGGCTTTCCAGGCGGACCCGATAGCCAACCCGTTCGCCGACCTCCTCCCCCAGGCTGCTGGCTAGGCGCTCGGCCGCGGCCTTGGCGGCCAAGCGACGCGGCTCGAGCATCAAGATGCGGCCGTTCTCCGGGTCCAAAGCCTCCAGCAGCGCCAGGGGAACGCCCGTGGTTTTTCCGGCACCTGGCGGAGCCTGCAGCAGCAAGGTGCCGCCTGGCGCGAGCTGATGCACCATTTGAGGCAGCAGCGGCTCAATCGGAAGCGGCACTGTGGCTGGTTCGGGGCTCAGCGCACGTGGCGCGCGCCATCGACCGGGTGATAGAGCTCGCCGGTCAGTTCTTCGTAAACGATGGCAGGCAGACCGGTCTCAAACATCGTTTGCAGGGCTTCCTTCAGATATGGATTCCAGCCGCCGGTGTTCACCTTGCCGTGACGCACCGTCCAATCCCAGGTGCCTTGAAGATCGCGGGGAATCCGTCCCTCGCGGTCGCGGCGGGCCACGAGGTCCTGGGACTCAACCAGGCCCACCAGGATGGGGTCTTTACCGTAGGCGGGGGTCAGGATCAGTTCCAGGCGAACGGGATCCTCTTTCACCAACTTGAGCTGGAAGCGGGGGGGAAGCTTGATGGCCT
Organism: Synechococcus sp.; assembly: GCA_047285805.1. Classification (GTDB taxonomy): domain Bacteria; phylum Cyanobacteriota; class Cyanobacteriia; order PCC-6307; family Cyanobiaceae; genus Vulcanococcus. Next base: position 23,990 of record JBJBCN010000003.1, on the reverse strand, counting down.
TGAGCACAGCAGCCACGATCCGGGTTCTTTGCTCCACTCGGCCTCCGCCAATGTTCACAAACACCCAATGGTTGTACCAGCTGGAGGGTCCAAGCGGGCTGCCTTGGGGTCGTTCAACCAGGCGGGCTAGTCGTCGTCTTCGCCAAAACGAACCGTCAGCAGGTCGTCTTGGGTGAGTTGTCCGTCTTGATCCAGCAGCTCGGGATGAATAGTCAGCCGGCCGGTGCGATCGCCTTTCGGGGTGCGGTCTTGATCGCCGGGGCGCGGCACCGCCGAGTAACCGCGGGCCATGATGCGAAAGGCCTGCCAGAGCAGGCCGATGAAACAGGCGCCATAGACCAGCGGGAGCAGCTTGCTGGCGACCAAACCGAGATCGGGTGTGGTGGCGAGCATGGACCGGCCAGGCGCACGATCCAACCATCATCGCGTGCGCTCCGGTGGTTGCGTGCTTTGAAGCGTTCTGCTTACGGTTTCGCAGATTTGCTCGAGATCGGATGTATGGCTTAGCAGCGCCGATGGTCGGCCTTCTGCTGGCGAGCAGCGGTGGTGCGCTCTTGGCCGGTCCGCCGCCGGTGTTCGCCCAAAGCGCCCCCGCCCCAGCGATCACACGCCAATCGTTTGTGGCCGAGGCGGTCAATCGCACCGGTCCCGCGGTGGTCACTATTGACACGGAGCGCACCGTCGTGGTCCCAGGTGGGGCCCTGGTGACCCCCTTCCCTTTCAACGGCCCCAGGCTGCGGCAGTTTTTCGGGCTGCCGCCCGGGGGCGGCACGACCCGCATTCCGCCCTCCCAGCGGACCGAGCGAGGCCAGGGCAGCGGGGTGCTCTACGACGCCTCCGGCCTGCTGCTCACCAATGCCCACGTTGTTGAAGGCAGCACGCGCGTGATGGTGGGCCTCCCCGACGGCCGGCGGTTTGAGGGGAAGGTGGTTGGCAGTGACGACGTCACGGACCTAGCGGTGGTGCGGCTAAGCGGGCCGGGTCCCTGGCCGGTGGCAGCCCTGGGCGATTCCGATGCCCTGCAGGTGGGGGAGTGGGTGATCGCCGTGGGCAATCCTTTTGGGCTGGATCAGACCGTCACCTTCGGGATCGTCAGCAGCCTCAATCGCAACGCGGCGGCCTTGGGAATCACCGACAAGCGCCTGCAATTGATCCAGACGGATGCTGCCATCAACCCCGGCAATTCCGGAGGGCCGTTGCTGAATGCCGATGGTGAGGTCATTGGCATCAACACCATGGTGCGCTCCGGTCCTGGGGCGGGCCTGGGCTTTGCCATTCCAGTGAATCAGGCCCGTTCGGTGGCCCAACAGTTGGTTACTAGCGGCAAGGTCAGCCACGCGATGGTCGGGCTCGCCCTTGAGCCGGTGCGCAATGGCTCAGGGGCGAAGGTGCGCAGCGTGATGCCGGGTGGACCCGCCGCCCGGGCTGGGATGCAGGCTGGCGATGTGGTCGTGGCTGCGGCGGGGCAGGCGGTGGCGGATCCGGCGGCCCTGATTCAGGTGGTCAGCCGATATGGCGTTGGGCGCCCCTTGCGGCTTGAGCTGGAGCGGGATGGCCGCCCCCTGGAGGTCAGCGTTACCCCCGTTGAGCTCTCGACCTTGATGAAGCGCTAGGGCTTCATTGCTGTTCGCGTAGGACCTCGACGCATTGGGTGACGCATTCGCCGTCATCCACTGAGCAGGCCGTGATGCATTCGAAGTAGCTGCTCACCGGGTCGCTTTCGTTGCGAGCTGGAGCGGCACCGTAGCTGGAGCTGAAGGCCGATGAAGTGGTGTTGAACAGGGGGTCCATGGCCGGCTCTCGATGGGCCCTGACAGCCTATGCAGAACTTGTCGATAACTCCTAGAAGAATGAGTCATCTTGCCTAGGTCAATGTGAAGTTTATGCGTTAGGTATTTGTTCTGTCTGGTGCATGATTTTGTTGCCGGTTTCCTGTCAGGCTGCTGCCTTTCGGGCAGCCTCCTTGGCTTTTTGCTTGTCGCGTTTAGCCTTGCGCTTGGCCTCCTGTTCTGCGGCCTCCTGGCTGGCTTGGGCTGCGGCCAACTCCTCGGCTTTTTTCTCGCGGTAGTAGGCGTAATCGCCGCGATAGACCACCAGTTCGCCGTCGCGGATTTCGACGATCTTGTTGGCGACTTGCGAGACGAAATAACGGTCGTGGCTGACCACCAGGGCCGCCCCTTCGTAGTCCCGCAGGGCGCTCTCCAGCATCTCCTTTGCGGGGATGTCGAGGTGGTTCGTCGGCTCGTCCAGCACCAGCAGATTGCAGGGGCTGAGCAGCATTAGGGCCAGAGCCAGGCGAGCCTTCTCGCCGCCGCTGAGCTTGCCGACCTCTTTGAAGACCGCGTCATTGCTGAAGCAGAAGCTGCCCAGCAGGGAGCGCACCTGGGTTTGGGTCCAGTCCGGCACGGCCTCGAACATGGTGTCGATCACCGTCTTGGTCAGATCCAAGGCTTCCGCCTGGTTCTGCTCGAAGTAGCTGGCGATCACGTTGTGCTCCCCTAGCTCGGCTGAGCCCTCCTCGGGGGTCTCTATGCCCATGACCAGCCGCAGCAGGGTGGATTTTCCGGCCCCATTGGGGCCGACAAATGCAATCCGGTCGCCCCGTTCAATCTCGAGATTGGCCCCCAAAAAGAGGATCTGCTCGCCGTAGCTGTGGGTCAGGTCCTTGATCTCAGCGATCAGCCGGCCGCTGCGCGGTGCAGGCGGGAACTGGAAGCGCGGACCGCTGACGCTCTCGATAGGGGCCTCGATCCGCTCAACCTTGTCGAGCAGCTTCTCGCGGCTTTTGGCCTGGGTGGATCGGGTGGCGCTGGCGCGGAAGCGGTCGATGTAGGCCTGTTGGGTGGCGAGTTCCTTCTGTTGCCGCTCAAAGGCCGCATGGCCGGCCTCCCGCTCCAGTGCTTTTTGCTCGAGGTGGTTGCTGTAGTTGCCCAGGTAGCTGCGTGAGACACCCCGTTCGGTCTCGACGATTTGGTTGCAGACTCGATCGAGGAAGGCCCGGTCATGGCTGATCACCACCAGGGGACAGGTCTGGCGGATCAGGTAGTCCTCGAGCCATTGGATGGTCTCGACGTCCAGGTGGTTCGTCGGTTCGTCCAGCAACAGCAGATCGGGTTCCTGGAGGAGCACCTTCCCTAGGGCAATCCGCATCTGCCAGCCGCCCGAGTAGTCCCCCACGAGCTGCTCTGCCCCCTCCGGGGTGAAGCCGATGGTGGGCAGCAGCTTGTCGATGCGGGCATCGAGCTCATAGCCATGGAGGCCCTCAAATCGGCTTTGCAGCCGGCCGAGTTCATGGATCAGCTCATCGAGGTGATCGGGGTCGCTGGCGGCCTTCTCGGAGGTCATCTCCTCTTCCACATGGCGCTGGCGGTTGACCACCTCGGCGGCCTCGCCGAAGGCCTGGAAGAGCTCCTGACGCACCGTGCGCGTCAGATCGACGTCAAATTCCTGTTGGAGGTAAACGATGCGGGGTTCCCCCTGCTTCACCACCTGCCCACTGCTGGGCTCCTCCAGCCCAGAAATAATCCGCATCTGGGTGGATTTTCCGGCGCCATTCACGCCGACCAGGCCAATGCGGTCGCCGGCTTTGACCTCCCAGGTGACATCCCGGAGCACCTCGCCCGTGGGATAAATCTTGGAGACGCGTTCGAGGCGAAGCAAGGCGGTAGCGGTAGAGGGCGCCGGTTCGGGCTTGCGCCCTGGGTCGTACCAGCATCATCTCCTCTCGGCCGATTCCTGTTCGATCAGCCCGGCAGACTGGGGGTTCCTGACTGTCTGGACCGCCATGGTCAAGCGACTCGAGCAGGTGGCGGCCCTGGTGGTGGCCGCAGGCCTCGCGATCGTTAGCTACTGGCTGTTTTTCAGTTGGATGGGCGAAGACCGGCGTCCCCAGCGCAACCGCTCAGAGTCCGCCGCGGGCCTTGAGCAGCCACTGCTTGGTGTCGGGATCCTCGACGCTCGCCAGGTGAACTTTGACGTCGTCGCGACTGACCGGCAGCCCCCAGCTGGCTCCCAGTTCACAGATGCGACTGAGGGTGCCTGAGGGGTCCTGCAGGGCTTGCCGGAATAGCTCCTGGGTGAGGTCGTGGTCGCTGCGGATGCGCTCGTAGAGCGCGGGGGCATTGCCGGAGCTCATCGATTCTTCGGCCGGTCCCTCTCACCCTATGGATGGCATCGCCTCTTGCCGATCCTTCGCGACGGAATTTGATCTCAGGGACGCTGGCCTGCTCGCCCCGGTGGATCCGCGCAGACTCCCAGCACCGAGGGGCGGCGGGCTCCGGTGACTGAGGTCAGCGAACCACTCACGCCCTGGGCGTGCCACCAGGCCAGCAGGGCAAAGGACAGCGCCTCGCGATCACTCTCGGCGATGTCGAGCTCAGCAAGGGAGCGCAGGCGTAGGCCGCGGCAGCGTCGCCGCAGTTCCGCTGTCAAGGTGGCGTTGCGCGCGCCGCCCCCCGCCACGAGCAGCTCCAGGGGGGCTGTCTCGTGCTGCAAATCCTGGGCCACCACCGCGGCGGTGAAGCCCGTCAAGGTGGCGAGCGCATCGGCGGGTTCGGCCGGATGCATCTCCTGCAGGCGGTGCTCGAGATCGGCGGCGCCAAAGAGCTCCCGGCCCGTGGATTTGGGGGGGCGGCCCTGGAAGTAGGGCTCCTTCAGCCAGCGGGCGATCAGGGCCTCATCGGCCTGCCCCTCGGCCGCCCAGGCCCCGCCCTCATCAAAGTTCTGGGCGCCCTGGCTGAAATGCTGCACCGCTAGGTCCAGCAGCGTGTTGGCGGGGCCGCAGTCCCAGCCGAGCACCGCCGCGCCCCGCTCGGGCCCCGTGCAGGGAGGCAGCAGGGTCAAGTTAGCGATGCCCCCCAGATTCAGCAGGGCCCGCCAGCCGCCAATGGGGGGCAGGAGGGCGGCATCCGCGGCCGGCACGAGGGGCGCCCCTTGGCCGCCCAGGGCGAGATCGGCGGCGCGGAAATCAAAGACCACGGGCGTGCCTAGCCGGTGGGCCAAGCGCTGTGCATGCAGCAGTTGCCAGCTGTTCCCGGCCCGCTCGGCGCTGGGGGGACGGTGCCAGAGGGTCTGGCCGTGGCAGCCCACCCGCTGCGCACTGCCCTTTGGATCGCAGGCCAGGGCCGCCTCGGCCTGCACCTCGGTTAGGGCTTCGCCGAGCTCCAGCAGGTCCGCTGCCGTGGTGGGCTGCCCCTGGCCGACCGCCACGATCTGATCGCGCAAGGGGGCTGGGTACGCCACCGAGGCTCGGCCGTGGATCTGCCAGCGGGGCCGCCGGAGCGGTCCATGGAAGCTGGCGAGCACCGCATCAACGCCATCGGCGCTGGTGCCGCTCATCAGTCCCAAGACCCGCATCGCCCAGCAAAAAGCCCTCGGGAATTCTCCCGAGGGCCAGCGCCTCTGACGAGGGGTTAGCGACTCACTGTCACTTGTTGGGCTGCGGGGTCATGCGCAGGTAGGGCTTGATCTCGGTGACGCCCTTGGGGAACTTGCCGCGGGCTTCGTCCGTGGGGATTGAAGGCACCACGACGCAGTCCTGACCGTCGGTCCAGTTGACCGGGGTGGCGACCTGGTGGTGGTCGGTGAGTTGCAGGGAGTCGATGACCCGCAGGATTTCGTTGAAGTTCCGGCCGGTGCTGGCGGGATAGGTGATCTGCAGGCGCAGCTTCTTGCTTGGGTCGATGATGAACACCGAGCGCACCGTAAGGTTGTTGAGCGAATTGGGATGGATCATCCCGTAGAGATCGCTCACTTTCTTGTCTTCGTCGGCGAGGATCGGATAGTCAACGGTGGTGTTCTGGACCTCGTTGATGTCGCAGATCCAGCCCTTGTGGCTCTCGGCGGAATCGACGCTCAGGGCAATCGTTTTGACATTGCGCTTGTCCCATTCCGCGCGCAGGCGGGAGACCTCACCCAGTTCGGTGGTGCAAACCGGGGTGTAGTCAGCGGGGTGGGAGAACAGCACAACCCAGCTGTCACCAGCGAAGTCGTAGAGGTTGATCGGACCCAGCTGGGAGTCCTGTGTGAAATCGGGAACGGTGTCGCCGAGCTGCAGAGGCATGGCCGTGGCCGGTTTGATGTGGAGTCGCACTCCTTTTGTAGCAAGTTGGAGAGCATTACGAGAAAAGGCTGCCCTTGAGGTGCTCAAGCCCGAGCCCCCCCGTGGCGGAGACGAACAGCACCTGGGGGTCCAGGGCTTTGGCCTGATCGATTGCCGCGGAAGGGCAGCGGTCGATTTGGTTGGCGATCAGCTGCCGGGGCACCTCGCTTCCCAGCTCATCGAGGATCGCGTGAACGGTGCGCAGCTGCTCGCTCCAGGCGGGATCGGAGAGGTCGACCACCAGCAGCAGCCGATCGGCATCCAGGGTCTCCTCCAGGGTGGAGCGGAAGGCTTCAACCAGCGGGGGCGGCAGGTCGCGGATGAACCCCACCGTGTCCGTCAGGAGCAAGTGGTCCGGCCCCCCCCCCTCCGGATGGGGTTGCACGATCCGCCGGGTCGTTGGATCCAGGGTGGCGAAGAGCTTGTTCTCCGCCAGCACCGCCTCCTGTTGCGGCGCCTTGCTCAGGGCGTTCAGCAGGGAGCTTTTGCCGGCGTTCGTGTAGCCCACCAGGGCTAAGCGCCGTTGGGATCGCCGGTTGCTGCGCAGCCGGGCCCGGTGTTCCCGGAGCTTCTGCACATCCCGCTGCAATTTGTCGATGCGGCGGGCAATGGCCCGTCGGTCTTTCTCCAGCTGGGTCTCCCCCGGGCCGCGGGTCCCGATCCCGCCCCCTTGGCGAGAGAGTGAGAGCCCCCGACCGGCGAGCCGGGGCAGGCGGTATCGCAGCTGCGCGAGTTCCACCTGGAGACGCCCGGCAGCACTGGCGGCCCGCTGGGCAAAAATGTCGAGGATCAGCTCACTGCGGTCGCTCACGGGCAGCTCGAGCCGTGCCTCCAGATTCCTTGCCTGGGCTGGGTTGAGTTCCCGATCGGTCACCACCAGCGACGCCCCCAGACGCCGGGCTTCCAGAGCGGCCTCCTGCACCTTGCCTTCGCCCCAAAGGTTCTGGCCGACGCGGTTCGACTGACGCTGCACCACCAGGCCCAGGGGCTTGGCCCCCGCACTGCGCACGAGGCCTTCGAGCTCGGCGATTTCGCGGCGGGCCGCCTCCGGATCGCTGGGGCTGAGCACCAGCAGCAACACCTGCTCGATTCCAGGTGTTGTCGGGGCCTGCGTGGGCTCACGGGTCTCCGGCGGTACTAACGCACAGAGGGCCGCTAGATCGTCCTCCTCCAAGGTCCGCCAGGGGCAGTGGGGGTCGCTGCTAGGGCTGAAGGCCGCGGCGGGCCAGCGGCCGCCGGCCTGGGGGCTGTTGCCGAAGCGCAGCCAAAACCCTGGCTGCAGGTCGAGACCCACGACGGCTTCATGGCCATGGGGCTCCAGGTGCTTGGCCCGGCCGACGCAGGTGATCAAGCGCAGGGCGTTGCCCTGCCGGCGGGGTCCCCCCGGCAGGCGCTCGAGCAGTCGTCCCGATTGCTCCAAGGGGCCGACCCAGAGCAGACGGCAGAGGCCCCGTTCATCAAGAACTAGGCTGAGGGGGAGATCCAGCTCCGCGCTTTCGGCCGCAAGGCGCTGCAGGCTGATCCAGTCGACACCTGTGCTCTCCGGGTGGCGCCGGTGGCTCAGCCGCTCCAATCGCCGGGTTTGAGCGGGCCGCAATCCAGCGGTGCGGCCCATCAACGCGGACTGCTTCAAGGGGTGCCGTTGGGTTTAGGGCGCTTGATCAGCAGGCAGCGGATGCCCGCGGCCGCCGCACTGGCTTGATCCTCCGGGCTGTCGCCGATGTGCCAGACCTGATCGGCTTTGAGCCCCAGTTGCTCGAGTGCCACCTTCAGCGGCACGGGACTGGGTTTGGCGGCCCCGACCACCGAGGAGACCACCACTGCATCCAGCAGGGGACTGAGTTCTAGCTCCTCCAGCAGGGCCAGCAGCCGCTGATCGAAGTTGCTGACCACCGCCAGCTTCAAGCCCCGCTGCTTCCAGCGCTGCAGGTTCGCGGTCACATCGGGATAGACCAGCCAGGGTTCCGCACCGGCGAAGTGCTGGAAGAGGGTTGTGCCGAACCCTTCCGGCAGCGGACCGTCGTGGCCGCAGGCTTGGAAGACCTGGGCCACCAGATCGGTCCACCACTGTTCTTCCGCTTGGGCGAGCTCCTCTCCGCTCAGCTCGGGAAAGGCCAGCTCCGGCGCCTGGCGAAAGAGGCCAGCAAACACGCCATTGATCGACTCGGGGGCGACCTCCAGTCCAAAGTCCTGGGCGATGGAGGCGTAGCTCTCCCCCACGGACTGGCGCAGGCCAATAAGGGTGCCCATGGCATCGAGCAGCAGGCCGCTGGGTCTGCTCACAACCACTTCGCCAGCCAACCGCCGGCCACCTTCAGCTGTTGGGGTAGGCCAGGCATCCGCGCCAGGTATGCGAGGCGCCGCAGCTGAAAGGCCGCGGGGCCGGCCAGGGTGACTCCCATGCCCGTCAGGCTGGCCTGGCCAATCCCGAGGCCCATCATTTCCCCCAGATCCTTCCAGATGAAGCTCTCCAGGGGGGCACCGATGCGCAGGCGTTGCAGATTGAGGGCAATGCAGCTGGCCTGCTGATAGGCCACCTGGGCATTGGCGGGATAGAGGGCTCCGCTTGGGTGCTCGCCGCTGGCGTCCGGGCAGGCCGCTGCATCCCCAAGGACAAAGAGTTCCTCGCTGCCCTCCACCTGGAGCGAGGGCGTGCAACGCAGCCGACCCCGCGGGTCGAGGGGCAGGGGCGGTTCCAGGTCCGGCACGCTGGCGGCCAAGCCGGCGGTCCAGATCACGCCATCGCAGCGCAGGGCCTCCACGCTGGTCGTGCCATCCCCGAGTCGCTGCAACTGCAGCCCGCTGGCCTCCACGCTGGCCACACGGGTGTTGAGGCGGAGGCGGATATCCCGTTGCTGCAGGGCCTTGCTGGCCTGCTCGCGGTTGAAGGCCTTGGCGATCGGGAGCAGCTCGGGGCCTTGCTCCACCAATTCGACGATGGCGCTGCCCGCTAACACATCGGCGAGCTTGCAGGCCAGTTCGACGCCGCTCGCGCCGGCCCCCACGATCCCAATCCGCTTTAGGGGCGATTGCTTGGTTTTGAGCTGTTGAATCCAGCTCTGGATCTCGGCAACGTCCTCCAGAGTGCGAAAGCCGATGGCGTGCTCGCGGACCCCAGGGACGCCATAGGTCTCCAGTTGGCCGCCACTGGCAATCACGGCGCTGCTGTAAGGCAGTTGGCGTCCGCCGTCCGTCGTGATCGTGCGATTGGCGCGGTCGATGCACTCGGCCCGCTCTTGGATCCAAACCACACCGGAGCCCGCCAGGAGCTCGCTGTAGCGGGGGGCGATCTCCCAGCGTTTCAGCTCAGCGCTGAGCAGTTCGTAGAGAAGGGGCAGGAAGAGAAAGTGCTCGCGGGGCTCGAGCAGCACCACCGAGGGGTGCTCAGCGGAGGCCGCCAGCTGCAAAGCGGTATTGAGACCACCGAAGCCACCGCCGATCACCACAACAGCTGCGGGCTCAACCTCGGATGGGGGCACGGCAGACGGTGGAGCAGAAGACCAGAGCGAACCCTAACCATCCCCCCCCACATTGGAAGATGGTGCGATGACCACGTCTGCCTCCCCCTCCGCACCCAGCTTCGACCCTCAGCAGGCCTGTGAGCAGCTGCGGTCGTTGAGTGCGCTGGAGCGCATGCGTTGGGGACTTGAGACCTTCGGTGACGGCTTTGCCCTCACCACCAGCTTTGGCATTCAGGCCGCGGTGTCCCTGCACCTGATCAGCCAGTTGGATCGCAAGGTTCCCGTGATTTGGGTGGATACCGGTTATCTGCCGCCAGAGACCTATCAGTACTCCCAGGCCCTGGTTGAGCAGCTTGGTCTCCAGCTGCACGTCGCCCAGTCCGGCATGAGCCCGGCTCGCATGGAGGCCCTCCACGGCCGCTTGTGGGAAACCGGGCAGGTGCAGGATCTGGAGACTTACCACCGGCTTCGCAAGGTGGAGCCCCTCGATCGGGCCCTGAACGACCTCAAGGTCAGCTGCTGGGCCAGCGGCGTGCGCGGTGGCCAAACCGACCATCGCAAGGCGATGGATCCCGTTCAGCTCGTCCGCGGACGCTGGGCCCTGCGTCCGCTGCTGGATTGGAACAACCGCGACATTTTCTATTACATGCAGGAGAACGAACTGCCCCAGCACCCGCTCTTTGACAAGGGCTATTCCACGGTCGGCGATTGGCATTCCAGTGCGCCCGACGACGGCAGCACCAGCGGACGGGCGACGCGCTTCGGCGGCTTGAAGCAGGAATGCGGCATTCACCTGCCCGGGATGGCCGGCGAGGGCATCTAAGTGGCCCAGCTGTTGCTGGTGGGCAACAGCCGTTGGCACTGGGCGGAGCGTTCGCCCTTGGGATTGCGCTGCTGGGATACGGCGTCCCCTGAGCCCCCCTGGTCCGTGCCGCCGCTGCAGGCCTGGGCTGCGGTGGGTCCGGTTTCCGCCGCCCTGGCCTTGCCCGAGGAGCGGCGGCTGCCATTGGCGCATGTTCCCCTTGCTGGCGCCCCCGCTTGGCTCGGCATTGATCGGGCGTTGGCAGGTTGGTGGGCTTGGCGGCAGCAGCAGGGCCCGGTCCTGGTGGCGGATGCCGGCACGAGCTTGAGCCTCACCCTTGTGGATGCCCAGGGGACGTTTGCCGGCGGCCGCCTGAGTGCCGGACTGAGCCTGCAGTTGCGCAGCCTGCATCAAGGCACAGCCCAGTTGCCGCAGACCGGTGGGGTGGATCGCGCCCTGCCGCCTTGGCCGAAGGGGACCGCCGCGGCGATGGAAGTGGGCTGCCTCCAGGCGATGGTGGGTGCGATCAAGCAGGCCCAGCAGCAGCTCGAGCCGGAGTGCACCGTTTGGCTGACCGGGGGGGACGCCCTGCGTCTCGCCCCCTGGTTGGAGCCTGGCCGGTTGGTTAAGGCCCCCGACCTGTGCTTGGAGGCCCTGGATCAGCTCAGCTGAGGCCGAGGTCCTGAAGGATGTCGTCGGCCATGGAGGCCGCCTTGACCTTGAGGTAAGCCTTCTCGATCTTGCCCTCGACGTCCACCACAAAGGTGTGGCGCATCATCCCCATGTACTCGCGGCCCATGAATTTCTTGAGGCCATAGCTGCCGTAGCTCTCCGCGACGGGGCAGGGCTCGGCGTCGCTGAGCAGGGTGAAGGGCAGGTCGTACTTGCTGATGAACTTGCTGTGGCTGGTGGCTCCGTCCTTGCTGATCCCCAGCACCGCGATGCCGTGCTTCTCGAAGCTGGCCCACTGATCGCGGAAGTTGCAGGCCTCTTTGGTGCAGCCCGGGGTGTCGTCCTTGGGATAGAAGTAGATGACCACGCGCTGTCCGCGGAAGCTGCTGAGGCTGACGCTGTTGCCGCTCTGATCAGGCAGGCTGAATTCCGGTGCGACGTCTCCGACCTGCAGGGCCATGGGGGGTGAGGTTTCAACTCGTGGGAGCCTAGAAGGCATGCCGGCGAAGGCGCCCCGGCTTTGGCTATCCCCGTTGGCTGCGCCCTGTGGCGCTGGCCTGTCGCCGCAGGAACAGCAGTGGTGTGCGGCCTTGCCTGCGGCGCTCCAACCCCGCTACCAGGCATCGCGCCAGCAGTTGCGGGCGCGCCTGGCCGCTTTGTTTGACGTGCCGCCGGCTACCGTTCCGCTCCACAGCCCGCCTGCCCAGCAGCCCCGCCTGGAGCCGGGCTGGGGCTTCGTCAGCATCAGCCACAGCGGCGAACAACTGCTGCTGGCCTGGTCCCCTTGGGCGGTGGGTGTGGATCTCGAGCGCCGTGACCGCGTCCTGCAGGCGGACCTCTTGGCCGAGCGTTTCTTCCCGGCCCAGGAGACCGAGGCGTTGTTGGCCCTGCTTGGCGAGGAACGCCGCCTCGCGGTTCTACGAAGTTGGGTGTGCAAGGAGGCGGCTATTAAGTGGATGGGCTCCTCCATCGCTCAGGAATTGCGCCATTGGTGTTGGGATGAAACCAAGCAGGAGTTGAGTCACCTGCAGCAGGGGCTGAAGCCCCCCTCGCTCTGTCTGGAGTCCGCTGGCTGGTTCTGCGGCTTAGTGGGGGAGGGCGTCGCTGCAGTGCAGTGGGGCGAGCACCACTGAGTTTGTTTTTTTTGCGCGGCCGAGTATTAAAACAAACCAGAGTTGCTATGGCGAGTCTCTGTGGACTCGTCATACCGGGGATGTCTTCCTCTGCAAACCCATGCGCAAGGCGCTCCTTCCCTTGGCTGGCGTTGGATTCCTGATGGCAGGCCTGCCTGCGCAGGCTCTTCCTCAGAATTCCCCTCAAGCAATCACCTCGGGTCAGTCCGGCGTCCAATTCGGAGCCCCAACCTTCATCGAAACCGGTGACCCCTGGGGTAACCGCGGCGTCAAGCTCCCCACCCAGACAGCTCGGACAGTCAGCAGCGGCTTTGTTCGCTCCAACACCTTGCTGCCCCTCGGCGGCATCAAGGTGATCGACAACCCCGTCCCTCGTAACCTGGAGAACCTCTCGGGTTGGTCCCGTGAGCAGCTCCAGGCTGGTCTCCAGCAGGAGTACAGCGTGGATGTGGCCGCTGTGGCTCGCTTCCTGTATTCCCCCAAAGGTGAGCAGTTCCTGAAAAAGAGCATTCAGGAGGACAACTACACCCCCTACTACAGCCAGCAGAACAGCCTGCAGGCCGTTCGTAGCGCCATCATCCTCGACTCCGCCGACGGCAAGCTATCGAGCTTCGGGCTGATGAAGCAGCTCCCCACCGACCAGCGCCTCCAGGGCTCGATGAAGGTCTGTGATGTCAATAGCATCGAGAACAGCCAGCAGGCCACCTCGCTGCTCAGCTGGTATGTGAACACCCCGGCTTGCATCGCGGCTTACACCGCCGAAGCTCCCGAGCGGGTCCGGCAGTCCGTTCGCGGCCTCTGGTGATCTAAGGGATCGATTGATCCATTTCAAAGCCCCGGCATCGCCGGGGCTTTTTTGTCGTATTTAGGCCAAACGACGAGCAATCAGGAGTTGATGCTGAAGCAACTGCGGCAGATGTCCCGTCAGGCGTTGTTGAAGCGCGGCAGCGAGACGCTCGATCTCCTTGGCGCTGAGTTGGTTGCTGAGTCTTTGGCGGTAGGGGGCTTCCGCCGCAAACCAACGGTGGATGAGGCTGTCGTTGATCGGCAACTCCAGCCGCTCCTCCCAGTTGCGCCATTCCAGCGTCCAACCCTGCTGCTTGAGGGCCGCTTCCAGGCTGGTGGGGTCGGGATCGGACGCGAGCATCTCGGTCTCAATCGTGACCGCCTGCTCTAGCAGGTGCCCGAGCTCCTCTTGGGCGGTGTTCCCTTGCCTTAAGCCAGCGGCCGGGCCAAGTCGCGGCTGGCTGAAGAGCAGACGAAGGTATGCTTTGGGGGCCGCCAAGGCCGTGATGCTGGCTACAGCGGCATCCAGGTCCTCCTGGCTGCAGTTCTTCCAGGGATGCCGGCTGGCAATCCATTCGAAGCGTTGTCCGCTGCCCTCCAGTGCGTTCAGCTCGGGGATCAGTTGGGGGCTATCGAGGCTGTCGAGCACAGCCAGTTGGGTGGCCAGCCTGCTTTGATCGGCGGCACTGGCCGCTTGGATGACGACCCCGCCTTCAGGGCAGCGCTGCAGGGGATCGAGGGCCCAGAGCAAGGAACGGGCCTCGAGGACGAGGACCCGGTCATGCCGCTGCCAGTTGGCCTCCGCCCAGAGCTCCTGGCGCAGTCGATCAAGCCGCTCACCTTCGCTGCCGGATTGCCGCTGGATCCAGCGTTCCAGCTCGGGGTCATCGGGCCCGCTGCTGAGCATCTCGCCGAGTTCCTGCTGATGCTCGACGGCTGCGGCGAGCTGGGCGGCCCGCCGTTGCTGGAGCCGTTGGCGGCGTTCCCCTTCCCAACCCAGGGTTCCGGGTTGCCAGAAGACTTGTCCCTGCAGATCGCTGGGCAGGTACTGCTGGGCGACCCAGTGCTCGGCGTAGGCATGGGGGTAGCGGTAGCCGACGCCATCGCCGAAGGCCTTGCCATCACGGTTGGCGTCGCGCAGGTGGGACGGGACCGCCTGGCGGTTGCTTGCCTTGACGTTTTTGAGGGCATCAAAAAAACCGAGCAGGCTGTTGCTCTTCTCCGTAGAGGCTAGGTAGAGCGCGGCCTGGGCCAAGGGATAGAGGCCCTCGGGCAAGCCGACCCGCTCGAAGGCCGCGGCGCAGGCTTCCACCACAACGACGGCTTGGGGGTCCGCCAGACCGATGTCTTCCCCGGCTGAAATCAGCATTCGCCGGAAGATGAAGCGGGGGTTCTCCCCCGCCTCGATCATCTTCGCCAACCAGAACAGGGCGGCATCGGGATCACTGCCGCGTAGGGACTTGATGAAGGCACTGATGGTGTCGAAATGAGCGTCCCCCTGTTTGTCGTAGAGGACGGCCCGTTGTTGTATGGACTCCTCGGCGATTGCCAGGCTGATGACGATCTGCCCGTCGACATTGGGATCCGTCGTCTCCACGGCCAACTCGAGGGCATTGAGCAGGCTGCGGGCATCGCCACCCGCGACCTCCACCAGATGCTCGGCGGCCTCTTGCGTGATCTGGACCGGCCGATCCCCATAGCCGCACTCACGGTCGCGCAGGGCCCGCTCGAGCAGTTGGTGCAGATGTCTGTTTTGCAGGGGCTGCAGACGAAACAGCCGTGAGCGGCTGACGAGGGCCTTGTTGACTTCAAAGAATGGGTTTTCGGTGGTGGCGCCGATCAGGGTGACCGTTCCGTTTTCGACCCAAGGCAGCAGGGCATCCTGCTGGGCGCTGTTGAAGCGATGGACCTCATCAATAAAGAGGAGGCTGCGCAGGCCGTGCTGATCGAGCCGGCGCTTGGCTTCATCGACCTCGTGGCGTAGGTCCTTCACGCCGGCGAGGACGGCATTGAGGCTGCTGAAGTGGGCCCGGGTGGTGGCTGCAATGATCCGGGCCAGGGTGGTTTTGCCGACCCCCGGCGGACCGTAAAAAATCAGGTTGCCGACCCGATCGGCCGTGATGGCGCGCCGCAGGAGTCGACCGGGGCCAAGGATCTCTTCTTGGCCTTGAAAGTCATCGAGCCTCCTGGGCCGGAGGCGATCGGCTAGGGGGGCGTGGAGCTGGCGCAGCTTCTCACCGTGATAGCTGAAGAGATCGCTCACGCCGCGCCGGATGTGTCTCGATCCCCATCATCCTCGGGCCAAACTTTCTCGACTTCCCTAGTTTTCGGATATCCGAGTCACCGTCGTGCGGCGCCTGCTGGCACCCCTGTCGTTGCTGTTCTTGCTGGGCTGTGCCCCCAAGCAACCCCAGCGTCAGCCCACGGCGGTGCAGGTCCAAACGATTGGCAGCGCTGAATTCAATCCCTCGATTGATGTCATCAGTCGCCTGAGCTCCACCACGGATGTCTCCCTCAGGCCGGAGGCGGACGGACGGGTCGTGAAGATTCTGGTGAAGCAGGGCCAGACGGTGAAAGCGGGCGAGCCGATTTTGGTGCTCGACAACGTGCAACAAACTGCGGCGCTGGACTCCGCCAAGGCAGAAGCGCGTAAGGACCGGCTCAATGCCGAGCGCTACATCTTTTTGAATGAGCAGGGCGCTGTGTCCACCAAACAGCGCGATGCCTATGTCACAAAGGCGATTCAGAGCGCGGATCGGGTGCGCTCCGATGCCGCCACCTTGGGATACAAGTACGTCACCTCGCCGATTGGTGGTGAGATTGGCGACCTCGATACGGTGAAGCTCGGTGATTACGTCCGCAAGGGGCAGGCGATTACCGGGATCGTCGATAACTCCACCCTCTGGACGTTGATGGATGTCCCTGCGACCGAAGCGTCGCGCGTGGCGCTCAACCAGGAGGTTCTGCTTCGTACCCAGGGCAATCCACCCGTGGAAAGGAGCGGGAAGGTGGTGTTTATCTCCCCCTACTTCGGCGTCAGTGGGAGCAGCTCCTCCCCAAACACGGTCCTTGTCAAAGCGGCGTTCCCCAACCTGACCGGCAAGCTCAAGACAGGGCAGTACGTCTTGAATCGGATCATCACCGGGAGCCAACAGGCTCTCTCGGTGCCGGTCTCGGCGGTGCTGATGCAAGCCCAGCAGCCCTTCGTCTATCGGATTGTTCTCCTTTCGGAGGCGTTACCCAAGATCAAGGCGTCCAAGACCGTCCCCGAAAAACAAAAGAAACGCTTGGCCTCCCTGCCCGGCTTGACGCCGATTGTGGTCCAGACGTCCGTTCAACTCGGCGATCTCCAAGACAACCGCTACCCCGTGCGCTCTGGCCTGAAGGCCGGGGATCAGGTGGTGGTGAGCAATACGGCTCTGCTGCGGACCGGTTTGCCCGTGGCCATCGCTCCAGCCAGCAAGCCCTAGGGAGCGTTCGCGATGTCGCTCTCGGATCGGTTTATTAAGCGCCCGGTGCTCACCACGGTGTGCAGCATCTTGATCGTGCTGGTGGGCGTCATTGCGATACCCACCCTGCCCGTTGAAAACCTGCCCAACATTGCGCCGCCTCAGATTCAGGTGCGTGCCAACTACAGCGGTGCGAACTCCCTGGTGACGGAGCAGGCCGTCACCAATGTTCTGGAACAGCAGATCAACGGAGTGCCTGGGGCGGCCTACATCTCATCGCTGACCACCAACACGGGTGCCAGCACGGTCAATGTGTTTTTTGACGAGGGCACGGACATCAACATTGACCAGGTCAATGTGCAGAACCGGGTGTCTTTGGCGATGCCCCAGCTGCCCTCACAGGTGAGTAGCACCGGCGTCTCGGTCATCCAAACCACCCCTTCGATCCTGCTGGCCTACCAGGTCTCCTCGTCTGCGGGGCAGTTCGATCGTTCCTATCTCAATGGCCTGATCTACGAGCAGCTGTATTACCAGCTCGAGCGCATCCCAGGGGTGGCTCAGGCGACGCTCTTTGGCGGCAGCAATCCTGCGTTTTGGCTGTTTGTTGACCCCAACAAGCTCACCGCGAATCAGTTGACGGCGGATCAGGTGGTGAGTGCCGTCCGTAGTCAGAACGCGGTGGCGATTGGTGGTTTAGTCGGCGGCCCACCGGCCGGCGGCAACCAGCTCTTCACCTATCCGATACTGGTGGAGAATAACGGCAACTTGGTCTCGGTTGATCAGCTCAACCAGTTGATCGTCGGGCGCTCTCCCCAGGGCAATCTGCTGCGCCTTCAGGATGTCGGTGAAGCCACCTATGGCTTCAACACGTTTGCGACCGAAGGGAGCGATATCGATGGCTACCCCGCGATCACCGTTGGGGTGTATCAGACCCCAGAAAGTAACGCCCTGCAGGTGAGCGAGGCCGTCGTGAACCTGATGGAGCAGTTCCGTGGTCAGGTTCCCGCGGGGGTGACGGTTCAGCAGATCTACAACGTTGGTCAGTTTATTGAATCGGCGGTTGGTGGAGTCACCGATGCCCTGGGCCTGGCGATTGTCCTGGTGCTCGTGATTCTCTTCCTGTTTTTGCAGGACTGGCGCGCCACGGTGGTTCCCAGCCTGGCGATTCCGATTTCCTTGGTGGGGACCTTTGCCTTCATGAAGGCCTTTGGTTTCTCGATCAATCAACTCACCTTGCTGGGCTTGGTCTTGGCCACGGGCTTGGTTGTCGATGACGCGATTGTCGTGATCGAAGCAGTCGCCAAAAACCTGGGGCAGGGCATGAAGCCGCGACAGGCGGCCCTGGAGTGCATGGGCGAATTGATCGGCGCGATCATCGCTTCATCGCTGGTCCTGATGGCGGTGTTTGTGCCGGTGGCGTTTTATCCCGGGGGGATCGGCATCATCTACAGGCAGTTCGCCTTGACGATCGCGTTTTCGATCGCGATCTCGACATTTAACGCTTTGACGTTCTCGCCGATGATGGCGGGGCTGATTCTCAAGACCGAGAAGCCACCCCGCCCGGAAGGTTGGAGTTGGACGGTGGCTGGACTCTTGATTGGCCTGGGCTTTGGCAAATTCAGTGCCGCCTCCTTGGGTCCCCTGGCCTATGTTGTCGGCATTGCGGGCTTCGGTTTTGCGGGCAGTCGCCTGGCGTTGATCTTTGATCGCTTCAACGCCTTCTTTGCGCGCCTGGAGCAGGGCTATGGCCGTCTGCTCCATTGGCTGATTGATCGCCGGCGTTGGATTTTGATGGGCTTGGGGACAGGGATTGTCACCACCGCGATTGCCTTCAATGCCCTGCCCACGGCCTTCATCCCTGAAGAGGACCAGGGTTACGGCTTGGGGATTTTCCAGCTGCAGAACGGAGCCTCGCTCTCGCAGACCCAACAGGTGGGGATGCAGATCGCCGAGGTCCTCAAGCAGGAGAAGAACATCACCGCCGCCAGTGTGATTAGCGGTGCAGGTTTCAACGGCAATAGTCCAGATCAGGGCCTGTTCTTTTTTGGTCTGAAGCCGTTGGATGAGCGCTCAGGTTCCGAAAACAAAGCCCCCGCCATTGTCGATCGGCTTAACGCCAAGTTGTCCCGGTTCAGCACTGGCTTAGCGGCCGCCTCCCAGCCCCCGGCAATTCCAGGTTTCTCGGCGCAAGGGGGCTTCTATTTCCAGTTCAACGACCTCAGTAATGGCGCTTACACCTTCACCCAGTTGGATCAGCTGGCGGAACAGCTGGTGAGTCAGGGTCAGGCCAGTGGTGCCTACGCCAACCTCTATACCCAGTTTGTTCCGAGCGCCCCTGCCTTTGGTCTGAAGATCGATCGATCGATTCTGGGCGCCTTGAACGTCGACTTTCAGCAGGCGATGCAAACGATCGCCGTCTTGGCAGGCGGTAATTATTCAGGTCTGACCTACGAGAGCGGTCAGGTGCGCAACATCTATGTCCAGGCCGAGCCGTCTGGTCGCCAGGGGCTGGAGAACATCCTGAGCTACTACGTCCGCAACCGCGATAACAAGCTTGTCCAGGTTTCGGAGTTTGCGTCCTCTGAACTCTCCAGTGCTCCGCCGGTCATCAGCCACTACAACCTCTACCGAACGGTCTTGATTCAGGGTGTTCAAGCCTTGGGCAAGAGTTCGGGGCAGGCCCTGAGCGCGATCCAACAGCAATTCAAGGCCCTGGATTTCAACAACATCGGCTATGCCTTCACGGGGATTGCGGCACTCCAGCTCTCGGCCGGCAGTGCCAGCGTGTTGGTCTTTGGCCTCGGGGTGTTGTTTGTCTATCTCGTGCTGTCGGCGCAGTACGAGAGCTATGTCACCCCGGTGATCATCTTGATGACCGTCCCCTTGGCAATGTTGGGTGCTTTGGCCTTCCTCTCGCTGCGCTCCATTGATCTCAACATCTATGCCCAAGTGGGCTTGGTGACTTTGATTGGTTTGGCGGCCAAAAACGGGATTCTGATTGTCGAGGTGGCTGAGCAGCACCTCGAATCAGGCATGTCGTATGGCGAGGCGGCGATTGCTGCGGCTGAGTCCCGGATGCGGCCGATCCTGATGACGGCGATTGCCTCGCTTGCGGGCTTCTTCCCGTTGGTGGTCGCGACCACGGCGGGAGCAAACAGCCAGCAGTCCCTTGGAACGGTCATCTTTGGCGGCCTCTTGGTCGCCACGGTGCTCTCCCTCGGCGTTGTGCCGCCGTTCTACGTCGCCATTAAAAACCTGGAGGAGCGCTGGTTTGGCGCTCCTACAGCTCGGGGCTAATGCCGATCAGGTGATCACCGTGGGGCGATCCATGCCCGTGCTGGTCTTGATTTCCGCGAGGGCATCCGCCGCTGCGATCAAGTCCCCGAGGGCGGCCTGCGGGTCTTGGCCGAGATCGCCGCTGCTCGGTACATAGCTCTCGAGGTAGAGCCGCAGGGTTGCCCCTTGGGTGCCGGTGCCGGAGAGGCGGAAGACGACCCGGCTTCCGTCATCGAGCAGAATCCGCAGGCCCTGGCCGCTGGTCAAGGAGCCATCGACGGGGTCGCTGTAGCTGAAGTCATCGGCCGTGCTTATGCGGCGGCCGGCGAAGTCCTGGCCCACCAGCGAAGGAAGCATTCCCTTGAGGCGGTCGTAGAGGCCATGGGCCTTCTCGCTGGCGATCGCTTCGTAGTCGTGGCGTGAGTAGTAGTGGCGTCCGAAGTGCTTCCAGTGGTCCTCCATGATCTCGGCCACCGAGCAGCGCCTGCGCGCCAGGATTTGAAGCCAGAAGAGGACGGCCCAGAGCCCGTCTTTTTCGCGGATGTGGTTGCTGCCGGTGCCGAAGCTCTCCTCGCCGCAGAGGGTGATGCGCCCCGCATCGAGCAGGTTGCCGAAGAACTTCCAGCCGGTGGGGGTTTCAAAGCACTCGATACCGAGCTCTTTGGCCACGACGTCGACCGCGGCGCTGGTGGGCATCGAACGGGCCACGCCCGAGAGCCCCCGGGCATAGCCCGGAGCGAGAGTGGCGTTGGCGGTCAGCACCGCCAGGCTGTCGCTTGGGTTCACGAAACAACGGTTGCCCAGGATCATGTTTCGGTCGCCATCGCCATCGCAGGCGGCGCCGAAGCGATAGACGTCGCTGTCCATTAGCAGCTCGGCCAGATCGTGGGCATAGGTGAGGTTCGGGTCGGGGTGCCCACCACCGAAATCCTCCAGGGGCTTGCCGTTGCGGACGGTTCCCGCCGGTGCCCCCAGCAGGCCTTCCAGCAGCCTTGTGGCATAGGGGCCAGTGACGGCATGCATCGCGTCGAAGGCGATCGGGAAGTCGTCTTGGATGAGGGCCTTGATCTGATCGAAGTCGAACAGCTTCTGCATCAGGGCGATGTAGTCATCGATCCCATCAATCACGTGCAGGCTTAGGCCTCTCAGGGTCTGCTCACCAATGGTATCGAGGTCGACCGGCGCGGACTCGAGGATGCTGTAGCCGTCAAGCGTCTGGGTGCAGGCGTAGATCGCATCGGTCAGGGATTCCGGGGCGGGACCGCCGTTGGCGCCATTGACCTTCACCCCGAAATCACCGTCCGGGCCACCGGGGTTGTGGCTCGCGGAGAGGATGATCCCGGCGGTGGCATGGTGCTGGCGGATCAGGTTGGAGGCGGCCGGGGTGGAGAGGATGCCGCCGCTGGTCGTGATGATTCGACCCACGCCGTGGGCGGCCGCCATGCGGGTGATTACGGCAATGGCTTCACGGTTGCCGAAGCGGCCATCACCACCGACAACGAAGGTTCCGCCTTTCACCCCGGGGACCGTGCGCAGAATCGCCTCGATGAAGCTCTCGAGGTAGTGAGGCGTAGCGAAGTGACGGCTGCTCTTGCGCAGACCTGAGGTCCCCGGCTTTTGATCGGTGAAGGGGGTGTCGAGAGCGATCTGCCGCACGCCGCTGGTCATCCGTGAGAGCCGAGGGGGCACCAAGTTAGACCGATGTTCCGGATTCCAGAGGTGTCGCGGAGTGCCTAGCTGCCGCCAAAGCCAAAGCCACCCTTCTTGGGGTTGTTCGGGGCTTGGGGCGGTGCGGCCTCCGGTTTGGCCAGTTCCATGCTGCGGCAGACCAGCAGCAAGCGTTGGGCAGGATTGCTCAGGGCTTCGCGGCGCTGATAGCTATTGCTGGTGGCGGGCTTGGCGTCCTGGACGATGCTCCAAATGAGGTCTTTGCAGCTGGCGGGAAGACGGGGGTGATCCATCAGCGGATCGGCCAGCTTTCGGGACTTCGCGCAGCTCTCGGCGGTGTTGTCGCGGGCGCAGGCGATGGTGATCAGCTGCAGCTCCTTAAGGCTCTCTTGACTGGGGAAGGGAACGTAGAGATTCGCCGTCAGTCCTGGTGCCGAAACCAAGGCTGAAGCAACTGAAAGCAAGGTGGTGAGAAGACGGATCATAGGCAAGACAATAATGAAGTCTTGATCTCATGCCAACACCTTTTTCGCTGGGGTCGCGCAATAAGAGTTCCGGCCCAGATGCTATTAAGTTATTCGAAGATGAAGTCACTTGAGTTGCTCAGCCTTTCCCGAACAGATTATAGCTTAAGCAACAGTTCTTCCTGGGGGTCGATTTGTGGTCACCGAGTGGGCTCAATCAAGCTAGTCGCTCTAGAGGTGGCCGCTTCGGTTTTGATATGCCCGCTAGGGATATTTATAATCTTGTGATTTTGCGGCAGAGGAGAGTATTAATTGGCATGAAAAGAGAGCTTAATTAAGGAGTAGATGCCAGGCTTCAGGTGAGTCCCGTTGCATGCTCCACAAGCTTGCGCAGTTTGCGTCGACTGACCTTGGGCGCTTGCGCTCTATGTGCCTTCTTTGAGCGTTTCGATCAGGGGGATTTGCTTAGGCATTCTTGCTGGAGTGGGCTGGGCTGGCAACGATGGAGTAAATCTTGTAGTGCGCTTTACGGAGTGTCAGCTCATTTGCCAAGCCGAAGATGGCAGGGATGTTTCGGTTCTGGTAGAGTAGTAAAGATGATCATTGCTAAACGTGCCCTCAGGTTTTGCGCCAGTCCTCGTCGACTCGGTTGTGCATGTTGGAGTCGGAGGCGCGTTGGAGTCCGCTCTTTATGAGCATCTTGGATTGGACGTCTTGTGGATTGATGCTCGGGAAGATGTGTGTGAATCTTTGAACGATAAGTTGTTAGGCGTAGAAAAACAGAGGTCGATTTGTGCAGTCTTAGGAAGTAAGTCTTCAAGAGATTGGTTTTTTTATTGTAATACTGGAGGCCGTTTCTCTTCTACCTACGATTTAGCTGATATCCCCAAGCTATATCCGGGTGTTTCTGTGTCCAAAATTGAATCTGTTCACAAGCGAGTTCTTCCTGATGTCCTGCAGGAATGCAGATTTGATGTGCAGTCACGTACGTGCTTGGTTGTATCGGCTCTTGGCAATACGCTGGAAATACTCCAGGGCTGCGGTAGTTTTCTAAATAAGTTTGGCTCCGTCCGCGTCAAGGTTGCTGATTTTGAAACGCACAACTGGTCTTCTGATGCTTGTTCAGTTGTCTCTTTTCTAGAAAGAGAAGGCTTTAAGCTCTCTGGTCCAGTATTGATTTCTCCACCATCTCGTGTCGATATTGGTATGAAGCGAATATTTGTGCACAAGCATCCTCCTGCTTGTATTCGAGAGGTCTTGGAGTCAAAGGGATTTATGATAGATGTTTTGCCAGACCAAGTAAACGAAAGCGGTTGTATCTATGAGGCCTACTTCTTCAAGGATGATTGTGTAGATCCTCGTCTTCAGAGGGTTGATTTTTAATCTCTTTGACAGATGCAAGTCCTCACTTTGGTAAGGAGGTTGTTTAAATGACGCATCACAGTTCATTTGTTTCAGATGGCAATTTTCACTATCGTGTGATTGCGATGTATTTGTTTGATGAAACCCCTGCTAGCTCTGCAGGAGCCGAGAAGTTGGGATCGTCCGAAGAATTTAAAAAAAGTCTTGGTAGTCTCGAAAAGCAGTTTGCTAGTTCGCCCAAAGCGTCTTCAAATCCAGCGCTGCAAATTCAGCGATTACTAATGATATACGGGAAAAGAGGATGGAGTCATTACTTGACCCACCAAACTGGCCGGTATTGGTATCTACATTTCAAGCGTGATTCCAATTTCTCTTCCGTGCAAGAAGATTTTGATAGTGAGGAATTGGTTGTTCTTCAAAACATATCGCTGGAGCAGTATCCTTGAGCGGTTTGCTTGTGGTGGGTGCTTGATTCTTGATCGTGTGTAATTCTTGATTGCGTGTTTGGCTCTCTTGTGTTAAGGTTCTGCTAAATTATTCACTAAGCGGTCATTGTTTTCGTGAAACGCCTTGGTCTGCTTCTCGTCTTCGCTTCATTGGCCCGCTCTGTGGTAGTCAGTCCCGCGGCTGCCTCGCCCGAAGATGCACGGTTTGATGCATATGGCGCTGGCGTTGAGGATGTCCTTCCCGACCCGGTTCAGCTCGGTCCACTTGCTGTCGCAGTAGATCCTGACGAATTAGAAGTTGTCCAGAGTCAAGGAACGTCAACTTCTGAGGGTGCGGAGGTTCCTGCGGGTGAGGTAGAGGTCAATGAAGT